>NZ_JBHLZU010000012.1:0-185915 GCF_042429765.1 Allokutzneria oryzae | reverse complement strand
CAGGGCCCTCGATCGTCACGGTCCTCGACCGCGCGGACGACTTCAGCACCGCGACCTGTGAGCTGTGGCTGCCCGTCGAACCGGGCTGACCGACCCCGCGGAAACCCCGACAGCACCAAGGACTCGGCCGGTGTCAGCGCAGGAGATCGTGGCCGTAGCTTCGGCAGGTCAAGGGACTGCTGTCTCCGAGGGCGAGATCACGGAGGAATCGAGTGATCGGTTCGATCGGACAGCCATGCTGATCGAGGACGACCTAGTTCTCGAACACGCGGGTCCTGTTGCCGGGCAACGCATTCCGTGTTCCGCGTAGGGTCGATGTGGTCCATCATCTGTTGCGGCAACAGAGAAAGGGCCACATCGACCCGGGAGTATCGGGGTGCTGCCGCGGTGCGGGTCAAAGCCTCGGTGGTGCGTGATGTCAGCGACCGCGATCACGGTGTGCGGGCAGTGCTGCAAGTGGTAACACCACCCACGTAGCCCGCCACGCGTACCCCTTTTCTCGCGTTGTGGAGCCTTAACGCGAAATGGGAGCGCTCTTTTGCGCAAGAAGGTGACAAAACGCGAAAACCCCGACCACGTCAGCTGGCCCGCGCGCACCAGGGCACGGGGGTGGTGCCGCCTCGGGCGACCACCACGAGTCTCGTGTCCGCGGCCACGATCCACAGCCGTGCCACGGCATCCCGCGGTGCGGCAACGGGTCCCAGCGCCAGCGGCGAGCCCAGCCGCTGGATCACCCGGCACACCGTGGCAGGGGCGACGCCGAACAGCGGCGCGAGCTGCCGCATCGCGAGTTGGTGCACCGCCACCAGCAGCACTCGCTCGGCCAGCGCAAGCCGCCACGGCCGCCCCACCCACCGCCCGAACTGCTCCGCCTTCAACACTCGGGCCGTACACAGGAAGTGCCCACAGCGCAGCCTGCCGCAACCCCCTCAGCGGCTGCGGCGAATCGCCACCAGAGCGATGTCGTCAGTAGCGGGCTGGCCGCCGACCAGAGCGGCCATGATCCGGACGCAGGCCGCTTCCGGAGGCGCTGGGGAAACGACCTGCCGGAGCTTCTCCAGCTGGCTGTCCAGGTCCAGCCCACGGCGCTCCACCAGACCGTCGGTGTACAGGGCGACCAGTGCGCCGGGCGGCACGTCGACGGTGGTGCCCCGGCGGTCGGTGACGGCCAGGTTGAAGCCGACGGGCGGGCCGACCGCGGCGTCGACGAACGCGGCCGGGCGCCCTGGTGCGACGAGAACGGGTGGCAGGTGACCGGCCAGGGCGAGGTCCATGCGGCCGGCCGCCGGGTCGATGACCGCGTAGGCGACCGTGGCCATCGTGCGATCCTCGAAGTGGCTGGCCTTCCGGTCGAGCTTGCCGAGCACCACTGCGGGCTCGGCGAACTCCAGGGCATAGGCGCGCAGCGCGCTGCGCAGACGCCCCATGACGATCGCGGCGGGCAGCCCGCTGCCGACCACGTCGCCGATCACCAGGCCGGTGCGCCCGTCGGGGAGACCGAACACGTCGTACCAGTCACCGCCGACACCGCTGCCCGCGCCGGGAACGTAGCGGGCGGCCAGCTCCCAGCCCTCGATGGCTGGCAGACGCCCGGGCAGGAGGCTGTCCTGCAGCATGGCGGCCGCCGCCCGCTCCGAACGCGTTCGGAGCATGCGCACCGCCATCGCGAGCCGGTCGGCGACGAGCTGGAGCAGGTCGGTCTCCTCGTCGGTGAACCGGCGGGCCGCGGTGCTGCCGACGTGCAGCACCCCGACGAGGTCGCCTTGGGCCACCATCGGCACCCCCAGCAGCACCCGCAGGCCTCGCTCCCACAGGAGGGGGTTCACCACCGTGGACGCGTCGACATGCTCGATCCACACCGGTTCCCGATCCTGGGCCACCCGCCCGGCGAAGCCCACTCCCACCGGCACCCGGACCCCCTGGAAGACCTCCTCCTCCAGGCCGGAAGTCGCCCTGGCCACCAACTGCTCGCCGTGGGAGTCCACCAGCAGGACGGTGGCGGTGTCGACCGAGAACAGCTCACGCACCCGCCTCAGCAAGACCCCGAAGAGCTCGTCGAGATCGAGCTCCCCGAGCCTGCTGTCCGTGATCGCCTCCAACACGCGCAGCCGCACCTCCGTGCGCCGGACATCACCCATGAGCCATCTCCGTCCACAACTCGACCACGCGCACCTGATGAACAGCAGGGCACGACGGACTGCCACGAACCAGAGCCAAGCAAACGACGGTGGGCCGCGCAGTGCCAAACGGCGCGCCACTGCAGGTTCACCAGCAGGCCGAGCAGGCTGGCTCCGAGAGGGCCGCCGAGTCACGGGTCGCGGTGGGTCCGGTGACCGGCGCGCGCAGCGCGAGGGTATCCAGCGGTGCGGCCGTCCCGGTCCACCTGGGGGATCAACCTCCGGTGCCTACCCGCCTTGCCCTGACCCCCTGGAGATCGGAAACCCCGTGTCGACTTCGTCCCGTCCGTCGCCCGCCGTGGATCTGGTTGGTTTGATCGGTGAACATCCTCGTAACGGTCGCGACGTTGCTCGTTTCGGGACGGGTGAGGCCGAGACCCGGCGCCTGCGCTCGCGGCAGGAGGACCCCGGCGGGGCCGCCGCGCTATGACCCAGTTCACATGGCCAAGGGGTTGAAGCTCAAGCGGCTTGAGGTTCCACAGTGGACCCCATGAACGACAACCGCTTGTACCCCATCGGGGACGCGGCGCGCCGCACCGGGTTGAGCGTGAGTGCCATCAGGTTCTACGCCGACGCCGGGGTCATCGCGCCCACCAGGCAGACCGACGGCGGGCACCGGCTCTACGACATCGACGCCATCGCGCGGCTGGAACTCGTCCGCACCCTGCGAGACCTGGGCGCGGGCCTGGACGACATCCGCGGGCTGCTGGCCGAGGAGACCAGCCTGCACGACCTGGCCGAGACCCACCTGCAGGTGGTCGAGCGGCACCTGCGCGACCTGCGCGCCCGGCGCGCCGTCCTGCGCACCATCGTCAACCAGCCCACCGCCACCGAACGGGTATCCCTCATGCACAGCCTTGTGTCCATGTCCGACGACAGCCGTAACCAGCTCCTGGACGAGTTCTGGAGCGAGGTCACCGAAGGCCTCACCGTCCACCCCGCCTACGTCGAACGCCTGCACCGGATGCGGCCCCAGCTGCCGGAGGATCCCACCACCGAGCAGCTCCAGGCGTGGATCCAGCTGGCCGACCTGGTACAGGACGACGCCTTCCGCGACTCGGTGCGCCAGTTCTTCCACGCCTGCTTCACCTCGCCCAAGTCCGTCGACTTGACCGCGCCGGGCAGGTTGGCGCGCATGGAGGAACACGGTCAGCTCGAAGAACTGGCCAGGGAGGCCGAGCGGTCCGGGCTGTCCCCGGAGTCGCCGCAAGCGCGGGAGATCGCCGAACGCGTCCTGGCCTCGCTCGCCGACCTCACCGCTGACGCCACCGGGGCGCCGCTGGACGAGCAGGCACTCGCCGACCTGCGACGGTCCATGACCCACCCCGACCCGTCCTGTGCCGCGAGCCAGTTCGCCGAGCGGTTCGCATCGGAGTTCACCGGCCTGCTCGGCACCTACCTGTCCCTGATGGCCACCATCAACGGGAGCCCGCGGCCGGACGAGTGGGAGGACACGGGGGCGAGCGAGGAGTGGATGGCCGCCGCCCTCCGGACTCCCGCCGACGCCTGACCCGGAGATACCCCTTGTCCCACGAGCTCATCACCGCCCTGGCGGCCACCACGGTCGCCCTGCCGCTGCTCAGCTTCTTCACCATGGCCGGTGTCAACGCGGCACCGGCCACAGCACCCGTCCGGACTGCGATGCCGAACTCGGCGACTCCACCGAGCTGCCGCGTGGTCCGTCCGAAGAGGACACCTGGCGATTCGTGAAGGAACGCGACGCCTGAGCCAGTGACCGTTGCGTCGCGGCAGATCCCGAGCTCGCCCGCAGCCTGTCCACCGAGAACATCGCCATGTCGACCGCATGCTGCTGGACTCGGTGATGCCGCCGACCTTCGACCTGACCCACATCACCGACTCCACCGCGGCCGCCCACGAGAACAACTTCCACTCGTTCACGGCCTGGCTCTCCCGCTACGACACCACCTACGGCTTCGGCGCCACCGCCAGGGATGCATCGGTACGTCCAGGTTCCTGTACTCCTCGGTGATCTGCGACGACTCGGAGAGCACCCGCGACCTGGCCACCGCATGGGCCGACCGGCAGAAGCGCGTGGCGCGCTGCCCAGCTTCGGCGGCATGTGCACCGGCGGGCCCTTCCTGAGTCGCCCGTGGCAGTTCCGGAAGGGCCCGAGGTCGCCCACCTGGCCACCGCCGCGCACGCGATCGGCTTCCACCCGCCGTCGCGGCACAGCTCGGCCGACGCCCTGCTCGGGTGGTTCGCCGGGCGTCCGGTCGTCCTCGACTGAGCCCCGGAGGAGAGGCACATGTCAACCACCCTCGCCGAGAACGGTCCGGGTCTGGGCCATCCCAGCGGTGCTGGAGCTCTACCGCAGGCCGGGCTCGCGGGACCCGGCCTGGTGCCGCGTCTTGGACATGCTCGCGGCGCTGGGCCTGGCGACCGGGAAGATCCGGTACTGGGGCCAGCGCAGCGAGCTCGTCGACCTACTCAAAGCCCTGTGCGCCCACTGGCTCGACTGGCAGCCCTACATCGTGCCCGACACCTTCTCGCCCCAGCGCCACCCCGACGTCGGTCCCGCATCTTGTTCGGACACCACTCGGCGCACGTCCGCTTCAGGCGATCGGCTGTGGAGCAGGGAGGCGGTCTGCTCCGGTGGTCCACAAGTCTGGGCCGAACACCTCGAACCGGATGCGGTCCGTTGGCATTCCCCGGCGCAGGAGCGCCGCGCGGACATGGCGCATGAATGGCAACGGTCCGCACAGATAGGCCGAAGCGCCTGGAGGCAACGGGAGCGCGTCCGGAGCGACAAGGCCGGAGCGCGCCCAGCTGGGAGCATCCTGTTCGTAGTACAGGATGTTCTCGAAGGACGCCAGTCTCGCACCGTGCCGATGGACGTGCCATGCCAGCGCGTGCCGCTTCGGTGAGCGCTCCGCGTGCACAGCCACCACGGGCCGGTCGGGTTGGGTCTCGGCGAGGTGTTCGATCATCGCGGCGATCGGTGTGATGCCGATGCCCGCACTGGCCAGCACGAGCGGCCCGGTGTCAGGAAGCGCGACGTCGCCCCCAGGATGGCTGACCCGTAACCGGTCTCCGATACGGATGTCGCGAGTGAGGAACGTCGACACCATCCCGTCAGGAGCGCCGGCACGGCCGCGCACCCGCCGCACGGTGATCCGCAGGGTGTTGTGGCCGGGCGCCTCGGACAGCGTGTACTGGCGGGCTTGTCTCATCCCGTTGGGCAGGTCGACGGTGACGGTGGTGTACTGACCGGGCAGGTGCCGAGGTATCGGGCCGTTGTCGGGGGCGAGCGCCAGTGACACCGTGTCCTGCGCCTCCTCGAACCGCCCCACGACCGTCCAAGGCGCGTTGAGGTACCCGCGATCTTGGCCTGTTCCCTGGTACAGGCGGGTTTCAGCGGCGATCAGGCGAACTGCGAACAACCAGTAGACCTCGTCCCAAGCAGCGGCGACCTCAGGCGTCACGGCGTCGCCGAGGACGTCGGCGACGGCGGCGAGCAGGTACCTGCCGACGATGGTGTACTGCTCCGGCCGGATGCCCAACGAGACGTGCTTGTGCGCCACCCGGCGGACCACCGCGTCGATCGGGATCACGGTCGTGCCCGTGAGGTGCTCCGCGAAGGCGACCACTGAGGCGGCAAGAGCCTTTCTCTGCTCACCGTTGGCCTGGTTGCCCAGGTTGAACAGGTTCAGCAGGTCGGGACGGGCGTCGAAGAGTGAGTCGTAGAACCGGCCGGCGATCTCGGCCACCGTGCGGCGCACGGCGGGCAGAGTGGCGAGCACGATGCCACGGGAGTGCTGAGAGAGCATGGGTTCCCTTTCAAGGCAAGGACAACAGGATCGGCCCCGTGGGCCTGGCAAGGAGGTCTTCGAGGGGTACGCCGTCCAGTGAGGCGAAGAACGCCTCCTGCGCCCGTGCGAGAGCGGCGCGCAGCCTGCACGACCGCTGCAGGGGGCATGGCGGGGCCTCGCACTCGACGACCTCGGACTCGCCTTCGAACCGGCGCACCACCTGCCCGACGGTCACCTTCCGCGCCTCGGCGGGCACCCAGACGCCGCCGTTGCGTCCCCGGGTGGTGGTGACCAGCCCTTCCCGCTGAAGCCGCTGGACCACTTTGGCCACGTGGTTGTGCGGCACGTTCATCGTGGTGGCGAGGTGGTCGATGGTGAGCTGTCGGTTCTTGGCTGCGGCCAACATCAGGACACGCAACGCGATGTCGGTGGCCCGGCTGAGGTGCATGGGGCGACAGTATCGAAAAACAGGTATCGCACATACCTGTATATGTACTAAGGGGCAATGGGCTCAGCGGGGCGCCTGGCGCGTGGTGCCGGCGGAGAAGGCCGTTGTGCGGGTTGACATCCTCGGCCGGGGCGGTTCCCGCCGGGCTGACGGCCCTGTCCGGATCGGTCGCCGCCGGGTTCGCGCATGGTCCTTCTGATTTCCTGGTCACACCTCCGTCCCTGGCAAACAGGGGCCTTGTCCTCTGTCGGGCGGGACGACGTGGGCTCATTGTGGGGACGGGATCCTGGCCCACGGGAGGTGGCATGTCGCGGGCCGGGTGATCACGGGCTTGCCGCGTGGGTTGGTGCGCGCCACGGCGAGGCCACTAAGTCTACTGTGGACACTTCGCCGCCGGGCTGGTCGAGGCCTGGTGCCGCGAACGGCGGTGAGGGCACGCTGTTGCGTCATGTGCGCGTTGGGCCCGAAATGGGAGTGCGGAGCGGGCGGCGGCGGGCGTAGCGTCCGGGGACCATGAGCGATGAGGTGAACTCAAGCGGCGCTGCCCTCGTCGAGCAGGGAGACGATCCGGCGGACGGCTGGTTCCCTGAGAGCGTGGCCGCGGGCTACGACGGCCCAGGTGGCGCGAACGCGCCCGAAGTGGTGACGCCCGCCGTGGACGTCCTGGAGGACTTGGCCGACGGCCCGGTGCTTGAGTTCGCCGTCGGCACTGGGCGGATCGCCGCGCCGCTGGCCGCGCGCGGCGTCCGAGTGAGCGGAATCGAGCTGAGCCGGGCGATGGCGGCGCGGATCGCGAGCAAGCCTGGCGGCGACGCGGTCGACGTCACGATCGGCGATATGACGTCGACGCGGGTGGTCGGTCAGTTCTCGCTGGTCTATCTGGTGTTCAACACGATCAGCAACGTGACCACGCAGGACGCGCAGGTCGACGTCTTCCGGAACGCGGCTGCGCACCTGCGCCCGGGCGGGCTGTTCCTCGTCGAGGTGGGGCTGCCGGATCTGCGCCGCCTGCCGCCCGGGCAGGACACCGTCCCGTTCACGGTGGCGCCCGGCCACGAAGGCGGCGGATATGTGGGGTTCGACCAGTACGACGTCGTCACGCAGGAGTTCACGTCGAACCACATCACCGTGTCACCGGACGGGATCGGGCGGTTCCGCCGCATTCCCTTCCGGTACGCCTGGCCGGCCGAGATGGACCTCATGGCGCGCATCGCCGGGATGAAACCGAAGTACCGCTGGGCGGACTGGGACCGCTCGGAGCTCACGGCGGACAGCACCAAGCACGTGTCAGTCTGGGAAAAGGACCAAGCACTTGGTGCTCTTGGCTAAGCAGGCACTCATCGACATGCCCGCAAGTTGGCGGCTGTCGCGCGGGTGATCGCCGCGACAACGGATCGTGCACGAATCGCATGTCGTACCACGAAGAACTTGTCCAGTGTCTCGGTCTGAGCGACTGGAAGCTGGGCGTTCGAGGTACCGAGTGTGTCGCGCACTCGGCTCTTGACGTGGGGCATGTGCGTGCGGCGGTGGCGGCGTGCAGGCGGACGAGACGTTCAACGGCGTCGACGCTGAGCCAACGGCCCGGCGTTCTCGGCCCTTGTCGAGACATCTGACGCTGGTTCCGTGTCCGAAAGTCACGTCACCGCAGTCGAGTTCGATCAGTTCGGTCACATGCTGTCCGGACTGGACGGTCAACAGCGGCAGGGCGCGGTCTCGGCGGCCTTCCCCACGACCGGCATCGGGCGCGTCGACCAGGGCGTCGATGCCAGCCACCTGCGCGACTCCGCCGGCGTTCGGCCGAAAGGCCGCGCTCCACCCGGCTGGCCGATCGGGTCGACAACCTCGCCCCGGAACTGGTCGCGGCTGCCTTCGGTATGACCGCCGAAGGCGTACTCACCACCTTCGCTGACCGCGTCGCTCCCACCCTCGACGGCACCGTGCAATAATGACGTCGGTGCCTTCGCCGGATCTGCCCGGCGACCGACTTCGGCTGCGGTGTTTCTTTCTGCCCGCGTCGACACGCCCCGCACATCCAAGCGGTGAGCACATCAAACGTTGCGGCATCACTGGCTCGTTCCCAGCTTCTGGACGCGTCGTCGCTGTCCTCAAGTCCCTCGCTGAACCGCAGCCCCATCGCCGTCCGGGCCAGGACCGCACAGGTCCTCAGCCGCGCAAGAGAATGGAGTGAAAGTCCTTGAGTACCAACCGAGTTACCCTTGGCGTCGAGCGAGCGATCATCGAGAACATGCTCGATCGCAACCGCGAAGCGCTGATCGAGACCGCGCGCGGCCTCTCCGAAGCCGACGCTCGCCGACGGCTCGTCGCGTCACTGACGACACCAATCTCGTTGATCAAGCACGCCGCGGCCGCCGAACGGATCTGGTTCCAACGGTTCTGGGCGGGAGTCGACGAGTCCGAGTGCGACGGATACTCGAACCGGGACGAGGGCACCTTCGCCGTCGCAGACGACGAGTCCCTGGCCGACGTGATCGCCGAGTTCGAGCGTGCCAGCCAGCGATCACGTGTGATCGCCGCCCGCTTCGACCTCGACGACACCAAGGACAACCCCCGCGAAGGAACGGTCAGCATGCGGTGGACCCTGCTCGCCATGATCGAAGAATTCGCCCGGCACGCAGGACACGGCGACATCCTTCGCGAACAGATCGACGGCACCACGGTTCGCTGAGCCGCATGCCCGAGTAGCCGCCTGGCACCTGTCCTGCAAGTCGTCCCGAGGCCGCGCGCTGCCTCCGTCCCCCCGTGCAGGCAGGGGCCAGCTGGCGTGGTCGGGGGAGCGCAGGTGCCGGCGTCAGCTCTCCACACGTTGCCGGTGGTACTCGCCGGCCCGGACGCGGGGCCCGGGCCGGCGGTGGGGCTCGGTGGTCAGTCGACGAACGCCGGTGCTCGCTCACCGCCGCGCGGCAGCGGCAGCGCGCCGCTGGCGTAGCCGGCCTGGAAGTACGTCGTGGCGTCGTCGACTATCTGGTTCAGCAGGTGTGCTGCCGCGATGTCCGGTGCGGTGGCCCGGGCGGACTGGACGAAGGGCTTCCACCACGGCACCTTCGCGCTCAACGTGTACGGGGCGGATCCGTTGACCTCGGTCAGGACGGTGGCCACGGCGTTGCCGACCGCCTCCGGGTCCTGCCGTCCCGGGGGCATCGCCTGGTCGACCAGCTCGATCAGCAGCGGGTTGTCCACCAGCATGATCGTCTGCTCCGGTGCGGGCCCGCTGACCTGGGCCGGGTTGGTGTCGAAACGCGGTGGCACGCGGTTGACGTAGGTGACCCGGTAGAGCACCCGCCAGACCCCGTTCCCGCCGTGACGGACGTTGCGCAGCGCCACGGCGTCGGGGTCGCTGCTGGAGCGCAGCCAGTCCCGGTCCACGACGTCATTGTGGAAGGCTGAGCCGTTGTCCGCGGACGGGGGCAGGTAGAAGGCCATGAACCGGTACGCCTCGACCTTGCCCGGGCACGGGTCCGTCGTGTACGTCGCGGTCGGGTCGTCGTAGGCCTGGAGCATGGGATCGCCCGGGCAGGTGATGTCCAGCGTCAGGCCCCTGCCCTGGTTCTCCTTCTTGCCCACCTGGATCTTGAGGTGACCACCGAAGAGCGCGTCGAAGGAGCCGAAGGCGCCCGCACGCCAGCTCGGGCCGAACTGGCCCTCGTAGCTGCCTTCGAGACCGGCGACGAAGGTGTAGTCGTAGAAGCCCGCGTACGAGCGTTCGTGGACTGAGGAGAACTGTTCGGTCTCGGTGTGCAGGCCGCCGGTGGCGGTCCACACGTACCGGTTCGCGATGCCCCTGGTCGGCACGTCGTCCCGGAAGTCGTAGAACTGGCCGGTGGTGACGTCACCGGTGTCCGGTCCCACCGGCCCCCGCGTGCCCCGGTCCTCGGCCTCGTACTTCCGGTACCTGGCGCGCAGCAGTTGGTCGGACCGCTCGATGCGGGCCGCGAGCCGGTAGGCCTCCTCCGGGCGGAAGTAGCTGCCCCGCGTCACGTCCGCCTGCGGGAAGTCGGGGTCGTTGACCAGCCCCACCCGTCCGTCGAGCGTGCCGTTCTTGACGTAGGTCGAGCGCATCCGGAACGTCACGATGTTGCGGTCCGGTGGGATGTTGAGGTCGGGCAGCACCACCTTGCCGACCATCGCGCCGGTGGTGTCCAGCCGCAGCGCGTACAGGTCCGCGGTCAGCGACTCGACGAGGGCGTAACCGACGTTCAGCGGCTGGTAACGCCTGCCCACGACCGGGTTCAGGTAAGGGGAGTCCTTGGTGGCCGGTGGTTCCCACCTGCCCCGCAGACCCATGCCGTCGCCGGTCAGCTTCGTCCACGTCGACCCGTCGACCCGGTCGGTCTGCTGCGCCATTTCCAGGTCGGACCTGTGGTGCGCTGCCAGCTTCAGCTTGAGCAGGGCGTTCTTCATCTCGAAGCCGGTTCCCGGGAGGTAGAAGCCCGTCGACATGTCGAGGCCGCCGGACCCGCCTTGCTTGACGTCCAGGTTCATCCGCAGCTTCGTGCGGTAGTCGGTGCTGCTGAAGGTGAAGCTGCTGGTCTCGGTGGAGCGCAGCGCCACCGTGGAGGCGTCCTGGTAGTTGTTGTAGCCGAGCGGGCTGTTGTACAGCGGGCGGGACAGGTTCTCGCTGGGCACCGGCGGCGCGCCTTCGATGAACCCGATCAGAGTCGGGTTGGTCTGCACCTGGCCCAGGTACACCAGGTCCAGCTCGCCGACCCCGAACCCGGTGGCCAGAACCAGTTCCGGCGCGGTGAAGAAGTACGCCCTGCGCATCACTCCGATGGGTCTGCCGTCCCACCGCGTGGCCGTCTCCGGGTACTCCAGGACCGACGGCCGACCGGTGAGGTTCCGCTGGAACGCGGTCACCGGGCCGTTGTAGACGTCGCGCACCTGCGGGCCTTCGTCGGCGACCGGCGCTGTCGAGGCGGTGTAGGTGGCGGGCGGCTTGACCGTCCCGTCCGCCCCGCGTCCGGTGAGGTCCTTCGCGGTGCCGTCGAAGGACCAGTACGCGGCGAGATCCGGGTTGTCGGCGGCGATCGGCCGGTAGAGGCCGTCGACGACCTCGGCGCGAGTGCGGGCCGAGCGCCACAGCCGCAGTTCGGCGAGCGACCCGCTGAACGCGGAGTCGTAGCTGCCGGACCGCGTGACCGCGCCGATGCTGAGCTGCGGGTCGAAGCCGTCCTGCCACGCCTCATCCTTCGCCGGGATGGTGTCGACCCGTCTGCCGTTGTGGTAGCAGCTGTACCTGCCGAGGAACGGCATCGATCCCCACAGATCGGCGCTGCTGAGGACCATGTCGTTGTTCTCGCGGGAGTCCGCGGCGACCGTCCCGGTGGTCTCGTGGAACCACCACGCGGAAACCACGCCGTCAAAGGTGTCCGCGGTGTCGCGCTGTGTCATCGCGGCGCTCATCTCGTTGTCGGACAGGCCGACCGACCAGAACCGGACGCCGGTCACCGCGCCGTCGAACGGCAGCTGCGACTCCAGGGCCGTGGTCGGCGACGGCGGTGTCCTCACGCCGAGCGTGAGCGGGCTGCGCGAGCCCGTCGAGGTCAGCTGCGTCGAGTTGGACACGGTAACGCTCTCGCTGGCGACCTTCTGGCTGTTGACGTACAGCGACAACGTCGCCTTGACGTCCGGCTTGTCCTTGGCGTTCCTCGGCGGGAGCATCGTGCACCTCAGCACGGCGGCGAGGTGGGCGGAAACCGACGACCCGCTCTCCACGCGCAGGGGGACCCGCTTGCCGGTCGACGTGTCGACCAGGTTCACCGCGCAGAACGCCGTGCCGGATCCGGTGTAGCCGAACTGGAAGGACTGGTCCGCCTCATCCACGCCCCATTGCGCCAGGATGGTCATGCCGTGGGGCCGGGCGTCGTGCGTCGGGGCCGTCCACGCCTCGACGGTGAACTGGTCCCCGAAGTCGAATCCGGTGGGCTGCTTGCAGATCCCGTAGTCCACGTGCTTGCGGCCCTTGGCGCCCTGGTTCAGCCGCAGCGCTCCGGTGCCGCGGTAGGCGACGGCGACGTGGTTCCAGGTGTCCTTCTCCAGGAACGCCTTGGCGTACACCGCCCGCGCATCACTCACCTTCGTGATGACACCGATGAAGGGGTTGTGATCAGAGAGGACGACCTTCTGGGCCGGGTTCAGCTTCCAGTGCGCGTTCAGGGCCTCTCCCGTCGCCTCCGCGTAGTTGTACGACTCGACGTCGTGTTTCTGGCTCACGGTGTTGAGCGGCCAGTACCCGGCGAGGTTCGGCTCGGAGCCGGTCAGCGACGTGCGCATGGTCTGGCCGAGATCCGCTGCTGATCGGGCAGTGGTCCAGAACCGCACCTCCGTGACCGAGCCGAACATGCTGACGTGCGGGGAGATCCGGGAACCGAACACCACGCCGGGCGGAGTCGTCTTGGACGCCGCGCGCAGCACCACCGAGGACGAGAACACGGACTTCGCGTTGACGTAGAGCTGGAGCGCCCAGGTGCTCCCGTTCTTGCGCGCGGTCACCGCCACGTGCGACCACGCGTTCGCGGGCAGCACATCGCCGCTGCCGACGATGGTCTCGACGTTCTCGTGCTTCTTGTCCTTGTCGGTCCGGTAGCCGAAGCGCAGCAACCGAGCGGTGCCCAGGCCCAACTGGATGAGCGGCACGGACTTGGAGTCCTCGGTGTCGTAGACCTGGAACAGGCTGCCGAGGCAGCCATTCCCCATGCAGGGCCTCGCGGCGGGACGGACCCACGCCTCCCAGGTGAACGCGTCGCGGGTGGGGTCGAAGAGCTGGTTCTTCGCCACCTCCAGGTAGGAGTTCGCGGTCTTGTCGTCCTTCGTGGTGTAGCTCTCGAACTCCACTGTTCGCATACCGCCGGTGCTCAGGAAGTAGTGGGGCGGCAGGACTCCCGTCTCCGCGGGCCTGCCACCGTCGTAGGCGACCACCATCGCCGGGGCCTCCGTGGTGGGCCGAACCCAGGACTCGACGGTCCAGTCGCGGACCGGGACCACCGCGCTCCCGGGCGTGGGCACTTCTACCGCGGTGGAGCCGTTGAGCGTCAACGCCTTCGACTGGTGAGCCACCCGCCAGGTGCCGTTGGAGCCCTTGACGACCACGGCACCGTTGCTGTTGCCCGCCAACGCTTCCTGGCCGGGCGGCACCCGCACCGGGGCGCCCGCGGCGAGCGCGATCATGCCTCGGTCGAGGGCGACCTTCGGCGGCAGGTTGCCGATCACCGTCCTGCGGTGCCACCGCATGGCCTCGACCGTGCCCGGAACCAGCTGTCCTTCCGGAGCGGGAAGCAGGACGTCGAACAGCAGCGAGCCGGACCGCAGGTCCAACTCCTCGTCGACCACCTGGTCGCCGATCCTGGTCGCCATGCCGTCGACCAGGACGCCGGGGAGCCAGGTCCTGAGCACCTCGGCAACCGCGGCGGGCGCCCGGGAGACGTCGTTGGCCACCTCGGAGAGCGTGTCCTCCTCGGTCAGGCCGAGGGTGCAGTGCTCGGGGTCCTTGCCCGCTGCGACGGTGAGGGTGATCTGCTTGCCGGCGCGGCCGAACACCAGGATGCCGCCGTCGAGGGCGTAGAGCGGGGTGTCGTCGGTGGCCGGGGTGTAGGAGTAGCGCGTCATCGCGGCCTCGCCGGTGAGGACGCCGACCAGGTGGTGGGTGTCCTGGGGGAGGGCCGCCCACGTCTGCTTGGCGGTACCGCCGCCGGGCAGCGCGTAGTGGATGGTCATCGTCGCCGGTCCGCCGGAGGCCGAGCTGACCTCGACCGTCTTGATCGGCACCTCCTCATGGGTCGAGAACAGTTCGAGGAATGCCGAGCCCGCCGCGCCGGTCACGTCGGGGGTCATGGGCAGGCGCACCGACGGGAACCTGCCATCGGCGTCGTAGAACTGGCGCTCTCCCGACCGGACCTCGACGTCCGTGCAGTCCTGGGAGTACCGGCCGTTGAGGATCGGCACCATGCGGGAGAGCGCGCGGGGCACGCCTTCCCACCGCTCGTCCGGCAGGCCGGACTCCGCGCCGTAGGAGATGGACACCGAGCACAGGTCGGGAGCGGTGCCCGCCGCGCAGTCGGCGACCGCGACCGTGGCCCCGTTGAAGGTCGTCCCGCTGCGCTGGGCGATCAGCGGGAACGTGCCGGTCGAACCGTCGGATGCCGACCACGGCAAGGACAGCTGGGCCCTGACCATGATCGGGTCGAACCGGGCCACCGCGAAGTCCTGCCGGGTGGTGCTCGTCCGCTGGGCGAAGTAGCAGTGCAGCAGACCGTCCGCGCTGTCCAGCAGGGCGGGAGCGGACGCCAGCTCCGGCTGGGTCAGCAGCACCGCGGTCGCCGTACCCGCTCCCGCGGAGTGCACGGCGGAACTGGGCACCGGGTAGCCCTTGTCGCCGGCGCCGCTGTCGATCACCACGCACTCCAGCGTCGGCGCGGGTTCGGCGACGCTGCCGTCCTCGAACATCGTCAGGTCCAGCACGGCGAGCCCGGCGTAGTCACCGGGGGCGACCTGCTTCTCGACGGGGACGGTCATGGCCAGCCGCATCCCGCGGCGCACGGTGGTGGCGTTCTCGTCCGCCTTGGCGCGTTCCTGTTCGGCGTAGACGGCGACGGCCGGACCGGCGGCCGCGGCGAGTGGGACCCGCGCGCCGGCGATCGAGGCGGCGAGCGGGACGGTGAAGCGGTGCACGGAGGACTCGCGCAGGTCCATCGGGTCGAACTCGGCCTCCTTGCAGGACAGGTAGCTGACCGTGCCGTCGGCCGTCCTGGTCACGAGGTGCCAGCGGTGCAGGTCCATCTCGGAGGTCGGCCCGAGCGCGACGTCGAAGTCGGTGATGTCCTTGCCCAGCAACAGGGACAGCTCGATGGTCGGTTCCAGGAACGGCTCGCCCGCCATGTTGGTGGAGCCGAGGCTGTCGGCGTCACCGGCGGGCACGTCCCTGCGGCCACTGCGCCGGTAGCGGATCTCCCCGAGCCGCTGGAGCTGCCAGCGGGTCGGTTGCTCCTCTTCCGGGTCGCTCGGCCGCTGCTCCGGGTTCTGCACGAGGACGAACCGGTCCAGGTACAGGGAGTTGCCGGTGGAGCGGCGCAAGCAGCAGACGTGCCTGCCGTCGGTGACGACGCGGAACGGCGCGTCGGCCGGGGTGGGGGTCGTCGCGGCCGAGTCGACGGTGATCAGGTCCATCCCGGCCAGCCGCAGCATCGGCTTCCGGTCGGCGCTCGGCTCCGAGGGCTGGGTCAGCGACAGGGGAGACCACCCGCTCCACTCCCGTGGGCTCATCGGCTCGGCGTCGGGTTCGCGGACGTTGTAGTACAGGGTGTCCACGACGGCCTCCGCCTTGCGGGCGAACACCACCGTTGTGCCCTCCACGGTCACGCTGACCGGGTCGATGAGAGTGATCGCGGTGGTGTCGGTCGACGGCAGGACCAAGTTGGACGGAGACACGGGATTCCTCCAGGCAGACGACGTGAGCTCGGCCTAGAAGTCTGGGTCCGGGCGCGCGAGCCGTGCCCTAGGGAAATCGCCTAGTCCGCGTCGGCGGACGGGTGAAACCGGTCGCGCAGTTGCCTGCGCCCGGAGATGCCGAGTTTCCGGAACACGTTCGCCAGGTGGTACTCCACCGTCTTGCCGCTGACGAACAGCTCCGCGGCGATCTCCCGATTGGTCAGGCCACGACCGGCGAGCACGGCGACCTGGTTCTCACGCTCGGACAGCACAGGGCCCGCCGGGCCGCAGCCCGCCGCGGTCAGATCGCCCAACCTGGTCAGCGCCGCGGCGCAGCGCCGAGTGAACGGGGTCGCGCGCAGGGCCTGGTAGCGCCGGTGCGCCGAGCGCAGCCAGCGGACCCCCTCCACCGACGGGCCGTCCTCGGTGAGCAGCCTGCCCAGGGCCTCCTCCAGCATTGCGCGGTACAGCGGGGACTCGTGGCTCTCCTCCTCAGCGTGCGCGGCGTGTTCGTAGCGGGTCAGCGCGCCGGCGCGGTCGCCGCAGCGCACCCGGCGCCACCCGTCCAGCCGCGCGACGAGCACCCGCAGATACGGCACGGTCTCGGCGATCTCTGCGATCAGCCGGACCTCGCGCTCGGCCTCGGCCAGGCGTTCCGTTCCGATCAGCGCTTCCGCGAGCAGCGGCCGCCACCACAGCTGCCACCACACGTGAGTGCCGGTGACCGTCTCCTTCGGCAGGTCGCGCAGCGGCTCCGCCGCTTGGAGCATCCGCGGCCAGTCCGCCAGCGCCTGGGCACGGACCGCGCCAGCGATGGCGGCGTAGCGCGTGTCCTGCGGGGTACCCAGCATCCTGGCTTCCAGCAGCGCGGCCCGGACGTGCTGTTCGGCGCTCTCCTCGTCGCCGCGCCCGGCGGGCACCAGCACCGCGGCGAGCCGGGCGAGGCAGTGGTGGAAGATCTGCCCGCTGCCCTCGACCACGGCCAGCCCCTGGTAGGCGGTCAGCGCCGCGTCGTCCCACGCGCCGAGCAGGTACTGCACGGCGGCGAGGTAGGAGAAAGAGGCGTGGCCCATGGAACAGCGGGCCCCGGCGCGCTGGAGGCGGACCACGACTGTCAGGTCCGCCAGCGCGCCGGCGAGGTCGCCGCGCATGGCCCGGATGGCGCCGCGCCCCGCCAGGCTCTCGATGTCGGAGCGGCCCACGTCGACGGGGACCTCCGGCAGGTGGTCCAGGTCCCGCTCGGCCGCGAACATCCCGTGCACCCGGCTGCGCCCGATCGCCCGGATCATCCGGGTCGCGTCAACGGCTCTTTCGTCCAATGTGGACACCGACAGCGCCAGCTCAGCCGCCTCGACCGTCTCTTCGCCGTGCCCCCGCCACAGGTGCAGCGCGGCGAGGAAGGCCGCGGCCGTACCCAGCACCCACTCGAACAGCGGCGTCCCGGTCACCCCGTCGATCGCCGTCCGCAGCAGGGTTTGCGCCCTGGCCAGCTCGTTGTCCCGCAGCAGCGCCATCACGCCCTCGGTGCAGGCGCGCAGCGGCGAGGGGGCGCAGCCCTCGACCTCGTCGGACAGCCGCGCGGTCCAGTCGGTGCGGAAGTCGCGCAGCGACTGGAGGCATCCCGTCAGCAACCGGCGCTCGTACTCGGCGCGGGTCACCGACAACCGAGCCGACCACAGCAGGTAGTTGGCCGCCGTCTCGTACTCGGTCCGCTCGGCTTCGCGTTCGGCCGCCGCTTCGAGCTCGTCGGCGAGGACCGGGTCAGTGCCCGTGGCCGCCGCGACGCGGTGCACCCAGCCGCTGCGGCGGTCCACGAAGCGCACGGCCGCCCTGTGCAGCAGGGAGCGGCGGATCGGCGACAGGGTCGTGTACACGGCCTTGCGGTGCAAGGGGTGGCGGAACGCCACGAGGCTGGACGGGTCGTCGGGCCACCACTGCAACAGCTCCGCGGTGAGCGCGGGTTCCACGGCCGCGGCCGGATCGTCCACTTCGGCCAGATGCGCCAGCCGGGCAAGTGGGAACGGGGTGTCGAGCACGGCGAGCGCTTCCAGCAGTGCGCGGGTGGCGGGGGACTGGCGGCGCAACCACGTCAGGACCGTCGTGCCCAGCGACCGCGGCCAGGCGACCGGTTCGCCCCGCCCGCCGCCCTCGGCCAGCAGCACCCGCAGGTGCAGGGGGTGCCCGGACGTGTGCGCGCACATCCACCGCGCCGCGGTCGGGCTCACCGGCCCGACGTACCGGGCGGCCAGCTCCGCCACCTCCGACTCCTGGAGGCCGCGGAGCCGGATGCGGGTGACGCGGTCGTCGCCGTCGAGCACGAGGCGCCGCATGGCCGCGTCGCCGTCCCGTGCGATCACGATGACCAGCACGGAGTCGGCGCTGAGCCTGCGCAGCCCGAACGCGAACGCCTCCGCCGAGAGCTGGTCGGCCCACTGGACGTCGTCGATGACCACCGCGACCGGGCCGCCCGCTTGGAGCTCGCCGAGCCTGCCGAGCAGTTCGACAGCCCCGGCAACCGGGGAGGTCATCTCGGCGAGCGCGAGCCGCGGCAGGAGCTGCCCGAGCAGGCTGTACCCGCTGTCCGCGCTGTGCTGGTCCGCGGTCGCCGAAACCAGGGAGAAGCCGTCGAGGCCGTTGACGAACCGCTGCACCAGCGAGGTCTTGCCGATCCCCGCGGGACCCTCGACCACCGCGACCCGCGGCATCCCGTGCCGGGCCCGTCGTGCGCATTCGGCCAGCAGCCCCAGCTCCGTCCGCCTGCCGACGAACTCGGGAGCGTCCTGCCGCTGGCTGGCACGGGGCATGCGGGTTCTCCCTCCGGACCACGAACCCGTCCGAACGGGTTGGAACGCGTTGCTGCTGTCCCGGAAACTAATCGAACGGTCGGTCGCCCGCGCGGGAATCACCCGGACGAGCTGCCGGAATCCGTGCTCTCACAGTGAATCGGGTGAATTCCTTCTCGTCGGGTGTGGGGCGGCCCGGATTGGCCGAAGCGGACCGCTGACCGCTCGTGGTCAGTGTTCCGGCTGATCGACGGCCTGATCGCCACGCCCACCGACACCACCTACGCGGCGCGCGATTTCCTCTGCTGGGCACGGAAACAAGATGACCACACCCGGTTGTCACGCATTCGGAGGCGCCTGCGGGATGATGCGTTCAGGCCCGATGACGGAGAGAAGCTGTAGTTTCTCGTAGCTTTCGCTGCCGGGGGCGGCGGTGTAAACGAGAAGCATGTGTGACTGGTCGGGGTCGAGAAGTGTTTGGCAGGTCAACTCCAGGGCGCCGACCTCGGGGTGCGTGTAGCGTTTGACGCCGTTGTGGTGGATGCCGATTTCGTGTTCGTTCCAGACAGCGCGGAATTCTTCGCTGCGGGCGAGCAGGAGGTCCAGGAGGTGAGCGGCCCGTGATCCGGGCCCGCGGAGTGTGACCACCTTGCGCAGCCCGGAGGCGAAGACGCGGGAGTGCATCGCGTGGTCGTCGGGGTGGTACCGGGACCGGGTGGCCGGGTCGGTGAACCATCGGTAGCCGATGCTGCGGGCCGGGCCGGTGTGGTGGGTGGTGTCGCCGGTGACCGCGACGCCGAGCGGGGTCTGCCGGAGGGTCTCGCCGAGCTCGGTGACGATCTCGGCGGGGGTGTCGGTGAGCCGGTCGAAGATGCGGAGCAGGCCGGGACTGACGTGCTCGCTGTTCGCGCCTCTCGCGGGTGGGTTGTGCCCGGCGAGGCGGAACAGGTGGTCGCGTTCGTCGAGGGACAGGTGCAGGCCCTGCGCGATCGAGGCGATCATCTGCTCGGACGGGTGAGGTCCGCGCTCCCGTTCGAGCCGGCTGTAGTAGTCGGCGGAGATGTGGCAGAGCGTGGCGACCTCTTCGCGGCGCAAACCGGTGGTTCGGCGCCGTTGCCCGCGCGGGAGACCGACGTCTTCAGGTTGCAGTGACGCTCGACGGCGACGCAGGAACTCGGCGAGCCCAGCTCGATCGATCACGGCTGCTTCCTCCCTGGTGCCGGTGCGGTTTCGTTCTACCACCGGTGCCTGGTCTCAGCCTCGGATCGTTGATCCCCCCAAACGGCTGCGGGCTGCCTGGGATCGAGAGGCCGTGGATATCCCGGTGGGTCGGACTCAGACTGAGGTCGCATCCATTTTCCAGAGGAATGGCCACATGGCGAATCTCGCTGGAAAGTCGTTGTGGTCGCCGACGGCGAAATTCAGCAACTGAGCACCGGCCGCATCCACGAGAAACCAGGAGCAACACGTGGCACGCACACAACCGGACATCACCGTTCCCGACCTCGCTGGGAAGCTCGCCGTCGTCACCGGCGCCAGCGATGGCGTCGGACTGGGTTTGGCGGCCCGCCTCGCCGCCGCCGGTGCCGAGGTCGTCATGCCCGTCCGCAACCCTCGCAAGGGCGAAGCGGCGGTCGCCAAGATCAAGCAGCGGCACCCGGGAGCGGCACTGTCCCTGCGGGAGCTCGACCTGTCGTCGCTGGGCTCGGTCGCCGCGCTGGGAGCCGCGCTGCTCGGCGAGAACCGCCCGATCCACATCCTCGTCAACAACGCCGGTGTGATGACTCCACCGGACCGGCAGACCACCGCGGACGGGTTCGAGCTGCAGTTCGGCAGCAACCACCTGGGGCACTTCGCACTCGTCGCCCACCTGCTGCCGCTGCTGCGCGCGGGACGTGCCCGCGTGACCTCGCAGATCAGCGTCGCGGCCAACCAGTACGCCATCAACTGGGACGACCTGAACTGGGAACGGTCCTACCACGGCCGCCGCGCGTACAGCCAGTCCAAGATCGCGTTCGGCCTGTTCGGACTCGAACTGGACCGGCGCAGCCGGGCCGGAGGCTGGGGGATCACCAGCAACCTCGCCCACCCCGGCGTCGCCCCCACCAACCTCCTGGCAGCACGCTCCGAGGTCGGTCGGGCGCGGGACACCACCGGCGTGCGCGTCATCCGCGCTCTCGCCCGCCGCGGCATCCTTGTCGGGACGGTCGAGACCGCGCTGCTCCCGGCCCTGTTGGCCGCCACCTCGCCGGACGCACGCGGCACCCACCTGTACGGCCCCAGCGGTCTCGGGCACCTGTCCGGCGCGCCCGCCGAACAGGCCGTCTACTCGCGGCTGCGCAGCGAGGACGACGCCAAGCGCATGTGGCAGATCTCCGAGGACCTCACCCAGACCTCCTTCCCGGCCGACGAGCGTGCCCGACTCACGCCGGGATCGACAGGTCCTGGCAGTCATCGACCGCGGTGATCAGAGTGGTCAGCACCTGACGCCACGCCTCGGCAGGTCCAGGTCCGCACCCTGGCCGAGACCGGAGCCCTGCCCGACGTCGAACAGCTGGGACCGTTTGGACACCCGACGTCAGTCGACACAGGGGATGCCGCTGCCGTCCACGGCGCCGCCTTGCGGCCCGGCGGCTGGTGGTGTGCCGGTCGAGGAGGAGGTGGCACTCGGAGCCGACGAGCTGGTGGTGCCGACGGGGGCGTCGGCACCGTGCGGACCGAGGGCGGCAGGCAGGGTGAACCCGGTGCCGAGGGTGATCCGGATGTGTCCTTCCGGCACCCGCGTGTCGGCGCTCACCGGCAGCCCGCCGAGCAGACTCGCCGCGGAGGTGGCGTCGTCCTTCGCACCTGCCCCGTAGACGACCGACGAGGCGGCCGGGCCGAGGGTGGTGAGCTCGCCGGTGCGGAACCCATAGGAGGCCAGGGCTCGCGCCACCATCGCGGCCAGCCCGGTCCTGCCGGTGGTGTTCGGGATGTCGACCGTCGACGAGGCGTGCACCTGCGGTGTCTCGGGTGCCGGGGCGGCGGTACCGAACGCGGTACGCACGGCGGCGCGGACCTGCTCGACGTCGACCTTGTTGACGTCTTGGCCGTTGACCTTCTGGTATCCGGCGATCGGCAGCGTGGTGAACTGCACGTTCCCGCCGGTGAGGTTCTGCGCCTGCTGCGCGAAGGACAGGATGTCCCACCGGGCGGAGATCACCACGTCCTTCTTCGCCGCGTCGACGAGGTCCTGCAGCTTGCCCAGATCGGTGAACGTGCCCGCGCTGCGCAGCTTGTGCGCGGCGGAGGCGATGAACGCCTGCTGCCGGTGAGTGCGGTCGAGGTCGCCGTTGCCAAGGCCATGGCGCTGCCGGACGAACGCCAATGCCTGCGACCCGTTCACCGTCTGGTGCCCGGCGGGGAAGTCCGCCCCCGAGTAGCTGTCCTTGACCGGATGGTTCAGGCACACCTCGACCCCGCCGAGCACGGTCGCGAGGTCGTAGAACCCGGCCAGGTTGATCTCGGCGAACCGGTCTATCGGCACGTTCAGGAAGGTCCGCACCGTCTCGATCGTCTTGCGCCGCCCGGCCTCCCGGCCGAGGTGCTCAAGCTCCGCCTTGTCCGTGACCCCCTGCTTGGCCGCGTCCTGCTCGGCGTAGAACTTCGCCAGCCCGTAGGCCTCTTTGATCTTCGCGTGCGTGTACCCGGGAATCCCCGACACCGCGACGTTGTCGTCGCGCGGGATCGACACCGCGGCCACCTTGCCGCCGTTGCCGGGGATGTGCAGCAGGATCAGGGTGTTGGTGTTGTAGCCGCCCTGGGTGCCGTCGCCGGCGTGCAGCTGGTTCAGGATCTCTTGCGGCAGCTGGTTGCCGTCTTGGTCCTTGCGTGAGTCCAGGCCGATCAGCAGCAGGTTCATATCCCCGCCCAGCGACTTCGGCGCGTCCGTCCCCAGCGCGTCCGATGTGCTCAACCCGTCCACCAGGCCGTGCATCGTCATCGACGCCAACCCGGTCCCGGCAAGCACCAGCAGCGACGCCACCGCCGCCGCCACCCGTCCGGCGGTCAGGAAAGAACGCCGTCGACGCGCCGACGGCGTGGTCACCGGACCGGGCCGGACCGTCCGCGCATGAGAGGCCGAGACCCTTGATGCCGCGCGGGAAGCCGCTGGAGGCGGCAGCGGACGGCGAGCTGGTTGGCTCCGACACTGCTCGCGATCCATGTCCACCTCCGTCACCTAGCACCGACCGCCTCACCGGCTCGCGCAAAGGAAGCGTTCACCCGTCGGACGTATCACCCGCCCTGTGGTTGCCCGACCGCGAGGTGAGGGCGATCACGGTCGCAGATGCGGTCGAGCCTCCCTGTTGCCAGGACTCAGAAACGACCGCATCTGGGGGGCGACGGCAAGGACTGAGCTTGCGCTCGCGCGCGTGAAGGACGAGGTCGAAGCGGTCCCGGCGTGATGGCTCATCGCGACGACCACGACGGCGGACATCACCTGAGAAACAGCCCCATTGTCCACTATGGATAAACGGGCGTTATTGATGTGCAGACGGGTGACGGGCGACTGGCATGGAAAAGCAGGTCTAGTTCCCGGGGTTGGTCACCAAGCGGGTGCGGCGCAGTACTCGATCGACGAGCCGGGTTGTCCTCACGCGAACGGCGACACCGAGCAGGCCCACGACAGCGCCGAGAACCAGTCCCGCCAGCACATCGTGCGGGTAGTGCGCTCCCACGTAGACGCGGGACGCGGCCATCAGCAACGCGAAGACACCCGCGATGACACCCCATCCACGTCGCACCAGAAACACAGCCGCGGCGAACGCGGCGACCATGGCCGCGTGGTTGCTGGGAAAGGAGAAATCGGTCGGTGGGTCGCATGGCAGCAGGGGATGCGACCCTGCCACAACCCGGCAAGGTCGCACTTCGGCGACCAAGTGCTTGACCACCAAGTCGATGACGTAGGCGAGCACGACGGCGCAGGGCACCCATACGACGGCCGCCACGGCGGCCGCGCCGCGCGACTTCGCCCACCACAGCATCGCCATGAACGCCGGAACCAGCAGCGCCAGCCCGTACACGCTGAATGCGATGACCAGCCCGGCGAGCCACGGCGTCGACGCCGCGAAGTCGGTTACCGACAGGTACAAAGCGGCGTCGGAACTCACAGGATTCCCTTCGGTTGACGAACTTCCCCGTCGCTGGCGATGACGAGGCGAGGGGCGGCGCGACCGCGAGATGCGGTCCTACAGGCTGAGGAGGGCTCGGTCCGCCGGGAGGACCTGGAGCTTCCAGTCTCGCTGGAACCGCGCGCCGGATCCCTTGGCAGTTCCCTGTTTCCGGACATCAGGCCGGGTGATGATTCGAGCGTTGGCTTCCGGATGCGCCGCTCAGCCACCACGGTACCGGTCGCGCAGGACGGGGTCGGTTTCCCACCACAGGGCGCCGACGGAAGGCGAAGCCGCCTGGCGTGCGGTTTCCTCCTCGGCGTCGAGGTGCCGGTCGACATCGCGGGCGTGCCTTTCGTCCGCGCGCATCCAGCGCAGCAACAGCGCGGCGACGAAGGGCAGTCCGGCGAGGTCGCCACCGATCCAGATGATGCCCGCGCCGAGGATCTGGTCCAGTTGGACGTCTGGTCCCCAGCCGCGGTGGAGGGCTTGGTAGTAGTCGCCGGCGACCAGTGGTCCGAACCAGAGCACGAGCCCGACGACCCCGTCGACGATGGCTTCGGTGAGACTGATCGCGAACGACACGAGGTGCGGGTCGTCCCGAGGGGTGGGGTCCGCGCGCAGCCGCGTCCAGTAGTAGACGAATCCGCTGGCGGCGATCACCAGCAACAGCGGCTCGTCGACGTACGGGCGGCGGATCGTCCACTCGTACAACGGGGTCAGGTACAGCGCCGCTAGTGGCACGGCGAGCGCCGCTGTGATCAGCAGTGGGAAGGTCAGTGCCTTGGCGGCGGTGCCGCGCCCGACGCGCCGTAGTACGCGGGCGGTGGTCGCGGGCACCACCGCGAGCAGCAGCGTGACGGGTGCCCCGATCGCGATCAACAAGGGGGTGACCATCAGGGAGATGATCACTTGAGCGGCGCGTGCCCAGAACAGGGTGTGCGCGTAAACGCCCAAGAACGACGACGTCGCCACGAGATGAGTGGCCAAGCCCGAATGGAAGGCGATCGTGCGCGCCGCGGGCCACCGCTCACCTCTCAGGCGCACCCGGCGCACCGCCCACAGGTGGGCAGCGGCCAGGACGGCAACCAGGGCCAAGGCGACCGGAGCGACCTTCCACACCCCGGCAGCGCGCACCAGCGTGAGCGGTGGGAGGTTCTGGTTGTCGGACAGAAGCGGTAGCAGCGTCATCGGGCACCGTCACAGGAGACGTTGGCTGATCAGCATCGCGGTAGCGTCGCTGGACCGGGCGGTCAGGACCGGTGCCCGCGGTGCGAGCCACGCCGGACCTGTGGACCCGTCGATCCTCGCCGACACCAGTGAACTCGGCCTCAGGTTTGGGCGCTGTGAAACGAGGATGGGTCCTGCTGACCACGCGCCCGGAGTAGGTCGTCCTGCGAGTGTCGCGTTGGGGTCGGCCGACCCTCGCCTCCCGTCGGTCACTCCGACTGGGCCGGACTCGCCGTCGTGTTCTGGCGACTCGACGCGAGGACAGAGGTCGCAGCACGAATGGTTGCCACACCAGGAGGCCCTGCCCAGCAACTCACTACTGGCGCAAGACCCCGCCTCCGCATGCTCGCGCTGGTGGGTTGCTGTGGGGAAACCGCCGTTTCGTCCTCATTGCGGGACTTGGGCAGTGTGCCTCTCCCGCGATGAGGACGGTGCGGGACCTTTCGGTCAGCGCAGTCCTCGACCTCTATGGACGCAGGAGGCGACAGGGGCGGCTGGACACGTGGCCTCGAAAGCCATGGCGGACAACCGATCCCGAGGAGGACCTCGTCCCCTCGATCCTGGAGCGGATCGGCAAGTGGTACAACAGGTGAAGGCCGAGGCGAGAGCGGGCGGCGCGGTCAGGGCAGGACAGCCGTCCCGCTCTTCGCCAGAGTGACGCGGCCCCTCGGTCCGCGCAGGCACTCTGGCGTATGCGGGTCTTCGACCACCAACAGAATCCGCTGACTCGCGGCAGGCGACGACTGGTCCGGGAGTGGTGACATGTTCGGCATGAGCTTCGATCACCTGCTGATCCTGCTGGTCGCGGCGCTGTTCATCCTGGGGCCGGAGCGGCTGCCGGAAGCGGCCTCGTGGTTGGCTCGGACGGTGTCGACGATGCGCGGCTACGTTGTCAGCGCACAGCAACAGCTGCGGGCAGAGGCAGGGCAAGAGTTCGAGGAGCTGCGCAAACCCTTGCAGGAGCTCAGGTCTCTGAGCGGGCTGAGCCCCAGGGCGATGCTCGACAGCGACGTCTTCGACGATCACGATGTCCGTTCTGGCAACGGAACCCGCAGTCCAACAAGCGAACGGCACAACCGGCCGGAGGTGGCGACAGCGCCCCGCGCGGCGCAGCCGCTCCAGCCGGGCCAGCGACCACCGTTCGACCCCGACGCCACCTGACGAACCGGACACACATCCCTGACGCGGCTGTGATGCCGCATTTGTGCGCACTTGCCTGGAACCGCCGGGATTTCCTCGACGAACGGACCGCGGTTGCCCGTGCGTAGGCTGGACGGTGTGAACCTTCCGCGGATCGGAATCTCCTAGCCGCAGCGTCTGTGCGATCGCCCCGTCGACTCCCGTTGGCGGGCTCGGCGCGCCGACGATGCCTTCCTGTGTCTGTGGCTGTGTTGGCGGCAAGCGCGACAACAATGGGCCCAGGCCACGTGTTGCCGCCAGCACTCACGACCGCGTCGATGAGTGAGGTCACCGACCACGCCTACCGTGGGCCTGTTGGAGCAAGACGCTCATGAGCCACAACAAGACAACACCGTGCCGCCGGGGCCGCCGGGTCGCTGCGGTCCGCAGCGCACTGACCGGGTGGCTGGGCCGTCCGCTGGCGGATTTCCACCTGGTGCTCGCGATCCTCTGCCTGGCCACCGCGATCGGCCTGGTGATGGTGCTGTCCGCTTCCTCGGTCGAGTCCTACCGCTCGAACGGTTCCCCCTATTCCGTGTTCGAAAGGCAGGTCGTCTACGCCGCGGTCGGGCTCGTGCTGTTCTGGGTGGTCCTGGTGGTACCGCTGCGCAAGGTCCGGGCGCTGAGCACCCTCGCACTCCTCATCAGCGTGTTGTCTCTCGTGCTGGTGCTCACCCCGTTGGGAGGACGGATCAACGGTGGGCAGCACTGGTTCCGGCTGGGAGTGTTGTCCTACCAACCGGTCGAGGTCGCCAAGGTGGCCCTGGCGTTGTGGGGCGCGCACGTACTGGTCGCCAAGCGAGCGCTGCTGCACCGGTACCGGCACTTGCTCGTCCCGGTCGTGCCAATGGCGTTGCTGTTGTTCACCTTGGTGATGCTGCAGCCGGACCTCGGCAGCACGGTGATCTTGATGGTCGTGCTGGTCGCGTTGTTGTGGAACGTGGGCGCCCCGATGTGGTTGTTCGGCGCGATCGCTCTGGGCACGGCGGCAGGCGTGGTGGTGCTCGCCGTCGACGCTCCCTACCGGCTGGCCAGGGTGCTGTCGTTCCTCAACCCGCACGCCGATCCGCTCGGCGACGGACTACAGGCCCGCCAAGCGCTCTACGCACTGGCCGATGGCGGGTTGTTCGGCAAGGGCCTCGGGCAGGGCAGCGCGAAGTGGTTGTACCTTCCCCACGCGCACAACGACTTCATCTTCGCCGTCGTCGGCGAGGAGCTCGGCCTCGTGGGCTGTGTGGTGGTACTGGCGCTGTTCGCCCTGCTGGCCGTCGTGGGGACGCGGATCGCGCTGCGCAACACAGATCCCTGGATCAGGCTCGTCGCGAGCACCCTGACGATCTGGCTGGTCGCGCAGGCCGCGATCAACATCGGTTATGTGCTGGGGCTGCTTCCCGTCACCGGGATCCCGTTGCCGATGTTCTCCTCGGGCGGCACGTCGCTGGCGGGAACGATGCTGGGGATGGGCATCCTGGCGAGCTGTGCGCGGCACGAGCCCGAAGCGGTCGCCACTTTGCGCGCACTGGGGCCCGGTCGGGTTGGGACGCTGCTGCGTCTGCCCGCACCCGAGCCGTGCCGCCTTCCCATGAGGAGAAGAATCGCGCGACCGTTCGCGCCAGCACGCTCGCAGAGTCGGCGCCCCGCCACGTCCGAGCACGCCAGTCGGCGCCACCGTCGAATCACCGCCGCCGCGAGTGGAACAAGGCGCTACCGGAATTATCCGCCTGTACCAGATGATTCGGCCGAAACGGGTGTTTCGGGTGAGGCCGTGCCACGCGGCCGATTAGGTTGCTACCAGGCGCATCCCCGAACGGAGTTCTCACAGGGCAGAGGACTATATTCGCGGCATGGGCGCTATGAGCGTGACGCACTGGCTGATCGTGGTGCTGGTGGTAGTGCTGTTGTTCGGTGCCAAGAAGATTCCCGATGCCGCGCGTGGCGTCGGGCAGTCCATGCGCATCCTCAAAGCGGAGCTCGCAGCGGATGACCGCAGCACGAACCCGGCCCATGCCACACCGCCGTCCCCGACGCCTCCGCACCACGACCAGCTGACGGTCAAGCCGCCGCGCGAAGACGTGTGATCGTGCCGCTCCGGCAATGGGGCGTGGACCACGCCTACGCACGGGCGTGGTGCACTCCGTCCTCCTCGGCCAACACGGTGCGGCGGCTCCCATGACTCGGGGCAGTCGCCTGGGTAAGGGCGCAGTTCCTCATGCGCAACAAGGGGTTTTCATGCGCGGTCGCGCCGTGCGCGCAGCACGTGCGCGTCCAGCGGCAGCGGATGGCTGCCGGTGAGCTGGAAGCCCGCCTCGGCCAACAGCGCGCGGTAATGGGACTCGGTGCGTTCGCGACCACCGACGTTGCAGAGCATGTGGACGTCCCAGGGCACCGCGAGGGAATCGGCGCCCGCGGTCTCCGGGAGCAGGCGCTCGATGATCAGCAGCTCGGCGTGCTCGGGCATGTTCGCCGCGCAGGTGGTGAGAATCGTGTGGCACTGGGTGTCGTCCCAGTCGTGCAGGACCCGGGCCAAAAGGTACACATCGCCGTTCGCGGGCACGGACTCGGTGAAGTCGCCGGGAACCAGGGTGCAGCGATCGGCCACGGCGGCCAGGGTCTGCCCGGCCGTTGCCAAGGCGTGCGGACGGTCCATGAGGACACCGCGCGTCGCCGGGTTGGCGGTGAGGACCCGGGACAGCAGCTCTCCGTTGCCACCGGCGACATCGACCACGATCCGTGCGGCCGAGAAGTCGACCACGCGGGTGACCTCGGTGAACATGGCGCTGCTGGCGGCCATGGACTGGTGGAACAGCTCCGCCAGCCCGGGGTTGGCCGCCATGTGGGCGAAGTGGTGCGCGCCGAACACTCTCGCGTAGGACTCCTCGCCGGTGCGGACGGCATCGGTGAGCGCGGCGAAGGACTGGTAGAACGGGCCGCCGTACATCAGGGCGAGCGGCCGCATCGAGCCTTCGGCGTCCGAGCGCAGCAGGGAACCGAGGTCGGTGAGCGCGTGACCCGCTGCCGAGGTGTGCACAATGCCCAGGGCGGTCAGATAGCGCAGGAGCCTGTCCAGGCTGTCCTGGTCGGCGCCGGTGGCCGCGGCCAGGCCGGGCAGATCGGCGATCGTGGCGAGGTGGTCCGGCAGGCGCAGCTCGGCCGCGGTCGCGATGGCCTGGGTCGCCCAGGCGCCGGTCATCAGGCGCAGCAGGCCGGTGCCTGGCTCGGACTCGCGCTGGTGTTCGGCGAGCACCTGCGCGAACTGGCCCGCGCAGTTCAGTTCGAGGCGGCGCAGCGCCGGGGCAGGTTGGTGGGCGTCGCGGAAGTACAGGACGGTGGCGTCCTCGTGGACGTTGTAGCCACCCCCGTCGGGGCGCATCCGGGCCGCGATCATCGTCCGGAGTCCGTGGAGGACGATCGGGTCGGCGTCCGCGACGGCCAGCGCGAAGTGGTTCTCCCGGCCGTGCAGGCGTTCATCGGCGGCGATGTGGGCGAACTCCGGCGGGGTGGCCATGGCGAAGATCTCCAGCTCGCACCGCCTCCCCGCGCGGTCGGTCACCGGGGCGCGCAGGATGCCGATCGCCAGGTCGGCGGCGGGCACCGCGTATCGGCGGCTCAGGCGGTCCCGGACGACCGTGCTGGGGGTCATCGCGCCTGCGTCGAGGCCGTGCCGGGCCAGCTCCTCACCCAGCCCGTCGAGCGTGGTCGGGAAGATCAGCACAGCGGCGTGGGTGAGCGGGGCGTGGACGGCCAGTGCCGCGCGTTCGGCCCCGTTGAGGGACGGCATCGCCGAGGCGAGGATCGAATCAGTGTCGTTGGCGCCGATGAGCGTCCTCGCCGCGGCGAGCCGGGCGACGTCCTCAGCGCTCAGTGCTGCGGTGATCATCCTGGTCATGTCCACTCCAGTCAGGAGGTGCCACTGTGACGAGTTGATCTACTTTGCGGTGTTCGGCCACCTCGGCCGACCACGGTCGTGCTCCGCATGAGGAACTCGGCGAGGTAGCCGTCATGCGGCAAGACAGCCTCCATCAGGGCAGGTCAGGTACTCCCCAATGTGGACGTTGCGGATCGGCGGAGCCGCGACGAGGCGGTCGGGCAAGCCATGGTTCTCGGTGAACGCGATCAGCACCAAGGGGTTTCACAGGACGTTGACGCCGTCGCCCGCAGATCCGGCGCCACCGGGGAGCTCGACGGTCGTCGGCCCATCCGCGCCGCGCCGGGTGGACTGCTCCCCGGGTGCGCTTCGAGCGATCTCGCCCGGTCGACGGGAAGGCGGGCAGAAGCGCGTCGGCACTGTCCGGGCGACGTGCGAGGGTTTCGGCCACCGGCGACGGTGCCGGGACGACGCCTCCACTCGCCGTCGGCCTTCGACCGCACCGCCTCCAAGCGACGCGATGTCGTGGAAAGTGCTTCACCAGAAGCAGGCCGCGGACGGGTGATGATCAGCAACCGCACGCGGACCGATACCGTCGTCACCGACCAGCAAACTATCCACAGTGGACTGGCCAGGCCGTGTCCCGCACACGACGACGTCACCTCACCCCGGCCCCTCCTGCCCCCGCCGCCCCTCCTCGCGGCCCCTCATCCTCATTTCGCGTTGTGGCAACTTAACGCGTGATGGAGCGCTCTAATTTCGCGTTAAGTTGCCGAAACGCGAAAACCCCGGCCACGTCAGCACCCACGCGGCGGGGGGCCTGTGACTCGTGGACGGACCGGGCGGCGGGCAGTCGCCGCCCGGTCCGGTCGGGGTCAGGTCGACTTCTGCCCGTCGAGCGTCTCGCGCATGATGTCCGCGTGCCCGGCGTGCTGGGCGGTCTCGGCGATGACGTGCATCAGCACCCGGCGAACGCTGCGCATCGCTCCCGGCTCGTTCCAGGGCGCCTCCGGGAGCGGGTGCGTCGCCGACAGGTCGGGGACGGCGGCGACGACCTCCTCGGTCCGGGCGGCGACCTCCTCGTAGCGCGCGAGGATCCCGGCCAGCGTCTCACCGGGCAGCATCCGGAAGTCGTTCTGGTGGTCGATCGCCCACTGCGGGAACTCGCGTGCGGTACCGGCCGCGAAGTCGGCCCAGGTGACCCCCTCTGGCAGGTCGTAGCGCATCGCCGAAGGGCCCTCGACGGCGAACCGCATCCACCCCTCCTCGATGGACGCCACGTGTTTGATCAGGCCGCCCAGGCACAGCGCGCTGACCGTCGGGCGCTCGCCGGCCTGCTCGTCGCTGAGCCCGCGCGCGGTGGTGGTCAGCGCCGATCGCGCGGTCGCGAGCTGGGCGAGCAGGTCGGCCCGCTCGGCGTCGAGGGGTGAGAGGGGCGCGGTGGTCATGGTGTTCGGACCCTTCGAGGTGGTGTCGTTGTCTGGCACGAGCCCACAGTCGCAGGGGAAGAGGCCAGGTTGTGTCCGCTTCTCCGGGCACTATCGGAGTCATGCCGAAAACCTCAGCGCGACTGCTGTCCCTGCTCTCGTTGCTCCAGGCGCGCCGGGACTGGCCGGGGGCGTTGCTGGCTGAGCGGCTGGACATCAGCCCGCGCACCGTGCGCCGCGATGTCGATCGCTTGCGCGAGCTGGGTTATCCCATAGTGGCCATCAAAGGCCCTGACGGCGGGTATCGGCTCGACGCAGGCACGGAGCTGCCCCCGTTGCTGTTCGACGACGAGCAGGCCGTCGCGCTCGCCGTCGCGCTTCAGATCGCCACCACCACCGGTGCGGGCATCGAGGAAGCTGCGGCGCGCGCGTTGAACACCGTCCGGCAGGTCATGCCCGCACGGCTGCGCCGCCGGATCGACACCCTCCACGTCACCGCCGTCGAGATGCCCGCGACCACACCGAACCCACAGGTCGACAGCAGCGTGCTCATGGCGCTCAGCGCCGCCGTCCACGCCTGCGAGGTGCTGCGCTTCGACTACACCCCCGAAGGCGCGCAGACCCCACCGCGCCGGGTGCAGCCCCACCACCTCGTCACCTGGGGTGGGCGTTGGTACCTCGTCGCCTGGGACCTCGACCGCGACGACTGGCGCACCTTCCGCGCCGACCGGATCACCCCGCGCACTCCCACGGGTCCCCGCTTCACCCCGCGCGAGCTGCCAGGGGGGAACGTGGCCGCTTTCGTGGCCAGCAGGTTCCGGGGCTCCGACGGCACCGGTGACTGGCCCTGTCGCGGCGAGGTGATCCTCGACCTCCCCGCCGCCGAGGTGTCCCGCTACACCCGCGACGGGGTCGTCGAGGAGCTCGGCCCGAACCGCTGCCGGCTGGTCCTGGGCTCGTGGTCGTGGCCCGGTCTCGCCGCCGCCATCGGCAGGTTCGACGCCGAGATCGAGGTCGTCGGCCCGGCCGAGCTCAAGGACGCCTTCGCGCACCTGGCCCGCCGCTACGCCAAGGCGGCGACGTGACGCTCAGAAGACCGACCAGCCGGTCAGGGTCGTGAAGCGGTCCAGCGCCGCGACTCCCGCCACGGAGTTGCCGCGCGCGTCCAGGCCCGGACTCCACACGCACACGGTGCACCGCCCTGGCACCACGGCCAGTATCGCTCCGCTGACCCCGCTCTTGCCCGGCAGGCCGACGCGGTACGCGAACTGGCCCGCCGCGTCGTAGGTGCCGCACGTCAGCATCACCGCGTTGACGCGCTTGGCCTGGCTCCGCTCCAGCAGCCGGGTGCCGTCGTTGCGGATTCCGTGCCGTGCGAGGAAGAGACCGGCCAGGGCCAGCTCCGCGCAGTTCATGGTGATCGAGCACTGGCGCACGTACTGGTCGAGCACCTCCGGCACCGGCGTGCGCATGTTGCCGTAGGACGCCATGAAGTAGGCCAGCGCCCGGTTGCGGTCGGAGTGCGCCGCCTCGGAGGCCAGGACCTCCTCGTCCACTGTGATCGTCGGCGAGCCGCTTTCCTCGCGCAGGAAGGAGATCAGCTCCGCCGCGGCGTCCCCGGTCGCCGCGGCCAGCTCGTCGGTGACGACCAGGGCGCCCGCGTTGATGAACGGGTTCCTGGGGATGCCGTCCTCGTGTTCGAGCTGGACCAGCGAGTTGAACGGGTCGCCGGACGGCTCCCGGCCCACCCGGTCCCAGACCCGGTCCCCGCCTTCGCGGGCGAGGACCAGGGCCAGGGTGAAGACCTTCGACACGCTCTGCACCGAGAACGGCCGCCGCCAGTCGCCGACGCCGTGCACCGTGCCGTCGAGCTCCGCGACGGCCATGCCGAACAGGCCCGTGTCGACTCGGGCCAGTGCCGGGATGTAGTCGGCGGCGTTGCCCTTGCCGATGTCGTCTGCGACCTCGTCGGCGATCTTGGCGAGCAGGTCCGGGATGTGCACCTACTCGACCGTGACGCTCTTGGCGAGGTTGCGCGGGCGGTCGATGTCGCGGCCGAGCTTCGCGGCGAGGTGGTAGGCGAACAGCTGCAACGGGATGGTGAACAGGATCGGGTCCAGCTCGGTCTCGTTGCGCGGCACCCGCAGCTCCGCGTCGGCGAGCCCGGCGGGCAGCTCCGCGTTGGTCACCGCGATCACCGCGCCGTTGCGGGCCTTGATCTCCTCGATGGTGCCGATGTTCTTCGACAGCAGCTCGTCGTCCGGGACGATGATCACGGTCGGCATGGTGTTGTCGATCAGCGCGAGCGGGCCGTGCTTGAGCTCGGAGGCCTGGTACGCCTCGGCGTGCACGTAGGAGATCTCCTTGAGCTTCTGCGCGCCCTCGCGGGCGACCGGCCAGCCGCGCACGCGGCCGACGAAGAACATGCTCCTGGTGTCGGCGAAGCGCTGGGCGACCGCCGCGACCGCCTCCTCCTGCTGCAGGATCTCCTGGACCTGGCCGGGGAGCGCGCGCAGGCCCGCCACGATCCGCTTGCCGTCGGCGGTGGACAGGTCGCGGACGCGGCCGAGCAGCAGGCCGAGCATGGCCAGCGAGGTCGCGGTGTTGGTCAGCGCCTTGGTGGAGGCCACCGAGACCTCCGGGCCCGCGTGCAGGAAGATGCCGCTGCCGCACTCGCGGGCGATGGCGCTGCCCACCACGTTGACGACGCCGAGCAGCTGGCCGCCCTTGCGCTTGAGCTCCTGGGCCGCCGCCAGGGTGTCCAGGGTCTCGCCCGACTGGCTCAGCGCCACGTAGAGGGTGTCCGCCTCCACCACGGGGTTGCGGTAGCGGAACTCCGACGCGGGTTCGGCGTCGGCCGGGATGCGCGCGAGCTCCTCGACGAGCTGGGCGCCCATCTGGCCCGCGTAGTAGGAGGAGCCGCAGCCGAGGAACTTGACCCGGCGGATGGCGCGCAGCTCCCGGGGCTCCATGTTGATGCCGCCGAGGTGCGCGGTGGCGAAGCGCTCGTTGAGCCGCCCGCTCAGCGCCCTGCTCAGCGCGGTCGGCTGCTCGTGGATCTCCTTGCTCATGAAGTCCGCGGAGCCGCCGAGCTCGTAGTCGTCGACCACCAGGTCCACCGTGGTCGGCGACTTGACCACCGGGCTGGCCTCCAGGGCCAGGGTGCTGGTGTGGAACTCGTCGGCGCGCACGACGACCAGCTCGCCGTCGTCGAGGTAGACGACCTGCTGGGTGTGCCGGACCAGGGCGGCCACGTCGGAGGCGACGAACATCTCGCCCTCGCCGATGCCCAGCACGATGGGGCTGCCGTTGCGGGCCACCACCAGCTGGCCGGGGTCGTTCACGTCGAGCACGACGATGCCGTAGGTGCCCTCGACGCGGCGCAGCGCGGCGCGGACGGCCTCCTCCAGGGTCGGCGCGTCCGACCGGCCGATCAGGTGCGCCAGCGCCTCGGTGTCGGTCTCGGACGCGAAGACCACGCCCTCGGCGGTGAGCTGCGCGCGCAGCTGGTCGGCGTTCTCGATGATGCCGTTGTGCACCACCGCGATCCGGCCGGTGGCGTCCAGGTGCGGGTGCGCGTTGGCGTCGCTGGGCTCGCCGTGCGTCGCCCACCGGGTGTGCGCGATGCCGGTGGTGGCGGGGATCTCCTCGCGGATCAGGTTGCGGAGCTGCTGGACGCGGCCCTCGGTCTTGATGACGCGCAGCCCGTCCTGGTCGGGCGTGGCCAGGCCCGCGGAGTCATAGCCCCGGTACTCCAGCCGGTGCAGGCCCTCCACCAGGATCGGGGCCGCCTGCCGTTTGCCAACGTAGCCAACGATGCCGCACACGCCTGTCTGCTCCCTCTCACCCGTACACGATCCGCCGCAGCTGCCGCTCGCTGAACGCGGGGGCGGCGACCGGCCGCCGACGCAGCTCGGCGGAGATCACGCCCCAGATCTCGGCGTTGCGGTACTGCTGCCGCTGGAGTTCGGAGTGCCGTCGCCGAACGTAGTCCTCGGCGCTCTCGCCGAAGTACGCGACGACGTCGGCGACCACCCTGGCCGCCGTGGACGGGGGGAGGCCGGTGGTGGCCGACACGTGCCGGACCAGTTCGGCCGCCCCCTCGTCACTCACGAGGGGCGACCCTGTCAGACCGGACCCCATCGACTCAAGTTCCCTGCCCGAAATCGGGCAAGCCCCCTCATCGTAGCTGGTCACGGCGTTCGACGAACCACTCTCTTCCGAAGAGCGCCCCGAAGACGGGCAGCGGCAGCCGCGCCATCGTCGCGAAGAGGGAGGCGGTGCGCCCTGACCCGGACAGCTGGGAGCGGTGCGCGGCGAGCGCCGCCTGCTTCTGCCGCGCGTAGCGCCGCACGTCGTAACGGTGGGTGATCGCCGACCTGGGACTGTAGACCTCGGGCTCCTCGAACCCCGGCAGGATCCGCAGCAACCGCTTGACGGGCTCCTGCGGCATCGTGGCCTCCAGCACCCGCACCCCGGTCATCTCCGCGGCCCGCGCCGCGACGTGGTGCACCTTCACGTGGTCCCGGTGGCCGTACCCGCCGTTGGGGTCGTAGCTCAACAGCAGGTCGGCGCGCTCGGCCCGAAGCACCTCCGCCAGCCGCTCCGCGGCCTCCGTCACGTCGGCGCGGGCGAACCGCGGCCGGTCCGAGGGGTCGTCGTAGAGCAGCGGACCGTGCCCGCTGTCGGCGTAGCCGAGGTGCACTACCCGTTGCGCGCCAAGCACTTCGGCGCTCGCTCGCAGCTCGTCGAGCCGCACCTGGTCGGCCTCGTCCATGCAGCCGTCGGTGGCCACGACGATCACCACCCGGTGTCCCTCCGCGGCCATCCGTGCCAGGGTCCCGCCGGTGAGCAGGGCTTCGTCGTCGGGGTGCGCGTGAAAAGCGACAACACTTGCCATAACGGCCAATCATGCCAGCCTTGATGATCATGGCTGCTGGGCTTCGACGATGTGCCGGGAGAGGCGGTCCACCGCCTCGCCGAGTCGGCGGAAGTAGGTCGCCCGGCTCAGCGACATCGAGCGGGCGATCTTGTCGTGGCTCTCCCGCGCGTCGAAGAAGCGTCTGACCAGCGCCGTCCGCAGCTGCGCCTCGTGCGCCGTCTCACCGAACTCCAGGTCCACCGCCGAACGCAGCAGGGCGCGCACGTGGTCGGCCCGCTCCCGGCTGCCGACGCCGCGCGCCAAGGGGCTCTCCGCCAGCTCACCCACCGTCGCGAAGCTCTCCAGCGCCGCACGGACGTCCGCCGCGGTGAACCCGCGCCCCGCCGCCGGTGGTTCGAGGCCGAGCTCCCGGTAGACCACGTCGCGCTGCGTCACGTACAGCCCGCCGGGGCCGTAGTCGATGAGGTACACCAACACGCGGCGGCCGTCGAAGACCGTTTCGAGCTCCGGGACCTGCCGTCCGCCCATCGTCGAGCAGAAGGCGCGCACGCGGTGGTTGTGGCTGAACGCGGGCACCAGCGCGTAGCGGGGGTTGCGGACCTCCATGCGCAGCACCACCGACAGGTTCAGCATCGCCAGCACCTGCGAGCCGTCGCCGACCAGGTCCACGGTGTCGCGCCACACCACCGCCCGGCCGTCCGGGCTCAGGCGCAGGGCGTGGCGCAGCAGCCGCGCGCCGAACGGGTCGCTCCGCTCGCAGGCCGGGAGCGCCGACGAGGTGAGGAAGATCGCGTGGCCCACGGGGGAGCCCGCCGCGTCGCGGGCGACCGTGACGTTGGCCGGCCTCCCGGCGTAGTACGGCTCGCTGGCCGCCCACCACTCGCGGTGGCCGCGGGCGGTCAGCTCACGGCCGACGACCTCCGCGTCGCCGGGACGGACGCGGTCGGTGTGGAACCGGGAGCTGCCCTCCCAGCGGTAGCCCCAGCGGATCTCCGGGGTGTCCACCAGGTGCGCGAGATCGACCAGCGCACCGGCGTCGCCCGCGACCGCCCTGCCGTAGAAGTGGTCGCACAGCACGCGCTTGAGCTGGGTGACGCGTTCCGGGCGGCGGTCCCGGACACGCGCGAGGACCGGCATCCGGACCACGTCGTGCAGTGCGAGCGCATCGCCGTAGCTGTCCACGAAGGACCGTTCGGCGAGCCAGGCGAACGCCGCCTCGGCCGAGTTCGGCAGGGTCTGCCGCAGCAGCTCCACGGTGACCTCGCGGGCGATCGCGCAGACCGTCAGCGCGTCGTGGAAGGCCGGGTCCAGCTCGGCCTCGGTGACCACCTCGAACAGCGCGCTGACCGTGGTCGGCTGCGGCCGGGTCTCGCCCGTGGCCAGGTAGGCGCCCGCGGCCAGGGTCAGCGCCAGCGGTGAGCCCGCCGCCCACGTGCCGAGCCGCCCGGCGACCGCGCCGTCGGTGATCCCGTGCGCCGCGAGCAGGGCCAGCGCGTCGGCCTGCTCCAGCGCGGCCAGCGGCAGCTGCGCCACGACCTGGTCCCAGCCGTCCAGCCGCCAGCCGCTGTCCGGGGGCCGCCGCCCGCCGATCACCACCACGGAGTCCTTGTCCAGCTGGGGGAGCACGTCCTGGCGCAGGGTCCGGCCGCACGCGCCGATCCGCTCGAAGGAGTCGATGAACACCACCGGAGCGGGCTCGCCGCCGCGGGCCCGCGCCCCGGCGAGCGCGTCCGCGACCGCGCCCGGCACCGGGGCCAGCGAGCGAGCGTCCACCCAGTGGCAGCGGCGGCCCGCCTCGGTGGCCAGCCGCCGCATCACCCGCAGCAGGCTCGTCTTGCCCAGCCCGCCGGGGCCGTGCACGAACAGGACGGTGCGGTCGAGCGTGCCCGCGAGGGCCTGGCCGAACACCGCGATCTCGGCTGCCCGGCCGACGAAGCGGGACAGCTGCCTGCTCACCAGGCTGTCCCCGATGGTCGTCCGCCGGACGGGTGTTCGGCCTGCCGGATGGCCTGCTTCCAGCGTTGTCATGATCATGCCGCCTTCCGCGCGGAGCGGGTCCCGGTGCGGACCGCAAGGTCCACTCGGCGACCAGCATGATCGAGCCGGTCCGCGGAGGACATGAGTAGACGTTGCTCATTCCTGTCCCGGACGGCGGCAGAAGCCTACGGGGAGAACGCTCTCACCGACCGCGCGGGCGGTCTCACCTTCGTCTCAGCGGCTGTCCGCTCCGCCGGAGGGGCATTAGCGTGATCGGACCAGTCCGGCGGGGGCGAGGATCACGGAGGGGGCGCGTCGATGATGAGTCCGCTCTCCTCGGGCCCCGCGGTGCGGCCGGGGCGGGACGTGCCGCTGTTCGGCCGCGACGAGGAGCTCGGCCGCCTGTGCGCGCTGCTGCGGGACCCGCGCTACGCGGGCGCGGTGGTCGCAGGGCCGAGCGGGATCGGCCGGACCAGGCTGGTCGACGAGGCGGCGTCCTGGGCCTCGGAGCACGGGTGGCGTCCGATGCGCGTCGGCGGGTCGTGGCCGAACCGGCACTCGCTGCTCCTGGCCGCCACCGACCGGGTTCTCGGCGCGGGCGACCAGCGGCACCTGCTGCTCGTCGACGACGCGCAGCTGCTGGACGTGCCGACCGCCGGGCTTCTCCTCCAGCTCGCCCGGATGCGGTGGGCGCGCCTGGTGGTCGGTCTCAACACCGATCGCCCGGCGCCTGGCCCGGTGACGGAGCTGTGGAAGGAGGAGTACCTCGGCAGGGTCGAGCTCGGGCCGCTGGACTCGCACTCCGGCCGCAGGCTGGTACGGGCGCTGACCGATGACCGGCTGGACTACCGGGGCGCGATGCGCCTCGCGTGGTTGGCGCGCGGGAATCCCCAGCTGCTGCGGGAGCTCCTGCACGCCGCCGTCGACCGCGACGCGCTGACCGTCCACTCCGGACGGTGGTCGCTGCGCGGGGGAGTTCCGGTCTCGCCGCGCCTCGCCGGAGTGGTCGGCGCCCGGCTGGCGGAGCTGTCCGAGCCGCAGCTGCGCGGGCTTGAGCTGGTCGCGCTGTCCGGCCCCGCGCCGGTGGACCACGTCGAGCTCATGGTCGGCGCGGACGAGCTGCGGGCGCTCGAAGAGCGTGAGCTCGTTGAGGCGAAGGGGGACGAGGGCAGGTGGGAGGTCTCGATACGGCACCCGCTGGTCGCCGAGGTCCTGCGTGAGCGCATGCCGGCGCTGCGCCGCCGCCAGCTCGTGTCGGCATGGGTGGCGGCCAGTGAGCAGGTGCCCCCTTCCGACGAGCGGGGCAGGCTGCGGGTGGCGGGCTGGCGGTTGGAACTGGGGCAGGAGATCGAGGAGGAGACGCTCATCTGGGCTGCCCAGGCCGCGTACCTCCACCACGACCTGCCCGTGGCACAACGGTTCGCCCACGCCGCATGGACTTCACACGGAACCCCGGACGCCGCGATCTGTTACGCCAACGTGCTGATCGGCCTGGTGCGCCACGATGAGGCGGAGCGCGTGCTCTGCGATGCGGTCGAGAGCCACGGCGATGCCTGCGGGTCTCTGCGCTTCGCGCGATCCCGGAACGCGTTGGTGTCTGGTCGGATCAGCGACGCCATGGCGCTGTTGGAGAACGTCGAGGACCCGCGCCGTGCGGCTGATCTGGCATTCGTCGACTACGCCACCGGGCGACCGGCCGCGGCTTTGGAGAAGCTCGCCCCGTTGCTCGCGGTGGACTCACCCACCCCTGACGTGGTGATCGTGGCGATGGCGTCGTTCAACGCGGTGGGCCGCTCGGCGGAGTCGCTGGCCGTCTACGAACGGATCACCGCACGGCACAGGAGGTCTCCCAGCGAGTGCAACGCTTTCGCTTTCCACCACGAGATCTTCCAGGAGTTGGCCTGCTACGCCCGTGCGGCCGAAGGGGACCTGGCCGAGGCGATCGAGCATGCGCGCACGGCCTTCGAGAGCGCGGTCGGAGAGCAGCGCGTCCGCGTGCAGGCGCAGCGCGCGGTGGCGTTCGCGACCGTGCTGCTCGACGGCGGGCGAGTGCGCCAGACGTACGACCTGCTGCCGTCGTTCGGCTCGCAGGAGAGCCAGTGGGCGCGGTGGAGTGAGCGCGCGCTGCACATGTTCATGACCGCCGCCGCGCAGCTCGGTGAGGAGGAGGCGTGCACCAGCGCCGCTGAGTCGATCCGGCAGTACACGCCCGGCTCGCTGTCGGTGTTCGGCGCGGTGGCCACGGCGTGGCACATGTACGTCAGCTCGCGGCAGGAGGACGCTCGCGATCTTCTGCTCACGCACGCGAGACAGGCGTTGGCCAGCCGCGCGTACGGCAACCTCGCGATGCTCGTGCACACGTTGGGGCGCTTGGGAATGGCGGCCGATGCCGGACAACTCGGTGTTGTGCGGGGCGAGGGGTTGAGCCGGTTCGTGCGGGCGAGACTCGACTACTGTCGCGCGATCGCCGACGCCGACGAGGCGTTGCTGACCGAGATCGCCGATGTCTTTGAGCGGGCGGATGCGCGGCTCTACGCAGCCGAGGCGTTGGCGGAGCTTGCCGCGTCGCAACGCCGAACCGGACAGGGGCGGCGGGCCACCGCGACCGCGCGACGGGCGCGGAGCCTCGCCGAGCGGTGTCAGGGCGCGCGTACACCCGCGCTGTGCCTGGTCAACGAGATTGAGGCGTTGTCGCGGCGGGAGCAGGAGGTCGTCGAGCTGGCCGTGCGTGGTCTCACCGATCCACAGATCGCCGCGCGACTCGGTGTCTCCGTGCGCACGGTGAACAACCACCTCTACCGCGCTTATCAGAAGCTCGGCGCGTGCTGCCGCGAGGAGTTGGACGGCATGGTCTGGCCGCAGTCTCGGCAGCACGGGTGAGGCTGTCTCAAAACCGTCTCAGACAAGGGAAACAGGGCCGATCGGCGGCTTGTCCGGTCGTGTGATCGCTGGTGCGCTACTGGCCGGTCAGTAACCCACGAGGGAGGCCCCGGTGCGTGTTCTCGCCGTCCTGTCGACCGACCGTTGACGCGGTCGGTCCGGCACGTTCTTTTGTCCACATTCGACTGTCTGAAGTGGACTGTTCGAAGCGTCCCCTGCTGGTGTCGGCCCGCTTCACCGCTCGGACTGCGCACAACGAGGTCTGCATGCGCGACTGAGCGGCAAACCCCTGCGAAACAAGGAGAAACCATGCGAACTGCGGCAACTACCGCGGTGACGTTGATGATGTTCTTGACCGCCGGCGCGGCCGTGGCGAACCCGGACCCCGCGTCGGCGTTGAGCGAGGGCAAGGACTCGGTCGCCCGCGAGCTCGCCGCCGATCCCGGACTGGTCTCCCGCATCGGCGTGAGCCTGGCGACGGCGTCGAAGGTCGATCTCGCGCCGCTGACCGAGGGTGCGCTGCGGCACCAGGTGGACGCGGTCGGCTCGCACCTGCGCGCGACCAAGAAGCTGCCCGCCGACCTCGGGCCGTTGCTCCAGGTCCGCGCGGGCAACCGGGCCGCCCAGGCCGGCACGGCGGACGCGCTCGTGGTGGCGGAACCGGCCAGCGACGAGGTCAAGACCGTCACCGCCTACGACTCGCGTGGCGGCGTGCACCGGATCTCCGCCGACGCGCCGCCCACCGACCGGCCGCTGCTCGTCGTCGGTGTCGACCACCAGCGGGTGCTGACCGCGAACCTGGCCAAGCTGCGGCAGGAGCTGCGCAGGCTCGGCGTCCGCGCCGACGAGCCCGGCACGAAGGACGCGGGCGGCTACGACGCGGCGAAGATCACCTCGATCCGGCTGGCCAAGGACCACGAGCCGGACCTGCGCGGGGACGCGGAGATCTACACGCTGGTCGCGGGCGTCGGGCCGGACAACAAGCCGGTCGTGGACACGATCCAGATGCCCTACCTCGACCACGACAAGACGACCTACACCCCGAACCAGGTCCTGGTGAACTGGTCGCACTTCAAGTACGCCGCCGCCGACGCGGTGATGATGGAGGAGGACGACAACTTCAGCTACGAGGAGCTGGCCAGGGCCGCGGTGAAGGCGATCCTCACCGTGGCGGGCGCCGGTGAGTACGTCCAGGTCGTCGACGCGATCCTGGCCGCCGTTCCGGACGACTTCTGGACCAACGACGCGGACTACGTCGACTCCTGGTACACGATCCGCAAGCAGCCCGTCGGCGCGGTGACCACCCTCAACGGGGCCCGCGCCAACGGCGTGATGACCTTGCAGACCATCCACGTCCCCGCGACGTAGTGCGGAGTGCGGCGGACGGTCAGGCCAGCAGCTTCGCCAGTGCGGGAACGACCGTCCGCCGCACGTTGATCATGTCGTGCCCGGCGGGCACCTCCGCGTAGTGCGCGACGTCGTAGCCCTTCGCCAGCACGGTGTCCCGGAAGGCGCGGCTCACGTCGACCATCGACACGTCCTCGACTCCGGGCATTCCGAGCGGGACGTTCTCCAGCGAGCCAACGGTGATCGCGAGCCGCACGGGCCGCCGGTCGCGGTCCCGGTACTCGCGGGTCAGCCACTGCGGGACCCCGCCGGGCGGTGCGAACCAGAACGACCCCGACATGATCAGCGCGGCCCCGAACGCGTCGGCTCGCTCAAGCGCGACCCACGCCGTCGCCAGGCCGCCGTAGCTCATCCCGCTGATCACGACACGCGCCGGGTCGGTGCTCACCGCGTAGTGCTCGCGAAGCCACGGCAGCAGCTCGTCGGCGAGCGCGGCGGGCAGCTGCGGGCTGCACGCCAGCTCCTGCATGCGCGAGCTGACTGTGCGGTTGTGCCAGAGCACCAGGATCACCGGTGGGATCGCGCCCCTGGCGATGGCGCCGTCGAACACCTCGGGCAGGCGGCAGTGTTGGATGAGCATCTCGCCGTCGACCGCGACAACGACCGGGTAGCTCGCCGAGGCGTCGTAGTCCGGCGGCAGGTACACGCTCACCGTGCGCTCGTCGAAGAGCACGTGCTCGTCGAGCGTGCCGCGCAGCGGTGTGCCGTCGAGGTAGGGGAACGGCTCCGCCTTCGGCAGGGTGAGCAGCGTTTCGGGCCCGAGTCCGCCCATCTCTGCCGGGAAGGCCAGCTCCGGGTTGAACTCGTCGGTGCGGGCCGAGGCGGCCAGCTCGCCCATGAACGCGGTCATGGCCTCCTGGTCGGCGACGATCGCGAGCTGCTCGGCCGCCGAGCCGGGGCTGGGCGGGGGATCGACGTGGAAGCGGTAGCTGGTGCTCACCCGTGGGTCGGCCGCGACCGAGTGGTACCAGACGTCGGTGCCGGGCACCCGGGTCATCGGCGTCATTATCCGCGGCGGCGGCAACGGGACCAGCGGGGTGGCGACCGCGACCGACTCGGCGCGGGTGATGTGCACGAAGGTCACCAGGACCTGGTCGCCGAGGTCCTCCAGCAGCGGGCCACGGGCGGCGGTGAGGTCCTCGCGCAGCCGCTTCAGCGCGGCGTCGGGATCAGTGGCGGTCTCGGTGCGGAACCCCCGCATGCGCTGACTGTCGGTCACGTGGTCGAACGTACTCGGCAGCGCTTGTTACCGACTGGTAGCGTACTCGCCGGTAACGAAGTGGACGGAAGGACCGACGGTGGCCGAGAACTCCTACTCCGAGCTGTTCAACCCGGTCACCTACGACCCGGGGCACCTGGACGCCGAGAGCAGAAGGCAGCTGCGCGCGCTGATCGACTGGTTCGAGGAGCGCGGCAAGCAGCGGCTGATCGCCGACCACCTGGACCGGGCCTGGTACACCGAGTTCCTCGACTTCATCAAGCGCGAGAAGATCTTCGCCACCTTCAACACCCCCGCGGCCGACGCCAACGGCGACCCCGCCAAGCGGTGGGACGCCACCCGCAACGCCGCGCTCAGCGAGATCCTCGGCTTCTACGGGCTGTCCTATTGGTACGCCTGGCAGGTCACCGTGCTCGGCCTCGGTCCGATCTGGATGAGCGACAACGCCGACGCCCGTGCCCGCGCGGCGGCCCTGCTCGACAGCGGCGCGGTGTTCGCGTTCGGCTTGTCGGAGAAGGAGCACGGCGCGGACGTCTACTCCACCGACATGATCCTGACGCCCGGTGAAGGCGGCGGTTTCCACGCCACGGGCGACAAGTACTACATCGGCAACGGCAACGTCGCGGGCATGGTGTCGGTCTTCGGCCGCCGCGCGGACGTCGAGGGCGCGGACGGCTACGTGTTCTTCGCCGTCGACAGCCAGCACCCGAACTTCAAGCTCATCAAGAACGTCGTGAACTCGCAGATGTTCGTCAGCGCGTTCCGCCTTGAGGACTACCCGGTCGCCGAGGCCGACATCCTGCACACCGGCGCAGACGCGTTCAGCGCCGCGCTGAACACCGTCAACGTGGGCAAGTTCAACCTGTGCACGGCGTCCATCGGCATCGCGGAGCACTCCTTCTACGAGGCGATCACGCACGCGCACAACAGGATCCTCTACGGCAACCGGGTCACCGACTTCGGCCATGTGCGCCAAGGCTTCGTGGACGCCTACGCCCGGCTGGTCGCCATGAAGCTGTTCAGCGACCGCGCCGTGGACTACTTCCGCTCCGCGACCGCGGAGGACCGCCGCTACCTGTTGTTCAACCCCATCACCAAGATGAAGGTGACCAGCGAGGGTGAGCGCGTCATCGACCTGCTCTGGGACGTCATCGCGGCGAAGGGTTTCGAGAAGGACACCTACTTCAACACCGCGACCGGCCACATCCGCGCGCTGCCCAAGCTCGAAGGCACCGTGCACGTCAACCTGGCCCTGGTCCTCAAGTTCATGCCGAACTACCTGTTCAACCCGCAGGAGTTCGAGCCGGTGCCGACCAGGCACGACGCTGCCGACGACGCCTTCCTGTTCGCCCAGGGCCCCGCGCGCGGCCTCGGCAAGATCACCTTCCACGACTGGCAGCAGGCGTACACCGCCTTCGCGCACGTGCCGAACGTGGCCCTGTTCCACGAGCAGGCCAGGGGACTGCTGGCGCTGCTGACCAAGGCCGCCCCGGACGCCGACCAGCAGAAGGACCTGGACTTCCTGCTCAACCTCGGCCACCTGTTCACCCTGGTCGTCTACGGCCAGCTGGTGCTGGAGCAGGCGCGGCTGACGGGTGAGGCCACCGACGTGCTCGACCAGATCTTCGACGTGCTGGTGAGAGACTTCTCGGAGTACGCGGTCGGCCTGCACGGCAAAGCATCGGCGACCGAGGCGCAGCAGGCGTGGGCGCTGGAGCACGTGCGCAAGCCCATCGCGGACGCCGAGCGGTTCGCGCGGGTGTGGCAGCACGTGGCCTCGCTGTCGGGCGCGTACGAAATGCGCCCCTAGGCGGAGTCGCACGTGTCCCCGGGCCGCATCCCGCGCGTAGCTCCGGGCCGCGTCCCGCGTCCCGCACGTAGCTCCGGGCCGCGTCCCGCACGTAGCGACACCACCCGCGTAGCGACACCACCCGGAGCCCGCCACGCGCGCCCCTCATTTCGCGTTTTGTAGGCTTAATGCGAAATGGGAGCGCTCTTGTGCGCATTAAGCCTACAAAACGCGAAACCCCGACCACGCCAGCCAGCGCGCACGGGAGTGCGGCACGGGGTCGGCGCACCACCTCGGGGGCCTCGGGGCGCGTTGCGGGACGGGCCCTGGTCGTTGGGCAAACGGCCTCTGGTGGTGCGCCCGTTCTGTCAGAATCGGCTTCATGATCGATCCTGCCACCGTGGTGGACCGCCAGCTGGCCGCGTACAACGCGCATGACCTCGAAGGCTTCCTGGCGACCTACGCCGAGGACGTCCACCTCGCCGCGCACGGGGGCAGGACCATCAAGGGGCGCGAGGAGATGCGTGGCCTCTACGCGGAGCAGTTCGCGCAGAAGCAGTGCCGCGCCGAGGTCGTCGGCAGACTCATGGAACGCGGTTGGGTGGTGGATCACGAGGTGGCACACGGCTTAGGCGGCGAGCCACGCCGAGTCCTCGTGGCCTACCGCGTCCGCGACGGCCTGATCGACCGGGTCGAGTTCTTGACCTGACGGTCGTGAGACGAACGAGAGACCGCGACGGGCGGCGCAGGGCATTACGTTCTTGATCACTTGAGGGCTTCCCCCGCAAGAGGAGACGTGAATGTTCCGCCTACTGCTTCCCGTCGTGCTCATATCCGCGCTCGCGACCGTCCCCGCGGCACCCGCCTCGGTCGCGTCCGGCAGCATCGACGTCACCCTGCGCCCCACCGAACAGCTGGCCCCAGGCGCCTCCAGCCTGGTGACCTTCGGTGTCCCGTTCCCCCGCGACACGATGACCGCCGCCGACCTGTCCACGGTCCGAATCCTCAGCAGTGGCAAGGAGATCCCGGCCTACGTCGATCAGCTCACGCCGTGGTGGGATACCACTTCCGTCCGCGTGGCACGCGTCCAGCTCACCCGCGCGTTCACCGGTGAGCAGAAGATCACCGTCGCGTGGGGCGGAGCCGCCCGCGCCCACAACGTACCGACACTGGCCGACGTCCGCTCCGGCTGGCACAAGGTGGCGGGCGCGGGCACCACACCGACCGGAGGCCCCACCTACGGCGACGCGCACAACGTGCACGAGCCCAATGTCTACGCGCTGCTACCCAAGACGTGGCTCGCCGCGAGCGGTCTGAAGAACGGTCTCGCTCCGATGGACGACTCCGTTGCGGAGCAACGAATCCCGCCCGCTTCCGTCTCGGCGTCCTATCCTGGCCATCTCGAAGCCGAACACGCGATGGTCAACTTCTTCTACACGGTCACCAACAACGACGACCGACTCACAGGCGCGCAAACACCGCTGACCAACACGCATCCGTTCCTCACCGACCCGGAACCGTGGCTCTACGACCGCGCGATGACGATGCACATCGGCTACCTGCGCACGGGCTACTACGCGTTCCTCCGCGAAGCGGTCCGCAACGCCGACTACTACCGCCAGAAGCTCTACAAGCCGTCCGACTGCGACAACGGCCGCTGTGTCGGAAGCTTCGCGTTGAAGAATCCCAACGCCACAGCGGGTTGGCACGACCAGAAGTACTCCTACAACGAGTCGCTGGCCACGACTCTGTGGCTCACGGGTGACACCGAAACGCTCTCGCACATCGAGGACGTGGTGAAGGTCTACAAGGACGTGGCCAACACCCCAGCGGGCAGCTTCTACACCGAGCGCCACATCGCGCTGAAGCTGATGGCCAACACGATCGCCTTCGAGGTGACCGGAAAACCCGAGTACCGCACCGCGATCGACGACATCGTCAGGGCACTGCGCGCGGCTCAGCTGGCACCGTCCGACGGCGGCACCGTGGACGGTGGGATCTGGCACCCCATCGGCATCCATGAAGGCACCCAGGAAACCACTCCGATCACGTCCCCGTGGATGTCGGCGTTGCTCGTCGAAGTGCTCGCCCGCACCTGGTCCGTCACGGGCTCCGCAGCGGCGGCCGACCTCGTCCTGGGCCTCGCGGACCACACGTGCGGCGTCGGCAGCTACATGAACACGCACGCCCTCGCCGAGCAGAGCGGTGGCGCGTCACTGCGCTTCCCGCACTACTTCGCGACGCGTGACGGTGCGGGACACGGTGAGTACTTCAACCCCGACGAAGACTTCGAGCACTCCTACGACGCGGCGACGTCGGTGATGTGGGGCGCGTACTTCGCGAAGCGCGCGGGCAACACGGCGAAGATGACGTCCTTGAAGGCGTGCGGAGAGCAGCTGTACACCACGTTCAGCCATGTGGTCACCCACTGGACCCGGCCAGCCGCTCCGGCGAACAACAGCGACGCCTACCGCGTCAACCCGGCGCAGAAGTACAACTGGTGGTTCAAACACTCCAGCGCTTTCCCTTGGCTGGCCTCAACCGTCTAGCACCCGCCCTGCAAGAGACGACATCACCTCACCGCCCCGGCACCCCCGGCACCCCCCGACACCCGCCACACGTGCCTCCAGGTTCGCGTTTTGTCACCTTGATGCGAATTGGGAGCGCTCTTTCGCGCATCAAGGTGACAAAACGCGAAAACCCCGACCACGTCAGCCCGTGTCGCTATGGGGTTGTGGCGAATGCGGGGCTCGTGATCTGATCGGGGCAGCATCGCGTGCCGGTGGCGGACAGCGTCAGGCATGGAGGTGTGGGTTCGAAAGGTCTTCAATGACCACGTTGTTCAATCACACGATCGTCGCCGCGCGCGACAAGCGGCAGTCGGCTTCCTTCTTCACCGAGATGTTCGGGCTCCCCGATGCCGAACCGGGTGGCTTCTTCCTCAGCGTTCGGCTCGATGGCGGCGTGCTGCTCCAGTACGCCGAGCCTGGGGTCGACTTTTCCCCGCAGCACTACGCTTTCCTGGTCGCCGAGGACGACTTCGACGCCATCTACCAGCGGATCCAGGACAAGGGCATCGAGCACTGGGCCGATCCTCGGGGCCAGGTCTCCGGCAGGTACAACACCAACCACGGTGGTCGTGGCGTGTACTTCCGCGATCCGTCCGGGCACTACCTCGAAGCGATCACCCAGCCCTACGGGGCGGATCAGGCGGGGTAGAAGCCGTTGTCCACCAAGGTCTTTGCGCTGTCCTGAGTAGAAGGTGCCCGTCGCCGGTCGAGACCTCGGCGACGGGCACCCCCTCCGGGGGGGCGAGCCGCACCCCGATCGTGCCAGCGCTGGTCCTCGCGATGTGGCACGATCTCGCAGGTGAGCAGCAGTTCCGCCAAGCCGCAGCACCTGCGCGACCTCGCGCTGCTGCGACGCGTCCGCGACCGGATCGACCGGGAGTACGCGCAGCCGCTGGACGTCGAGGCGCTCGCGCGCGGCGTGAACATCTCGGCCGGGCACCTCAGTCGCGAGTTCCGGCGCGCTTACGGTGAGTCACCGTACTCCTATCTGATGACGCGGCGCATCGAGCGCGCGATGGCACTGTTGCGCCGTGGTGACCTCAGCGTCACCGAGGTCTGCTTCGCGGTCGGTTGCTCGTCGCTCGGCACCTTCAGCACTCGCTTCACCGAGCTGGTCGGCATGCCGCCCAGCGCCTACCGGCGCGAGGCCGCGCAAGCGACGGAGGGGATGCCGCCGTGCGTCGCGAAACAGGTGACCAGACCGATCAGGAATCAAGAAGCGCGGTCATCGGCGCGCACATAGTGTGACCGCCATGGACATCACCATTCACCACAGCTTCCTCCCGCACAACGATCCGGACGCCTCGCTGGCCTTCTACTGCGACACCCTCGGCTTCGAGGTCCGCAACGACGTCGGGTACAACGGCATGCGCTGGATCACCGTCGGTCCCGTCGGCCAGCCCAGCACGTCCATCGTCCTGCACCCGCCCGCGGTGGACCCCGGTATCACCGACGACGAGCGTCGCACCATCGTCGAGATGATGGCCAAGGGCACCTACGCCAGCATCAACCTGGCCACCACCGACCTCGACGACACCTTCGCGCGGCTGCAGGCCGGTGACGCCGAGGTCGTCCAGGAGCCGACCGACCAGCCGTACGGCGTCCGCGACTGCGCCTTCCGCGACCCCGCCGGCAACCTGCTCCGCATCCAGGAGCTGCGCTGATCCGTCCGGCCATCATGGCCGTGACCTGCGCAGACGGCACCGACCCCCGCTCGGCGATGCACCGCCGACGGGGGGAGGAGAACCAGACGAACTGCTCGAAGCCGGGGCAGAACGAGCCAGGCGACACCGACGGAGGCCGCGAGGTCGGCCCCGCCCAACAGACGGAGACACGATGAGCAAGGCCAAGAAGTCGGACACGCAGTCGCCTGCGCAGCACCTCGCCGACAGCCACGACCTGATCCGCGTGCACGGCGCGCGCGAGAACAACCTCAAGGACGTCAGCGTCGAGATCCCGAAGCGCAGGCTGACGGTGTTCACCGGTGTCTCCGGATCCGGCAAGAGCTCGCTGGTGTTCAGCACGATCGCCGCGGAGTCGCAGCGGTTGATCAACGAGACCTACAGCGCCTTCGTGCAGGGCTTCATGCCGACGCTGGCGCGGCCCGATGTCGACGTGCTCGACGGGCTGACGACCGCGATCATCGTCGACCAGCAGCGGTTGGGGGCCGACCCCCGCTCCACCGTCGGCACCGTCACCGACGCCAACGCGATGCTGCGCATCCTGTTCAGCAGGTTCGGGAAGCCGCACATCGGCTCGCCTCAGGCGTTCTCCTTCAACGTCGCCTCGATCAGCGGGGCGGGCGCGGTCACGATCGAGAAGGCCGGGCAGAAGGTGAAGGAGCGCCGCAGCTTCAGCGTCATCGGCGGCATGTGCCCGCGCTGCGAGGGCCGGGGCACGGTCAACGACATCGACCTCACCCAGCTCTACGACGACTCCAAGTCGATCGCGGACGGCGCGTTCACCATCCCCGGCTGGAAGTCGGACAGCTGGTGGACGGTACGGATCTACGCCGAGTCGGGCTTCCTCGACCCGAACAAGCCGATCCGCCAGTTCACCAAGAAGGAGATGCGGGACTTCCTCTACCGGGAGCCGACGAAGGTGAAGGTCGAGGGCGTCAACCTCACCTACGAGGGCCTGATCCCCAAGATCCAGAAGTCCTTCCTGTCCAAGGACAAGGAGGCGATGCAGCCGCACATCCGGGCGTTCGTCGACCGGGCGGTCACCTTCACCACCTGTCCCGAGTGCGACGGGACGCGGCTCAGCGAGACGGCCCGGTCGTCGAAGATCAAGCGCGTCAACATCGCCGACGCCTGCGCGATGCAGATCAGCGACCTGGCCGAGTGGGTCGGCGGCCTCGACGAGCCGTCGGCGGCGCCGCTGCTCGCCAAGCTCAGGCACACCCTCGACTCGTTCGTGGAGATCGGGCTGGGCTACCTCTCGCTGAACCGGCCGTCGGGCACGCTGTCGGGCGGTGAGGCGCAGCGGGTCAAGATGATCCGCCACCTCGGCTCCTCGCTCACCGACACCACCTACGTCTTCGACGAGCCCACCACGGGCCTGCACCCGCACGACATCCAGCGGATGAACGACCTGCTGCTGCGGTTGCGGGACAAGGGCAACACGGTGCTCGTCGTCGAGCACAAGCCGGAGATGATCGCGATCGCCGACCACGTCGTGGACCTCGGCCCCGGCGCGGGCACGGCGGGCGGCTCCGTCTGCTTCGAGGGCAGCGTCAAGGAGCTGCGGGACAGCGGCACCGTCACCGGCCGCCACTTCGACGACCGCGCTTCCCTCAAGGAGGAGGTGCGCACGCCCACCGGGAAGCTGGAGATCCGCGGCGCGACGCGGCACAACCTGCGCAAGGTCGACGTCGACATCCCGCTCGGGGTGCTCGTCGTCGTCACCGGCGTCGCGGGCTCCGGCAAGAGCTCGCTCGTGCACGGGTCGATCCCGGCGAGCGAGGGCGTCGTGTCGGTCGACCAGGGCTCGATCCGCGGTTCGCGGCGGAGCAACCCGGCGACCTACACCGGACTGCTCGACCCGATCCGCAAGGCCTTCGCGAAGGCCAACGGTGTGAAGCCCGCGCTGTTCAGCGCCAACTCCGAGGGCGCGTGCCCCACCTGCAACGGCGCGGGCGTCATCTACGCCGACCTGGCGATGATGGCGGGCGTCGCCACCACCTGCGAGGAGTGCGAGGGGAAGCGGTTCCAGGCCTCGGTGCTGGAGTACCGGCTCGGCGGGCGCGACATCAGCGAGGTGCTCGCGATGTCGGTGACCGAGGCCGAGGAGTTCTTCGGCGAGGGCGAGGCACGCACGCCCGCCGCGCACGCCATCCTCGGCAGGCTCGCCGACGTCGGGCTCGGCTACCTCAGCCTCGGCCAGCCGCTCACCTCGCTGTCCGGCGGCGAGCGGCAGCGGCTCAAGCTGGCGACCCACATGGCGGAGAAGGGCGGCGTCTACGTCCTCGACGAGCCGACCGCCGGCCTGCACCTCGCCGACGTCGAGCAGCTGCTCGGCCTGCTCGACCGGCTCGTCGACTCCGGCAAGTCGGTCATCGTCGTCGAGCACCACCAGGCCGTCATGGCGCACGCCGACTGGATCATCGACCTCGGGCCCGGCGCGGGCCACGAGGGCGGTCGGATCGTCTTCGAGGGCACACCCGCCGACCTCGTCGCCGCCCGCTCCACCCTCACCGGCGAGCACCTCGCGGACTACGTCGGAGCCTGAGGGGCGACCGGGACAACCGAAGTGCCAGTTGTCGGGGATGCGCCGCACTATCGCGCACCCCCGACAACTTTCTCGTTGCGGCGCAAACACAATCCGGCTAGCGCCCGTCCCGCAAGTCGTCCCGATTCCCCGAGCTGGCGCTCCGACCCGTGCCCTCGTGCGCGCGTGGGCTGGCTGGCGCGGTCGGAGTTTTCGCGTTTTGTCACCTTGATGCGCGAAAGAGCGCTCTCAATTCGCGTTATGCCTACAAAACGCGAACCTGGGGGCACGTGTGGCGGGTGCCGGGGGGCGGGGGTGCCGGGGCGGTGAGGTGTGCGGTGGTGACGGGACGAGGTGCTTTCGCGGATCGGGCTCTGTTGACGCGGTCGGCCGCATGACCGCATGGAAGGACGACGTCGCCACCGTCTGGTGAGCCCCCGTCGCACGCCGCGAGCCTGGCAAAAGCCTGCCGTTTCCCGCACGTATGCGCGCTTGGGCCGCTCATGTCCGCGTGCTCCCGGACGAGGACTACCACCGGCTGCGCGCCGAACTGGACTCCGGAGACCCGGCTGATCGCCGAACCGCACTGCACATGGCCGTTGTCCGGCGCGACGTCCCCGCCGTGACCGCCGCACTGTCCGATGTGGACCTACGGGGGCCAGCTCTCGCCGCCGCCATTCGGCTTCCCGTACCCGACGACGCCCTTGTCGGCCTCGGCACACCCAGCGTCGATCGGCGCGCGGGGTGTTGCGCCGGTTGCGGCGGATCGCCTGGTTCCCCTTGTGCGCCAAAGGTATGGCGGTGCCGATATCGCCGAGCTGCTGCCCGCGTGCTCGGGACCTGTTGTGGGGCAATGGTTACCCGCCGCTCGTGCGGTGCTGACGAGGCTCTGCCGTTCCGCCCCGAAGGCAGTGATCGAGCGCTTCGCGCGTGAGCTGAAGGGCGCCACCAAGTCAGAGATGTGGCAGCGTTCGCGCCGGACGGGCTGTACCACGTCGGAGAGCGGTGGACCCGGGGAGCTTGGCATCGCGTCGTGCACCGAGGCTGGAGCGCGAGAACTGTCCACTGTGGCCAGTCGGTTGGTGGTGCGGATCACTGAGAGCTCCCCGCAAGCCTGTCAGCTGCTGCGCAGGCTCGCCGACACCTGCGCGCGGGGATGGGCGAGTCCCGGCGATGACAGGAGCTTCGAAGGCGTCGCGCCGCCGGGATGCGGTCGGTCGCCGCGGGCAAGCTGGTGACGCTGGCCTGCCGCACGCTCGACGGGCCACCGGATCTTGCGATCTGGGACGGTCTGGTCGAGCTGGTCGGCGAGTTCCCGGGGCCCTTGGGAGATGCGCGCGACCCCCTATGAGGTGAACGACAGCACGCTGATGGCGGTGCTGGACCACCTCGCGGGCCTGTCCGGGTCGGTGCCGGGGCTGCTCGCGTTCTGGCTGCTGCACCGGGAGGCGCTGGACGTGGGCTGGGCCGATCCCTGGCCGCGACGCCTCGCGGTATGGCGGGAGCACCCCGATCCGGACGGTCGTGAGCGGGCGTTGCTGATGGAGCCGCCGGAGGCCGGGGTGGGCGCTCACGTGCCGTTTCTCTAGGTTTCCGCCCGACACGAGCGGTGACGCCGGAGGTTCGCTCGATAGGGACGGACATCGCTCAGCTGGCCGATGCCGGTCCATCGGGCCGAATGCGAGGGTCGAACGCGCCGTCGCACGAGACCCGAAGAGAGTAGGCGCACATCATGCAGTCGTTCACGCTGCCCGAGTTCTACGTGCCGTACCCGGCCAGGATCAACCCGCACCTGGAGCGGACGCGGCAGCACAGCGCGGAGTGGGCGAAGCGGATGGGCATGCTCGAATCGAGGACTCCGGACGGCGGTCTGGTGTGGACGGACGAGACGCTCGCGAAGATGGACTACGGCCTGATGTGCGCCTACACCCACCCGGACTGCGACGGCGACGTGCTGGACGTGATCACCGACTGGTACGTGTGGGTGTTCTTCTTCGACGACCACTTCCTGGAGGAGTTCAAGTATTCGCGGGACATCAAGGGCGGCCAGGCGTACCTGGAGCGCCTGGAGAAGTTCATGACCATGGACGGCGAGACACCGCCGGAGGTGACGAACCCGGCGGAGGCCGGGTTGAAGGACCTGTGGGAGCGCACGGTTCCCTCGATGTCGGTCGGCTGGCGCCGCCGGTTCATCACCAGCACGCACAACCTCATGGTCGAGTCCATCTGGGAGCTCAAGAACATCGAGCTCGGCCGCATCGCCAACCCGATCGAGTACATCCAGATGCGCCGCCGGGTCGGTGGCGCGCCGTGGTCGGCGAACCTGGTCGAGTACGCCGTCGGCGCGGAGGTCCCGGACCGCGTCGCGGCGTCCCGGCCGCTTGAGGTCCTGCGGGACACCTTCTCCGACGCCGTGCACCTGCGCAACGACCTGTTCTCCTACCAGCGCGAGGTCGAGGAGGAGGGGGAGAACTCCAACGCGGTGCTGGTGTTCGAGCGGTTCATGGACATCCCGACGCAGCAGGCGGCCGAGCTCGTCAACGACCTGCTGACCTCGCGGTTGCAGCAGTTCGAGAACACCGCGCTGGTCGAGGTCCCCGCGCTGGTCGCGCAGCGGGGCCTGCTGCCGCACGAGCAGCTCGCGATCGGCGCCTACGTCAAGGGACTGCAGGACTGGCAGTCCGGCGGCCACGAGTGGCACGCCCGCTCCAGTCGCTACATGAACCAGGAGATGGACGCGCAGGCCCCGCCGAACCCGCTGCTCGGCGGTCCGCTCGGGCTGGGCACCTCGGCGGCGCGGCTGGAGTTCCGGCCCGGTCTGGAGCGCAGGATCCGGCAGCACACCCACACCCCGGAGCGCCCCGTCGGGCCCCTGCCGCTGCCCGAGCTGTACATGCCGTTCCCGGTCCGCACCAGCCCGCACATCGACGCGGCCCGCGAGCACACCATCGAGTGGGCCCGCGAGATGGGCCTGTTCGACTCGGTGCCCGGTGTCGAGGCGGGCGCGGTGTGGGACGAGAAGCGCGCCAGGGGCATCGACCTGGCCCACTGCGCCGCGATGATCCACGCCGACGCGACGAAGGACGAGCTGTTCCTCTCCACGGACTGGTTGTTCTGGGGCACCTACGGTGACGACTACTTCCCGTTGGTCTTCGGCGTCGCGCGCAACACCGCGCAGGCGCGCGCGTGCTGCGAGCGGTTGAAGCTGTTCATGCCGCTGGACAACACCTCATCGCCGGAACCGGTGACCGGGATCGAGCGCGCACTCGCCGATCTGTGGCGGCGCACCGCCGGGCCGTTGGCCCCGGGGGCGCGGCGGGAGTTCCGCGGGGCGGTGGACGACATGCTCGACAGCTGGGTCTGGGAGGTGGACAACCAGGCGCAGAACCGGGTGCCCGACCCGATCGACTACGTCGAGATGCGCCGCAAGACCTTCGGCTCCGACATGACGATCAGCCTTGCCCGCGTCAAGAGCCTCGGCCTGGTGCCGCAGGAGCTCTACCAGACGCGGACCCTGCACGAGCTGGTCACCGCCGCGATGGACTACGCGATGTTCACCAACGACCTCTTCTCCTACCAGAAGGAGGTCGAGTTCGAGGGCGAGCACCACAACATGGTCGTGGTGGCGGAGAACTTCCTCGGCACCGACCGGATCACCGCGCGGGACCTGGTGGCGAAGCTGATGACCGCGCGGATGGAGCAGTTCGAGCACATCGTCGCCAACGACCTGCCCGACCTGTTCGAGGAGCTCGGCCTCGACGAGAGGACCCGCGCCGTGCTGACCCGGCAGGCCGAGGAGCTCAAGGAGTGGATGTCGGGCATCCTGGAGTGGCACGTGAGGTGCGTGCGCTACCAGGAGGCCGAACTGCGCCGACTGTTCAATGTGGACAGTGCGACGAAGGTCTTCTCGTTCCTGCCGACGGGTTTGGGCACCTCGGCGGTTCACCTCGCCCGCAGCGGAAGCAGGTAGTCGGGGTCCTCGCCGACCGGTCGCAGCGGGGTGATCGTCGGATGCCCCGCTGCGAGCAGGGCGGCGTCGGAGTCCGGCTCGGGCTCCGCGGTGCCCTCGACGTCCACCAGCTCCAGGGTGTCGTCGTGGAGCCGGCGGACCCGGCTGCGCACGGTGCCGAACCGCGCGAGCGGTGCCTGGCGCAGTGGCGGCAGCCGATCCGGCTCCACGTTGGGCACGTTCACGTTGAACACCGTGCCCGCGGGGGAGTCGTGCAGCAGCGCGACGGCCTGCTCGACCGCCCCCGCCGCGCTCGCCCAGTGCTCGGGGCCCGTGTGGTCGAGGCCGACGTCCAGCGAGACAGCCAGTCCGTGCAGATCGTTGACCGAGGCGGTGAGCACCGCGCCGACAGTCCCGGAGTGCAGCACGGCACGGCCGACGTTCGCGCCGCGGTTGATGCCGGAGAGCACGATGTCCGGGATGGAACCGAAAGCTCCCTGTGCCGCGACGAGGACGATGAGCCCGGGGTGCCCTGCGACGGCGCAGGACGGCACGTTCGGCAGCCCGGCGAGCTCCTGGGGTGCCACCGCGATCCTGCGGTGTCCCGTCGCGGTCAGCCCCGCGCTGGTCCCGCTGGACTCGTGGGCCGGAGCCGCGACCACTGTGGACAGTCCGTTCGCGACGGACATCCCGGCGAGCGCCGCCAGCCCCGGCGAGGTGATCCCGTCGTCGTTGGTGACCAGTGCTCGGGCCTTGGTCATGTCTTCCTCTCCGTGATCGGGCGCAGCTCGACGCGTTCGGCCAGCCGCCTGATGGCTTCCCCGTCGCCGGTGCCGAGACCGCGGCGGGTGATGTTCAGCGCTCCGGCGGCGGCTCCCGTGCGCAGCGCCGCGTCCAGCGGTTCGTCCCTGGCCAGGCAGGCCGCGACGCCCGCCGTCATCGAGTCGCCGCCGCCGCGGGTGTCCACCGGGCTCAGCGTCGGCGTGTGCAGGGTGAACAGGTCCTCGCCCGCCAGCGCCAGCGCGGGCTCGGCGGCCCGGGACACCACGACCGCCTCCGGTCCCCGCCTCGCGATCTCCCTGGCGGCCTCCACCAGGTCGGGCAGCTCCGCGCTCGCCGCCCTACCGTCCGCGAGCAGCTCCTCGTGGCTGATCTTGACGAAGGACGGCCGGCCCGCGAGCACGTGCTCCAGCCGCTCACCCGCGAGGTCGGCGAGCACCCGGCAGCCGTTGGCGGTCAGGTCCCCGGTGAGCCTGCGGTAGAACGAGTGCGGCAGCACCCGCTCGTTGCCGGGGCCGCTGAGCAGCGCGATCCCGGTCTCCAGCGCGTGCGTCAGCACCAGCTCGTAGAGGTCGTCCAGGTCGTGCCGCGACAGCTCGCCCGAGGGCATCTCGACCAGCTCCTCCCGGCTGCCGTCGCGGCGGTCGTGCACGTAGGCGCCGTTGCGGGCGTCCACGCGCAGCAGCCGGAGCTCGACGCCGGGCTCGTCGAGCAGGTGTCCCAGCACGTGCCCGGTCTCCCCGCCGACCGCCCCGCACAGCACCACCCGCGCGCCGAGCGAGTTGACCATCCGGGCCTGCCAGACGCCCTGGCCACCCGGGTGCACGTGGATGTCGGGCTCACCGTTGAGGTCCTCGACGGTCACGGTCAGCTGCGGCGAGGGCGCGAAGACGACGACCTGTCCACTCACACCGGGAAGGTTCCCGCTCGCGGCCTACTCCATGCCCGAGACCCGCAAAGTGATGTTGAGCCGCCCACCCGCGCGCAACCCGATCTCGGGCGAGGTGCCAGGGATCGTCCTGGTGACGCCGTGGAAGGCCAGCCGCGACGGCCCGCCGAAGACGAACAGGTCACCGGAGCACAGCTCGACGTCGGTCCACGGGCGGTTGCGGTTCTCGGTGTTGCCGAAGCGGAACACGCAGCTGTCGCCGAGGCTCAGTGACACGACGGGCTCCAGGCTCCGCTCGTCCCGGTCCTGGTGCATCCCCATCCGCGCGTCGGCGTCGTAGTAGTTGACCAACGCGATGTCCGGGGCGTACCCGCTGTCCCCGGTGGCCCTGCGGCCCAGGACACCCAGCCGGTCGGGGAAGGGCTTCACCGGCGAACCGTCCTCGGTGGTGCGGGAGTACCGGTACGGCGTCCAGTGCCAGCCGAGGCAGACCGAGCGCACCGACATCACCGAGCCGTTGGGCATCCGCGTTGCGCGCAGCCCGGCGGGCGGCTTCGACCACTCGCGGCACGCCGCGACGAGCTCGCGCTGCTCCTCCAACGACAGCCAGTCCGGCACGTGCACCGCGCCGGGCGCGATCTCGGCGCGGGTCCTGGGGAACAGGCTCACAGCCCGGCTTCCTTGGCCAGCAAGGCGATCTGCACGCGGTTGGCGCAGTCGAGCTTGGTCATGATCCGGCTTACATAAGCCTTCACCGTCGCCTCGCTCAGGTGCGCTCTGCGGCCGACCTCGGCGTTGGACAGCCCGCGCGCGACCAGGCCCAGCACCTCCTGCTCGCGCGGTGCCAGTGCTCCGACGCGTTGCGCGGCAAGGAGTTTGCTCTCGGCGTTGTCGCGGCCGAGCAGGGCGACCACGCGGCTGGTCACGGCGGGGGAGAGGTGCGCGCCGCCTTCGTGCACCGTGCGCACCGCATCGACCAGCTCGCCTGGTGCGGTGGTCTTGAGCAGAAAACCGTTGGCGCCGCTGGACAACGCGCGCCGGATGTTGTCGTCGTCGCCGAAGGTGGTGAGGATGATCGACCGCGTTCGCGGTGCCAGCTCGGCCAACCGCCGCACCGCGCCGATCCCGTCGAGCACCGGCATCCGGATGTCCAGCAGCGCGATGCTCGCGTTGTGCCGCAACACCTCCTGGACGGCCTGGTTGCCGTCCGCGGTGTCGGCGACCACGTCGATGTCGTCGGCGGAGGCGAGAATTGCGCGAATTCCCTGACGCACGAGGGGGTCGTCGTCCGCCAGCACGACCTTGATCACGGTCTCGTCCCTTCGAGCAGCGCGCCGTCTCGGAAACACAGTCTGTACGGGATGATCCTGCCGGACTCCTCGCCGTGGTAGTACCGACAGGTCGCCCTGTCGGGAACCGAGGCCCCGGTGTCTGCGAGCAGCGACTGGCGTTCGGGCAGTCTGGCCATGACGTCGTTCTCCGCCTGCCCCGCGCGAAGCTCCGCGATCACCGCGGCAGGCACCTCACCCCAGTGCCGCAGCTGCGCCATCACGATCACGGCGACCAGCAGGGCCATCACGCCCACCACCGACGCCGCCGCGACGAGCGGCTTCTGTCGGTGCGGAGCCGGTTCTGCGGTTGCCGGCGCGTCGCCGACCCGGTAGGGCAGCACGGCGGCGAGCAGGAAACCGTCGCGGTCGCGCCCCGCGCTGAACACGCCCCCGACGAGCTCGACCCGCTCGCGCAGCCCGGCAAGGCCCTGACCGCTCCCCGTCGAGTACCTGGCCACGGGCGGTGAGCCGCTGCGCACCTGGACGGCGAGGCCGTCGTCCCGGTAGGTGAGGCGGACCTCGACGGCGGCTCCGGGCGCGTGCTTGGCGGCGTTGGTCAACCCCTCCTGGACCACGCGGTAGGCGGTGTGCGCGGACGCGGCGGCCAGCGGCAGGGGTTCCCCCTCGGTGACCAGCTCGGCGTTGTGGGCTTCGACCAGGTCGTCGATCCCGCCGATGTCGCGGTTCGCGCAGCTGTCGGGTTCCTGGCCGGGACGGAGCATGCCGATCACGTCGGCCAGCTCGGTGGCGGCCCTGCGCGTGGCCTCACCGACCCGGGCCACGGCCTCCCGGTGCTCCGGCGACAGCGTCCGGTCGACCTGGAGCGCGCCCGCCTGGATGCTGATCAGGCTCAGCTGGTAGCCGAGGCTGTCGTGCATGTCGCGCGCGATCCGGTTCCGCTCCCGCAGCCGCGCCTGCCGCACGAGCAGCTCGGTGCGTTCGCCCCGCTGCCGGATGTGGCTCCCGGCGAGGGCGGCTCCGCAGTACATCGCCAGCCCCCACCAGATCTGGGCCGCGTCGAAGCGCACCGTGGTGGCGAGCAGCACCGCGCCGACGGCGAGCCACAACCGGGTGGCCTTGGCGGTTCGGTACCCGGCGGAGAAGCACAGCAGCGGGATCACCGCCGGGACCACGTCCAGCACGTGCAGGCCGGTCGCCGCGAGCAGGGCCGTGATCGGGGCGCGGTGCCGCAGCAGCACCAGCAGCGGGGTGAGCACCACGGCCGCGACCACGGAGCTCTCCGACCACGCGGTCGTCACCACGGCGAAGATGACCGTGGCGGCGAGCAGGCTGCACTCGGCGACGAGCCCCGCCACGTCGATCCTGGCCGGGACCGGTGCGCGCCGGGTGAGTGCGGTCATGGGCCCATAATGACGACCATGTCGAAGATCGAGTTGAGCGAGGACCTCCGCGCCTTCTGGGCAGAACGCCACCTGTGCACGCTGAGCACGATCCGACGGGACGGCACCCCGCACGTGGTGCCGGTGGGCGTGACCCTGGACGCCGACGCGGGCATCGCGCGAGTGATCACTTTCAACCACTCCCAGAAGGTCAAGCACGTGCGCGCGGCGGGTGAGGCCGGAGCCACGGTCGCGGTCTGCCAGGTCGACGGCGGCCGCTGGTCCACCCTGGAAGGCCGAGCGGTGGTCCGCGACGACGCGGCCTCGGTGGCCGAGGCGGAGCAGCGCTACGCCGCCCGCTACCGCACCCCTCGCCCCAACCCGGCCCGCGTGGTCATCGAGATCACCATCACCCGCCTCCTCGGCAACACCGGACGGGCTTAGACCGTGTCCTGCACGTGGTGACACCACCTCATCACCCCCTGGCGCTCTCACCCCCGCGCCCGTGTTTTCGCGTTTTGTCACCTAAATGCGCGAAAGAGCGCTCCCATTTCGCATTTAGGTGACAAAACGCGATAAGGGGCACGGGGGTGGAGAGCGCCAGAGGGCGGTGGGGGTGGTGGCGCCACGTGCAGCGCGTGGCTGGTGCTGCGGGGCTTGAGGACAAGGCGCTGGAGCGGGGGTGGCGCCTCTTCGCGGCTCAGGGCGTGGCAGTGCTGCGCTAGGTCCATCGCGAGGGTCGTGGCATCAGGTTGTCTATGGCCGGATTTCGGCTTCCCTCAAGGGTTTTCTGGTCGGCCCGCGGCGCGGGTCCGTGCGCCTAGCGTGCTCATCCCGACACCTTCGTCTTGGAAGAGGATGAGTGTGAGTACCGTTTCCCGCGTGCGCCGCGCCATCGCATCGGCGTTGGGCGCGTTGGTCCTCGTCGCCGGTGTGCTCGTCTTCGCCGCCGCGCCCGCGAGCGCCGCCGCGCAGTGGATCTGCTTCGGTTCGCCTATCCCCGCCAACCACGTGATCACCAGGATCGACGGCAACGGCTGCAACCGCTCCGGGGCCAACTACATCGAGCCGGTTCGCGACGGGATCTGGACCTGCCTCGGTTCTCCGGTGCCCGACCCGTACGTGATCACCCGGTTGCAGGCCAATGGCTGTGGCAGCGTCGGGCGGTACCTGGAGCTGCCGCGCGACGGTCAGTGGATCTGCCTCGGCTCGCCGATGCCCGCCGGATACGTCATCACCCGCTTGCAGCCCAACGGCTGTGGCAGTGTCGGCAGCTACATCGAGCTGCCGAGGGACGGGATCTGGACCTGTCTCGGCTCGCCGGTGCCCGACCCGTACGTGATCACCCGGTTGCAGGCCAATGGCTGTGGCAGCGTCGGGCGGTACCTGGAGCTGCCGCGCGACGGTCAGTGGATCTGCCTCGGTTCCCCGCTGCCCGCCGGGTACGTGATCACCCGCACCGACCCGCGCGGCTGCGGGGGTGGCGGCTCGAACTACATCGTGCGGGCCTGAGCCCGCGGACGGGGCCCGGAGCGGGCCCCGTCCGTCTCGGCCATTCGGCCGCCGGGGGCACTGAATCGTTGACGGGCGTCGTGACCTGTTGCTACAACTTCGCGAGAGCGCTCTCATGCGTGAGCTCCGCCGCCGCTCGACCCCGTGCCCCGCCTCGCTCAAAGGAGAGCAGTCCATGGGATTTCGCAGCGGGCTCAGACCCACCGGCCGACTCGGCATGATCGCGGCGACGACCGCGGCCGCGCTCACCGCCTCGGTGCTGCTCGTCGTGACCCCCGCAGGAGCCGAGCCGGTCGGCGCCGGCAGCTACACCAGCACCCTGCCGCCCGGCGCGGCACTGCCGACCGCGTGCTCGGACCTGGCGACCAACCCCAGGCGGCACCTCACCGCCAACGCGCCCGCCGGCGCCGTCCCCACCAACGACTGGTGGTCCTCGCTGGTCTACAAGCGGACCGAGTGCGCGTTCTCCGACAACCTGATGGCGCACCCCTTCTCCTTCGACACCGTGGCGGGCGGCCTCGGCGTCGACTACTCGACCACGCCGACCATCACCGGCACCGCCACCACCGTCGGGGAGTACCACTACCAGTACGGCGCGGACTTCACCCTCGGCGTGACCGGGCTGAACGCGTCCGAGGCCAAGGTCGACGGCTGGACCGACTGGACCGTCAGCCCGTACTGGTCCGACGGCGCCCGCACCCTGCGCGCCACGATCGGCCACGGTTCCCCGTTCGTCTACGCGCGGGTGACGGGCGGTGACGCACGACTGAGCTTCTCCGCCGCGCCGACCGTGTGGTCCAACAGCGGCTCCCGCATCGGGTTCTCCGTCGACGGACACGACTACGTCGCCTACGCGCCGAGCGGTGCCACCTGGAGCTCCGGCGGTACTGCGATCACCTCGAACCTCGCGGGCAAGGGCTACTTCTCCGTCGCGGTCCTGCCCACCACGCCGAGCTCCAGCAACGCTGACCGCACCGCGCTGGCCAACTCCTACGGCACCTACGCGCACTCGCACATCACCGGCACACGGGTGTCGTGGAGCTACGACCAGGCCGCGAGCACGGTCAGCTCCACCTACGCCTTCACCACTCAGGCGCTCGAAGGCTCCGCGACCGGCACCGTGGTTTCCCTTTACCCGCACCAGTGGCAGAACCTCAGCGGCGGTGGCACTCCGATCGCCAACACCTACGTCTCGCCGCGCGGGCCGATGAAGACGCTTGTCGGCACTTCGTCGTTCACCACGAGCATGCGCTACAACGGTGTGCTGCCGGAGCTGCCCGCTGTCGGCATCACCGGCGGGGATCTGAGCACCCTCAACGGTTTCCTCGACCAAGCCGCGCAAGGCGACCCGCTGGCCGGGTTCAACAACGACACCTACTGGACGGGCAAGGCCGTCGGGCGCGCGGCGCGGCTCGCGGAGATCGCCGACCAGCTCAACCGGACCGATGTCCGCGACAAGATGCTCAACGCGATCAAGGGCAGGCTCACCGACTGGTTCACCGCGTCGCCGGGCAAGTCGGAGCGGGTCTTCTACTACGACCGCAACTGGGGAACGCTGATCGGATATCCCGCCTCCTACGGCTCGGACACCGACCTCAACGACCACCACTTCCACTACGGCTACTACATCGCGGCAGCGGCGACGCTGGCGAAGTTCGACCGGAACTGGGCCTCCGGCGGTCAGTACGGCGGCATGGTGGACCTGCTGATCCGCGACGCCAACAACTACGACCGCAACGACACGCGGTTCCCGTTCCTGCGCGACTTCGACATCTTCGCCGGGCACGACTGGGCCGCGGGGCACGGCGCGTTCTTCGCGGGCAACAACCAGGAGTCCTCGTCGGAGGGCATGAACTTCGCCAACGCGCTGATCCAGTGGGGCCAGGTCACCGGCAACAACGCGATCCGCGACGCGGGCCTCTACATCTACACCACGCAGGCCAGCGCGATCCGCAACTACTGGTTCGACCCGCAGGACCAGGCGTTCCCCGCCGCGTTCCAGCACTCCACGGTCGGGATGGTGTGGGGCGACGGCGGCGCGTACTCCACCTGGTTCACCGCCGAGCCGGAGAAGATCCACGGCATCAACATGCTGCCGATCACCGGTGGCTCGCTGTACCTGGGCCACGATCCCGGCTACATCGACCGCAACGTCGCGGAGATCGTCCGCAACAGCGGCAGCCAGCCGAAGGTGTGGCAGGACATCATCTGGTCGTTCCAGGCACTGTCCAAACCGGACGACGCGCTGGCGGCGTTCCGCTCGACGAACTACACCCCGGAGGAGGGTGAGAGCAAGGCGCACACCTTCCACTGGCTGCGCAACCTCAGCGCCCTCGGGCAGGTGGACACCGGTGTCACCGCGAACCACCCACTGCACGCGGTGTTCACCAAGGGCGGCAACAGGACCTACGTCGCCACCAACCTCGGAAGCTCTCCGATCACCGTGCGCTTCTCCAACGGCACAACGCTGAACGTGCCGGCGGGGAAGACCGCGACGACCGGAGCGCACACCTGGACCGGTGGCAACGCCGTTCCCGGCCCGGGAAACCCGACGACGACCACGACCACCACCACCACCACCCCGCCGCCGGTCGGTAGCTCGACTCTGCACGTGACGAGTCCGAACACGCTGTCGGCCGCGAGTGGTTCCGGTGCGCGCAGTGATGCGATCGAGGGCGCCGGCGGGCGGAACTTCGACGGTGTGCCGACCAATGCGCGCGTCTACACCGCGTGTGGGATCACCGGCAGCTTTGACCCGTCGAAGCAGACCCAGTTCTCGCTCCAGGTGGACTCCGCGACCGGGGTCGGCAACGGAGTGCAGGCCCGGATCTCCTACGACGCCAATGGTTCCGGCAACTACTCGCGTGTCGAGACCTACCGGTACTTCGCGACGGACCCCGTCAACGGCTGGGAGACCTACACCCAGGCGGCCGGGACCCAGTCGCAGACAGGGTCCCTGTCGAACATGACCAACGGCTGCGTGAAGCTGGAGGTCTGGAGCGCCATCGGCAGCGGGGTCAGCTCGCTGCGCGCGAGCGCGACGGCTGCGGAGGGACGTCAGTCCACTGTGGTCATTCCGTTCGTGGTCTCCGGGCGCTGACCGACTCGGCCCGGTCCTTCTCCGTTGCGGGACGGGGGAGGGCCGGGCCGCATCACTTTCCGGCCCTGAGCAGGGTTGAGCACCTCGTGGCAGCGGACAAGGCGCCGCTGTTCCCGTTGTGGGCGAAGGAGTCCGCGGCGGTGTCGGCGAACTTGATCGCATGCGGGTCACCCGTGGACGCCGCGAGCTCGAAGACCTCGTTCAGGGTTGTGGCCACCGGAAGATCCCCCTCCGGGGCGGCCTTCGCCGGAGAGTAGATCGAGGTGACCGCCGCCGTCGCCGCCCACGCCGCGCACAGGCTCGGCACCCACAACCGCTGTGGCAGAGCGGGAAGCGTGCGCAGCAATGCGTTGGGTGCTGTCGCACCGTGGACGGACATGATCGCGGCACCATGGCCGTAGGAGCGGTAGTGCAGCACGGCCGCGTCGACGAGGTCGGCGAGCAGCTCCCGTGCCTGCTCCGCCGTCGTAGGACAGCGCAGCGCTGCCAGAGACTCCGGCCAGCCGCTGAGGAAGGCGAGGCGGGCGAGGCGAACCTGGATGCCGCCGGTCTGGTTGCCCAGCAGCGGCACTCCGGCCAGGGCCTCTTCTGGGTCACGAGAGCCCGCGGGCACGGCGACGCCGGGCACCGGCTCCCAGCGCGCGGCCCAGTAGCCCAGCCCGTGTGCGAGCTCGGCGACGCGGGGCGCGGTGGGCTCGTCCTCCAGCAGCACGCGCACCGCGTGACCGACCCGGATGACACCATGGGTCGCGCCCGCGGCCACGCCCGGCAGCAGGCGTGGCCACCAGGTGGTCAGGACGTCCTGCCACGGCCGGTCCACCAGCTCGACCGTGAAGTGCTTGATCCAGTCACCGATGCGGCGCTCGTCGCCCAGCGCCTCCAGCCACTCGTCCCCGATGCGGTGCGTGGCGGCGGGCAGATCGTCCAACTGGGTGCTGTAGTCGTCGATCCAGCGGTGCACCAGACCCGCGTGCCCGGCCCGGACAAGGGACTCCACGGTCATGGGAGCGTGGTTGGACAGCCAGCCCTGGAACTCCGGACCGGTGCGGTGCAGGCGCTCGTACGCCTCGTCGAGTACGCCCGTGCGGTCGGACATCGTGTGGATCTCCCTGACTCGTCGATGGTGCCTGACCAGTCTGGAACCTCTAGCTAGGTCGAGGTCAATGCTGCGCGGGCGGCGGCGTGCGAAGGCAACGGCGGAGTCACGATGGGGTCGCGAACAGCGGCGCAAAACCCGCTGGCATCGGGCGGACCAGCGGAAACGGACGTAGCGTTGCGTCTTTCCGCAGGCCGGGGACACGGCGGCGGCGTGAACGTGAGGTGGCAGTCGTGGAGTACTTCGTGGTCACCGTGGAGGGCGCTCAGCAGATCGCCGAGAGCGGTGAGTTGTTGCGGGAATGGCATGGTCATCAGCTCTACGAGCTCCTCGTGTACGCGGGGTACCCGCTGACGCGGGGCGACATCGAGGTCGACGGCATCGAGGTGGGCGGCTGCGCGGACTGGTTCGACCTGGCGGTGGACCCGGTCACCGCCGAGGTGGTCGCGCACACCCACGGCGCCGAGCCCAAGGCGCACCACCTCGGCGACGCCGGGCGGGTCCTGCTCGACTGGTACCTGCGCGAGGTCGACGCGTGTTGAGATAGCGCTCGCTGAAAAGCGTTTGCGGCCTTCGTAGACTCGACTCAGAGAGACACCGGTGGAACAGGCGCCCGCCGGCGTTGGGACGTCGTCCCGGATGCTGAGTCGCGCCTCGTACCGGATTGGCCGCACCATGTTTCTCCTTCGTTCCGCGCTCGTCTCCGTTCTCGTCATGTGCCTCGCCCCGGTGGTCGTCTCCGCCACACCCCCGGCGTGCGCCCAGCGCACCGTCTCGGTCGAAGGCCAGCGGATCGCCACCTGGCTCTGCCTGCCGCGCGGGCGCACCCCTCGAACACCCGTCCAGCTCCTCGTGCACGGCGCGACCTACGACCACCACTACTGGGACGACTACGCGCGAGCGGCCGTCGAGCGCGGGTTCGCGACCCTCGCCGTCGACCGGCTCGGCTACGGGCTCAGCGACCACCCAGATCCCACCACGCTGACCCTCGCCGCTCACGGGCGAGTGCTGCACCAGCTGGTGAAAGGGCTTCGCGAAGGGAAGTTCGGCCCGCGCTTCCGCTCAGTTGTCCTTAATGGACACTCGCTCGGCGCGCTCGCGAGCCGCTACGCCGCGACCCACGGCGGAGGCGACGCCATGATCCTCAGCGGGGTTCCGGTCCCCACGGGCACGCCGCGGTCCGCGCGCGGCGGGGACTTCCCGTTCTGGCCCGCCGAGCAGGACCCGAAGTTCGCGGGCCGGAACTGGCCGCCCGGATACCTGACCACTCGTCCCGGCGCTCGCGCGGGACTGTTCCTGCACGCCGGGGACTACGACCCGGAGGTCGCCGCCGCCGACGAGGAGGGCAAGGACACGGTGCCCTCCGCCGAGCTCGGCGAGGCCGACGGCGGCGCGGTTCCGCCGCCCCCACCGGGGATGCCCGTGCTCACCGTGCTCGGCCGCTTCGACGCCCTGTACTGCCCGAGCACCGGGGACTGCCGGACCGATCCGGCTGCCGCCGCGACCCCGCACGTCATCGAGCGCAGCGGGCACTGCCTGAACCTCGGCCACGGCGCCGCGGAGTTCTACCGGCTCACCTTCGACTGGCTGTAGATCAGTCCAGGGAGATCGCGACCTTGGCGCGCTCCGTGGACTCCTCCGCCGGGGGCCGGCCGGGGTTCTCCGTCGCCAGGGCCTGGTTGGCCAGCGCGAACGGCCGCATCCGCCGCTCGTAGGCCGCGAAGCCCGCGACGTGGTCGCCCCCGGCCCGCTCCAGCTCCTCGGCGAGCACGTACGCGCCGACCAGCGCGAGGCTGGTGCCCTGTCCGGAGAGCGGGGAGGCGCAGTAGCCCGCGTCGCCGACGAGCGTGACCCGGCCCGCCGACCAGGTGTCCATCCGGACCTGCGCCATCGCGTCGAAGTAGAAGTCCGGCGCGGTCCACATCGCCTCCAGCAGCTTGGGCGTCTCCCAGCCCACTCCCGCCAGCGCCTCCGCGAGCATCCGGCGGTGCGCGTCGTTGTCGCGGCGGTCGTGGGTGATCGGCCCGGACTCGACGCCGAGGGTCACCCGCAGCTCCTTGTTGTCCCGCACCGGGTAGACCGCGTACCCCGCGTTGCCCTCGCGCACCCAGACCTGCCAGTCGTCCAGGCCGAGGAAGTTCTCCGCGCTGAACACGCCGAGATAGGTGCCGAGGTGGTGCACGAACCGGCTCTCCGGCCCGAACGCCAGCGCCCGCACCCCGGAGTGCAGGCCGTCGGCGCCCACCACCACGTCGAACGTGCGCGGCGCGGCGTTCTCGAAGCTCACCAGGACGCCGTCGCCGGTCTCCTCCAACGCGGTGATCGTGTCACCGAAGACGTACTCGACGGAGTCCCTGGTGCTCTCGTAGATCATCCCCGTGAGGTCCTCGCGCAGCAGTTCGACGTCGCCGCTGTCGAAGCGCCCGCTGCTCAACGCCATCTCGGTGGAGCGCATGATCTCGTTGCCCTGACCGTCGAGCATCTGCATGCCGCGCATGGTGGTCCGCGCCGCCCGCACCCGCTCCAGCAGTCCCATCCGGTCCACCACGTCCAGCGCGACACCGCGGACGTCGATGGCCTGGCCGCCCGGACGCGGCGCCGGGGCCCGCTCGACCACGGTCACCTCGAAGCCCCTGCGCCGCAGCCAGTAGGCGAGCGCCGGACCCGCGACGCTCGCCCCGCAGATCAGCACGTTCCGCATTGTCTTCTCCTTGGCTCGATGAGCTGTACGCAGGTAGCGTACGACGTACAAACAGCTCTGTAGAGCCAAGAAGCAGCTAATCTGTGCTAGCGCAGTGAGGTTCTGTACTAGGACAGGGGAGAGGAAGCGCGATGGCCGAGAACCCGCCGTATGCCCGCATCGTCGCGGAGATCCGCCGCCGCATCACCGAAGGGGAGCTCGCCCCCGGCGACCGGGTCCCGTCCACGCGGCAGATCGCCATCAAGTGGGGCGTCGCCCTGGCCACCGCGACCAAGGCGCTGACGGTGCTGAAGCAGGAGGGCCTCGTCCGGCCGGAGCCCCGCGTGGGCACGGTCGTCGCGGTGGCGCCCGCGCGGGACAAGCCGCGACCGCGCCCACCGGCCGAGCCCGGCGACGAGCTGACCCGCGACCGCATCGTGCGCGCCGCCATGGAGATCGCCGACGCCGAGGGCCTGGCCGCGGTGTCCATGCGCGGGGTCGCGGCGAAGCTCGGCGTCGGCACGATGTCGCCCTACCGGCACGTCGACGGCAAGGACGCTCTGGTGATGCTGATGGCCGACGCCGCGTACGGCGAGCTGGAGCCGCCCGACTCGCGGATCAAGGACTGGCGGGCGCGGCTGGAGCTGGGCTCACGGGGGCTGTGGCGGCTCTACCGCGCGCATCCGTGGCTGGCCCACTTCACGACGCTGACCCGGCCGGTGATGCTGCCCAACCTCGCGGTGCACGCCGACTGGATGATCAGCGCGTTCTCCGGGCACGGCCTGCCCGCGACCAAGGTGATGAACCTGCACGTGCTGCTGTTCACCTACGTGCAGGGCGTCGCGGTGAACCTGGAGCGCGAGGCGCAGGCCGAGGCCACCAGCGGCCTCACCGACCAGGAGTGGATGGACGCCCAGGAAGCCGACTTCGCGTCCTACGTGGAGTCGGGTGAGTTCCCCGCGTTCAGCCACCTGATGCGCAGCTTCGGCCCGGAGGGCTACGACCTCGACCTCGACGAGGTCTTCGAGCTGGGGCTGGCGGCGCTGCTCGACGGCATCGCCGTCCTGGTCCGCCGCCGCTGACCGCGGTCCAGCCACCACTGCGCGGCCAGCAGCGGGATCGTCCACCCCAGCCAGGAGGAGATGGCGCCGATCGACTGCGTCAGCGCGAGCTCACTGCCCCCGAACGCGGTCTCCAGCCGCGGGGTGAGCACCACGCTCGCGAGAACCGACCACAGCCGGTTGGTGATGATCGACATGGTCAGCGCGAAGCTGCGGACCATCCACCGGCGGTGCTCGGCCATCCGCCGCTGCCGCGCGGTGACCAGCCCCATCACGGTGAAGCCGAGCCACATCGCGGACAGCAGCACGTGACTGACCTGCGCCACCGGGCCGAACGGGCTGGTGATCCCGACGACGAAGCCGAGCGCCCCGGCGGGCAGCACCCCCGCGAAGACGTAGACCCGCCCGATGATGCGGTGCTTCGCGGGATGGCGCTGCCGCAGCCACGGCCAGACCTGAAGAGCGCACGTCACCATCGCAACGGCCCCGAAGAGGATGTGCGCGACGAGCACGGGGTAGTGCGCCGGGAAGTCCGGCGGCGCCGGCACGAGCGAGCGCGCCGGGTCGAAGCTGAGGTAGCGCGGCAGCGAGAACGCCAGGAAGGCGATCACCACGAACGCCAGCGGAGCAATCCAGGGCCGTCGAAACATGTGTGTTCCCCCAGGTCGGTTGGTCGTTCCGGACGCTAACCACGCGAATCCCCGACGTCCCTGGTGCTGGCGCCCCCTCCCCAGTGGGGCAAGCCCCCGCTCCCGGCCCTCCGCCTTTCGCCTTCCGCCCCTGCCTTCCGCCTTCCGCCCTCCGTCTGAGCCCGTCCGGCAGGTCCTCGGGCGCGACGCCGAACGGGGAAACCGGGGGCGCGCAACCGATGCGGGCGGTGACTGAGCCGCAGGCGTGGCATCTGCCGCCGTCGTTCGGGGTCGCGATGCCGGGTGACCTCGGCTCACAGCGGTTGATCGGCTGGTCGCGGGCGGCGGCCGCGTGTGCGACCTGATCCGGTCCCAACCCGACCGGGGCACGCCCTTTCCTGCCCCGCCCCGCGCCCTGATCTGTTCCACGAACTTGTCCGACTGAGACACCCCTTGAGCACCCGCCCGACTTTGGCGATAATGCCACGTTCGCCGACAGCGAAAGAATTGGCGCTATTTCACCCTATGGAGCCATGATCACCATTTTCGGCGAGATAGAATAGGAATATGACCCCCGACGAGACCCTCGATGCCATCGAGGACGCCTACCGCGCGGTGAATCACGCGCACGCGGTCCTGGCACGCCGTCTCGCCGATCTGGTGGTCAGCACAGATTTCGCCGAATACCCGTATCTCGGGGATGAGGTCGGGGCGTTGCTCTCGATTTCCTCGCGCAAGGCGAGCACGCTGATCAACCACGCCGAGAACCTCGCCTCCCGCCCCGCCGTGCTCGCCGCCTTGGAGGAGGGCCGGATCGACCAGGGCAAAGCCCTGCTGATCGTGGACCAGCTGGAGCCGTTGACCGCTGTGCACGCCGAGATCGTGGAAGCGGTACTGGTGGAGTACGCCCGTACCCACCACTACAGCCGGATCCGGCAGCATGCCCAGCGCCTGATCGCGAAGGTGGATCCGGAGGCGGCGGCGCGGCGGCATGAGGAGAAGAAGCGGACCCGGCGGGTGGAGAAGCTGAACCTCGATGACGCGATGTGTGCGTTGCGGTTCCAGTTCACCGCCCTCCAGGGTGCGTTGGTGTGGGATCGGATCGACCGCATCGCCCGAGGTCTCGGCGATGATGAGCGCACCATGGACCAGCGCCGCGCCGATGTCGCGTTTGACCTGTTGATGGGCAAGGAGACCGGTGCCCCGCAGGGTGAGGTGAAGGTCCTGGTCACCCTCCCCGCGACCACGTTGATGAGGATGGACCAGGAACCGGGGATGCTCGCGGGCTACGGTCCGATTCCCGCAGATGTGGCGCGGGATATCGCGGCGGGAGGTACGTGGAAGCGGATCCTGACCGACCCGGTGACCGGGGTGGCGGTGGATGTGGGGCGGACGAACTACCGCCCGTCAGCCGCTCTCGCGGACCTGGTGCGGGCGCGGGATGTCACGTGTGTGGCGATCGGCTGTCGGCAACCGGCGCACCGCTGCGACTTGGATCATTGCGAACCCTTCGACGGCACCAACACCATCGCGGATGACCTGGGCGCGAAATGCCGACGACATCACGTGATGAAGCATCACACTCGGTGGAAACGAACCCAGCTTCCCGGCGGTATCCATATTTGGACGACCCCGATGGGAAGAACGTATGTCCGGGAACCCGAACCGATCGCGGATCCTGGTCCACCGTTTTAGACCCGGCCCCGGCTAGCCCGCCACCGTATTAGGTGAGCGGGCTAGCCGGGGTTGGCGCCCAAGGAAATGCGCGCCGGAGTCCGGGAGAATTATCCGGGGGCAACCCGACGGAGTCGGGGCGGCAGCCCGGCCGTAAACGTCACCATGGCCTCAACGCCACCACAACCCAAACGTCACCACGGCGTCAACGCCACCACGGCGTCAACGCCACCGACGCCACCAAACTCCGAACCCACCGCCACGACCGCACGCCCGTGGCGGTGGAATCCGAGACCGCTTCGCGAATCGTGGCCAGACGCGGTGCCGCATCGGGCCGGTGCCGCCTACCCGGCCGTGGTGTGGTCGAGGACCGCGGCGGCCAGCTGCTCGTGCACCTCGGGTGGCAGGGTGTGGCCCATGCCGTCGATCTCCAGGTAGCGGGCACCCGGGATCTCCTGGGCGATCAGCTTGCCGTGACCGGGCTTGACCGGCTCGTGGGTGCCCTCCACCACCAGGGTCGGCGCGGTGATCTCACCGAGTCGGCCCACGGGCTCGAATGCCGGGTCGGCCGCCCAGGCCCGCTGGTGGTTGGACACGGTGCGGGGGTCGCGGTCGCGATCGAGCAGCCGCTCCTCCAGCGCGCGCTGGGCGTCGGCGTCGAAGGGCAGCACCGGGCCGTGCAGCACCCTGGCCAGCTCGATCTGGAAGTCGATCACCTCGGCGCGGGTCGCGGGCGGCGGGCTGGTGGCCGCCCTGGCGAACAGCTCGACGAACGCGGGCAAGGGTTCGGGCAGGCTGCCCGGTTCCTGCGGCTGGGCGGACAGGGCGCGCGTCACGACCAGGCCCTCCTGGCCGCCGAGCGGCGAGGAGCCGATGGCGGTCAGCGACGCGATCCGCTCCGGGTGCTCCACGGCGACCCACTGGCCGAGCAGGCCACCCGCCGAGTGCCCGACCAGGTGCACCCGGTCGATGCCCAGCGCGTCGAGCAGGCCGATGATGTCGTCCTTGACCGCCGCCCAGGTGTAGGGCGTCGCCTCGAAGTCCAGGGCGCTGGAGCGGCCGGTGTCGCGGTGGTCGTAGCGGATCACCCGGCGGCCGCCCGCGGTGATCCGGCCAACGAGCTCGTCCGGCCAGAGCAGGCCCTGCGACATCGAGCCCATCACGAGCAGCACCGGCGGGTGCGTCGGGTCGCCGAACTCCTCGACCCACAGCTCGACCCCGTTGACCTTGATGATGTTTCCCTCGGTTGGCATGTCCGCAACTCTGTCCGCTCGGGGCCCCGGTGCCATCAGTAGGACCACTGGTGGTCACTGGCCAAGTAGTCGCGCGAGCTCGGTGCGGGTGGTCACGCCGAGCTTCGGATAGACCTTGTACAGGTGGTACTCGACCGTGCGCGGGCTGAGGAACAGCCGCGCCGCGACGTCCTTGTTGGACACGCCCTCGGCCACCAGCCGGGCGATCCGCAGCTCCTGCGGGGTCAGCTGCTCCAGCGCGACGGGCTCGGCCCGCTGCCCGGACTCGCCCGCCGCCCGCAGCTCGCCGAGCGCCCGCTGCTCCCACGGCCGCGCCCCGAGCCGCCCGAAGGTCTCCGCCGCCGCGCGCAGATGCCGCCGCGCCTCGCCGACCCTGCGGTCCCGGCGCAGGCGCTCGCCCAGCAGCAGCGCGGTCCGGGCGCGGTCGTAGTCGGCGCCGCTGTCGGCGGCGAGCAGTGTCAGTGCCTGTTCGTACAGTGGCACCGCGTCGTTCTCGATGAGCGCCCGGCACCGCGCGACGAGCGCCCGTGCGCGCGCGGTCGTGGCGTTGACCGACCACCGCTCGATGAAGTCAACGGAAGCCCTCGCCGCGTCGAGGTCTCCGGCCGCCACCGCGGCTTCGACGCGGTCACCGGTGGAGCCCCACACCGCGATCGGGTGGCCCGCGCCAGGGCCGGCCGTGGTCAGCGCGGTGAGGCGTTCGTGCGCGGCCTCGACCCGGCCGAGGCCGAGGTCGAGCAGGCCCAGCGCGTAGGAGGCGACACCGACCCGCAGGCCTACGCGGTGCGGGATCGCGATGGCCAGCGCCTCGTTCGCGTGCGCGCGGCACTCGTCCTCACGGCCCTGGATCGCGGCGACCATCGCGAGGTTGGCCAGGTGCGCGGCGGCCGAGTTGGTGTACCCGGCCTCGCGGGCCAGGGTGAGCGCTTCCTCGGACAGGGCGGCGCTGTGCGTGAGCCTGCTGTTCATCCGCTCGGCGGTCGCGGCGAACTCCAGGACCACGGGCAGCGTGCCGACCATGCCCGAGACCCGCGCGACGCGACCGGCCCGGGTGGCGAAGTCGGCCGCCGCGTCCACCTCGCCGAGGTGGCTCGCGGCCGAGGACGCCCACAGCAACGACACCGCGTCGTCCCCCGGCTCGCGCAACGCCGAGCGGAGAACGGCCGTTCCCCGTTCGGTGTCTCCCGCCTGGAGTGCCGCGGTGCCGACCAGCATCGAGCGCAGGTAGCTGTCGTCGAGCGCCTCCGCTCGCCGCCCCACCTCGATCGCGACGGCCGTGTCCCCGACGTAGGAGGCGGCTTCCGCGGCATCCGACAACAGCTCGACCCGGTCGCCCGCCGCGTCCAGGAAGATCCGCATGGCCTCGGCTGCGTCACCGGAGTTGAGCTCGAAACGGCCGCGCAGCTGGGAAAGCTCGGCCTTCAGGTCCTCGTCGGCCGCGAGGTCCTGCGCGGCTGCCAGCCAGCTCTGCGCCTGTCCCGGCCGTCCGCCCAGCCACGCCGCCCCTGCCGCCTCCGCCAGCCGTCGCGCCCGCGCTCCGGGCTCCGGCGTCAGCGCCGCGGCGCGGCCCAGCGCCTCCGCCGCGTCGGCGTACCCGCCGCGCTCCCGCGCCCGGTGCGCGGACTCGGCCAGCGCCGAGGCGACCGCCTCATCCGGCCCGAGCGCCGCGTCGGCGAGGTGCCGCGCCCGTCGGTCGGCGTCTCCGCCGACGGCGTCGGCGAGCGCGCCGTGCACGCGCCTGCGCAGCGCGGACCCGGCTCCGGTGTAGACGGCCGAGCGGATCAGCGGGTGCCGGAACCGGAGCGCGGCGCCGTCCACGGCGACGAGTCCTGCCTGCTCAGCGGCGTGCAGCGCGTCGGCTCCGATGCCGAGTGCGGTCGCCGCCCGCAGCACGACGCCGACGTCGCCGAGCCCTTCCAGCGCCGCTACGAGCAGCACCAGCCGGGTGTCCTCGGGCAGCCGGGCGACCTGCTCGCCGAAGACGTCGCCGACCGGCAACGGGTCCGGCAGCGGCGCGGCCCCGGAGAGCTGAGCGGGCGTCAACAGCTCGGCCAGCTCGCTCAACGCGAGCGGGTTGCCCTTGGTCAGTGTCGTGAGCTCGGCTGCGACGGCGGGCGTGGAGCCCACCAGCAGCGTGGCGGCGCTTCTGTCGTCGAGCCCGGCGACGCGCAGCTGCTCCGCCCCGCGCAGCGCGTGCCGGACCTCGGCGGTGTCGCGCGCGGCTATCAGCAGGCTGACGCTCTCGGTCCGCAGCCGCCTGGCCGCGAACAGCAGCGTGTCCGCCGAAGCCCGGTCGAACCACTGGAAGTCGTCCACCACGCACAGCAGCCCGTCCGGCTCGGCCGCCTCGACGAGCAGCGAGAGCACTGCGGCCGACACCAGGAACCGGTCGTCGGTGCGGGACTCCGCCAGCCCGAGCGCACCGCGCACCGCGTCCCGTTGCGCTCCCGGCAAGTCCTCGGCGAGGTGCGCGACGGGGCGCAGGAGCTGGTGCAGCGCCGCGAAGGCCAGCCCCGCCTCGGGCTCGGCTCCCGTCGCCCGCAGCACCCGCATCGGACGCGCGCGGTCGGCCGCCTCCGCCAGCAGCGAGGACTTGCCCGCTCCGGGATCGCCGAGCAGCGCGAGCGCGCGGCCGGTGCGGTTCCGGGCTGCGGCAAGGACGTCGTCGAGCGCGGCGAGCTCGGCCGCGCGGCCAGCCAGGCTCATGCGCGCGGGCCGGAGGGCAGTGTCCGGGTCTCGCCGACCGCCAGCGCCCACAGGTGCTCCGGATCGCGTCCTGCCGCCGCCCACGCCTTCCTGACCAGCCGCAGCGGCTCGTCCATCGGCTCCCGAGTCAGCGCGAAGGTGCCCCAGTGCATCGCGGCGAGCCGTTGTGCCCCAACGTCGTCGAGCGCGCGCACGGCCTCTTCCGGGTTGACGTGCACGGGCCGCATGAACCACCGCGGCTCATAGGCGCCGATCGGCAGCATGGCCACGTCGATCCCGGGGTAGCGCTCACCGATCTGCGCGAAGCGCTCGCCGTAGCCGGAGTCGCCAGCGTGGTAAGTCCGCGTGCCGTCCGGGGCGGTGATCACCCACCCGCCCCACAGCGTGGAGCACGTGTCGAGCGGGCCCCTGCGGCTCCAGTGGTGCGCGGGCACGAAGTCGAAGCTCAGCCCGGCCACGGTCGCCGACTCCCACCAGTCCAGCTCGGTGACCTGGTGGAACCCGCGCCTCCGGAACCACCCGCCGAGGCCGAGCCCGGCCAGGATGGGCGTGGACCTGGGCAGGCGTTTGATCGTCGGAGCGTCCAGGTGGTCGTAGTGGTCGTGGCTGATCACCACGGCGTCGATCTTCGGCAGCTCGCTCCACGCGATTCCGGGCGGGGTCCGCCGCTGTGCGCCGCCGGGGATCTTCGGCGACCACACCGGGTCGGTCAGCACCGAGACCCCGTTGAGCCGCACGAGGTAGGTGGAGTGGCCGACCCATGTCCAGCTCGCGGTGCCCGGTTCCGCGGCGGGCAGGCCGGTGCGCAGCACCGGGACCAGGTCGGCGTTGGCTCCCGAACCGCCGAAGCCGCCGCTCTCGCGCAGCAGTCGTGCCATGTCGCGGACCCTCGGTAGCGGCGCGGTGAGCCGGTCGCGGTAGTTCGGGCGTGCCATGCCGCAAGTCTGCCATCGCGTCGCTGAACGCAACGTCAAGTATGACCAGGTCGCACCGGCTTGACATGAACCAACGTTGAGGTTCCACGCTGGGCGCAGGCCAGGTCCTGGTCGAGGTGTCCACAGTGGACGTTCTCTTTCTCGACGTGGACCTGGCCCCGGCTGGGGAGGCGACTACTTCCCGCTCACCTCGCCGTACGTGCCCGGTGGCGGTGTCGCGGGACGCGTCGGCGCGGTGGGCGAGGCCGTCGACCGGGCCTGGGTCGGCAGACAGGTGGTCGCGAAGACGGCGTCCTTCGGTGGCTACGCGGAACGCGTCGTCGTCGGCGCCGAGGATCTGGTCGGTGTGCCGGACGGTCTCGAACCGCGGACCGCGGCGGCGTTGCTGCACGACGGGCCCACCGCGCTCGAACTGTTCGACAACGCCGACGTCAAGACAGGGGACCGGGTCCTGGTGACGGCGGCCGCCGGTGGGCTGGGCATCCAGCTCGTGCACGCGGCCGGGGCGACCGTGATCGGAGCCGCGCGCGGCGCGCGCAAGCTGGACCTGGCGCGGGAGCACGGGGCGGACGTCGTCTTCGATGGCGTCGGCGGCGAGATCGGCCGCGCGGCGCTGGGGATCACCAGGCGGGGCGGCTGGTTCTCCGCGCACGGGGTGCCCAGTGGCAGCTTCACGACCGTGTCGGAGGAGGAGGCGAAGCGGCTCGGCGTGACCGTGCGCGGGATCGACCAGGTGCAGTTCAGTGGGGACAAGGCCGTGCGCCTCGCCGAACGCGCGCTCAGCGAGGCAGCTGCCGGACGGTTGAGACCTGTTGTGGGGCAGACCTTCCCGCTCGCCGACGCGGCGGCGGCACATGCCGCTGTCGAGTCCCGGGCGGTGCTCGGGAAGACCCTGTTGCTGGTGTGATCAGTCCCCGCCGTTGACGGCCTGTGCGATGGCCTCGGCGACGCCGATCAGCGCGACGGAGGCGATGACCGCGATGATGAAGCCGAGCACGTTGAGCTCGAAGATGTCCCCGGTGCCCAACAGGTTCGCGATCGTGCCACCGATCACCGAGCCGACGAGGCCCAGTAACAGAGTGGCGAGAACGCTGAGGTGCTGCTCGCCCGGTTTGATCAGCCGGGCGAGCGCACCGATGATCAGTCCTGCGACGATGAACCCGATCATGTGAGCCTCCAGTGCCTGGGAGTTGCTACGTAACGTAGCGTGACCGAAGGCTCGCTGCCCAGGGCTCAGCGCGCGGTGAACACCACGGCGGGGGACCACCAGTACGACACCAGGGGAGCGACCTCGACCTGGTCGAACCCGGCGTCGGTGAGCTGGCGCCGCCACTGCTCCGCAGGCTGCTCCCACGTGGAGCGGACCGCGCCCCGCACGATCTGGCCGAGCAGCACAGGCAGCAGAAACCCTTGTGCGACAAGGGAGGCGTCCTCGCCGTACTCGGCGATGCCCCGCTCGTAGCGTTCGGCGAGCGACTCCAGGTGCTCGGGCGAGCCCTCGTCGAGCACGGGGACGTCGAACTCGGCGACGACCAGCCGGTCCACCCGTTCGCGCAACCCCCGCAGCACCTCGGCGCGCACGGCGGGTTCCATGGTGTGCAAGGAGAACGTCGCCTGCGCGCTGTCCCACCGGTGCTCCGCCGGGCGTGCGGTGAACTCCTGCGCGGTCTCCTGCCAGGGGTGTGCTCCGGCGATCCGTTGCCGCGCGAGGTCGAGCAGCGCCGCCGAGGGCTCCACGAGGTCGATCCGCGCGGGCTCGTGGGTCGCCGCCTCCAGCGCTGGCGCGATCGCGAGACCGTCGCCGCAGCCGATGTCGAGCAGGGAAGCGGGGCGCACCTCGTCGTATCCCGTTGCCAGGACCTGGCTCAACCGCCGGTACAGCTCGACGTTGCCGCCGCCCCGGACGAACGCGCGGAACGCGGCGGGCTGGTCGTAGACGCGGCCGTCAGCGTCGGAGGCCCAGTGTTCGGCGAGTTCGTCACCGAGTCGTGTGCCCGCCGCTTTCGCGTGTTCCCGTGCTGTTTCCGGGCTCCCGTCCCGCCACGCCGCAAGCGCCTGCGCCACTCTGCTCATGATGATCACGGTACTTCAGTGGGTCCGTGGAAGACGTCGTACACGGTGCCGACCAGCCAGGCCAGGCCCACCAGGACGAGCAGCCCCAGCGCGATCACGAGCACCAGCCGCGTCGTGCCGCCTCGCCGCGGGGCGACGGCGACCGGTGTGGGCGGTGCGGGCGCGGGCTTCGGCGGGGGAGCCGGTTCCTGCGCGTCCTGGGGTGAGTAGATCGTCTCGGGAATGCCGTGCTGGTAGAGCTCAAGCACGTTCGGCACGTGCTCGGTGAGCTTCAGCGCCCGAGCCGCCGCGGCCACGGTGTTGGCGTCCCAGACCTTCTGGCTCCGGCACAGCGTGTGGAAGTACTGGCGCAGCGGCTTCTGGTGCGGCGCGAGAACGACCACGACGCCGTCGGTCTCCGCGCCGTCCGCGAGGTGCACCCGCGCACCTGGCGTGGGCAGCAGCACGACCAGCCCCGGCACGGTTCCCGTGGTGATCCCGGCGGCGCGCAGGGTCTCGCGCACCGCCTTCACGTTGGCGCTGCACAGGTCCAGCGGGTTCTGGGAATGCAGCGCGGCCGGTTGGCCGTCGACCTGCCACGCGCCGTCGGCAGGGGCGTGCAGCGCGCCGTCCTGGCGGCGGGTGAAGCCGTCGATCTCGATGACGACGCAGCCGTAGGGGGAGAGCACCAGCGCGTCGGCCATGCCGGTGGACGTCACCGCGTTGAACACCGTCACGCCGGGCAGGCCGAAGTCGCCCGTCCACGTCCGCATCCACTGCGCGACTTTGGCCTCGGCGCCGGTGAGGCCGTCGCCGCGCGCGCCGCCGGTGTGCTGCACCGCGACCAGCATGACCCCTCCCGTGCTCACCCGGTGACTCCGCGTCCCCTGGTGGTCACCTGGGGTCGCCCGAGTCTAGGTGGGCCTGCCGGACCCGGCGACACCTGCGGTCAGGCAGGACTCGCCTCGTGGGCCAGGAGCGCCGAGCAACGCCAGCCCTGCTTGGTGAGGTTCTCGACTTGGAGCATGCCGGGAACGCTAGGGAGCGGCGGGCCCGTCGGTCAGTACCCGAACGTCGAGCCCGGAGCTGTCGAAGGTCTGCTTCAGCTCGTCGAGCGCGGAGGCGATCCGCCGCTCCTCGTAGCCGAAGTGCGATTCCAAGATCGCGGCGAGACCGTCCAGTTCGGACCGCACGCGCCGGGCGTCGGCGGGGTCGGCCTCGGCGACCAGCACCTCCAGCCTGCGCAGGATGTCGGCCACCAGGTGGTGGTCCTCCCGCAGTTTCTCCAGCGTGGGCCGCAGTTCGGGGAACTCGTCGGCCAGCGCGGGGAAGACGTGGTCGTCCTCGCCGGTGTGGTGCCTGGTGAGCGCGGAGCAGAAGGTCAGGCAGTGCGCCCGCAGATCCCGTGGGCGGCCGCCGACGCCGTCGAGGTAGGCGTCGATGTCGGCGCGGAGCCGGGCAAGCTCCTCGCGGAGCCACGTGTGCGTGTCGATCAGTTCGATGCTGAAGGCCGTGAGGCGCTCGTTCGGGGTTTCCACGGCTGTCCCATGGTTCGGCGCCTCCATGCCCACAGCGGTCTCTTTGCCGGGTGCACCGCGACGCTGGACGGCATCAGACCAGCTTCCAGACCCAGCGTCAATGCGGGTGTGCCCCGAGCCTCACACAGTGTGCTTTCCGGGGTGCAACGCCAGGGCGGAAATCCGCCGGAACGGTGGGCGCGGAGTGGAGAGAGTGGTGGCATGACTGGTTTTCGCATCCACCCGTTGCACACCGCCGTTCTCGACCGGGTCCGCGCGACCGGGCTCGACACCTCCGGCAATCCCGTCGAGTACGTCGCGGCCACGGCTGGCAACCCGCTGCGTTGCTGTCTTCGGGATGCGCGGGAAGGGGAGGAGCTGATGCTCTTCGGTTACGAACCGCTGCTTCCCGCCACCAGTCCGTACCGCGAGATCGGCGCCGTGTTCGCGCATGCCCATCCGTGCGGCGGGCCCGCGAAGGACGAGCCGTACCCGGCGGACTGGGTGGGGCGCCCGCAGGTGCTGCGGGCCTACGACAAGCGGGGCTGGATCCACCCCGTGACCCAGGCGCACGACGGCGCGGACCCGGTCGCCGTGATCGCCGAGATGCTCGCGGAGCCGGACGTCGTGGAGATCCACAGCCGCAACATCGCCTACGGCTGCTACATGTTCTCGATCACCCGGGCCGAGTGACGAGGTTCGCCCGTGCGGCATCACCCCTCACCCACTCCTCATCCCCACCCACCCTCATCTCCACCCACTCCTCATCTCCACCCACCCCTCACCCCGAAACCCGCCATCCGCCCCCGTTTTTCGCGTTTTGTAGGCTTAATGCGATTTGGGAGCGCTCTCTTGCGCAAAAAGGTGACAAAACGCGAAAAGCGTCGACCACGCCAGCCCACGTGTGCAGGGGCGGCGTGGCGTGCACCGGGTCGGCACCCGCCAGCCCACGTGCGTAGGGGCGGCGTGGCGGACGGGTACTGGTGGGTAACGCGTTCGGCCGGGGCGGCACCGCGTGTCAGGATGGACCACCGTGTCCTCACGAGTGGATCCCCTGAGCGGGGTTGTTCTGGCCGTCGCGGTTCTCGCCGTCTCCTCCTCGGGACCGCTGACCGCCTTCGCCGCCGCCCCCGCGCTGGCGATCGCCTTCTGGCGCAACGCGATCTCGGTGGCCGCGCTCACCCCGTTCGCGGTCGCTCGGCGCGGAGCGGAGTTCGCCGCGCTCGTGCGGGGCGACCAGCGCGGCGCCGGGTGGCTCAGTGTGGCGGCCGGGGCGGCGCTCGCGGTGCACTTCGCCACCTGGATGCCCGCGGCGCAGCTGACCTCCGTGGCCACCGCGACCGCGCTGGTGGCGACGCAGCCGGTGTGGCAGTGCGTGATCGCTTCGGCGCAGGGGCAGCGGCTGCCCACCGCGACGTGGATCGGCATGGGCCTCGCCGTGACGGGTGCGATCGTCGCCACCGGGGCCGATTTCGAGGTCTCCGCGTCCGCGCTCACCGGTGACCTGCTCGCCCTCGTCGGCGGGCTGATGGCCGCCGTCTACACCGCGTTCGGCGAGCGGGCCCGCGTCACGGTCAGCACCACCACCTACACGTCGGTCTGCTACTCGGTGTGCGCGGCGCTGCTGCTGGTGGTGTGCCTGGTCGGTGGGGTGCCGCTGGTCGGCTTCGACGGGGCGACGTGGCTGGCGATCCTGGGGCTCGTTGTCGGCGCGCAGCTGCTCGGGCACTCGATGTTCAGCTTCGCGTTGCGCAAGGTCTCCGCGACCACGGTGAGCCTGATGATCCTGCTGGAGGTGCCCGGGGCCGCCCTGATCGCGTGGGTCTGGCTCGGTCAGGTGCCCCGGCCCGCCGCTCTGCCGGGGTTGGCGCTGCTGTTGCTCGGGGTCGCGGTCGTGGTGCTCGCGGGGGCCAGGACCAGGACGAAGGGTGCCGATGTCACATTCGAGACGGCTGTCCCGTCCTAGTGGCGTGAGAGCGGCGGAGACGGAGTTCCTGCGCGAACGACCTCGGTTGGTCGGCATCGCCTACGGCATCATCGGCGACGTCGGCGAGGCCGAGGACGTGGTGCAGGAGGCGTGGCTGCGCCTCGGCAAGGCGCTGGCCGCGGGGGAGATCGACGACGTGACCGGCTGGCTGGTCGTCGCCACCTCCCGGCTCGCGCTGGACGTGATGCGCTCCGCGCGCAAACGCCGCGAGGACTACGTCGGCCCCTGGCTGCCGGAGCCCGTGGTGCGCGCGGCGGACGAGCCGGAGGAGCGGGTCACCCTCGCCGACTCGGTGAACATGGCGATGCTGGTCGTGCTGGAGACGCTGTCCCCGGCCGAGCGGACCGCCTTCGTGCTGCACGAGGTCTTCGGGCTGCCGTTCGCCGAGATCGCCGAGGTCGTCGGTCGGTCGGCCGCGTCCGTGCGCCAGCTCGCGTCGCGGGCCCGCAGGCACGTGCGGGAGCGGTCGCCGCGCTTCGACGCCGATCCGGTCCGGCAGCGCGAGGTGGCCTCGGCCTTCCTCGCCGCCTGCGAGGGCGGGGACATCACCGCGATGCTCCGGCTGCTCGATCCCGACGTCGTCCTGACCAGCGACGGCGGCGGGGTGGTGCGCGCGGCTCGTCGGCCGGTCATCGGCGCGGACCGGGTGGCCCGGTTCCTCGCCGGGATCCGCGCGAAGCTGCCCGACCGCGAGCTGCGGCCCGCCGTGGTCAACGGCGCGGGCGGCTTCCTCATGCTCGACGACGGCCGCCTGGTCGGCGCGTACGCGATCACCGTTGCCGACGGCCTGGTCACCGCGATCGACGTCGTGCTGCACCCCACCAAGCTCGCCCGCGCGAGCGCACTGATCACCAACAAGGAGAACTAGATGCACGCCCCGCGCATGACCAACCTGACCTCCTCGCCCGTCTACAAGCCGATGAGCGAGATCGAGCGCTACCTCGCTTCGAGCCCGCTGCCCAAGACGATCCTGGAGCTTGTCAAGCTCCGGGTCAGCCAGATGAACGGTTGCGCGTTCTGCGTGGACATGCACTCCCACGACCTCAAGAAGCTGGGCGAGGCCGACGAACGGATGTGGTCGGTCGCGGTGTGGCGCGAGGCCCCGTTCTTCACCGAGCAGGAGCGGGCCGCGCTCGACCTCGCCGAGGCCGCGACCCGGCTGGACCGCGACGGTGTCCCCGATGACGTCTGGGACACCGCCGCGAAGCACTTCGACGAGGAGACCCTGATGGCGCTGGTGGCCGCGATCGCGACCATCAACGCCTGGAACCGTTACGGCGTCACGCTTCGCCTCGTTCCGGGGCCGGGGACGAGCCGCCGCTGAACCTCCTCGTGGCGGGGTAGCGCGCCCAGCCGGGATCACCGGTCTCGGCGAACCTGATCCACGTGCCGTGCATGAGCGTCGCGAGCTCGCGCGGTGGTTCGTCCGGGCCGAGGAGGGCCTTGGGGCCGCGCAGCTCCGGGATGTCGGTGGTGTCGAAGACGAAGGGGAGCTCGGTGGCGTGCGCCGCGCCGAGCCTCCCTTCGAACGCCGCCGACCGCCACGCGAACTCGTAGTGGTAGGACGGCCGCGACTCGGCGAACTTCCTTGTCCCAGCGGCGAAAAGCCCCTCTGTGAGTGCCGCTGGGTCGGCGTCGCCGTCGTTCGGCACGACGTAGAGGTTCCCCTCGTCGCTGTTCGTGCCGAGCATCAGGTCCACAGTGGACTCCGCGTGCGCTGGCTGGGTCGGCAGGGTCTCGGTGCCCGCGACGAGGCTGAACGGGGTGAGCCGCAGCAGCGGGTCGGCCTCGCCGGTCACCGTCAGGTCGATGCCCGCGATGCTCGGCAGAGCCGCCACGATCCGTTCGTCGGAGATCTCGGCGAAGGACCCCACGTCCGCGCCGACCCCCAGCTCCGCCGCCAGCGCCGCCGTGACCAGCTCAGCCTGTGCCGTGCTGAACGCGCCGAGGCCGCTGCCGCTCTGCGAGATCGCCCGGTGGAACAAGCCGTCCGGAGCCGTCACCACGGCACCGCCGACGATGGTCGCGCCCGCGGACTCACCGAACAGCGTCACGTTGCCGGGATCGCCGCCGAACGCGGAGATGTTGTCCTGCACCCACTCCAGGGCGGCGAGCACGTCGAGCAGCCCCCGGTTGTCCGGAGCGCCGGGAAGCCGCAACCACCCGTGCGCGCCGAGCCGGTAGTTCACCGACACCAGCACCACACCGTTGCGCGCGAAGCCCGAGCCGTTGGTCGCCGCAGCGCGGCTCGACCCGGCCAGGAAACCACCGCCGTGCACGAAAACCATCACCGGCAGGCCGGAGGCCGACGGGTCCGGGGTGCGGACGGTGACCGCGAGGTAGTCCTCGCCCCGGATCCAGCCGGGGCCGATGACCGGGGTCATGTCCAGCTCCCCGAAGCGCCCGCGCTCCGGGGCGGGAGCCGTCGGCCCCGGCACGGTCGCGTCGCGGACGCCGTCCCATCGCCGCGGTGGCAGGGGAGCGCTGAACCTGGTGCGGTCCAGGGTGTTTGATGCGTACGGGATGCCGTGGAAGACGGTGTGACCGGGCAGGCGCAGTCCACGCACCGCGCCCGCCTTGGTCCGCACCGTGGTCATGGCGAGACCCTGTCGAACGGTGCCCATTCCTTGATCGCGAACTTGCTGCCGTCGCGGCGGACGTGCGCGGCGCCGTGACCGGCCAGGTGTGCGGGCAGGACGAGGGAGTTCGTGTCCGCCGCCCATTCCAGGACGCTGCGCCTGCTGGCACGGGCCTGCTCGGGGTCCTCGCAGAAGCAGCTGTTGAAGTCCGGCTCGACGAGCTGGACGACCGTGTGCAGGAGGTCCCCGACGAACACCGCGCGGTCACCGCCGGAGTCCAGGCGCAGCACCGAGGAACCGGGGGTGTGCCCGGCCGCCAGGTCCAGCCTCAGGTTCTCGTCGATCACGTGCGACTCGTCCCAGAGCTCCACCAGCCCGGCGTCGTGCACCGGCCGGACGCTGTCCTCGAAGAGGGCGTTGCCGTGGAAGTGGGTGAAATCCCGTTGCGGCATGAGGTAGGTGGCGTTCGGGAAGGTCGGGACCCACTCGTCGCCGTCGAGCCGCGTGTTCCACCCCACGTGGTCCGCGTGGATGTGCGTGTTGATCACCACGTCCACGTCCTCCGGCAGGACGCCCGCCGCGGCGAGGTTGTCCAGGAACGGCGTGTCGAGCCGGTGGAAGACCGCCATGTCCGGGCGTTCCTTGTGGTTGCCCGCACCAGTGTCGACCAGGATCGTCCGCCCGCCGCTGCGCAGGACCCAGGTCTGCAGTGCGCAGTGCACGTGGTCGGCTTCGGCGACCCAGTGGTCCGGTGCGAACTCCGGCCAGTGCTCCGGCGAGCTGTCCGGAACGAACTCGCTCGGCGGCATGATCGGCCCGTGCCACTCCAGGACACGGGTCACGCTGACATCGCCGAAGGTCATCGTGTGCACGACTGCGCCTCAGCGATCGCGATCAGCGTGTCCTCGATGCCCCGCGCGGTGAACCGCCGCAGCTCGTCCAGCTGTGAGGCGAACTCGGGCAGCGGCTTCAGCAGCTGCCAGTCGACGGTGATGACCGTGTTGGCGTGGAAGGAATACGTCCAGCGAACGACTCCGTCGCCGGTCTCCCACGAGAACTCTTTGCCCGGCTCCGCGGTGAGCACGCGCGAGCTCGATTCCCAGACGCGGTCGCCCACCTTGTTGACCCCGGTGAACACCGCGCCGACGCGGGGCCCGTCGTTGTCAGCGTAGGCGACCTCGACGACGTTCGGGCTCCACTCGGCCATGCGGGAGACGTCGGCGATGAGGTCGTAGGCGCGGTCGGGGCTCGTGGCCACCCAGGCCCGGCGCCGGATCGGAGGTAGGTCCATGCCGACCACTGTCGTGCGTTCGCACTGGTAGCGGTATCAGTCACGTGACTGCACCCAGTCGCCCCGGAGGGCGCCAGCGCTGGACCCCTGTCGGAGTGCCGTTCGAGGCACCGCTGGTCGAGCGAGTTCAGGTCGTAGCCGAAGTAGTCGTCGTTCCTGGCCATGCTCACACCCCGTTCACTTGCAGGGGACGGAGCGCGTGGAGCTCCCGCCACCGACGAAGCGGACCTCGACCTCGTTCCTCGCGGTCTGCTTGCGCCAGCCCTTCACCCGCATCGACTCCTCCTCCCCCCCCCCCACCCCCATTTCCGCCATTCGCGGGCTTATAGACCTCTTCCAGCCCTCGGAAGCGTCCATAAGCCCGCGAATGGCGAGTTTGGGGCGGTGGGGGACGGTGGTGGTTATGCTCGGAGCGTGACCGTGCAGCGGATGGACAACGTCGCCATTGTCGTCGACGACCTGGACGCGGCTGTCGCGTTCTTCACCGAGCTCGGTTTGGAGCTGGAAGGCAGGGCGCAGGTCGAAGGCATTTGGGCGGACCGCACCGTCGGGCTCGACGGCGTCCGGAGCGAGATCGCGATGATGCGGACCCCGGACGGCCACAGCAAGCTGGAGCTGTCGAAGTACCACAACCCTGTGGCGGTCGTCGCCGAACAGGAGAACCCGCCGCCCAACACGCTGGGTCTGCATCGCGTCATGTTCGCCGTCGACGACATCGACGACACCATTGCCCGCCTGCGCCCCCACGGCGCAGAACTCCTCGGCGAGGTGGCGCAGTACGAGAGCATCTTCCGGCTCTGTTACCTCCGCGGCCCTTCGGGCATCATCGTCGCCTTGGCCGAACAGATCAGCTGACGCGAGCCGGCCGACCGCACTCTGGTCCACAGTGGACATACGAGCCGAAGATGGACCGGAGCAGGAGAAGCAGTTCTCCTGCCCTTGACCACTCACGTGGGGAACGTCGTGGGTGTCTCGGTGACGTTCCACAGGAACAAGCGCGCCAAGAGTGAACTGACGACGACGGAGGTATCCACCATGTGTCAGCGCATCACGTGCCGTACCTGCGGCAAGCCCGGCTACTCCGGCTGTGGCCGGCACGTCGAGCAGGTGCTGGGTGATGTCCCTGCGGAGAACCGCTGCCAATGCGCGTCCGGGCGGGGTGGCGGCTTGGTCAAGCGACTCGGCGGTCTGTTTCGGCGGTGACCGGCGACCCGTCGAGCGGGAGGCGCCGGGCGTGTGGATACGCCGGTGTCCAGGACGAGACGAGGGAGCAGACGATGAGCGGGATCGTGGTGGAGGTCGTGGAGACCTCCTCGCTGGGCGACCGCAGCTACCTGGCGCATGACGGGCAGGTCGCCGTGGTGGTCGACCCCCAGCGCGACATCGACCGGGTGCTGGCGGTGGCGGGTCGGCTCGGGGTGCGGATCACGCACGTGGCCGAGACGCACCTGCACAACGACTACGTCTCCGGAGGGCTGGCGCTGGCCCGGGTGACCGGCGCGACCTACCTGGTCGCCGCCGCCGACGAGGTGGCCTTCGACCGGCAGCCGGTGGCTGACGGCGAGAAGATCGCTGTCTCGGCGTGGATGACCCTCGCCGCGGTGGCCACGCCGGGGCACACCTTCCACCACCTGTCCTACGTGGTGCACGGCCCCGACGGCCCGGTGGGGGTGTTCACCGGAGGGTCGCTGCTGTTCGGTACCACCGGCCGCACCGACCTGCTGGGACAGGAACACGCCCATGACCTGGCCGAGCAGCAGCACGCCTCGGTCCGGCGGCTGGCCGACCTGCTGCCCGACGGGGCGCACGTGTGGCCCACGCACGGTTTCGGCAGCTTCTGCTCCGCCACCCAGTCCGACGCGCCGGCGTCAACGATCGGTCGGGAGCGGCGGGTCAACCCCGCGTTGCGGCTGGAGACCGACTCCTTCGTCTCCGAGACCCTCGCCGGTCTGGACGCGTACCCCGCCTACTACGCCCACATGGGGGTGCGCAACGCCGACGGCGCGGACCTGGTCGACCTCACTCAGGCCCGGCGCGCCGATCCCGACGAGCTGCGCCAGCGGATCGCCGCAGGCGAATGGGTGGTCGACCTGCGTTCGCGCAAGGCGTTCGCCCAGCTGCACCTGACCGGCACCCTCAGCTTCGGGCTGGACGGGCCGATGTCGACCTGGCTGGGCTGGATGGCTCCGTGGGGTGCTCCGATCACGCTGCTGGGGGAGTCGGCCGAGCAGGTCGCCGACGCTCAGCGGGAGCTGGCCCGGATCGGCATCGACCGGCCCGCCGCCGCCGCGACCGGCGTTCCCCAGCAGTGGGCCGACGGCGACGCCGCACGCCTGGGTGAGCTGGCCACCGCCACGTTCGCCGACCTGGCCGCCGCGCGCACCGGCGCCCCGCCGCGTGGGTTGCCTGCCCCCGAGGTGGTGCTGGACGTGCGGATGGGCAACGAGTGGCGCGCTGACCACCTGGCCGACGCGGTCCACATCCCGCTGCCCGACCTGCCCCGACGGCTGGACGAGGTGCCCGAGGCGACGGTGTGGGTGCACTGCGGCTCCGGCTACCGGGCCGCCGCGGCGGCCAGCCTGCTCCAGCGCGCCGGCCGCCGTGTCGTGCACATCGACGACACCTACGCCACGGCCCGCGACGCGGGCCTGACCATCGTTTCCGATCACGAGAACGCCCGCCGATGAGCGCCTCGGCCGACAGCCCCGGCACGGCCGCGCTGCGCGAGCACTCCGGGGAACCTCGCCCGCACCGCGACGAGCGGGACGTGCTCGTCGGCCGCTCCAGGTGGCGGTCGTGACCGCCGCGGTGGTCGCTGCGCTGGGCCTGGGCGCGGTGATCGGCGTGCTGCTCGGGGTTTTCGGCGGCGGCGGGTCGATCCTGGCCGTGCCCGCCCTGGTGTACGGCGTCGGCCTGCCACTGAGCGCGGCGGTGCCCACCTCACTGCTGGTGGTCGGGATCTCCTCGGCCGTCGCCGTGCTGCCACGGCTGCGCGCGAGACAGGTGAGGTGGCGCATCGCCGCCGTCGTCGGCACAGTGGGCGCGGCGGCGGCCCTCGGCGGGACGGCGGTCAACCGGCTGCTCGACCCCCGGGTGGTTCTGCTCGGCTTCGCCGTGGTCATGATCATCGCCGGGGCGCGGATGCTGCGCGACGACGACCACGCCGGCGGGGACTGCGCCCTGCCAGGAAGCGAGGTGAACTGGCGGAGCTGCCTGCCCAAGTCGATCGGCGTCGGCGTCGTCGTCGGGTTCCTGACCGGCCTGTTCGGCGTCGGTGGCGGCTTCCTGATCATCCCCGCCCTCGTGGTGCTGCTGGGGTTGCCCGCGCCCGTCGCCACCGGCACCTCCTTGGTCGTCATCGTGCTCAACTCCGCAGCCGGGTTCGCCGCCCACATCGGCGAGGTGGAGCTCGACTACTCCCTCGCGGGCGCGTTCGCCCTCGCCGCCGTCGTCGGTGCCCTCGCAGCGGGCCACCTGGCGATCCGCCTTCCCGCCGACCGACTGCGCCGCGGGTTCGCCTACCTGGTGTTCGCCGTCGCCGTGTTCGTCGCCGTGCAGGTCCTGATCAACCCCGCGACGGCCTGATCGCCCCACCACGGGCGGCACCGGACTCGGAAGGTTCGCGGGATGGTGGGCTCCACCATCCCGCGAACCGCGGACAGTGCGCGTTCATTCGGCCCGCGCGGACGACCGGGCGCCCCTGAGGGTCGCGGCGGCGATGACCGCGCCGGCGACGGCGATGCCCGCCGCACCGAGGAAGGCCACCGACAGCCCCTGGGTGAGGGCCTGGGTGTCACCGGTCTGGCCGGCACCGAACGAGGCTGCCAGCGCGGTCATCGCGGCCAGCCCGAGCGCCGAGCCGACCTGGTAGCTGGTGTTGACGATGCCCGAGGCCAGTCCGCCCTCCGCCGGGGGCGCACTGGAGATGGCCGTGCCCAGCGAGGGGATGAAGGCCAGGGCCATTCCGGTCGCGGCGACGATCGAGGCGGGCAGCACGTCGGCCAGGAAGGTGCCGTCGGGGCGCACCATGGCGAGCCAGCCCAGTCCGGCGCCGAGCACCGCGAGACCGGTGACGGTCATCGGCTTGGGGCCGAAGCGGCCGATCAGCCTCGGGGCGAGCGCGATCATCATCACCATGATCACGGTGGTCATCGGCAGCAGCGCCGCGCCGCTGGCGAAGGCGCCGAGCCCGAGCACCTGCTGCAGGTAGAGGTTGAGGAAGAACCACATCGGGATCCAGGCCCCGCCGAGCAGCACCTGGGCCAGGTTGGCCGCGGCCAGGTTCGGGGTGCCGAAGATGCCCAGGCGCATCAGCGGCACGCGGCGCTTGGCCTGGATGGCGACGAACGCGGCCAGCAGCACCACCGAGGCGACCAGTCCGGCGATGGTCTGACCGGAGCCCCAGCCGACCTCGGCCGCCTGGACGATCGTGTAGACGGACACGGCGAGGCCCGCGGTCACGGCCACGGCGCCGAGGAGGTCGACGGTGCCCCTGGTGACGCCGCCCTTGGGCATCAGCGCGGGGATCGCGGCCAGCGCGGCCAGCGCGACCGGGATGTTGATGTAGAAGACCCACGGCCAGCTGAGGTACTCGGTGATCACACCGCCGAGGAACACACCCGCCGTGCCGCCGGCGGGCGCCGCGGCGCCGTAGAGGGACAGCGCCTTGGTCAGCTCCTTCGGCTCACCACCGAAGAGCACCATCAGCAGGGTCAACGCGGCGGGCGCGATCAACGCGGCGCCGACGCCCTGCACGGCGCGGCCGGCGAGCTCCACCCACACCTGCTGGGCCGCGCCGGCGACCGCGGACCCGGCGAGCAGGACCGCCCAGCCGGTCGCGAAGATCCGGCGCGCGCCGAAGAGGTCGGACAGCCGCCCGCCGAGCAGCAGCAGCCCGCCGAATGCCACCACGTAGGCGTTGAACACCCAGGACAGGTTCTCCTGGGAGAAGCCGAGATCGGCCTGGATGCGCGGCAGGGCGACCCCGATGATCGAGGTGTCCATGATCACCATGAACTGCGCGGCCGCGATGAGCGCGAGCGCCCACCACCGGCGCGTGTCCTTCTGCTGCTCCACTGTAGACATCGCTACTCCATACCGGGAGGGGGTATATGACGCGGCGAAGCTAGCACGGCCGAGACGCATACACCAGGGGGGTATCAGGTGTCGCCACTTCCGCCCTTGTGCGAACAGGGACGGGCGGGTCGCGCGTCGACCGTCGCGCGAAGGGAGCCTCGTCGCCCCGAACGCCCCACCTGCATCGTCAACCCGGGAAGTAGTGCGCGGCAGCATGTCCGCAGCACAAGTGCGATCGACGTGTGCCAACGGCGGGAGCGCGCGTCTCCCGTGACCCTCGCCAGCTCCCTCATGTCCCGCCTTCCCTCCAGTTGACTGCCCTACCCCCCTAGGGTATACATGCACCTGTCGGCGCTTTGGCAGCTCCGGAACGGGAGTAGGTACCGGTACGGGGTAGCGTGAGGGCGCTGGCACGAACGACCGAAGGAGAGATGTCATGCGCGGATACAGCGAGGGCAAGGACGGCTACCTCAAGCGGCTGCGCCGGATCGAGGGCCAGATCCGCGGCCTGCAGCGGATGGTGGACAACGACGAGTACTGCATCGACGTGCTCACCCAGATCTCCGCGGCGACGAAGGCGTTGCAGGCGGTCTCCCTCGGTCTGCTCGATGAACACCTCAAGCACTGTGTGAGCCAGGCGATCGCCGAGGGCGGCGACACCGCGGACCAGAAGATCCGCGAGGCCAGTGACGCCATCGCCCGCCTCGTCCGCTCCTGACCCGCTCACGAACCAGACGAACCACACCACCCGCGAAGGAGTTCGCCATGTGCGACACCTGCTCCACCGGCGCCACCCGGACGACCTACACCGTCACCGGCATGACCTGCGGGCACTGCGTCGCCTCGGTCACCGAGGAGGTCAGCAAGATCGACGGCGTGACGAACGTGTCCGTGGACCTGCCCACCGGCGCGGTCACGGTGACCAGCACCAAGCCGGTTGACCTCGGCGAGGTCCGGTCCGCGGTCGACGAGGCCGGTTACACCCTGGCCGGGTAGTCCCGGCCCACCAACGGCTTTTCGAGCTGAAGGACTTCAGATGAACACTGCAGCGAAGCTCTCCGCCTACGGTGCGGCGCTCGCCCTGGTCGCCGGTGGCGCCTGGGCCGCCGGATCCGCTGTCGGTCCCTTCACCGTTCCCGCCGGTGCGCATTCCGGTGAGGACGGGACGCGTGGTGGCGAGGACACCGCGCACGGGGACGGTCACAGCGGCGCCGTCGCGGAGGCCACGCGAACCGATCAGCCCGGCGGGCTGGCGTCGTCCAGGGGCGGCTACACCCTCACGCCCACCAGCACGACGCTGACCACGGGAACCACCGAGACCTTCTCCTTCCGCATCCTCGGACCCGACGGCAAGCCGGTCACCCGCTTCGACGTCGAGCACGAGAAGCGGCTGCACCTCATCGTGATCCGCAGGGACACCGCCGAGTTCCAGCACGTCCACCCGGAGCTGGACCCCGACGGAACCTGGCGGGTTCCGCTGACGCTGCCGAGGGGCGGGAGCTATCGAGCCTTCGCGGACTTCACCCCCACCGGCGGGAAGTCGCTGACCCTCGGGGTCGACCTGTCGGCAGCGGGGGACTACCAGCCGAACACCTACCAGCCCTCGCGGCTGTCCACGGTGGATGGTTATCAGGTACGGCTCGACGGGGACCTGGTGCCCGGACGATCGTCCAAGCTGACCTTGACCGTCAGCTCGGACGGCCGTGAGATCACCAACCTGGAGCCCTACCTCGGCTCCTACGGGCACCTGGTGGCGTTGCGGTCAGGAGACCTCGCCTACCTGCACGTGCACCCCGACGGTGCGCCGGGAGACGGCAAGACCGCCGCGGGACCGAAGATCACGTTCTTCGCCGAAGTGCCGACAGCGGGTTCCTACCGGCTTTTCCTGGACTTCCAACATGGCGGACAGGTGCGCACGGCCGAGTTCACCGTGGACTCGACGGGGCTCACCCCCGCGCCATCGCACAGCGCACCACCCGAGCCGGGCCACGGTCACTGAGCCCCGATGAGGAAGGAGCAAGACCATGAGCACCAACGAGGTTGAGCTTTCCATCACGGGGATGACCTGCGCGTCGTGCGCGGCCCGGATCGAGCGCAAGCTCAACAAGCTCGACGGGGTGACCGCGACCGTCAACTACGCCACGGAGAAGGCCAAGGTCAGCTACCCGGCGGGCACCGACACCGCGACGCTGATCGAGCAGGTCGAGGCGGCGGGATACTCTGCCGCACTGCCCCGCCCGGTCGAGGAAGACGAGCCGGAGCCCGACGACCCGCTGCTGTCGTTGCGGCAGCGGCTGATCGGCTCGGTGGCCCTGTCGATCCCGGTGATCGCGATGGCGATGATCCCCGCGTTGCAGTTCACCTACTGGCAGTGGATCTCGCTGACGCTGGCCGCTCCCGTGCTGGTGTGGGCGGCGTGGCCGTTCCACCGCGCCGCGTGGGCGAACCTGCGGCACGGCACCGCGACCATGGACACCCTGATCTCCCTCGGCACGCTTGCCGCGTTCCTGTGGTCGCTCTACGCGCTGCTGTTCGGCACCGCGGGCACGCCCGGCATGACGCACCCGTTCGAGCTGACCATCGCTCCCAGCGACGGCGCCGGGAACATCTACCTCGAAGTCGCGGCCGGGGTGACCATGTTCATCCTCGCCGGGCGGTACTTCGAGGCCCGCTCGAAGCGGCGGGCCGGCGCGGCGCTGCGGGCGTTGCTGGAGCTCGGCGCGAAGGACGTCGCGGTGCTGCGCGACGGCCGCGAGCAGCGGATCGCGATCGAGGCCCTCGCGGTCGGCGACCGGTTCGTGGTCCGTCCCGGCGAGAAGATCGCCACCGACGGGGTGGTCGAGGAGGGCTCCTCCGCGGTCGACGCGAGCATGCTCACCGGCGAGTCCGTCCCGGTCGAGGTCGGTCCCGGGGACACCGTGGTCGGCGCGACGGTCAACGCGGGCGGGCGTCTGGTCGTCCGTGCCACCCGGATCGGCGCGGACACCCAGCTCGCCCAGATGGCGAAGCTGGTGGAGGACGCGCAGAACGGCAAGGCGCGGGCGCAGCGGCTCGCCGACCGGCTCTCAGCGGTGTTCGTGCCGATCGTGATCGCGTTGTCCGTCGGCACCTTGGCGTTCTGGCTCGGCGCGGGCGGCTCGGCCTCGGCGGCGTTCACCGCGGCGGTCGCGGTGCTGATCATCGCCTGCCCGTGCGCGCTCGGTCTGGCCACGCCGACCGCGTTGCTGGTCGGCACGGGCCGGGGGGCCCAGCTCGGCATCCTGATCAAGGGACCGGAGGTGCTGGAGTCCACCCGGCGCGTCGACACCGTGGTGCTGGACAAGACCGGCACCGTCACCACCGGCCGGATGAGCCTCGTCGCGGTGCACACCACCGACGATGTCGCCGACGACGAGGTGCTGCGGCTGGCCGGAGCGCTGGAAGACGCCTCGGAGCACCCGATCGCCCAGGCGATCGCCAAGGGTGCTCGGGACCGGGTGGGTGAGCTGCCCGGTGTGGAGGGCTTCACCAACGTCGAAGGGCTTGGCGTTCAAGGGATCGTCGACGGCCGCGCGGTGCTGGTCGGCCGGACCGCGTTGCTGGAGCAGTGGAGCCAGCACCTGCCCGCCGAGCTCGCCGAGGCCAAGGCCGGAGCCGAGGCGGCAGGGCGCACCGCGGTCGCGGTCGGGTGGGACGGGGAAGCACGCGCGGTCCTCGTCGTGGCCGACACCGTCAAGGACACCTCCGCCGAGGCGATCCGGCAGCTGCGCGCACTCGGCCTCACACCGGTGCTGCTCACCGGGGACAACGAGGCCGTCGCCCGCTCCGTGGCGGAGGAGGTCGGCATCACCGAGGTGATCGCCGAGGTCCTGCCCCGGGACAAGGTCGACGTGGTCACGCGGTTGCAGTCCGAAGGCCGGATCGTCGCGATGGTCGGCGACGGCGTCAACGACGCCGCCGCACTGGCCCAGGCCGACCTCGGGCTGGCCATGGGCACCGGGACCGACGCGGCGATCGAGGCCAGCGACATCACCCTGGTCCGCGGCGACCTGCGGGCCGCGGCGGACGCGATCCGCCTGGCACGCCGCACCTTGAGCACCATCAAGGGCAACCTGTTCTGGGCCTTCGCCTACAACGTCGCCGCGCTCCCCTTGGCGGCGGCCGGACTGCTCAACCCGATGATCGCCGGCGCGGCCATGGCGTTCTCGTCGGTGTTCGTGGTGTCCAACAGCCTGCGGCTGCGTGGCTTCCGCAGCACCACCACCCCGACCGCCGCGCATGCGACGACCGTGGCGGTCGAGAACGCGCGGACACCGGTTCAGGTGAACTGATCGCGCTCGCACTGTGTGCCGCCGCCCGCAGGGGCGGCGGCACACGGACGTGGGTGGGCTCCGGATGCCCCAGGAAGGGGCGGGGCGTCGAGGACTCAGTGCGTTGCGGTGACTGTGCCGGAGAGCCTGGTGTGCAGCTGTTCGCTGTGGGCGTTGAGCCCGACGATCTCGGCATCGACGCCGCGACCGGCGAACTTCGCGGTCAGCACGGTCGCGGCGAACAGGTACTCGGCACCGTGGTCGCGCACCAGCGGCACCGTCACCAGCGCCATCGCCCCGGTCGCCGCGGAGATCATCCCGGGACGTCCGCCGGAGAAGGCGATGGTGAACGACGCGTAGAGCCCGACCACCAGGCCGGAGAGCACGTCCGCGCGCACGTTCGAGAACCAGGCGGCGCGCAGCCGCGAGAGCAGGGGAGTTCGCGGCAGGGCGGTGTTGGAGGACATCAATACCCTTGTTCAGAGCACGAGGAGAACTCCCCGCAGGACAACAAGGGCACACTCGCCCGTAGTCAGGCTGAGCCCGTTCGGAAAGACGCGTCCACGAGGACGGCCGCGGACACCGCGCGGATCACGAGATGGCCTCTCACGGGCGATGTGGTCGAGGGGCTGCGGCTACATCGGCGCAACCGCAGAGAACCCTAACCCGATTTTGGTGTTCGGGGAGCCCTCGTCAGCACCGTCTCGCCCCGGTCAGTCCTCGCGCAGAGCTGCGGAAGCCGCCCTGGCCGCGGGCGCTCGGGACGACCAAGCCGACTGCCTCGAAGCAGCGGATCGTGCGCGGTGACAGGCCCGTTCGCTCAGCGACCTCACCGATCTGCACGTGTCCGCTCACGACAGGGCACGCCCACGCCTCACAGATGGTTCTGCCCACCGCGCCTTCGCGTTTAGCTGATATTTAGGCCGTTCGACCACTGCTGGTGTGTACTTTGCGCGTGACCGCACCCCAGGGCCCGGGTTGGCCTGGGCAGCCTGGCCAGCAGGCGCCGTACCCGCCCCGTCCGCCAGGCCAGCCCTACCCCCAGCAGCAGCCGTACCCGTACCCGCCGCAGTACCCGCCGCCGCCTCCTCCCAAGGGGCGACGGGGACGAACAGCCCTGATCGTGTCGCTGGTGGTCGTGCTCGTGGCCGGTGTCGGCATCGGCGGCTGGGCGTTGTTCGGCGGCGGCAGTGGAGCGGTGAACCCGGACGCACCGCAGGCGGGCGGCACGACGGAGGCCAAGGGGCTGACCGAGGCCGATGTCGCCACGGTCGACCCGAAGAAGCTGCTCGACGACATGTTCCTGGCCTTCCTGACCCAGCCCGTGCAGCACACCAGGATGGACAAGATCTGGTTCGGCCAGGTCACGCCGTACCTGGCGGGGCAGGAGTACCGCGGTGACGTGATCGAAGGCGCCTACGACTACCAGCAGCGCAAGATGAACTACCTCGACCGCAACGTGGTCTGCGTCAACGGCACCAAGCGTCAGCTCAACCGGGACGGCACGACCTCCGACTTCGGGTCGTGTGCCTCCGTTGACGGGCTGAGCTGGCAGTCGAAGGTCGGCAACGGCCTGATCCCCAGCGGGCTGACCCGGGACCAGGCGCAGGCGTTCCTGGACTACCTGCACGTGCCGGAGGGCTTCCTCAGCCCCGGCAAGCCCACGTGGGTCGATCGCGACGGCAAGCAGCACGTCCGGCTGCCCGTCGTGTTCCGCTCGGTGCAGACCTCCATGGGGCGGGCCGGGACGCAGAACTTCATCTGGGCGTTCCAGAAGACGAAGATTCCCTTCGAGCAGCACGCCTTCACCACCGCGGGGGCGAGCCCCGACCAGGTCGAAGGTGTGTTCTACCTGGACCCGAAGACGTTGCTGCCCGCGTACTCGGAGCTGCTGATCTACAACCCGCAGTCCGACCCGACCGGCGGGAAGGGGCAGGTTCGGCGGGTGGAGTACCTGTGGGACGGGCAGCTTCCCGAGCCGGACCCCAACCGACCCGGCACGGCGGCGGGTCCGTCCTGGCCCGCCGAGCGGCTCAAGCCGGGGCAGGTGAACTGAGACAGCCACCTCCGGTTCGACGGGGCGGCTAGTCGTCCGATGCCCCGAGCTGGCGCCGCCCCGCGCCCCGTGCCCCCGCGCCCCGTGCACGCGGTGGCTGGCTGGCGTGGTCCCGCGCCCCGTGCACGCGTGAGCTGGCTGGCGTGGTCGGGGTTTTCGCGTTTTGTCACCTAGATGCGAAATGGGAGCGCTCTTTTGCGCATCAAGGTGACAAAACGCGAAAGGAGGGGCACGCGGGTGAGGACGCCAGGGGGTGGTGAGGTGGTGCAAGGACCTTAGGAGTTCGCCAGCCACGCCAGCAGGCGGCCCTGCGACCAGCAGCGGCCAACGGCCTCGGCGTGCAGAGCCGACTGGTCGAACACCGCCAGGCCGATGATGCTGTGACCTGAGGCGCGGCGATCGCCGAGTGTCGGAATCGCCGGCGCGACTCCGACCCCCTCCGCGGACACCCACGCCACCGGTCTGCCGGTGGCCGCTTCGTCGAGGCGGTGCAGGAAGCGCAGGCGGCTCTCCAGCGAGAAGTGCGACAGCGCCCACGTCGTGGTGACGACGGGCAGGGCGTCCTCGGGCACACGGGCGAAGGCGTCGGGCAACACCTCGACGGCGTCACCCCGCAGCAGCAGCGGAGGGTCCGTCGCCGCCAACGCCATCTCCGCTTCGAGCCTCGCGACCGGCTCCGGCTGATCCGGCCACAGGCAGGCGCGCAGCCACCGGGCCTCATCCGCGTCAGTCACGTCAACCGGGTCGAGGTCGATGCCGACCCGGGCGACGACCTCGGGCATCGCCCGCGCCGGGACGGGCCGGTCTCCCACGATCGAAGACGACAGCCGCACAGGAGATGACGCCTCGCCCAGCGATTGCCCGTTGCTGTACGCGATGGCGACGCGATCGACATTGAGGTTGAACCCGGCCGAACACCCCACATCGATCAGCCCGACCGCGTTCGCACCCACCCGGCGCGCAGCCTCGGCGATGGCCGGGTACAGCACAGCGCAGCGCCCGGTCTCGTTGGTCAGCGTCTTCCGGCGCACGGCGATGGCCACGACCGAGTCGGTCATCCGCAGCAGCGTGTCGATCGCCGCACCAGCGGCAGCGTCGCCATCCGCGGCGGCATAGGCCGCGGCGAGCTCCGGAGCGCGTCCGGCGAGGGCGAGGTCGTGCAGGGCGGCGAGGATCACCGTGGGGTGCCGCTTGCGCGCTGGCGCCGACTCGATGGCGCGCACTGCCTCGTCGGACTCACTCAGAGCGACGGCGACGCGCTCGTACAGCGGCGAAACCCCGGCAGCATCGACCTCACCGAAGTGGCGGTACACCTGAGCCAATGTGCGGGCTTTACCCATGAGTGCGGCGCTTCCTGCTGTCCTGCCCTCGCATTCCGGCGATACTAACCACCGCGACGAGCCCTTCGAACCTTCGCTTGGCGGCTCAGGTCGTGTCCTGCACGTGGCAACACCACCTCACCACCCCCCGGCGCCCTCACCGTCCGGCATCCTCACCCGTGTGCCCCTCCTTGCGCGTTTTGTCACCTTGATGCGAAATGGGAGCGCTCTTTTGCGCATCGAGGTGACAAAACGCGAAAACCCCCGCCACGCCAGCCCGCCACCCCGGCCACGTCAGCCAGCCCGCCAGCCAGCCCGCCCGCGCGCACGCCGGGGCGCGGGGCTTGGGGGTGGTGCCGCCTTGGGGCGTCGGGACGGATTGCAGGGCAGGCGCCAGCGGCCCAGGGTGTGTCGGTCTCCGAGACGCGGGAACGCCGTGGCGCTCGGCTCTGAGACCGCACGGCCTGTTCTCGCGCTTGCACCGCTCTGGCCGAGACCGAACCTCAGCGCGGTAGGCGTTGTTCATGGGCTCGGCCGAGAACTGAGTGGAGAACCTCGCTGCCCAGCCGTAGCTTGTCCGACGTGATGCAGTTCTTCTTCCGCCTCAGCTGACTCGGTCCCGAGTCCCGGTGCCGCGCCTGTGCTCGGCGCCTTCTGAGTCATTCCCTGGAGGAGAACCATGCTGTTGCTCGCCTGTGGCGCCTCTGGTGTCGGCAAGACCACCGCGCGTCTGCACGCGCGCCGCCTGCTCGACGACACCTACGAGACCGCCGAGCTGTTCACCCTCGGCCCGATTCCGGCTGTTCCGACCATCGCCTGGCGTCAGGAACAAGTGGAAGCCGCGGTCCTGCGCGCTATCGCCCTTGAGGCCGAGGGCAGGCATTTGCTGTTCGCGGGTGATCCGGTGCCGCTCGGTGAGGCGCTGGCCGCTCCGAGCGCCGACCGGATCGACATCGCCGCGTGCCTGCTCGACGTCAACGAGGAGGCTCATCTCGCCCGTCTCGCCCAGCGCAACGAGCCGGAGGAGCTGATCCCGCTCCATCAGGGCTTCGTCACGTGGCTCCGGGCGCACGCCACCGATCCCGGCCACGTCACGGAGGCGATCACCACCGATGCCTGGCCCGCGATGCGCTGGGAGCGCTGGGTCGGTCGTACGCCTGGACCGGAGTGGGCGATGACGGTACTCGACACCTCACGACTCGCGCCCGAGCAAGTGGGGGCCGAGGTCACCGACTGGTGCCGGCGTGCGGTGGCCGGGGACGCCCCGGTCTTCCGGGCCGGTTGGTTCCGGGATCGGGCCGTGGACCAGGTGTAGGAGCGCCGCGGAGCAGGGCACAGCGAGTTCGCGGTGTCCTGCTCTTGGCCCGTACTCAGGCACTGGTCCGTCCGATGAGGCCATCCTCGGCATCACGGACTCGGCCGCCGCCACCGCCAGGATTGAATGTCCATTGTGGAGGGTGCCCGTTCGCTTCGAAGCGGGCGGAGATGGTGGTCGGCAGGCGCAGCGGTTCCGGGCTGTGGCGCTGCCATGACCGTGCCGCACGGGCGAGCTGACCGGCCTCCTGCGGGAAGGCTGCGTCCCGCGTGGCCCGGGCAGTTGCCGGACAGGACCCTGGTGCGGGCGAACCCCCGTGATCGCCGTGGCCGCGCCCGGAGAGGCGGCTGGCCGCGGGCGTCGGAACCCTGTCTTTTCCTTAGCTTTGTGTCTCGATTCAGTCATAGCGGTTGAAACCAGACATTTCACAGAGTGTGCTGCGCCCCATGTCTGTGATCTCACCCACGATGCCGCCGCTGGCGGCGGACAGTGGCCTGCTCTCCGGGGTGGAGAGCGCCATCAACGGGGTCTTCGACCCGATCTCCGAGGCCGTGTCCGGCTTCGTCTTCGCGAAGGTGACCCTGTTCGGTGTGACCTTCCCCTGGATCGTGGCCTGGTTGGTGGTCGCCGCGGCCTTCTTCACCCTCTACTTCGGGTTCATCCAGGTCCGCGGCTTCAAGATGGCCATCGACATCGTGCGCGGCAAGTACACCCGCGACGACGAGCCCGGGGAGATCAACCACTTCCAGGCGCTGGCCTCGGCGGTCTCGGGCACCGTGGGGCTGGGCAACATCGCCGGCGTCGGCGTGGCGGTCACCATCGGTGGCCCCGGCGCCACGTTCTGGATGATCATGTGCGGGCTCCTGGGCATGTGCACCAAGTTCGTCGAGTGCACCCTCGGGGTGAAGTACCGCGAGCAGCACGAGGACGGCTCGGTCTCCGGTGGCCCCATGCACTACCTGCGCAAGGGCTTGGTGGAGCGGTTCAAGGGCGCGCCAGGGGTGGTGATCGGCAAGATCCTCGCCGCCGGTGCGGCGCTGATGATCCTGTTCTTCGCCATCGCGGGCGGGAACATGTTCCAGGCCAACCAGACCTACGAGCAGCTGCGCAACGTCACCGGTGGCGAGGAGGGCTTCCTCGGCGGCGACGGCGCGGCGCTGGTGTTCGGCGTCGTGCTGGCGGCCGTGGTCGGTGCGGTGATCATCGGTGGGATCAAGTCCATCGGCAAGGTCACCGGCAGACTCGTCCCGGCGATGGCGATCATCTACATCGCCGCCTGCCTGATGGTGATCCTGTTCAACATCTCCTCCCTGCCGGCGGCGGTCGGGGAGATCGTCAGCGGCGCGTTCGCCCCGGAGGGGGTGGCCGGCGGCGCGATCGGCGCGCTGATCGTCGGCTTCCAGCGGGCCGCGTTCTCCAACGAGGCCGGTCTGGGCTCCGCCCCGATCGCGCACTCGGCGGTCAAGACCAAGCACCCGATCACCGAGGGCTACGTCTCGCTGCTGGAGCCCTTCATCGACACCGTGGTCATCTGCACGATGACCGCGCTGACCATCGTCATCGCCAAGACCCAGTTCTGGACCGACGCGCGCGCGACCGTGGCCGCGGGCGGGGACAGCCCGGGCGGGGTGACCGTGACCTCCGACGCCTTCGGCTCGGTGCTGCCGTGGTTCCCCTACATCCTCACCATCGCCGTCGTGCTGTTCGCGGTCTCCACGATCATCACCTGGGCCTACTACGGCGAGAAGGCGTGGACCTACCTGTTCGGCCGGAGCAAGACCAGCACGAACACCTACCGCGTGCTGTGGTGCGTCTTCACCGTGGTGGGCAGCGTGCTGTCGCTGGGCAAGGTCATCGACTTCGCCGACGCCGTGCTGTTCACGCTGGCGCTGTTCAACATCGTCGGCCTGTACATCATGGTGCCGATCGTCAAACGCGAACTGCGCTCGTTCCACCAGAAGATCCGCGACGGCGAGATCACCAAGGTCGGCTGAACCGGCTCACTCGTCGCGCTGGTCCCGCCACATCGGTGCGGAGGCCAGCGCGGCGAGTGATCTGACGAAGAGCGGAACGCGATTTCCCGCCACGCACAACGAGATCAGTACTACGGTCAAGATCAGCAACATCGGTGAGCTCGTGCGTCCGGCCTCGGTGGGAGCCAGCCGACCTCACGGCGAACCCCAGAACCTGGGACGCGCTCGTGGTCGGCGTCATCCGTCACGTGAACGCCCGGTATAGGCGTCCCCGGCGGCGAGGTCGGCCAGTGCCTCGGGAACCTCGTCGATGACCAGGTGGCCCGCGGAGGCGATGACATCGAGTTCCGCGCCGAGCTTGCCGCGCACGACGGGGGCCAGCGCACGGGCGGGCAGGAACACGTCATCGCCACCGACGACGACCGTGCGCGCCACGTCACGGCGGGCGATCACCGTGGCACCCGGATCGGTGCTGGAGCGCACGTGCCGGGCCACCAGCGTCATCCACTCCACCAACTCCGGCCGCGGCAGGTGCCCGCTCCCGTGCATGACGCGCAGCAGCCGGGCGCTGGCAGCAGGACGACGGGTGAACAGCCACTCCATCGACGCCACCGCGACCCGAGGTGTGATGCGCAGTCGCATCACCCCGCCCGGAGACACCAGGATCTGCTTGCGGACGAGCGCGGACGTGCTCGCCAGCGTGATCGCCGCGCCCAGCGAGTGGCCCAGAACGGTCACCGGCGAGGACGAGACCTGCTCCACCACCTCGCTGAGCCACCGGCCGTACCACGCAAGACGACCCGCTGCCGGAACCCGCTCGGCGGCGCTGAGCCCCGGCTGTCCCGGCAGGTCGACGACCACGACACGGCACCGCGCCGCCACCGCCGACGCCAACGGAAGACACGACGCGGCGCAGAAGTTGGTTCCCGGCACGACCACCACGGTGTGGTTGCCGCTGCCCGCGGTGACCACGTGCGTCCGCGTGCCCTGCGCGGTGATTACGGCACGCTGGTGCGCGACCGGCCAGGCGTCGAGCTGGTCATGGCACCACCCGGTGACGGCGTTCCGCCCCGCCAGGCTCCGGTAGATCGACGCCATGTCAGGACCACCGTCCGCGAATGCGGGCGAGTGCCAGGGGGAGGGGAGATGTGGGCATGGGACTCCGTCCAGGGCAGCGCGAACACCATCGCCGACCAGACTTCCCGGCACACCCGCGATCACTTTAGTGCTCGGAGAAGCGCCTCACCGGCCAGCTTCGCCAGCGTGGCGATACTGGCTGCTGCGGCGGTGACGCGGGGGCTTGGGCGTCGGCGGATCGGTTGCCGCGCGTCCGCGTAGGTACCTCGCCGGCTGCTCGTCGTGCCCGTTTTGTCCGAAAACCTGGCGATCATGGCAAGCGTCAAGGAGGATGGAGATCCTCTTCGGCAGCTGCGGTGCTCCGCTTCCAGTCCGGTTGTCCACCGGCGATGTGGGGCGAGCCGCTGGAGAGTGCCTTCTGCTGCGCGGAAGGCCGAATGATGCCGGATCACGAGGCGTCGCCCTCGACCGGCGCCTCGTGATCCCCTTCGCCGCCCGGGTTAGCGCCTGTCCTGCAAGTCGTCCCGACACCCCGAGGCGCCGCCGCCCCCGTGTGCCCCCGTGTGCGTGTGCCCCCGTGTGTGCGCGTGGGCCAGTTGGCTGGCGTGGTCGGGGTTTTCGCGTTTTGTCACCTTGATGCGCAAAAGAGCGCTCCCAATTCGCATCAAGGTGACAAAACGCGAAAGGAGGGGCGCGGGGGTGAGGGTGCCGGACGGTGAGGGTGTCGGAGGGTGAGGGCGCGGGGGCGCGGGGGGTGAGGGCGCGGGGGCGCGGGGGGGTGAGGTGGTGTTGGCACGTGTAGGACACGACCTCGGTAGGAGCTCAGGACGCGGGCGGCTCCTCGGGTGCAAGGTGGAGCGCCGCTGTCATGGCCGCTGCGCTCGAGGTTCGGTTTCCTCCTGTGCGCCGGCTTTGTCGCCGCAGGGAGATCTTGATGCGTTCTTTGCGGCCACGCACCCCCACGTGGCTGAACAAGCGTTTAGTATCCTGTTTATGCGTTCAGTTGATGACCTCACCGCGCGGGCACGGATCCGGGACGCCGCGTTGGAGCGCTTCGGCGCCGACGGGGTGGCCGGGACGAGCGTGCGGGCGATCGCGGCCGCCGCGGGTGTCTCGCCTGCCTTGGTGCTGCACCACTTCGGCTCCAAGGAGGGCTTGCGGCAGGCTTGTGACGAGCATGTGCTCGCGGCGATCCGCTCTGGCTCCGGCGATGGCGGGGTGATCGAGCCGGGCGCCCTTGGCGAGATGCTCAACGCCGCCACCCCGGTTCGGCGCTACCTCGGCCGGTCCCTGTTGGAGGGTTCCGAGGCCGCGACCGCGATGTTCACCGAGATCGTCGATGCCACGCAGCGGTGGCTGGCCGACGGCGAAGAGCAAGGCTGGGTCAAGCCCGCCACGGACGCACGAGCGCGTGCGGTGACCTACGTGGCCTGGTTGCTGGCTCCGCTGGTGCTCAGTGATCAGGTCGGCCGGTTGCTCGGTGGCGATGTCGCCGAGACCGAGACCTCGCTGCGGGGAGCGCGAGCCGGGCTGGAGATGTTGACCGGCGGGCTGTTCACCGACGACCGCTGGCTGTCCGCGTTCACCGCTGTCATCACGAAGGGACAAGGGGGATGAAGGCACTCCTTGTCACCCACGGCACGCGCGGCGACGTGCAGCCGTTCCTCGCGCTCGCCCTCGCCCTGCGCGCCGCGGGGCACGACGCTCGCCTAGCCGCTCCGGAATCCTTTGCCGCGCAAGCACACCAGCACGGTGTGGAGTTCGCCGCCTTGGATGAGGGGCCGAACCGGTTGCTGGACGACCCGGTCGTCCGTGAGGCCATCGGCAACGGATACCGAGGCTTGCGGGGCAAGATCAGTGCCGTGCGCACGGCGCGGCGGATCAAGCCGTTGATGGCCGCTGTGCTGCACGATCTGGGCCTCGCTGCCCGCGACGGCGCGGACGTGGTGGTGCACTCGCCGACGCTTCCCGCACAGCACGTCGCGGAGATGCTCGGCGTGCCCGGCGTGCTCGCGACGTTGCAGCCCGGGTGGGTACCGAGTTCGCGATTCCCGTGCCCGATGCTGCCGCTGCCACGAGTGCCGAAGGTGTTCAACCGCGCCACGTATCTGGCTGTCTCGGCCACGTTGCGCGCCCACTCCGGTGTCGCGAACACCTGGCGCGCCACCGAACTCGGCTTGCCGGTTCGGCGGAACGGACATGACGTGCTGCATGACGCCGACGGCGCGCATCGCTTGGTGTTGCAGGCATTCAGCACCCATGTGACGCAGGTCGACCCGGAGTGGCCGGATGCGGTGCGCACCAAAGGGTTCTGGTTCCTGCCCGCCGCTGACTCGTGGTCGCCCTCGGAACGGCTGACTCGGTTCCTCGACGCCGGACCGCCCCCTGTCTACATCGGGTTCGGCAGCATGGCCGGGCCGCAGGCGGGCAGAACAGGTGCGGTTGTCGCCGAGGCCGTGCGCCGTGCCGGGGTTCGTGCCGTGCTGGCGACCGGGTGGGGCGGTATCGGCGAGGCCGAGTCCTCGGATGAGGTCCTGGTGATTGACCAAGCGCCCCATGACTGGTTGTTCCCCCGTACGGCCGCGGTGGTGCATCACGGCGGGGGTGGCACCACTGCCGCTGCGCTGGCGGCAGGACGCCCGCAGATCGTGTGCCCATTTGTGGCTGATCAGCCGCATTGGGCGCAGCGCATGCACGCCGTCGGAGTCGCGCCCGCGCCAGTGCGCCAGCAGCAGCTCACCGTCGAGCGACTGGCCACCGCGATCACCGAAGCCGTCTCCAGCCCCGCGATGCGCGAGAACGCCGCAGCTCTCGGTGCCGCAATCCGCGCGGAGGACGGCGCGGTGGCCGCTGTGCGGGCGCTGGAAGAACACCTGAGCTGACAGGAGATCACCATGGGCATCGCGAAGACCATCGCCGGACTGTTCCGGATGAACGACGACGCCTGGAAGCGGCACGCCAACCCGTGGAGCGTGTGGACCCGCTTCGCCGCTGTTCCGGCCATGCTGCTGGCGATCTGGAGCCGAACCTGGATCGGCTGGTGGAGCCTGCTCCCGATCGCGGCGGTGATCATCTGGTTGTTCGTCAACCCCTCCGCCTTCCCGCCAGTGGGACCCGACTCCTGGGCCGCCCGGGGGATCTACGGCGAACGCGCCTGGGTCCGCGAGGGCAACCGGGTACCCGCCGACCACCGGCGGATCATGCGGCTGCTGGTCGCCGTGGGGCTGTGCGGGTTCGCCCTGATCGTGTGGGGCCTGGTCGCGCTCCAGGGGTGGCCGACCGTGTTCGGCGCCACCGTGGTGATCCTGGCGCAGCTGTGGCGCATCGACCGCTTCGGCTGGCTGTGGGAGCGCCTCTCCCACTGATCGTCATTCACGTCACCGGTCCAGGCAAACCGTGTGCTGCGGGGAGAACTGTGGGCAGAGGTGTGAGCGCCAATGCTTATCGCCGCAAGCAAAAGGTTCACTCAATTCACTCGAACTTCGCATGTCAACAATCTGTCCCGGACCGTAACTTGAGGTTGGGGTATCGCATCGGAATCGGCGTCGTCGCATAGCTGTGGCCCTTTCCTTCGACGTCACTGCCCCTCAAGTTCTGATGTCCGGCGGCGATGTGGCGCGGAGTCGGTGAGAGCGGGAACAGCGAACGAAGAGAGGCGCTGCCGTGTTCGATATCAAGGTGATCGAAACGTCATCCTTGGGAGATCGCAGCTATCTGGCCACCGACGGGACAGTGGCGGTGGTGGTCGATCCGCAGCGTGATGTCGATCGGTTCTTGGCGGTCGCGGGCCGCCTGGGGGTGCCGATCACGCATGTGGCCGAGACGCATCTGCACAACGACTACGTCTCCGGCGGACTGGAACTGGCTCGCCTGACCGGAGCGACCTATCTCGTTGTGGCGGCCGAGGACGTGGCCTTCGAGCGCGTCGGTGTCAGCGACGGTGATGTGATCGAGGTGTCGCCGCGGATGCGGCTGCGGGTGGTGGCTACCCCTGGGCACACGTTCCACCACCTGTCGTACGTGCTTGAGGACCCCCAGGGGCCGGTCGGGGTGTTCACCGGCGGTTCGCTGTTGTTCGGAACGACCGGACGGACCGACCTGCTGGGCAGCGAGCACACCGTGGAGCTCGCCCGTGCGCAGTACGCCTCGGTCCGGACACTGGGAGAGTTGCTGCCCGATGGGACCCAGGTCTGGCCCACGCACGGGTTCGGCAGTTTCTGCGCGGTCGGCCAGGTCAGTGGCGATGCGTCCACGATCGGCCAGCAGCGAGCGGTCAACCCCGTGTTCCGGCTGGCGCGAGATGAGTTCGTCAAGCAGACCCTGGCGGGAATGGGCGACTATCCGGCGTACTACGTGCACATGGGAGTCATCAACGCCGCCGGCCCCGCCCCGGTGGACCTGCGCCCGGCGCGCCGCATCGACAAGGATGAGTTGGCCGGTCGGCTGCGCCGCGGTGAGTGGGTGGTTGACCTGCGGGCCCGTAAGGCCTACTTCGCCTCGCACCTGGCCGGCACGATCAGCCTCGGGTTGGACGGTCCGATGGCGACCTGGGTGGGCTGGCTGATCGACTGGGGCGCCCCGATCACGTTGGTGGGCGAGACCGGCGAGCAGATCGCCCGGGCGCAGCGGGAGTTGGTGCGCATCGGCATCGACCGGGTCGCAGGCGCGGCTGTCGGATCTCCGGAGCGGATGGCCGCCGACCCGACGCAGGTGGAAAGCGTTCCCGCGGCGAGTTTCCGCGATCTGGCGGCCGTGCTGTCCGGGGCTCCGCCAGCGGATCTGCCGCCCGCCGATGTCGTGCTGGACGTACGATTCGACATCGAATGGAACACGTCACACATTTCCTGTGCGGTGCACATTCCGCTGCCCGAACTGTCGAAGCGAGTCGCGGATGTTCCGTCGGGGACGGTGTGGGTGCATTGCGCCAGCGGCTATCGCGCCACTGCGGGAGCCAGCCTGCTCGCCCGCGCCGGACGCTCTGTGGTCGTTATCAACGACGTCTACGACAATGCCGCACGCGCGGGTGTTCCGCTGACAATTAACGCGAACGATCCGGGCATTCAGCTCGTGCCCGATTGCTGACGGCGGCCCGGGGGCCGCACGAAGAACGCTCGCGGTCCTCAGGAGCCCTGATCGGCGTTCTGACTTTCACCTGGTGCGCCTCAACGTCCTGCGGCACAACGGCTTCCGCCGGGTGAGATGGGTGGCCCGCCGCCGACCTGTGCGACGAACGTCCTAACGAGACAGTCGTTGACGTCGCAGTGGAATCGGTACACCTCGTGCCACGTCGTGATTCTAGTCATGAAGGTTTCAGGGAAGACTGAATTCAATAGGTTGCTCGGTGGCTCGCCAGGTGCCGTCCGCACAGCCAGCAACAACAACGCCCAGACGCCAGGGAAAAGATCCGCCGGGTGCCGGGCTGGCGAGTCCGGCCAAGCGCACAGTGATGAACCCGTGTTTCGGCCGGGAAGCGGTGCCGGAACGCGGAGACACTCGGCGCCTGCCGAACCTCATGCCCCGGGTTGGCGTCGCCCCCGTGCCCGTGCCCGTGCCCGTGCCCGTGCCCGTGCCCCGTGTCTCGTGTGCGCGTGGGCTGGCTGGCGTGGTCGGGGTTTTCGCGTTTTGTCACCTTGTTGTGCAAAAGAGCGCTCCCATTTCGCATTTAGGTGACAAAACGCGAAATGAGGCACGGGGCGGGGCGATAGGGGCGAGAGGGGTGAGGGGGTGAGGGCGCCAGGGGGTGGTGAAGGAGAGCGGGTGAGGGCGCCAGGGGGCGGTGAGGTGGTGTGGGAGGGGGTGAAGGGGAGAGAGTGTTGCCGCGTGCGGGACGCGGGCTGGGTGCAGGGTCTGCCAGCTAGGCGGTGTTGAGGTCCGTGCGGCCGCTCATCTTCTTTCGTCGTCCCCTCGAAGCGGGTGTCTTTCGACCCTGGCAAGGCATGGTGGACCGCCGTACCACAGGGCCATGACCTCTTCCACACCTGCTGGCATCCGGATAACGATCGACGAGAACGTCCTGCCGGGAACCGCCGACTACGCCCGGGACAAGATCGGCGCGCTGCTCCACCTCGCCCATCGCCCGGTGCTGTTCGCGAGGGTCAGGGTGTCGCGGCACGGTGATCCGGCCGTGTCGCGTCCCGTGGTGGCGCAGGCCAACCTCGACGTCAACGGCCGGCTGGTCCGTGCTCAGGCTGTGGGGGAGAGCTCGTGGGAGGCGGTCGACCGGCTTGAGGCACGCCTGCGGCACCGCCTGGAACGGGTCGCCCGGCACTGGGAGGCGCACCCCGGTGGGAGGCGCTCACCTGAGCCGCACGAGTGGCGGCATGAGTTCGAGCCCACTCACCGCCACCGCTGGTTCCCGCGCCCGGAGGGGGAGCGCGAGATCATGAGGCACAAGTCGTTCACCCTGCCGCGCTGCACAATCGATGACGCGGCGCTCGACATGGGGATGCTGGACTACGACTTCCACCTGTTCACCGAGGTCGGTACCGGTCAGGACAGCGTGCTCTACCGCGCAGGCGCGACCGGTTACCGGCTGGCGCAGCTGACTCCACCCGGGCCGCACGAGCTTTCCCCGTTCCAGCTCCCGCTGACCGTCAGCACCCAGCCGGCGCCCGCACTGACCACAGGCGAGGCTGTAGCACGGCTCAACCTGCTCGGGCAGCCGTTCCTGTTCTTCCTGGACGCTGATCGTGGTCGCGGCGCGGTGCTCTACCACCGCTACGACGGGCATTACGGACTCATCACGCCCGCTGATGAGGAGTCGTGAGCGAGCGGATGAGCTTCGCCGGACGAGGACGTTCGCCTCTGGCTCGGACTCCGGTCGCCAGGTCCACTGCCAGCATGGGCACGAACTGCACGGCAGAGCCGGAGGCGGTCGCGCCGCAGGGGCAAGCCGACGATGTACGGCCCTGCTCGGTGGTGCTCGATGTCTGAGCCCACGACCACGCGCACCAGCGTGACGGTCTTCCTCTGCGGCGACGTCATGACCGGGCGCGGCCTCGACCAGATCCTCCCGCACCCCGGCGATCCCACCCTGCACGAGCCGGTCATGTCGGACGCTCGCGCCTACGTGACGCTCGCCGAGCAGGTCAGCGGCCCGATCGCGAGACCTGTCGGCTTCGGCTGGCCGTGGGGGGACGCGCTCTCGGTGTTCGACGAGCACACGCCCGACCTCCGAGTTCTCAACCTGGAGACCTGCGTCACCGGCGACGGCACGTTCGCGAAGGGCAAGGCCGTCCACTACCGGATGCACCCCGGCAACCTCGCGTGCCTGACCGTCGCCCGGCCCGACGTGTGCGTCCTGGCCAACAACCACGTCCTCGACTTCGGGAGCAGGGGACTCGCCGACACCCTCACCGAGCTGACCAAGGCCGGGATCCGCCGAGTGGGCGCAGGGCTCGATGCCGCACAGGCGCACAGCCCGGCGTCGCTGGCCCTCCTCGGTGGCACGCGGGTGGTGATCGCAGCGGGCGGAACGGAGTCCAGCGGCGTCCCGCGCCAATGGGCCGCGACGCGGGACGGGCCGGGCGTGGCCTTCGTGCCCGACCTGTCCAACCGCAGTGCCGAAGCCATCGCGGAGCGGACGCTGGCGCTGAAGCGCCCGGGCGACATCGCGATCGCCTCCCTGCACTGGGGCTCCAACTGGGGGTACTACGTCGAACCAGGCCAGGTTCGCTTCGCGCACCGGCTGGTCGACGCCGGCGTCGACCTCGTGCACGGGCACTCTTCGCACCACCCGCGGTCGATCGAGGTCTATCGCGGCAAACTGATCCTGTACGGCTGCGGGGACCTGATCAACGACTACGAAGGCATCAAGGGCTTCGAGGCCTACCGAGGCGAGCTGCGGTTGCTGTACTTCGCCACGCTCGACCCCGACAACGGCAAGCTCCTCGCCCTGCGCATGGTGCCCGTGCGAACCGAGAAGATGCGCCTCCGACGCGTCTCGTGGGACGACGCCGAATGGCTGCGCTCCGCGCTCGAACACATCAGCCTGCGGTTCGCGACCCGAGTCCACATCGAGGCCAACGGCACGCTCGTCGTCCGTGCCAGGTGATCAGCGCGGCGTCTCGCGAACTCGCGGTCGTGCCCGGTGCCACCCGACTGCGTCCACCGTGGCCAACCCGACGAGCACTACGGCGCGAGACCGCCGCGCTGGCTGGTGAAAGCCGGCACGTCTACACGCGGTCGCGGATCCCGACCACGTTCGCGGCGGTGGCGCAATGGGCGCAGCAGTAGACCGTGTCGCCGGATTCGACGCCGTGCCCGATCACCCTGCACCCGCACTGGGCACACGTGGGCGCAAGCCGGTGCGCCGCGCATTCGAAGCTGTCGAAGACATGGGAGTCTCCGTTGACGATGACTTGGAACGCCTTGTCGTAGTCGTTGCCACAGACCTCGCACAGTGCCACGGCTGCTCCTCAACGGGTCGCGCAGATGGCTTCGACGAAGCGGCCGAGCGTGGCTTCTGGCAGATGCCTGGCGAGGTCGGCTTCGCTGATCATGCCGACTAGTCGGTGGCCGTCGAGGACCGGGATGCGTCGGATCCGGTGTTCCTCCATCACATCGAGCACGTCGTCGATCTGGGTGTCCGTGTGCACGAGGTGGGGAACGCCCTGTGCCAGCTCGCCCGCGGTCGTCGTGCGCGGGTCCCCGCCGGTGGCGATGCATTTGATCACGATGTCGCGATCGGTGATGATGCCGTGCAGGCGGTCGTCGTCACCGCAGATCGGCAGCGCGCCGACGTCGAGATCGCGCATTCGCTGCGCCGCGGCTTGCAGGGTGTCGTGCTCTCCGATGCAGGTAGCGCCCACGTGCATGATGTCTCTTGCGGTTGTCATCCTGGCCTCCTGTCCGTGATTCGGCGGGGAGACTTCGCAGGGTGCACTCGCCACTGTGGTCAGATGAAGAGTCGAAGGTCCTCGGTCCGGCGGTCGGCGCCGCGATTCGTTGCGAATGCCTTCGTCGCCCGCGTTCTCCATTGAGGCCTTTGGTCCCTGTCGGGTGATCTGCCGCAGGACGAGTCTGGAAAGCCCTACCAGATCCCACAAGGAGGGCGCGATGACGCATGAGCCCGATCCGTTCTCTGCGGCGCATCAGACAGCTCATGATTGGTTGTCCACGATCGCGCACCACCTGGGCACCGAGGATCGTCACTACGCCTTCCGCGTGCTGCGGGCCTGGTTGCACCTCGTGCGCGACCGGCTCACCGTCGACAGCGCGGCGCATTTCGCCGCCCAGCTGCCCGAGCTGCTGCGCGGGGTCTTCTACAGCGGCTGGGCGCCCAGCAGGGTGCCCGTCCGCTACGACGCCTCCTGGTTCACCAACCTGTTCGCCCACACGGCCAACATCAGCCCGGCCGACGTCCCGGCCGCCGCGGGTGCGGTCTCCGCGGGGCTGAACGCGCTGTGCTCACCAGGCCAGCTCGACCATGTCTTCGCCTTGATGCCGGCGAGCTTGCGTGGCGAGCTGGAGGGCGAAGCCGCCGCTCCGGAGGCCCCGCCGCCCGCCACTGCGGAGCGCCGCCGCCTCGACGTGCTTGAGGACAAGGTGCAGGCACTGGTCGATGCCGTGGGCGTGCTCGTCCGTGGCCTGGAACAGCTCCCGGCCAGCGAACCCCTGGCCGACCGCACCGCCAAGGCCGCGCAGGAAGCGCACCGCATCCTCATGGCGCAGGCCACGGCGCGGACGTAGCACACACAAGGCCCGACCGAGTGCGGCGCTTCCGCTGGAGAGGACTGCGCGAAAGTCAGCCTGCGCCAACACTTCCAAGGACGCGCCTCGATCCAACCCGTCCACTGTGGATTGTCGTTTCCCTCCTTGGTCCGGTCACCCAGCGCCGCATCGGGGCTTTGGTCCCTGACTGGTAGGGACGAGCCTCCCTGTGTTTCCAGGGGGACAAGGCGTTCTGTGGAGGTGTCGGAGCACAACTGCCGCAAAGGGGGCAACAGATGACGACGCTGGTTCCACGCGGATCCCGGGTGCCGGAGGTCTTCCACTGGCTCAAGACCGGGTTCCCCTTCGGGCTGTTCGCCGATCGCCAATGGCTTCGCCTGGAGGACTGCGTCATGGATGACAAGTACGTCCTGCGCGCCGAGTTGCCTGGCATGAACCCGGACGACATCAAGGTCACCATCAAGGGTGGCGAGCTGAGCATCGAGGCGGAGCGGTCCGACGAGCGGATGGAGAAGACGCGCAGCGAGTTTCGCTACGGCGCGGTGAAGCGCACCATCAGCCTGCCGCCGAGCGTCGACCCGTCCGCCATCGAGGCGCACTACAACGCCGGAATCCTCGAAGTGAGGATGCCCAGGAGAGACATCGACGAAGCGCACCGGATCCCGGTCGCGAAGACATAGACGATGCGACAGCGCCAGCAGGACACGAAGGGCCGCGCGCTCCCGAACGGACGTCGGCCCTGACCCGCCGCGCGCACCGTGGGTGGAGGCAGGCAGTGGGCTGGGAACCGATTCACAAGGACAGGGCCGGGACGGTCACGTCGAATCTCGCTGACTACGAACGGACCTGTGCGGAGTTCTCCTGGGCCGCGGCACGGCGTGAGCTGAGCGGGCTGCCGGGCGGACGCGGGCTGAACATCGCCCACGAAGCGGTGGACCGCCACGCGGAAGGCGACCGCGGCGAGCACGTGGCTCTGCGCTGCCGTGGCCGGAACGGGCGGGTCACCGACGTCACGTACGCCGAGTTGCGCCGCGCCACCAACAGGTTCGCCAACGTTCTGCGCGGTCTCGGTGTCGGCAAGGGGGATCGGGTCTGCACCCTGCTCGGCCGCGTTCCCGAGTTGTACGTCACGGCGTTGGGAACGCTGAAGAACACGAGCGTGTACACGCCGTTGTTCTCCGCGTTCGGGCCCGAGCCGATACGCCAACGGCTCCGGCTGGGTGATGTCCAAGTGCTGGTCACCACCCCGGAGTTGTACCGGCGTCGGGTCGCCGCCGTGCGTGACAGCCTCCCGGCTCTGCGCCATGTGCTCCTGGTCGGCGAAGGGGACAAGCCGCTGGGCACCACCGATTTGGCCTCGGCGATGGCCGGGGCCTCCGACGAGTTCACGATTCCTCCGACCGCGCCGGAGGACATGGCACTGCTGCACTTCACCAGCGGGACCACCGGTGCGCCCAAGGGGGCCATCCACGTGCACGCGGCGGTGATCGCCCATCATGCGACAGCGGCACTCGCACTCGACCTGCGGTCGGAAGACATCTTCTGGTGCACTGCCGACCCCGGCTGGGTCACGGGCACCTCCTACGGCATCATCGCACCGCTCAGCCACGGGCTCACCTCGATCGTGGACGCCGCGGACTTCGACGCGCGGAACTGGTACCGCGTGCTGGAGGGGCAGCGGGTGACGGTCTGGTACACCGCGCCCACCGCGCTGCGCATGCTGATGCGACAGGGTGCCGAGCTCGCCGAGCGGTACGACCTGTCCGCGCTGCGGCACATCGCCAGTGTCGGTGAGCCCCTGAACCCGGAGGTGGTCGTCTGGGGCGAACGCGCATTCGGGCTGCCGGTTCACGACACCTGGTGGCAGACCGAGACCGGCGCGATCATGATCGCCAACTACGCGTCGGCGGAGATCCGCCCCGGGTCGATGGGCAGGCCGGTGCCGGGGGTCGATGCCGCACTGCTGGAACGCGACGCGAGTGGCCGGGTCCGCAGGACCGGGGGCCGGGTGCACGAGGTCGGTCGGCCGGAGGAGGTCGGCGAGCTCGCGCTGCGGCCCGGCTGGCCGTCGATGTTCCGCGGCTACCTGCACGACGAACAGCGGTACGCGCAGTCCTTTGTAGACGGTTGGTACGTCAGCGGGGATCTGGCCCGCCGGGACGAGGACGGTTACTACTGGTTCGTCGGCCGGGCCGACGACGTGATCAAGTCGGCCGGTCACCTGGTGGGCCCGTTCGAGGTGGAGAGCGCCTTGATGGAGCATCCCGCGGTGGCCGAGGCCGGCGTGATCGGCAAACCCGACCCGGTGGCAGGAGAGGTCGTCAAGGCCTTCATCACCCTGCGCCCCGGGTTCGAACCGACCGACGACCTGCGCGCCGAGCTGATCGCGTTCGGACGGCGGCGCCTGGGCGCGGTGGCGCCCAAGGACATCGCGTTCGAACAGCACATGCCGCACACCCGCAGCGGCAAGGTGATGCGCAGGCTGCTGAAGGCGCGCGAGCTCGGCCTGCCGGAAGGCGACACGTCCACCCTGGAGGTGACCGGATGAGCGCTGAGCCCCGTGCCGCGCTGCTGCGCGAGATGGTGCGCATCCGCAGGTTCGAGGACAAGTGCGCGGAGCTGTACAGCGCGGCGAAGATCCGGGGGTTCCTGCACCTCTACGTCGGCGAGGAAGCCGTCGCGGTGGGTGTGCTCGCACGGTTGCGGCCCGACGACGCCGTGGTGTCGACCTATCGCGATCACGGTCACGCGCTGGCACGTGGTGTCCCGATGGCCGCGGTGATGGCCGAGATGCACGGCAAGGTGAGCGGGTGCAGCCGGGGCCGTGGCGGCTCGATGCACCTGTTCGACGCCGAACACCGCTTCTACGGCGGCAACGCGATCGTCGGCGGTGGTCTGCCGGTCGCCGTGGGGCTCGCGCTGAGCGACGCGATGCGCGGCCACGACCGGATCACCGCGTGCTTCTTCGGTGACGGAGCGGTGGCCGAAGGCGAGTTCCACGAGTGCATGAACCTGGCCGCGCTCTGGAAGTTGCCCGTGCTGTTCTGCTGCGAGAACAACCTCTACGCCATGGGAACCGCGCTGAGCAAGGCTCAGGCCGAGACGGACCTGGCACTGCGGGCGGCCTCGTACGGCATGGCGTCCTGGCCGGTTGACGGGATGGACGTGCTCGCCGTCCGGGCGGCGACCGAGCGGGCCACGCAGGTCATCAGAGGTGGAGGCGGCCCGTGCTTCCTGGAGCTCCACACCTACCGGTTCCGCGCGCACTCCATGTACGACCCGGAGCGCTACCGGGACAAGTCCGAGGTCGAGCGGTGGAAGCGGCACGACCCGATCGACCGGCTCGCCGAGGCGATGCGCGCCGACGGTGAGCTCACCGACGCCGCTGTCGAGGAGCTGGAGCGAGCGGTTGACGAGGAGATCGCCCACGCGGTCGACTTCGCGGAGTCCGCCCCCGTGGAACCGGTCGAGGACCTCACCAGGTTCGTCTACGCGGAGCGGCCATGAGCACCACGCGGACCACCTACCGGGAGGCGTTGCGCGAGGCTCACCGGGAGGCGCTGCGCAAGGACGACAGGGTCTTCCTGATGGGCGAGGACGTGGGCAGCTACGGCGGTTGCTACGCGGTGAGCCTCGGCCTGCTGGAGGAGTTCGGACCGGAACGCGTCCGCGACACCCCGTTGTCGGAGTCGGCCTTCGTCGGCGCCGGTGTCGGCGCCGCACTCGCAGGCATGCGCCCCATCGTGGAGATCATGACGGTCAACTTCAGCCTGCTGGCACTGGACCAGATCCTCAACAACGCCGCGACGCTGCGGCACATGTCCGGCGGGCAGGTCGGCGTCCCGCTGGTCATCCGGATGACCACCGGGGCGGGCAGGCAGCTGGCGGCTCAGCACTCGCACAGCCTGGAAGGGTGGTACGCGCACATCCCCGGCCTGCGAGTGCTGGCCCCGGCCACCGTCCAGGACGCGCGGGGCATGCTGTGGACGGCGCTGTGCGACCCGGACCCGGTTGTGCTCTTCGAGCACAGCTCGCTGTACAACGCCTCCGGAACGCTCGACGACGAGGTCGGTCCGGTCGACATCGACCGAGCAGTGGTGCGCAGGCCCGGCGACGACCTCACCCTGATCGCCTACGGCGGAACGCTCGCCACCGCGCTGGCCGCCGCCGACGAACTGGCGTCGCAGGGGATCAGAGCCGACGTGATCGACCTGCGCTCGCTGCGCCCGCTGGACGACAGGACCGTTCTCGACTCCGTGCACCGCACGAACCGCGCCGTGATCGTTGCCGAGGAGTGGCGCAGTGGCGGCCTGGCCGCGGAGGTCAGCGCGCGCATCACCGAGCGGGCGTTCTTCGACCTCGACGCCCCGATCGAGCGCGTGTGCGGCGCCGAGGTGCCGATCCCGTACGCCAAGCACCTCGAAGAAGCGGCACTGCCGCGTGCGGCCGATGTCGTCGCCGCGGCCGTGAGGGTGGTGCGCGGCGATGGCTGAGTTCCGGATGCCCTCACTGGGCGCCGACATGGACGAGGGAACACTCCTGGAGTGGTTGGTCAAACCGGGCGACGCCGTCCACAAAGGAGACATCGTCGCCGTGGTCGACACCGCGAAGTCGGCGGTCGAAGTGGAGTGCTTCGACACCGGAGTGATCGAAGAGATCCTTGTGCGGCCGGGAGAAGTGGTTCCGGTGGGCACCCTGCTCGCGACGATCAGCACCGGTGCTGGACCCACCGGCGCGCCCGCCGCCGCTGCCGAACCGACCGAACCCGCGCCACGACCGGACGAACGGCCGAAACCGCTCGCCGGGCCCCTGGTGCGCAAGCTGGCGGATCAGCTCGGTGTCGATCTCACCACGGTGCGCGGCACCGGCAAGGGCGCGGGTATCACCCGCGCCGATGTGCAGCGCGCGGCTGGCTCGCGCGAAGCAGAACCGCCCACCGCGGTGCGACCCCGGGTCACGCCGTACGCGCGACGGCTGGCCAAGGAACTCGGTGTCGACCTGGCGCGGGTGGTCGCAGCCGGCGCCGACGGAGTGGTTCGCGTGGCCGATGTCCGCAGCGCGGCCGAGCCTCCTGCTCCCGCTCAGCGGGAGCAGGCGGCTCCGACTGCCGCAGCCGGTCGTGTCGAGGCGATGCGGGCGACCACCGCGCGTCTGATGGCGCGGTCCAAGCGCGAGATCCCGCACTACTACCTGAGCACGACGATCGACATGACGACCGCGATGGCGTGGCTACGCGAGGTCAACCGCGAACTGCCCGTCGAGGAGCGCGTCCTGCCCGTGGCCCTGATGCTGAAGGCTTGCGCTGTCGCCGCGCGACGGGTGCCGCAGCTCAACGGCTTCTGGATCGACGACCACTTCGAGCCCGCCACCGCCGTCCACATCGGCGTCGCGGTCTCCCTGCGAGGTGGCGGCCTGGTCACCCCCGCGATCACCGACACCGCCGACCTCGCACCGGCCGACCTGATGGACCGGCTTCGCGACCTGGTCGCGCGGGCGCGGGCGGGACGGTTGCGGGCCAGCGAGCTGACCTCGGCCACCATCACCGTGACCAACCTCGGTGACCGCGGTGTGGAGTCCGTCCTCGGCGTGATCTACCCGCCGCAGGTGGCCCTGGTGGGCCTGGGCAAAGTGCTCGATCGGCCGTGGGCGGTGGGCGGCATGCTCGGGGCTCGCCCGGTGGTGACCGCGACGCTGTCGGCCGACCACCGGGCGACGGACGGCCACGTGGGCGCGCGGTTCCTGGAGAACGTCGACCACTCGCTCAACCACCCGGAGGAGCTATGACGCCGGAGCAAGCCCGCACCGCGGTCAGCGAGTCGCTGCTGCGGGTGGCGCCGGAGGCGGAGCTGGACAGGCTCGGCTGGGAGGAGGACCTCAGGGAGGCCCTGGATCTCGACTCGCTGGATTTCCAGGCGTTCCTCGCGGAGCTGAGCGCGCGCTCGGGCCACCGGATCGACGAGGAGGACTACGGCCGACTCAGCTCGATGGCCGGATGCGTGCGGTTCCTCACCGGGAGGTGAGCAGTGGAACGGATCGGCTGGAAGGGGCGGATCGTGGACTGCGGCAGGACTGTGCGGGAAGAGCTGCGGGAGCCCACCCGGGCGCTGCGACAGGCGATTCCCGAGGTGTACCGCGGGTACGGCGCGCTGCACGACGCCGCGCTGGCGTCCGGGGCGCTGGACACGAAGACCAAGGAGTTGGTCGCGCTGGCGATCGCCGTGAGCAAGGAGTGCGACGGCTGCATCGCCGCCCACGCTCACGCGGCGGTCCAGGAGGGTGCGACGCCTCGGGAGGCGGCGGAGGCGATCGGGGTCGCCTTCCTCATGAACGGCGGGCCCGCCACGGTGTACGGAGCCAGGGCGTTCGCCGCGTTCGAACAGTTCCACGCCGAGCACGCCGACACATGAGCGGACCGGCAGGAGACTTGTCGCGCGGCGGCTTTTTCTTGAGGTGGCGCGGTCATGACTGAGCCGAGCAGGCGGCCTTCGGGCATCGCCGTCGTTCTCCTGGTGGCCACAACCAGCCTGTTGCTGGTGGGGGCGGCACTGTTCTGGGCGAAGTGGCCGGGAGCCGCCGTGGCCTGGGGTGTGGGCGGAGCGCTGGCCCTGGTGCCTGCCGTCTGGTGGGCCTGGGAGGACCTGCGTGCCGGGCGCTTCGGGGCCGATGTGCTCGCCGTTCTCGCGCTGGCGGGCACTCTCGCGGTTGGTGAGCATCTCGCCGCGGTGCTGGTCGGCGTGATGCTGGCTACCGGCAGGGCGTTGGACACCATGGCCCAGCGGCGGGCGCACCGTGATCTCAGCGCTCTGCTCGGCCGCGTTCCTCGCGAGGCGAACCTCCTCCACGACGGCCATGTGACAACCGTGCCGGTCGAGCGGGTGCGGCCGGGAGATCTGCTGGTGGTCCGCGCCGGGGAGATCGTGCCGGTCGACGGCATGCTCACCGGGGACGGCAGCTTCGACGAGTCGGCGTTGACCGGGGAACCGGCGGTTGTGGAGCGCGGGCGAGGTGAGCCCGTGCGCAGCGGTGTGCTCGCGGTGGGAACCCCGGTGGAGCTGGAGGCCACCCGCAGCGCGCGGGACAGCACCTACGCGGGTGTGGTCCGGCTGGTGGAACAGGCGACCGCTGCCGGCGCGCCCGTCGTGCGCCTCGCCGACCGGATCGCGGCGGTGTTCCTGCCGATGGCGCTGGCCATCGCCGCGCTGGCCTGGCTGCTGACCGGAGAGGTCGTGCGAGCGGTGGCGGTCCTGGTCACCGCGACGCCATGCCCCTTGCTGCTCGCCGTGCCGGTCGCGGTGACGGCGGGCATGTCCAGAGCCGCGCGCCGGGGAGTCGTCGTCCGTGACGGCGCCGCGCTGGAGTCGTTGGGCCGGGCCAGGACCGCCGTCCTCGACAAGACCGGCACGGTGACGGCCGGACAGCCATCGGTGATCGGTGTCGTCACCGTTGCCGGGGAGACAGTGGAGCACGTGCTGAGCGTCGCCGCCGCGGTGGAGCAGCTGTCCGGTCACCCGCTCGCCAGGGCGGTGGTGCTGGCGGCGAGGGCGATGGACCTGCGACCGCCGCCCGCGAGCGAGGTGAGCGAGCGGGCAGGGCGCGGCGCGGTCGGCCGGATCGGTGACCGGTGGGTCGCGGTCGGCCGGATCGACTCGGCCGAGCGCGAGCGGGAGCCCTGGATGCGGCGTGCGAGCGCCAGAGCGAGAGTGGAGGCCGCTTCGCTGATCTGGGTCACCGAGGACGACCGGCCGCTGGGCGCGGTGCTGGCCAGGGACGACATCCGGCCGGACGCGGCGCACACCATCCGCAGGCTGCGCCGGGCCGGGCTGCGGCGGGTGATCATGCTGACCGGGGACCGGCTGGAGAACGCGCAGGACGTCGCCACCGTGCTGCACCTGGACGAGATCCAGGCACGGTGCGCTCCCGAGGACAAGGTGCGGCGGGTGGGCCAGGAGCAGGCACGAGCGACCACGATCATGGTCGGTGACGGGCTCAACGACGCGCCCGCCCTGGCCGCCGCGGGGGTGGGCGTCGCACTGGGCGCGCGGGGATCGGCGGCCTCGGCGCAGGCGGCAGACGCGGTGCTCACGGCTGATCGGCTGGATGGGCTGGCCGATGTCGTGGAGCTGGCCCGCAGAGCGCGTCGCATCGCGGTGCAGAGCGCGGTGACCGGGGTGGCGCTGTCGCTGGCCGCGATGGGGTTCGCCGCGGCAGGGCTGCTGCCGCCGGCGGCGGGAGCCCTCGTCCAGGAGGCGATCGACCTCGCGGTGATCGTCAACGCGTTGCGGGTGCTGGTGCCCGCGCGGACCGAGCGGAGCCGGTCGCGGGCGGTGGACGCGCTGCTGCGGCGTTTCGCCGCCGAGCACCCCGCGCTGGCCGAGGTCCGGCTCGCGGTGCGACAGGCCGCCGACCTGGTGCGCGGCGGCTACACCCCGGCCGCCGAAGCCGCGACTCGGCGCGCCCACCGCCTCCTCGTCGAGCGGCTGCTGCCGCACGAACACGCCGAGGAGACTCAGCTCTACCCCGCGCTGAACCCCGTGCTCGGCGGCCCGGAGAGCACCGCGACGATGAGCCGGGGGCACGCGGAGATCGAGCGCTTGGTGCACCGCATCGGACGGCTGGTCGAGGAACCGGGCGACCAGGGCGGTGAGCTCTGCGCCGCGCTGTACGGCCTGGACGCGGTGCTCACCCTGCACTTCGCCCAAGAGGAAGAGGGTTACTTCGTGCTTGCCCAGCCGAGCAGGAACACGGAACCAGGTGGCACCTCCGGTCACGGTGATCGCCCCTCGCCGGGGTGACGCCGTTGGCGGGGGTCTCACAGGGCACAAGGTCTCCTGCTGGGGAACCCTTCGATCCTGGTGGTCCCGTGTCCTCGCCCGGAAGGTGGTATCGGGTCAAGCGTCCGCACCGAGGAAGGAGTGCGATGAAGGCACAGGTCGGTGACTGGATCATCGTCGAGGGCAACCGGCTCGGCGAACCCCGCAGGGAAGGCGAGGTCGTGGAGGTGCCGCACGCCGACGGCTCGCCGCCTTACCGCGTGCGCTGGACCGACTCGGACCGCACCACTCTGGTGTTCCCCGGTCCTGACGCGCGGGTCCAGCACGGCGGCGCGTACACGCGACCGACCAGCGGCTGAGGATTCGGTCGCAGAACGGAATCTCCTTGGGGGAGGGCGAGTGTGTCGGGGCTGGAGACGGACCTCTACGAGATCAGGATGGCGGTCAGCTATCTGCGCAACGGAATGACCGCGGACGCGACCTTCAGCCTGTTCGCGCGGGCGTTGCCGCCGCACCGCGGGTTCCTGGTGTGCGCGGGACTGGCCGACTGCCTCGGCTTCTTGGAGTCCTTCCGGTTCACGCCGGACGAACTGGACTACCTCCGCTCGGCCCTCGGGCTCGGTGCCGCGGACCTGGGTGCGCTGGGTGAGCTCAGGTTCACCGGTGACGTGTGGGCCGTCCCGGAGGGGCGGGTGGTGTTCGCGGATGAGCCCCTGCTGGAGGTCACCGCTCCGGTCGCGCAGGCGCAGCTGGTGGAGACGGCCCTGCTCAACCGGGTCACCTTCCAGACCTGTGTGGCCACCAAGGCGGCGCGGTGCCTGCTCGCCGCGCCGGGCGCGGAGCTCGTGGACTTCGCCGCCCGGCGCACGCACGGGTGGGACGCGGCGGTGGCCGTCGCCAGGGCCTGCGCCATCGGTGGCTTCACCGGGACCAGCAACGTCGCCGCCGCGCGGCGGCACGGACTGCGGCCGGTCGGGACGATGGCGCACTCCTACGTCCAGGCGTTCCCAGCGGAACGCGCCGCGTTCGTCGCGTTCGCCCGCGACTTCCCCGAGGCGACGGTGTTCCTCGTGGACACCTACGACACGCCGGCCGGTGTCCGCTCCGCGATCGCGGTCGCACGTGAGCTCGGATTGGACACCGCGTTCGGGGTACGGCTGGATTCCGGGAATCTCGGCCAGCTGGCACTGCGGGCACGGGACCTGCTGGATGAGGCCGGGTTGCCCTCGGCGCGCATTGTGGCCAGCGGGGCGCTGGACGAGTACGCGCTCGCGGAGCTCACCAGGACCGGCGCGCCCATCGACGTCTACGGCGTGGGGACCAAGGTCGGCGTGTCCGCCGACGCCCCGTCGCTGGACAGCGTCTACAAGCTCGTCGAGTACGACGGGCGGCCGGTCATGAAGCTCTCCCCGGGCAAGGTGACGGCGCCCGGGGCCAAGCAGGTGTTCCGGACGCTGGACGCCAAGCTCGACGCGGAGCCGGATCTGCTCGCGCTGCGCGGAGAACCGCCACCACCCGGGCGGGAGGCGCTGATGGTGCACGTGCTGCGAGCGGGCAGGCGGGTGGACGCGCCCGAGCCGGTGGCCAGGACGCACCGGCGGCTGGTCCGCGACCTCTGGCGGCTGCCGGAGACCGCACGCCGCGTGCGAGACCCCGTCCCGGTCGACGTGCACCGCACACCGGCCCTGCGCGAGCTCACCGATCGCGTGCGGCGCACCGCGCCAAGAGGCGGCACCTGAGCCAGAGCTCCGGGTTCACAGCGGGGTGCGGTCGGTCGCGCCCAGTTCGCGCAGCACCGCCTCGACCAGCTTCGGAACCGCCGCGGCGACCTCGGGGCACAGCCCGACGCCGAAGTCCACCGCAGCCGCCTCCACGCTGTAGACCACGAGCGTGCGTGGCATCCGGTCCAGGACGCGGGCCAGCTCGACCGCCTCCGGGATGCCCAGCCCGTGCGAGCTCGGCGAGCCGTGCGCGGTGGGCAGCCGATCAATGGTCGTGCGGTGCACGTGGCCGGGCATCGGTGGTTCGCACAGCGACGCGTCGACCAGCACCGCCAGATCCAGTCCCTGCCACGCCTCCAGCAGCCGCACCGGGTCGCCGTCGGTGACCACGAGCCGCACCGTCGCCCCGACCCGATCGGCGAGTGCGGCGACGACGGCGGGACCGACGCCGTCGTCGCGGCGGAACTCGTTGCCGACCGCGATCACCCCGGCGCTCATCGCCCCGTGACCCGGAGCCGCAGGAAGTGCGCCGAGCAGGAGATGCACGGGTCGTGGTTGCGGATCGCCCTCTCGCACAGTGCGGTCAGCGGTTCGTCGGCCAGGTCGAGGTTGGCTTGGACGAGCCGGACCAGGTCCTCCTCGATGGCGTCCTGGTTCTGCGCGGTGGGCGGCACGATGACCGCGCTGCGCACCAGACCGGCGGAGTCCAGCTCGTAGCGGTGGTAGAGCAGGCCGCGCGGAGCTTCGGTGGCGCCGTGCCCCACCGCCGCACGCGGTGGGACTGGCACCGCCGGGTGCGGCGGCGGGTCGTACGCGGTGATGAGGCGCAGCGCCTCCTCGATCGCGTAGATCGTTTCCACGGAGCGCACCACGATGCTCTTGAACGGGTTGCGGCACTCCGGTCCCAGCCCGGCGTCGTCGGCGACCTGACTGGCGACGGGGGAGAGCAGGGTCGAGTTGAGCGCATACCGTGCCAGTGGGCCGACGAGGTACCGGCTGCCGTCCAACCGCGCGTGCAGCGCCGTGGAGTGCGGTACCTGGTGCTCGACCACGTGCTCGGCGAACTCGGCGACCGGCACGTCGAGGCCGGTGCTGGACCGCAACCGCCCGCGCTCGATCGGGTAGCGGCCGGGGTCGTGCAGCGCCAGCAGCGGACAGTCCAGTTCGAGGTCGGGGAACTCGAACCCGGCCACCCAGGTCGCGGTGGCCACCGCGAGGTCCAGCGCACGCCGCAGCCGCTCGGCGACCGGTGCCAGCTCGGAGCGGGCAGGCACCCGGTGGAACCCGCCCAGCCGCGGGTTGACCGGGTGGATGGCGCGCCCGCCCAGCAGGGCCATCAGCTCGTTGCCCGCCTGTTTGAGGGCCAGGCCCCGCTCCACCACGTCCCGGTGGTCCTTGGCCAGCGCGATGGCGTCCGGGTAGCCGAGGAAGTCCGGGACGTGCAGCAGGTAGATGTGCAGGGCGTGGCTGGAGATCCACTCGCCGCAGTACAGCAGCCGCCGCAGGTCCGCGAGCGCGCCGCCGACCTCGACCCCGCACGCGGACTCGACGGCCTGGCAGGCCGACAGCTGGTAGGCCACCGGGCAGATCCCGCAGATCCGCGAGGTGACGTCCGGTGGTTCGGTGTGGGCGCGCCCCCGCAGGAACGCCTCGAAGAACCGGGGTGGCTCGTAGATCCGCAGGTCGGCCCGCTCGACACGTCCATTGTGGACGGTGATGTCGAGTGCGCCCTCGCCCTCGACCCTGGCCAGCGCGCCCACCAGCAGGGAACGGCTGCGATGCGTCACGGTCACCTCCGTCAGCAGATGCGGGGCAGTTGCTCGCCGATCACCATGTCCACGACGCGGGTGGAACCGACCAGGGTGCGGGCGGTGACGCGGCCGGGCGCTCCTTCGAGCACCCGCCCGATCGCCAGGGCCTGCGCTCCCTCGGGCCGGGCGCGCATGGCGGCCAGGACGGCATCGGCGGCCTCGGGCGCGACCAATGCCACCAAGCACCCCTCGTTGGCCACGTGCAACGGGTCCAGGCCGAGCAGCTCGCAGATGGCGGCGACCGGCTCCGGCACCGGCACGCCGGGCTCGTCGATCTCGACGGCCACCCCCGACGCCGCGGCCAGCTCGTTGAGCGCGCTCGCCAGGCCCCCTCGGGTCGGATCGCGCAACGCGTGCACGGCCGCGCCGCCCACAGTGATCATCGCGGCGACCAGGTCGTGCAGCGGCTGGCTGTCGGAGCGGATCTCGGTGTCGAAGCCCAGCCCCTCACGGGCGGTGAGGACGGCGGTGCCGTGGGAGCCGATCGGCCCGGACAACAGGACGACGTCCCCCGGCTTGCCCGCCGCGGCCGACGGCCGTGCGCCCGGCAACCGCAGCCCGACGCCCGTGGTGGTCAGGTACAGCCCGTCGGCGGCCCCGCGCCCCACGACCTTGGTGTCCCCGGTGACCACCGGGACGCCCGCCGCCCGCGCGGCAATGGCCACGGACTCGGTGACGGCCCGCAGCTCGGCCAGCGGCAGTCCTTCCTCCAGCACGTAGGCGAGGCTCAGCGCGATCGGTCGGGCACCGCGCATCGCCACGTCGTTCACCGTGCCGTGCACCGCGAGCGAGCCGATGTCGCCGCCCGGGAAGAAGCGCGGACTGACCACGAAGCTGTCCGTGCTGAAGACCAGCTCGGTGCCCGCGGCGTCGAGCACGGCGGCGTCCTCAAGCGGACCGGGCACGTCGAACGCCGGGATGATCACCTCGGTGAGCAGTTCGGCCATCAGCTGCCCTCCCGACCCGTGGCCGAGCAGCACGCGTTCGTTCTCGGCCAACGGCACCGGGCAGGTGGCGGCGAGTGGGTCAACGGTCATCGTTCCTCCACTGTGGACAGCGGTCGGCGGCCGGCGTTGTGGAACGCCGCGCAGGTGCCCTCGCTGGACACCATCGGGGCGCCCAACGGCCGCCTCGGTGTGCACGCGCCGCCGTAGGCCGCGCAGTCGGTGGGCAGGCGCGTTCCGCGCAGGATCTCGCCCGCGATGCACTCGGGGTGTTCTGCGGTGGCGGTGGGGCCGATGGCGAACCGGCGCTCCGCGTCGAAGGCGTGGTACTCCGGGGACAGGGCGAGCCCGCTGGCCGGGATCGGGCCGATGCCGCGCCAGGTGCGCGGGGTGACCTCGAAGACCTGCCGCACGGCGGCCTGTGCGGCGAGGTTGCCGGAGCGGCGCACCGCACGGATGTACTGGTTGGTGACCTCGGCGCGGCCGTCCTCCAGTTGGCGCACCGCCATCAGGATGCCTTCCAGCAGGTCCAGCGGTTCGAAGCCGGTGACCACGATCGGCACCCGGTAGCGGGCGGCGATCGGCTCGTACTCGGTCCAGCCCATCACCGCGCACACGTGCCCCGCTGCCAGGAACGCCTGCACCTGGTTGTCCGGGGCGTCGAGGATCGCGGTGATCGCCGGGGGCACGAGCACGTGGCTGACCAGCACGCTGAAGTTCCCCAGCCCGGTGCGGGCGGCGTGCAGCACCGCCATGGCGTTGGCCGGAGCGGTGGTCTCGAACCCCACGGCGAAGAACACGACCTGCCGATCGGGGTTGTGCTCGGCCAGCCGCACCGCCTCCAGCGGCGTGTAGACGACCCGGACGTCGCCGCCGCGCGCCTTGACCTGGAGCAGGTCCGAGGAGCTCCCCGGAACGCGCAGCATGTCGCCGTAGCTGGTGAAGATCACCTCGGGTCGGGCGGCGAGGGAGACCGCGGCGTCCACGGTCTCCAGCGGTGTCACGCACACCGGGCACCCGGGCCCGTGGATCATGCGGATGCCCGGGGGCAGCAGCTCGTCGATGCCCTGCCGCACGATGGTGTGGGTCTGGCCGCCGCAGACCTCCATGATCGTCCACGGGCGGGTCGCGGTGGCGGCCAGCTCGGCCAGCAGCCGCCGGGCCAGGTCGGGGTCGCGGTACTCGTCGAGGTACCTCATGTCGGTTCCAGGCCGAGGGTCTGTTTCAGGGGTCTCGTTCGATGAGAGCCGGGATCGAGGTCGTTCCTGGCTAGACGACGGGAAGACCGCGTACCGGTGTTGTACGTGGGCTTTTCGTCGGCGCCGCCAGGGGCGGGCTCGGCCCGGCTGTCGCGAACACGGACCTCTGAAACAGGCCCTAGCTCGGTCGCCATCGCCTCGGGCATGGCTCGGATGACCGCCAGCGTCCGCGCGGCCTCCTCCCTGTCCACGCGGCTGATCGCGAAACCGACGTGCACGATGACGTAGTCACCGACAGCGGCCTCCGGCGTGTAGTCCAGGCAGACGGGGCGGCGCACGCCGTCGAAGTCCACGGTGCCCATGCGCAGGCCCTCGTCCTGGGCGAGGTCCACGAGTCGGCCGGGGATGCCGAGGCACATCGGTCTCACCCGGCCAGCCTGGCGGCGGCGATGACCGCCTGCCCGTAGCTGATCCCGCCGTCGTTCATCGGTACCTCCTGCCCGATGTGGGTCGTCATGCCGAGATCGGCCAGCCCCGCCAGCAGGTCGGTGACCATCAGCCGGTTCTGGAACACCCCGCCCCCGAGGCACACCGTGCGGACGCCGGTGCTGCGCGCGGCCCGCTCCACCATCGCCAGCGTCGCCTCGGCGACGGCGCGGTGGAATCGGGCGGCGACCGGGCCGACCGGGCTGTCCTGGGCGGAGGTCAACAAGGCCCGCAGCGTGGGCGCGGTGTCGAAGACGGTGAGCCCGTCGCGTTCAGCGAGTCGCCAGGGCAGGGCGGCGAGGCCGTGGTGGGGACGGGCCGCGGCCTCCAGCAGGACCGCGGCCTCGCCTTCGTAGCTGGCGTCGTCGCACAGCCCGAGGAACGCGGCCGCGGCGTCGAAAAGCCTGCCCACGCTGGAGGCACGTGGACAGTTCAGCCCGACCTTGACCATGCGGCGGATCACGGCGACCTCGTGCGCGGGCATCCGTTCCAGCAGAGGGCCCGCGAGCGCGGTGTCGATGCCGCCACCCGCGCCGAGGGTCTCCGCCCCGAACAGGTACCCCAGCGCGGTGCGGGCGGGGCGCCGGATCGCTGATGCCCCACCCGGTAGCGGCGCCAGCGCGATCCGCCCCAACCGCGAAAAGCCCTGGTAGTCCGCCAGCAGCAGCTCACCGCCCCAGAACGTGCCGTCCTCGCCCATGCCGAGCCCGTCGTAGGCCAGTCCCAGGAAGGGCTCGTCCACACCGTGCTCGGCGGCGGTCGCCGCGACGTGCGCGTGGTGGTGCTGCACGGCCATCCTGGCGCGCTCCGGAAACCGCATGGCGTACTGGCTGGACAGGTAACCCGGATGCAGGTCGTACGCGTAGAGCGCCGGTTCGACGTCGGCCCAACGGCACAGCTGCCCGATGGTGTCCTCGAACGCGGTCAGGGTGTCGTGGTCGGAGAGGTCACCGGTGTGCGGTCCGATGACGGCGTGCCCGCCGACGGCCAAGGTCGTGGTGTGCTTGAGCTGTGCGCCGACCGCGAGCACCGGCAGGGGCGCCGCGTGCGGCAGCGGCAGCGGGGCCGGCGCGTACCCCCTGGCGCGGCGGATCGTCGTCGAGCGGCCCGCGACGACCCGCAACACCGAGTCGTCGTAGCGGGACCGGATCGGGCGGTCGTGCGCCAGCAGGCCGTCCGTGAGGGGGCCGAGCACGCGCAGGGCCGTGGCGTCGTCGATGATGATCGGCTCGCCCGCGCGGTTGCCGCTGGTGACCACGAGCGGGCGGTCCAGCTCGGCGAGCAGCAGGTGGTGCAGTGGGCTGTAGGGCAGGAACAGGCCCAGCTCGGCGACCTCCGGGGCGACTCCGGGCGCCAGGACGCCCGCGTCGGTCCGGCCGAGCAGCACGATCGGTCCCGCGGCCGAGGTCAGCAGGCGTTCCGCCGCATCGCCCACATCGTCCACATCGGACAGAGAACGCGCCGCGCCCAGGTCGTTGACCATCACCGCTAGCGGCTTGCTCGGCCGGTGCTTGCCCACCCGCACCCGCCGCACGGCGTCCTCGACCGTGGCGTCGCAGATCAGCTGGTAGCCACCGATGCCCTTGACCGCGACGACTCCGCCGTCCGCGATGGTCAGCACCGCTTGCCGAAGCGCGTCCTCGGCCACCGCGGTGGCGTGTGGAGATCCACGCGCGTGCCAGCTCAGGCGCGGACCGCAGACCGGACAGGCGATCGGTTCGGCGTGGAAGCGACGGTTCGCCGGGTCGAGGTACTCCGCCCGGCACTCCGGGCACAGCGGGAACCTGCGCATCACCGTGCGCTCGCGGTCATACGGGAGGTCCTCGACGATCGTGGCGCGGGGGCCGCACGCGGTGCAGTTGAGGAACGGGTACCTGTACCGGCGATCCTCAGGATCGAACAGCTCGCGCACGCAAGCGGGGCAGGTGGCGAGATCCGGCGGGAGCTCCCGGGGAGCGTGCTGACCGCTCTCCGAGGTGCTTCGGGTGACGGTGAAGCCGGTGCTCACCCCGACAGGGCCAGTCGGTTCGGTCACCACGATCCGCTCGATCCGGGCGTGCGGCGGAGCGTGCTCGGCCAGGTGCCGCAGGAAGTCCTGCACGGTGTTCTTGCGACTCTGGGCGTGGATCACCACGTGCCCGCCGACGTTGCTGACGTCTCCGCGTACGCCGAGCGCGGTGGCCAGCCGGTACACGAACGGCCGGAACCCGACGCCCTGCACGGTGCCGTGGACCTCGATGCGGGCCGTGTGCTGCTCTGTCGCCGGTGCCATCGCGAGAACCCCCCTGCTCGAATCGGGTCGTGTCCAGGGGCACGCCTGGGATCAGTGTCTCCGGAGTCGGCGGAGGTCCCCAGGGACGAAGTTCAGCTCGGGACCGGGACTTTCGGCGGTGCCCGGGGGCAGCCGCACCGGCGGGGGAGGGCAGGACAGCCTCGATATGAAGGACCTCATTCCCTGGCAGGGCTCACAACCGACCGCGACGCTCGGGGCAGGCACCGCCGGTCGCCGGTGTCGCCGGCAGGAGGTTGTCGTGACAGTGAGCGGAACCGTGGAGAGCGCCGATCCCCGGGGACCCGTGGCAACCCTGTTGAGAGACCTGCGCTCCGGCGCGGAGGGCCTGTCCGTCAGGGAGGCGCAGCGGCGGCTGCACGTGCACGGTCCGAACGAGCTGCCGCGGCGCGGCACCCGGCGTTGGTGGAAAGAGCTGGTCCGCCAGTTCACCCACCCGTTGGCGTTGTTGCTGTGGGCCGCCGCCGTGCTCGCGGTGGTCTCCGGTGCCACGCCGCTCTCCATCGCGATCCTGGTGGTGATCGTGCTCAACGCCGTACTGGCCTTCGTGCAGGAACGGCACGCCGAGCACGCGGTCGAGGCGCTCGGGCAGTACCTGCCGCAACGGGCATGGGTGATCCGCGGCGGCCACCGGCACCAGGTCCCGGCCAGGGAGCTGGTCCGCGGCGACGTGCTGCTGATCGACGAAGGGGATCGGATCTCGGCCGACGCGCGACTGCTGAGCGGGAGCATCGAGGTCGACATGTCCGCGCTGACGGGCGAGTCCGTGTCGGTCCCGCGCGGCGCTGACTTCGTGGACGACGCCAGCCGTGCGCTCGACTCGCCCGTGCTGGTGTTCAGCGGCACGGTGTGCACAGCCGGGTCGGCGCGGGCGGTTGTGCACTCCACGGGAGCGCGCACGGAGATCGGGCGCATCGCGGCACTTTCCGAGCGGGTCCACGTCGACGAGAGTCCGCTGGAACGCCAGGTCCGCCGGGTCGCATGGCTGATCGCGGCGGTGGCTGTGGCCGCAGGTGTTGCGTTCCTGCCGCTGGGACTGGTCGCCGGGCTCACACTCTCCACGGCGTTCGTGTTCGCCATCGGTCTGCTGGTGGCCAACGTGCCCGAGGGGCTGCTGCCCACGATCACCCTCGCGCTCGCCGTCGGGGTCCGCTCGATGGCCAAGCGCGGCGCGGTGGTCAAACGCCTGTCGGCGGTGGAGACCCTCGGAGCGACAACGGTGATCTGCACGGACAAGACCGGCACGCTGACGGCGAACTCCATGCGCGTCGTGACCGTCCGGTCCGGTCTGGGGCTGTGCAGTACCGAGTCCCCGGCAGAGCATGCGTTGGTCGCCGCGGTGGTGCGGTGCAGCACCGCGGACCTCGCCGGGGAGGCTGTGGGGGACCCGACCGAGCTGGCGCTGCTCGCCCACGCGCGAAACGCCGGAACCGACCTCGACACCGAGACGCGGGACCGGGAACGCCTTGCGCTCTACCGCTTCGACCCCCGGCTGAAAAGGATGTCCACAGTGGACTCCGTGGGTGGAGTGGTCCGCGTGCACGTCAAGGGCGCGCCCGAGGAGGTGCTGCCCAGGTGCGTGACCACCCTGGACGAGGCGGGCACCGAAGTGCCTCTGAGCGAGCACGAGCGTGCCTCGGCGGAGCGCGTGGTCGAGGAGATGACCGCGCGCGGGCTCCGCGTGCTGGCGGTTGCCCACCGGGTGTGGACCCGCGGCACCCCGCAGGACCGGGAGCAGGCGGAACGCGACTTGTGCCTGCTCGGTGTGGTCGGCCTGCTCGATCCGCCACGCCCCGAGGTGGCGGCCGCGGTCAAGGCGTGCCACGAGGCCGGTGTCACGGTGCACGTGGTGACCGGCGACAACGGGCGCACGGCCGCGGAGATCGCGAGGCAGGTGGGCATTCGCGTCGCCCGGGTGATCGACGGCGAGGAGCTGGACGCGCTGCCGGACCGGGAGCTCGACCGGTTGCTGGGCGGGGACGCGGAGATCGTGTTCTCGCGGGCCGCCCCGGAAGCCAAGCTGCGCATCGCGGACGCCTTGCGCCACAACGGTGAAGTCGTGGCGATGACCGGAGACGGGGTCAACGACGCCCCGGCGCTGAGACGAGCCGACATCGGTGTCGCCATGGGCGTCAGCGGCACGGACGTCGCAAGGGAAGCGGCAACGGTGGTGCTCACCGACGACAACTTCGCCACCATCGTCGCCGGGGTGCGGGAAGGCCGCCGGGTCTTCGACAACGTGCGCAAGTTCGTGCTCTACATCTTCGCCCACGCTGTGCCCGAGGTCGTTCCGTTCCTGCTGTTCGCGCTGTCCGGCGGTGTGATCCCGTTGCCGCTGACCGTGTTGCAGATCCTGGCCATCGACCTGGGGACCGAGACCCTGCCCGCCCTCGCACTGGGCAGAGAGCCGGCCGAGCCGGGACTGATGACACGGTCACCGCGCTCGCGAACCGAAGGGGTGATCACCAAAAGACTGCTGTGGCGGGCCTGGGCCGTGATGGGCGGGGTCTCGGCCCTGCTCGTGCTGGTGCCCTTCTTCGCGGTGCTGCTGAACGCGGGATGGCGGCCCGGCGCGCCGGTGGGGGAGGGCAGCGAGCTGCACCACGCCTACCTGCAAGCCACCACCGCCACGTTCGTGGGCATCGTGGTCTGCCAGCTGGGCACCGCCTTCGCCGCGCGCACCGAACGCGCTTCGCTCTGGTCGGTGGGTCTGACAAGCAACCGGCTGCTGCTGGCCGGGATCGCGTTCGAAGTGGCGTTCACCGCCGCACTCGTCTACCTCCCGCCCCTGCAGCAGGTGTTCGGGACCGCGGCGCTCCCGTTGTGGGTCCTGCTCCTCATGGTGCCCTTCCCCCTCATCGTGTGGGGCGTGGACGAACTGTCGAGATGGCGGTTGCGCCACAAGAGGAACGCCGGACCCTCCTAGCGGCCTGCCCCGCCGCCCCTCGACCCTCGCCTCTCGCCCCGCCCCCTCACCCCGCCCCCTCACCCCGCCCCCTCACCCCGCCCCGAGCTCCGTACCCCCTCACCCCTCACCCCGCCCCCAGCTCCGTACCCCGTACGCGCGTGGGCGCGTGTGCGCGTGGCCTGGCTTGGCGTGGTCGGGGTTTTCGCGTTTTTCCACCTTGATGCGCAAAAGAGCGCTCTCATTTCGCATTTAGGTGGAAAAACGCGAACTGGGGGGCACGCGGGTGAAGGCGTCAGGAGGTGGTGAGGTGGTGGGGTGGTGTTGTCACGTGCGGGACACGGCCTAGCGGCGCGGTGGGTCGCTGGCTGCGGCGCCTTCGCTGAAGCCGGGCGCGGCGGCGTTGAACGTGTGGAAGGCGCGCTCGATCGCTGCCTCGTCGAGGCCGCACGCCCGCAGCTGTGCGGTCAGCGCGGGGATGTTGGGGGTGGCCATGGGGCCGAAGCAGCCGAAGCAGCCACGGTGGTAGGCCGGGCACAGCGCACCGCACCCGGCGTGCGTGACCGGTCCCAGGCACGGGATGCCGTCAGCGACCATCACGCAGGTCAGACCGCGACGTTTGCACTCGGTGCAGACGCTGGTGTCCGGCAGGTCCGGCTTGCGGCCGACGAGGAACGCGGAGAGCACCTCCAGCAGCTGGCGCCGGTCGATCGGGCAGCCCCGCAGCTCGTAGTCCACGGGCACGTGCGCGGAGATCGGTGTCGACGTGGCCAGGGACTCGACGTGCCCCGGGCTCGCGTAGACCAGCGAGCGGAACTCCGCCACATCGGCGAAGTTGCGCAGCGCCTGGATGCCCCCGGCCGTGGCGCAGGCGCCGATGACGACCAGGACACGCGACTGCTCGCGGATCCATCGGATGCGGTGTTCCTCCTCGGCGGTGGTGATCGAGCCCTCCACGAGGGACACGTCGTACGGTCCGGGCAGGGTGCGGCTGGAGGCCTCCAGGAAGTGCGCGATCCGGACCTGACCCGCCAGCGCGAGCAGCTCGTCCTCGCAGTCCAGCAGCGTCAGCTGGCATCCGTCGCAGGAGGTGAACTTCCAGACCGCCAGGGTTGGTGGGCGCATCACAACTCCCGGGTGGTGAGCAGGTCGGCTGCGGTCGCGTAGTCGACGATCGGTCCGTCGCGGCAGACCAGCAGCGGCCCGAGCTGACAGTGCCCGCACAGGCCGATGCCGCATTTCATGGTGCGTTCCAGGGATATCCGGATGTGCGCGGCGGGAAGTCCTTGCCGCAGAAGGACGTTCGCGGAGAACCGCATCATCGGTTCGGGGCCGCACAGGAACGCGGTGGTGCGCCGCGGGTCGAGCCGCAGCCCCGCGAGGGGTTCGGTGACGAACCCGACGCGGCCCGTCCAGCCCTCGGCCGGCTGGTCCACGGTGAGCTCGACCTCCAGGTCGTCCCGCGCGCGCCAGGCGCGGAGCTGGTCGCTGAACAGGAACTCCCGCGGAGCGCGGGCACCGGCGACCAGGGTGACCCTCCCGTACCGTCGCCGATGGGCCACTGCTTCCAACAGCACCGGCCGCAGTGGTGCCAGCCCGATGCCGCCGGCGACGACCAGCAGGTCGTGTCCGGCCGAGGACTCCAGGTCCCACGTGGTGCCGAACGGGCCGCGGACCCCGAGCACCGTGCCGGGCCGTGCGTCGTGCAGCGCCCGGCTGACCGCGCCGACATCGCGGATGGTCTGCGTCAGCGAGCCGGTCGCGGAGGAGGGATCGCCGCTGATGGAGATCGGCACCTCCCCGACGCCGTGCGCGTAGAGCATGGTGAACTGGCCAGGGCGGAACCGAGGGAGCGGCTCGCGCACCGCCTCCAGCCGCAGGGACACCGAGTCGTGTGTCTCCACCCGCCGGTCGGCGACCCGGTACGGGGTCGGCAGCATGGGCTCGCGGTCAGGACTCACGGGCGCTCCGGTACAGGTCGAGCAGCCGGGCGCGGGTCGTCTGCAACCGATCCAGCAGGCCCCCGAACAGCCGCAGCGCCAGCGGGTAGCCGAAAGCGGGATCGTTCTCGGCCAGCGCCCGAAGGCGGTCGGTGTCCAGGGCGATCGCCGACGTCGGCGCGGTCGCCGTCGCGCCGAAGTACCAGCGGTACGGCGGAACCAGCCAGGACCAGCCGAGCACGTCGCCCGCCCCAAGGGTCTGCACGAGCACCTCTCCTCTGCCGGGAAAGGTGACATCGAGCGCCACGCACCCGTCCAGCACCAGCCAACACCCGCGCGCGGGCTGCCCCTCCTCGAACAGGCGGTCCCCCGGGGCGAAGTCCACCTCGCTCGCGGTGGTGGCCAGCAGCGCCACCTGAGCCGGGGACATCCCCGACAGCATCGGAAAGTCAGCCAGCCGCGCGGGGAGGGACATCGCCCCTGCTCCCTTCGGCGTCCTCGGCGAGCCGGGCGGCCTCCTCGGTGATGTCGATACCGACCGGACACCAGGCGATGCAGCGGCCACAGCCGACGCAGCCGGAGGTGCCGAACTGGTCGTACCAGGTGCTGAGCTTGTGGCTCATCCACTGCCGGTACCTGCCGGCCCCGGTTCCGCGCACGCTTCCACCGTGGAGCTGGGAGAAGTCCAGCTCGAAGCACGAGGACCAGCGCTGCCACCGCTCGGCGTGCTCGCCGGTGAGGTCGGTGACGTCCTCAGTGGTGGTGCAGAAGCAGGTGGGGCACACCATGGTGCAGTTGGCACAGGTCAGACAGCGACTGGCGACCTCCTCCCAGCGCGGGGACTCGCGGGAGCGCCGCAGCAGGTCTCGGAGGTCGACCTCCGGCATCTGCCGTCCCATGCGCCCCGCGGCCGACTCGACCTCCGCCCGGGCCGCGTCGACCTCCTCCCCGGTGGCCTCACGCCGCTGGACCCGGCTCAGAACGCGCGCCCCCTCCTCGGAGCCGACCTCGACCAGGAAGCGGTGCCCGTCTGGGCCGAGCTGCTCGGTGAGGGCGAGGTCGTAACCCGCTCCGACGGACGGTCCGGTCCCCATGGAGGCGCAGAAGCAGACACCGCCGGGCTCAGTGCAGTTGACAGCCACGACGAACGCGCCACCACGGCGACGGGCGTAGGACGGATCGGGGTGCGCGCCGCCGGTCAGCACGGTGTCGAGGACTCCGATGGCGGCCAGGTCGCAGCCTCGTACGCCCAGGAACGCGTAGCGGGGCCGGGCATCGGCCTCCGCCGAGTACGTGCCGTCCGGCCGGGTCGACCACAGCCGCTGCCGGGACGGGTGCAGGAACTGCTTCCACGACTGGGGGCCGGCGGAATGGGAGAACACCGCGCCGTCCGCACGCGGGCGCAGCCGGTAGCGGCCCGGTGCCACGTCCACACCCCACCCGGCCGGGAGCTGGCCCGGAGAGTCGAGCTCGGCGAGCACGATCGCACTGTCGCGCACGGTCGGGCCCACGACCAGGTAGCCATCGGAGATCAGCGCCCGGACCAAGGAGTCGAGTCCGTCACGTTCGATCACCACGGATGTTCCGGTCATCCCGCACCTCACCCCCGGTCAGTCCGGGAAGTGGCCGAGGACGTCGTCGACGGCTCTGCGGTGGGTGGCGGGAACCGGCTTGTTGCCCACCGGTGCCCACCCGACCCGCAGCACCAGCTGAGGGAACGCGGCGCCGTCCAGAAGCCGGTCGCGGAGGAAGTCCCTGGTACTGCTGACCTCCAGCGGCTGGCTGAGCGGGCACGTCGCGAGCCGGATCTCGGTCGCCGCCAGCAACACCGCGCTGACCGCTTCCCCCGCGCGCAGCCGCGACATCCGATCGTCGGAGGACGTCGCCAGGACCAGCAGCTCGCTGGCGTCCTTCTCCCAGCCCCGTGGTGGCTGCGCGAGCGCTCCCGGGGGGAAGGCGCGCATCGCGATGTCATCGTGCCAGGCTTGCTGGGCGGGGATGTTCCCCGTGGGCACGCCTTCCTCGGAGCTGGAGTCGCGACCGGCCCATGCCGCCAACTCGCTGACATACGCGGGGACGGCGTGCTGCTGCTGCGCCGCCTCGATGATCGCCGAGGTCAGCCGGTACCTGTCGTCCGGGTCGGTGGCCGGGATGAGGATGGCGCCCTGCTCGGCGGCGCGCGCGGCCAAGGCGCACAGCAGGTCGTCCGGCACCTGCCACGAGCTGAACCGCCTGCGGTCGGTGCGGCGGTGCGGAATGGCCGCCGCCAAGGCGATGTCCTCGGGCGTCGCCGCGCGGGGACGGCACTCCACCGCGGCGAGGTGGTTCGCTTCGGCGGGGTTGGGCAACCGGTGCACGTCGGTGGCCCACCCGGCGGCGGCGAAGGCGACGCGCAGGTGGTGCAGTGCGGCACCGCAGCTGACCACCAGGTCGCGGCCATCGGGATCGGTGGCGGGCAGAAGGCGACCGGGGTCGGCGAACAGGTGCACCGAACTGTCGCCGGTCACCCACCGCCAAGGCTGTGAGTTGTGGATCGACGGGGCGCGAACCGCCAGCGCGACCGCGGCGCGGACGGTCTCCTCGTCGGGGAGGCTGTGTCGCATTCCCATCATCTCCTGGTGCCGAGCACGGCCAGCCGACTCCGGTACTCCTCGTTGTCGATCTCACCTCGGGCCAACCGGTCGGCGAGGATCCGCTCCGCGTCGCGTTGCCAGGGCGGAGCGAACCGCGGATGACGCAGCACCAGCAGGACGACGGTGATCAAACCGCCCCAGAACACCACCATCGACACGATCACGAGCAGGAAGTCGACCCAGTTCCACCCGGAGCCGTCCCCGCCGGGTCCGTACCACCAAGGCATCACGGCGCACCTCCACGCATCCCTCGTCGGCGTCTCCCTCCTTCCACCGTCGCGCCGTCTCGATCGGACGCGGAGAGCCGAAAGGCCCTTCCACGGCTGCCAAAGTCCCACTTCTGGCGGTGTGAACCCGCCGGTTGGCCTGATCTTCGTTGGTGGGCAACAGGTTCAGGCGACGGCGAAGGGGGTGAGCGCGACCGGGCAACCGACATGCCCGATGAGCCGTTCTGCCAAGGGCTCGACACCGCGACATGGCGCGGAGCGGTGGACCCGGCCGAGGACGAGTGCCTTCGCTCCCACGCTCGCGCGGGCCAGTGCCTGGCTCGGCGAGCCGTGGAAGACCGCGCGGCGAACCGGGACTGCGGGGTTGGTGTGCTCCCAGTGCTCCAGGACGTGCTTGAGGTCGCCGTATTCCGGCGGGAAGGGCGTGAGCCGCACCTCCAGGGTCCGTTCGTCGATGTAGGAGTCAGGTTCGGCGTTGGCGACGGCGTGCACCGCGGCCACTGGCGACTCGTGCGCCCGGGCCTCGTCGAAACCGAGCCGGAGCACGGCGGTGGTGGCCCGGGACGGGGCGATGCCCAGTACCACGTGTCCGGGAAACGGCCCGTCGCCCGGCGGGGCGGGCGGTGGAACCACCACGACCGTGCTCTCGGCCTGGTTGAGCACCCGGCTGGTTGTCGAGCCCAGCCAGCGCGCGGTGAGGCGGTTCCTGCTGCGGACACCCACCACGAGCATGTCGTCGGGGCCGACGCACTCGGACAGGGCCGCGCCCGGCGGTCCCTCCAGGAGCTCCGCGCGCACCCGGTGGTCCGGCGGCAGCGAATCGGTCGCCCGCCGCAGAGCCGAGGCGGTCACCTGCTCGGCCGCCGCCGACGGCCTCGCGCCGAGGGACACGATCGGCATCACGGTCCCCGACGGCGCTGTCGCCTCGCGCGGAGCCTGCCAGCAGTGCCGGATGTCGAGCACCGCGTTGTGCGTTCGCGCTTCCTCCACGGCAACCGCCAGCGCGCGCCAACCCGAGGGCTGACCGTCCACTCCGACCACCACACGACCGACCACCGCGCCCTCCCATCAGCGAGTGCCCCCACGGTGGTGTCCGCGAGAGCACGACGGAAGCGTCCGGGGACCCGTCGGGACAGGGACTTTCGGCTCGGCGACGGGAGAACTCGGGCTCTCGTGGTCCAAGCCTGATCGGGGTGTCCTTGAAAGGACCCAGCCGTGACTTGAGCGAGGGACAGGGGCTTGATGAGGGCGAACGTGCTCACCAAGTTCTTCACCTGCCGTGGTGAGGGCTTGTGGACCGGGCGGACGGGCCTGTTGAGCACGGGGCTGGATCCCGGTGCGCACACCGTCGAGACGGCAGCGCGAGGAAGACGATGAGCGATCGGCAGCGCCCCGCGCCTCGTCGTGGTCATCCATTGTGGACGGACGAGGTCTCCGTCGTCGGTGTGGGTTCGCCTGCTGGCGTTTCTCACCACCCTTTTCGCGGCCCTGCTCACCCCGGGCCCGCCCTCGGCATGTGGCCGTACGCCGTTCCCGTGCTCGTTCTGCTGCTCGTCACCCTGTGGCGGTCAGCCGAGAAGGAGGAGCCATGAGAGCCCGCGACATCATGACCAGTCCCGTGATCTGCGTGCGGCCGGAGACGCCGGTGCGGGAGGCCGCGTCGGTGCTGACCAAGAACCGTTTCGCGGCCCTGCCGGTTGTCGACGAGGACTCTCGGCTGGTGGGCATCGTCGCCGAGGCCGACCTGATCCGGGACCGCATTCCCACCGATCCCCGAGCGCACATCTGGCGGGCCGATGGCGACAACGTCGAGAAGGAGGCGCCGCCGGGAACGGTCGGTGAGGTGATGACGAAGACGGTGACGGTGATGACGCCGAGCGCCGACGTGGCCGACATCGCCGAGCGCATGGTGGAGCGCCACGTCCGCAGCGTGCCGATCGTCGACGGCCCCCGGCTGGTGGGCATCGTCAGCAGACAGGACGTGCTCCGGACGATGGTGCGCACCAACGACGCGGTGGCTGCCGACGTCCGCCAGCGGTTGTGCGCCTACGCCGGCAGCTGGCGGTCGTGGGAGGTGGAAGCTGCCGACGGTGTGGTGACCGTCCGCGGTGAGCTGCCCGACGACGACGCCAAGCGCGTGGTGGTCGCCTTGGCCCAGTCTGTGCCCGGTGTCAACAGGGTCCACATCCAGGAGAGACCGTGACAGCGACACGGGCGCTGCTGACCGACGGCAGGACCGTGCTGCTGCGCGCGGTGCGCGAAGCCGACCTCCCCGCGATCCGCGCGCTGCACGAGAACCTGCCGGAGCAGGACAGGTACTTCAGGTTCTTCTCGATGGCGCACACGGTCATCGAGCACTACGTGCGGCGCCTCGCCCACGAGGCGGACGCGCGGTTCGGCGCTCTGGGGGCCTGGCTGGACGAGGAGGTCATCGGGGTGGCCAGCTACCAGACGCTCGCCGATCCCGAGCACGCCGACATCGCGGTGGTCGTCGCGCACTCCGAGCAGGCGCACGGCGTCGGGACACTGCTGCTGGAGCACCTGGGCTCGCTGGCCAGGCGGCGCGGTGTGCGCTATCTGCACGCCGATCTGCTCACGGTGAACGCCCGGATGGTGCGCGTGCTCACCGACTGCGGGCTGCCGGCGGAGATGGTGCGGGACGGGAGCACGATGACGGTGACCCTGCGCCTGGCTCCGGACGAGTCCTACCAGGAGGCGGTGCGCGTCCGCGAGATGGTCGCTGACCGGGCGAGCCTGCGCTCGGTGCTGGAGCCGACGTCGGTGGCGGTCGTCGGCGCGGGTCGCTCACCGGGCTCGGTCGGACACGCGGTTCTGCGCAACCTGGTCGAAGGCGGGTTCCGTGGCACGGTGTGGCCGGTCAACCCCAAGGCGGACACCGTCGCCGGTCTGCGGTGTTACCCGGACGTCGGGGTGTTGCCGGAGGTTCCGGAGCTGGCGGTGGTCTGCGTGCCCGCCGCGGCGGTCCCGGCCGTCGCCGAGGAGTGCGGGCGTCGCGGGGTCAGGGCGCTGGTCGTGGTGACCGCGGGCATCACCGAGCAGCCGGAGCTGGCCGATGCCCTCCGCACGGCGGTGGTGCGGCACGGTATGCGGCTGGTCGGTCCGAACTGCCTCGGCGTGGTCAACACCGACCCCGCCGTCGGGTTGCACGCCGGGTTCGCCCGGCCGCCGGACCCGGCCGGCGACATCGGTGTGGTGACCCAGTCCGGTGGAGTCGGGATCGCGCTGCTGGACCGCCTGCGACAGCTGGGGCTCGGGGTGTCGACGATGGTCTCCACCGGCGACAAGTACGACATCAGCGGCAACGACATGCTGATGTGGTGGGGACAGGACGAGCGCACCCGGCTCGCCGTGCTCTACCTGGAGTCCTTCGGCAACCCCCGCAAGTTCTCCCGGCTGGCCCGGCACCTCGCCGCGACCAGACCGGTGCTGGCCGTGCGCGCGGGCACCTCGGAGACCGCCCGCAGGGCCGCCGCGTCGCACACCGCCGCCGCGGCCACCCCCGCCGTGACCCGGGACGCGGTCTTCGCCCAGGCCGGAGTGGTCGCCGTGGACGACCTCGACGAGCTCGTCGAGGTCATGGCGCTGCTCCACGCGCAGCCGGTGCCGTCGGGGCGCGAGGTGGCCGTGGTGAGCAACGCCGGGGGCGTCGGAGTCCTCGCCGCCGACGCCTGCGCCCGGGAGTCCCTCGTCCTGCCGGAGCTGTCCGAGGCCACGACGGCCGGCCTGCGCGCCCTGTTGCCCGCCCACGCGGGGCTGGGCAACCCCGTCGACACCACGGCTGCCCCCGATGCCGCGACGTTCGCCGAGTCCGTTCGCCTCGTGCTGACCGATCCGGCGGTGCACGCGATGGTCGCGATCAGCGTGCCCACCGCGCTCGGTGACACGGGGCAGCGGGTCGGCGACCTGGCGGAGCTGGCAGCCGAACTGGCGAAGCCGCTGGTCCTGGTGCGCCCCGAGCAGCAGGCGCGGGTGGAGCTGGTCACGGTGGGAACCCGCAGGCTGCCCAGCTACTCGGACCCCTCCGCCGCCGCGCGGGCGCTGAGCGCCGCCCTGAGCCACAGGCGGTCGAGCTCCCGCGACGCCGGTGTGGTTCCGGACCTGCCGGGGATCGATGTGGAGGCGGCACGAGCGGTCCTCGCCGCCTACCCGGACGGTGGCTGGCTGACGCCGGAGCACCTCCGCGCGGTTCTGGAGGCGTTCGGGGTGCCGCTCGTGCCCTCGGTGCTCGCCACGACGGCAGAGCAGGTCGTAGCGGCACAACGGTCTTTCGACCAGCCAGTGGCGCTGAAGGCGGTCGCGGAGGGGGTCCTGCACAAGAGCGAGGCCGGGGGTGTGCTCCTGAACGTCTCGCCGTCGGAAGCCCGAGCCTGTGCCGAGCAGCTGTGGCGGCGGTTCGGCGACGCTCTCCGCGCTGTCGAGGTGCAGCCCATGGCCGAACCCGGGACCGAGCTGCTGATCGGTGTGACCTCCGACGAGCGGTTCGGTCCGCTCGTGGCCTGCGGCCTCGGGGGTGTTGTCACGGAAGTGTTGGCGGATAGGGCATTCCGGCTCGTCCCACTGTCCACAACGGACGCGGTGGAGATGGTGGAGTCGCTGCGGGCGGCTCCGCTGCTGCACGGGTACCGGGGAACCCCGCCCGCGGACGTGGCCGCCGTGCACGACGTGCTGCTGCGGGTGGCCCGGCTCGCCGAACTGCTGCCGGAGGTCGCCGAGCTGGACCTCAACCCCGTTCTGGCGGGCCCCAAGGGGTGCGTGGCGGTGGACGCGCGCATCCGGGTGGTGCCCCGGCAGGAAGCCGACCCGTGGCTGCGCCGGTTGCGGCTGTGACTTCCCGCGTCGAGCGGACCCCGCGCACATCACCGGCTGGACCCGGAACGGCCGCAACGGAGAGGAGAGGCCATGAGCCGCAATGAGGTCGTCGTCGGGGTCGACGAGAGCGAGTCGGGCCACAACGCCCTCGTCTGGGCGCTGGAGGAAGCCGTCCTCCGCGGCTCCACGGTGCTGGCGGTCAACGTCTGGAGCCACGAGCCGATGTCGGACTTCGCCTTCACCTCACTCGGCGCGGTCCGCCAGGCCTCGGAGATGCTGCTCGACAAGGCCCTTGCCCGTGCGCGCGAGCAGGTTCCGACCGCGGTCGGCGTGCGGACCTGGAGCGTCTCCGGCTCGCCGTCCACGCGGTTGCTCGAAGCGGCCGAGGACGCGGCGCTGCTGGTGGTCGGCTCGCACCGGGGCGGGCTGCTGCGCGAGATGGTGCTCGGTTCGTGCAGCGCGGCCTGTGTGCGGCACGCGACCGTGCCCGTGGTGGTCATCCCACCGCCCAACCGCGTCCGGCGACACCACTCCGTGGGCTAGCGACCGATCACCCCCACCTACTGAAAGGACCTCGTGATGAGTTCCTGGTCCTACGACGAGACCAAAACCCTGATCCGCGCGGTTCAGCTCGCCCCGTCGGTGCACAACTCGCAACCGTGGTCGCTGGAGCTCAGCAAGCACGACGCCCTGCTGTTCGAACGCCGCGACATCACGTTGCCCTACCACGACCCGACCGGCCGCGACCGGCTGCTCTCCTGCGGCACGGCACTGGCGAACCTGGAGCTCGCCGTGCGGGAGCTCGGTTGGCGGGCGGAGACCTCGCTGTCGGGCGACTCCTCGTTGTCGGACTGGGTCGGCACCGTGACCGCATCCACCCCGCAACCGGCCACCGCTACAGAGCACGCCTGGTACGAGGCGATCCCGCGCCGCAGGTCCTACCGACTGCCTTTCAACCGCGACGGCTTGTCCGCCGACGAGATCAAGGTAGTGATCGCGGCGGCGGAGGTGGACGGTGTCAGCACCCAGTTGGTAGCGGGACAGGACGAGATCCACGCGCTCGCCGGGCTTGTCGAGTACGCCACGAACGTGTACCGACACGACCACGCCTACCAACGGGAACTGGCGGGCTGGATCACCCGCCGCCACAACAGGCGAGTGCGCACCGGCATCCCGCAGGAGCGCCTCGGCCCCGGGCTGCGCTTCGGCGGCCTGGTCCGACCGAACAACCCGGCGCCCGACGCCGAGGTCATCGCGGAGAGCATCTCGCGGGAAACCGTGCTCGTGTTCCTCAGCGAGCGCGACAGCAGACGGGAGCACGTGCTCGCGGGCGCGGCGTTGCAACGCGCCTGGTTGTCGGCGACCGCCTTGGGACTGGCCGCCTCCGTGGTGACCCAGCCGCTGCACCTGTCCGAGGTGCGCGGTCGGCTCGCGGACGCGCTGGAGCTGCCGGGCCGCCCGCACGCCCTGCTCCGCGTCGGCAGGCCCACCTGGCCGATCCCCGCCGCTCCGCGCAGATCCGCCCAGGAGATCGCCGAACCCCGTTACCTGGAGGGACTCTCGTGACCAAGCCGATCATCGTGGGGGTCGACGGATCGACCTCCGCGACCAACGCCGTCCGCTGGGCCGCCCGCGAGGCCACCTCCCGCCGAGTCCCGCTCTGGCTGGTGCACTCCTACCTCCAGATCAGCACCGACGCCCAGGCCTTCCTGCCCCGTTCCGTCGACGAGGCACTGCGGGAACAGGGCCAGGACTACCTCGACACGGCCGCCGCGGTGGCCCGGGAGGCCGCTCCCGGCACCGCGGTCAGCACCCAGTTCGTCGTCGGTGCTGCCGCCCAGGCCCTGACCGCGTTGTCCGAGCGCGCCTGCCTGGTCGTGGTCGGCTCGCGCGGCCTCGGCGGATTCACCTCGCTGATCGTCGGTTCGGTTGCCATCACGCTGGCCGCGCACGGGCACTGCCCCGTCGTGGCGGTTCGCGGGGCCACTGTGGACGCCGAGCCGCCCGCAGCCGGACCGGTCGTGACCGGTGTCAACGGATCGGTGGCCGACGAAGCGGTTCTGGAGTTCGCCTTCGACCAGGCGTCCCGGTCCCGCACCTCGCTGGTGGTCGTGCACGCGTGGAACGACCACATCGCCGAGAGCGTGTGGGCGAAGGTGCCGTTCGTGATGCTGGGCTGGGCAGCCATCGAGAGGGATGCGCGTCTGTTGCTCGCCGAGAGCATCGCTGGCTGGCAGGAGAAGTACCCCGAGGTGACCGTGCAGCGCGTGGTCGTGAAGGGTTCCGCGCCGCGTGCCCTGCTCGCACAGGCACCGAACGCCCGGCTGCTTGTTGTCGGCTCACGGGGCAGGGGTGCCCTGCGGGGCGCGGTGCTCGGCTCAACCAGCCAGGCGCTGCTGCACCACGCGCCCTGCCCGGTCGCGGTTGTCCGCCCCACCACCGGTTCCTGACTCCCGGCGACCCGAGCCCCCGTCGTCGGCCGACGGTCATCGCAGGGCCGCCCGGAGCACCAGCCGTCGTTCGGCGGAACCGATGATCATCCGTGCGTGCCGCACGACGTCCGGGTTCACCGACACCGAGGTGATCCCGGCGCGCACCAGGTGCTCGGCGAACTCCGGCCGGTTGGACGGGGCCTGGCCGCACAGCGACGAGGTGATCCCGGCGTCGTCGCAGGCGTGAACGATCCGGGCGATGATGTCGAGCACGGCCGGGTCGGACTCGTCGAACAGCTCCGCGCACGCCGTCGAGTCCCGGTCAACGCCCAGGACCAGCTGGGTGAGGTCGTTGCTGCCGATGGACACACCGTCGATTCCCATGGCCGCGTACTCCGGGATCCGGTACACCACAGACGGAACCTCGGCCATCACCCACCGCAGCAGTCCGCGCTGCCTGCCGAGCGGGCTGGTGTCGATCATCTCCAGGCAGGCGGACAGCTCCCAGCGGGTCCGCACGAACGGGATCATCAGGTGCAGGTTCGGCGTCTGCTCCCTGACCCGGGCCAGCGCCTGGAGCTCCAAGGCGAACAGCTCCGGTTCCCGGACGTACCGGAAGCAGCCGCGGTAGCCGATCATCGGGTTGTTCTCGACCAGCTCGAAGTCCTCGCCCCCGATCAGGCCGCGGAACTCGTTGCTGCGGAAATCCGTGGCCCGGTAGATCACCGGCCGTGGCGCGAACGGACGGGTGATCCGCAGCAGCGAGGCGGTCATCGCCGCCACGAACCGCTCCGGTCCTTCCTGCGCCAGGAAACGACGCGGGTGCGTACCGGAGAGGGCGTCGGTGAGCATGAACTCCGCGCGCAGCAGCCCGACTCCGTCCACCGGCAGCGCGGCGGCGGCTTCGGCGTGTTCTGGCATGGCCAGGTTGACGTAGAGCTTGGTGGCCAACGGCTCGAAGGCGGGCATCGGCTGCGCGACGGGCTCGGTCCGCACCGCGTGGACGGATCCGGAGGACACAGTCCCCTGGTCACCGTCCACAGTGACCTGCTGGCCTTCGCGGAGCGTGCTGGTCGCGGTCCTGGTGCCCACCACGCAGGGGACGCCGAGCTCGCGCGCCACGATCGCCGCGTGGCAGGTCATGCCGCCCTCGTCGGTGACGACCGCACTCGCCCGTCGCATGCTGGGCACCCAGTCCGGGTTGGTCATGCTCGCGACGAGAACGTCCCCGTCACGAAGGCAGTCCCCTTCGTCCGGCGAGGCCAGCACCCGCACCTGCCCGCTGGCAGTGCCCGGTGCGGCTGCCAGACCGGTCAGCAGCACGCCCTTGTCCTGATCGAGGGTGGTGATCGGCCGCGCCTGTACCAGCCACGTGTGCCCATCGGCGATCGCCCACTCGATGTCCTGCGGCACGCCGTAGTGCGCCTCGACACGGGCCCCCAGCCTGGCGAGCGCCACGACCTCGTCATCGGCCAGCACGCGCCGGGTGGACTCCGCGGCGTCGAGTGGGACCTTGACGTCACCACCGTCAGGGCCACGGGCGATCTTGTACTTCTTGTTCCCGACCCGCGAGCTCAGCACCGTGAAGTCCTTTGTGGACACCACATGGGTGTCCGGCTCCACCGCGCCGCTGACGACGACCTCGCCCAGACCGAACGCGGCCTCCACGACGACACGGTCCCGTTCCCCGGTCGACGGATCGGCGGTGAACAACACCCCGGAGCGCTCGGAGGGCACCATCGTCTGCACCACCACGGCGATCGCGGGCTCCTCTAACAGCCGGTGCTCGGCGCGGTAGGCGAGTGAGCGCTGTCCGAACAACGACGCCCAGCAGTCGACGACGCGCTCAAGGACGGCCTCGGTGCCGATGACGTTGGTGAACGTCTCGTTCATCCCGGCGAAAGACGCCCCGGCGGTGTCCTCGGACGTCGCCGAGGACCGCACCGCCACGGCTTCCGCGTCGCCGAGCAGCTCATACGCCTCGCTCACGGCGGCGCGGACCTCCGTGGTCACGCCGGCTTGCCGGACCAGACCCCGAAGCCGCTCGCTGGCGCTGGCGAGTGCGGCGGGATCGTCGGTGCGGGCCAGCTCGGTGTGCACGATCTTGTCGATCTCCGCGCGGACACCCCCCGCTGCCATCGAGGACAGATAGGACTCGGCGGCGACGACGAACCCCGGCGGCACGGGCAGCCCCGCCGAGACGAGCTCGCCGAGGTTGGCGCCCTTGCCACCGGCCAGGGCGGTGTCGCCCTTGCCGAGCTCGTCGAAGCTGAGCACGTACGCGGTCATCTCATCACCCTCGCTCACTGTCGTGGTCCAAGCGGTTCGGTGATCTCGGATGCGGCCCGCCGAGGACTCGCGGGCAACGGTTCGGCAGTGACGTGCGCCCAGCCCACCCGCAGCACCAACTGCGGGAACAAGGCGCCACCAAGTACCCGTTGCTGGACCAGGGCTCGGGTGCGCGGGGTTTCCAGCGGCTGCGAGAGCAGGCAACTCGCAAGCTGGAAACTGGTGGCACGCAACAACACCGCGCTCGCGGCCTCACCGGCTCGCAACCGAGCGGTCATGTCATCCTTCGCCGTACCGATGACGAGTAGGACACCTTTGTCAGGATCGGCGTACGCACCCTCCGGTTCGCCGAGAGTCGGATCGGCGAACTGGCGCAACCGCACGTCCCCGGGCCGTGGGTGGACGGTCGTGCTCACCTCGGACAGAACTCCGTCGCGCGAGCCGGAGCGGCGCCCGCTCCACTGCGCGAGCTCGTCGCGGTACCGGGGATCGTCCCGTTGCTCCCGGTCGGCGTCGGCGATCGCGGTGAGCAGGTCCTCCCGCGGCACGGGATCGGCAACAACGCGGAGAGCGCAACCCTGCGCGGCGGCGAACCTCGCAAGCTTGTCCAGCAACTGCTCCGGTACAGGCCAGGAGCTGTATAGCCGACGGTCGCTACGACGCGCGGGAATCGTGGACAGAAGTGCGATGTCGTCCGCTCTCGGCCGCCTTGCGAACAACCGGACGGACGCCAGGTGTTTCGGATCGTCGGGGTCGGGCAAGCGACGGACGGTACCGCCCCACCCGAGAGCGGCCAACGCCACGCGGAGGTGGTGCAGCGCTGCCCCGCAGCTGACCACGAGATCCCGGCCGTCCCTGTCGGTCACGGGAACATGGCGGCTCCAGTCAGCGTAGAGGTGCAACGCGGTTTCGCCGACCCGCCACCGCCACGGTTGTGAGTTGTGCACGGACGGAGCCCGGCCAGCCAGCGTGATCGCTTCCAGCACCGTGTCGTCGTCGAGGAGACCGATTCGCACAGAGCACCTCCAGGCCCGACTGCCGTACCGGGACAACGCTTGCACGGTTGCCCGGTGCTCCGCTGGAGACGGAAGTCCCTGCTGCGCGGCCGATTGGCCTTGATTGGCGGGAACTCCGTACCTGGTTCCCGGTGCGTGATCGGAGCGCCGTTCACGCACGCTTGCGCCGTGTCACCGCCCTGCGGGGCGTGGACGGGTTCGCTGTGCAGGCGCCGGTAGCCGGTGAGACACGTCCTTATGGACGTTCGGGAGAAGCCTGCGGCGTCATGTGCGGCCGGTGGCGTTGAGGCTGTGGTGGCGTTTACGGCCGGGCTGCCGCCCCGACTCCGTCGGGTTGCCCCCGGATAATTCTCCGGGACTCCGGCGCGCATTTCCTTGACCACCCACCACCGCTAGCCCGCTCACCTCTAGTGGTGGCGGGCTAGCCGGGGCCGGGTTTTAAAACGGGGGAGCAGGATCCGCTATCGGCTCAGGTTCCCGCACATACGTTCGTCCCATCGGCGTCGTCCAGATATGGATACCGCCGGGCAGCTGGGTTCGTTTCCACCGCGTGTGGTGTTTCATCACATGATGTCGTCGGCACTTCGCACCCAGATCATCCGCGACCGTGTTCGTGCCATCGAAGGGTTCGCAATGATCCAGATCGCACCGGTGCGCGGGTTGCCGACAGCCAATGGCCACACAGGTGACATCCCTGGCCCGGACCAGGTCGGCGAGGGCGGCTGACGGCCGGTAGTTCGTCCGCCCCACATCCATCGCCACCCCGGTCACCGGGTCGGTGAGAATCCGCTTCCACGTACCCCCGGCGGCGATGTCCCTCGCCACATCTGCCGGGATCGGCCCGTACCCGGCCAGCATCCCGGGCTCCTGGTCCATGCCCATCAACGTCGTCGCGGGAAGGGTGACCAGGACTTTCACCTCCCCCTGCGGGGCACCCGTCTCCTTACCCATCAGCAGGTCAAACGCGACATCCGCCCGCCGCTGGTCCATGGTGCGCTCATCATCGCCCAACCCTCGGGCGATGCGGTCGATCCGATCCCACACCAGGGCCCCTTGGACGGCGGTGAACTGGAACCGCAACGCACACATCGCGTCATCGAGGTTGAGCTTCTCCACCTGCCGGGTCCGCTTCTTCTCCTCATGCCGCCGCGCCGCCGCCTCCGGATCCACCTTCGCGATCAGGCGCTGGGCATGCTGCCGGATCCGGCTGTAGTGATGGGTACGGGCGTACTCGATCAACACCGCTTCCACGATCTCCGCCTGCACAGCCGTCAACGGCTCCAACTGATCCACGATCAACAGGGCCTTGCCCTGATCGATCCGCCCCTCCTCCAGAGCCGCGAGAACGGCCGGGCGGGAGGCGAGGTTCTCGGCGTGACAGATCAGCGTGCTGGCCTTGCGCGAGGAAATCGACAACAGAGCGCCGACCTCATCCCCGAGATACGGGTATTCGGCGAAATCCGTACTGACCACCAAATCGGCGAGACAGCGCGCCAGGACCGCGTGCGCGCGATTCACCGCACGGTAGGCGTCCTCGATGGCATCGAGGGTCTCGTCCGGGGTCATATTCCTATTCTATCTCGCCAAAAATGGTGATCATGGCTCTGTGGGGTGAAATGGCGTGCTGATTCTTTCGCTGTCGGCGAACGTGGCAATTTCGCCAGAAGTCGGGCGCCCAAGGCGTGTCTCGCGGGGAACAGGGTGTGTGGCGGGGGATCGCGGTGGCCGGGGTTTCCGGCGCGAGGTGGTTGTTGAGGGGGCCACGGAAACCCTGGCCATCGGGGCGGGGAGGCCAGGGCGTGCCCGGTCGGGTTCGGTCCGGAACACCCCTCTTGTCGCACGGACGGCCGCCGCCCGGGGCTGGTCGACCAACCCCTGCGAGCCGAGGTCACCCAGGCCGAGCGGTGAACCACCGGTGCGCGGTGGGCATCGCGACCCCGAACGACGGCGGGCACCCACTGGTCACCACGAACACGACCGCCGCCCATAGCTCGTCGGGCACAAGCCTTCGCGGCTCATCAACGCCCGAAGAGCACGCCCGAGGACCACCACGTCACGCTCCTAACGAGATGTGCACTTAACGCGCAAAAGAGCGCTCCCAAATCGCATTAAGGTGACAAAACGCGAAAACCCCGACCACGCCAGCCAGCCGACGCGCACACCGGGGCACGGGGGCTGCGCGAGGTCGTCGCCCCGTTTCGCAGGGACGACGCCTCCTCGGGTGCGGACGGACAGCGGTTCGGGCCCCACCGGTCAGTCATGGCTCTCGTCGTGGGTCAACGGGTGAGGGTGAGGGCGTAGAGCTCCACGCGCGGGTCGTTGGGCAGAGTCAGCGAACGGACCGTCTTCGACGCGGTGAGGGAGTGGTCGGTGGCGAACAGCTTCACTGGGGGGCCGTCCACTCCGGAGCCCGCCTTGATGCGGTGGGGCATCGACAGGGCCACCGTGGCCCCGGACGGCGTGGAACCCGCCCAGTCGCCCACCGTGACCGGGACCTCGGCGCTGCTGCCGTCCGTGTAGTGCACCGTGAGCGCAGTCGACACCGGGCCGTTGTGCGCCGCCGCCACCACGTGGAGTCGGCCGTAGCCGCCCGTGGGCAGCAGGAGCGCCTGGCCGCGGGCTTCCACGAAGTTGGCGGCCGTGCCGGTGGCGTCAGGCGCCGCGTAGGTCACGCCGTTCCACGTCACCGGGCCCGCTTTCGGGAGCAGGTCGCCGTCGTAGGTCCAGCCGCCGCCGTCGAAGTTCCCCTGCGCCGACTGGGCTGCCGTTGCCGTGCCGTCGTGGTTGCGGTCACGGCTCAGGTCCACCGCACAGTCCACTGTGGACAGGCAGGTCGGGGCCGGGCGGAGATCGATCGTCGCCGTGCGGGTCACCGTGTTCGCGCCGGGGGCGGAGACCTTGACCTGCAAGGGATAAGTGCCCTCCTTCGCTCCTTGGGGCACGGTCACCCGCAGGGGCAGCGTCTGCTGGGTGGGCAGGGAGAAGGAGCGGATGATCAGCGGGGGCTGCGTGGCGACCTTCCAGCCCGCCGGAACCGTTGGCTGGACGAACACCGGGAGCACGGCCGGGGCCTGGCCGAGGACGTCCAGGTTGATGGTGATGTCCGTCGAACCGGTCGGCGCGACGACCGCGCTCTGGCGCAGCGACGCGTCGATGTGCCAGCGGGAGTCCCGCTGAGCGCGGTTCACCGATGGCGGCTCAGCGCTCGGATCGGTGCCCCATGAGGACGGCTTGGTGTCCAGCGTGTGCGCCAGATTCCCGCCGTGTGCGACAGCGTCCCAGTCCAGCCAGGTCTGCCGGACGTCACGGCCGTTGAGCGAGACGCTGCGCACGTAGCGCTTCGTGTCGCTCGCGCCCGGGGCGGTGATGGTCAGCGTTCCGCCTTGGCGCTGGCCGAACTGTCCGATTCGGACGGTTGCGGACTCGAACTGCGGACTGGACATCGCCAGGAAGTTCGCGCCGTTCATCGTCGGGTACAGGCCGAGCGAGGAGAACACGTACCACGCCGACATCGTGCCCAGGTCGTCGTTTCCGGTCATACCGTCCGGACCCGTGGTGAACAACGTCATCGCCGCGCGCACCACGGTCGCGGTCTTCGCCGGTGCGCCCGCCCACAGGTACATGTAGGGCGCGTGCAGGTCGGGCTCGTTGTTCGGGTTGTAGGTCGGCTTGCCGTAGTAGTCGTAGGGCTGGGTGATCCAGTCCTTGCGCACCGTGCCAGCAGGATCGGCCAGCAGCTTGTCGTAGGCGAAGAACCCGTCGAGCCGCTTCTCCGTGGCCTTGCGCCCGCCCATCAGGTCCACCAGCCCGGCCGGGTCCTGCGGTACGAGCCACTGGTACTGGTGCGCACCGCCCTCGTGGAACTGGTGTCCCGCGTCCACCGGGTTGTACGGCGTGACCCACGTTCCGTCCACCGTGCGCGGGCGGAACTGGCTGATCGAGGAGTCCCACAGGTTGCGGTACCACTGGCCGCGCTCGGCGAACATGCGCGCGTCAGCGCGGTGTCCGAGCTTCTCCGCCATCAGCGCGAGCGAAGCGTCCGCCGCCGCGTACTCCATGGTCGCCGACGCCGGGTGCACGCAGTCGTTGTCGCCGCCCTTGTGCGCGCAGTCCGTGCCCAGCTTCAGACCGGACGGGATGTAGCCGCGCTGCTTGTAGTACTCGACGCCCGAGCGCCCGTTGTACTGCGAGTCCGCGGGCGGTGTGCTGGTGGCGTTGGTCTTCATCAGTGAGTACGCCTCGGCCTCGTGCCCGGCCAGCAGTCCCTTTGACCACGCCTCCACCAAGAACGGAACCACCGGGTCGCCGGTCATGATGTTGGTCTCGCTGCCCGCGAGCGCCCACCGCGGCAGCCAGCCGCCGTCGCGGCCGATCGCGAGAACGGACAGCGCGACGTCGCGTGCCACTTGAGGTTCGATCATCTGCAGCAACTGGTTCTGCGGCCTATAGGTGTCCCAGAGCGAGAAGTTCTGGTAGGGCGTGTACCCGCTCGCCGTGTGCACCTTGTTGTCGAAGCCGATGTATCGGCCGTCCACGTCACCGGCGAGGTTCGGGTGCATCTGCGCGTGGTAGAGCGAGGTGTAGAACGCGCGCAACCGGTCGGTGGGACCACCGCTGACTTTGATCGCGCCGAGCTTGTCCACCCACGACTGCCGCAGTTTCGCGCGGGTCGCGTCGAAGTCGTGCGAGTCACCGGTCTCCGCGGCGAGGTTCTTCCGCGCGCCCTCAATGCCGGTGTAGGACAGGCCGACCTTCACGACGACGTCGCGGTCGGTGCTCGCGTCGAAGCTCACCCAGCCACCGTTGCCGCCGCTGCCCGCCGCGTCCCGGCTGCCCGGTGTGATCGTTGAGCCGCGCCAGGTGCCGTAGGAGCTGAACGGGCGGTCGAAGGTCGCGGTGAAGTGCACGGTGTGCCTATCGCGGCCCGCGCAGAACCCACCGGCCTGGACACGGCCCTCGATGGTGCGGTCACCGACGACGTGGATCTCCGAGTCGTAGACCGTCTGGTTCGCCTTGCCCGTGTTGAACAGGACGTTGGCCGAACCCGTCGCGGGGAACGTGTAGCGCTGCCAGCCGGTGCGCGGCGTCGCGGTCAGTTCGGCGTTGATGCCGTACTTGGACAGGCCCACGCGGTAGTAGCCGGGTGTGGCTTCCTCGTCGTCGTGCGAGTACTTCGACTTGTAGGCGTTGTGGTCCACGGTGGTGACTCCACCGGTCGTCGGCATGATCGGCACTTCGCCCATGACGCCGCAGCCCACGCCGGACAGGTGCGTCTGGCTGAAGCCGTAGATCGAGTCCTGCTGGTAGTCGTACCCGCCCTGCCCGCCGGTGTCCGGGCTGACCTGCACCATGCCGAAGGGCGCGCTCGCGCCGGGGAAGGTGTTGCCGAAGTTCTGGGTGCCCACGAACGGGTTCACCAGTGCCACCCCGTCAACCGGGGGAGGAGCGGCCTGTGCCGTCCCGGTCAGCAGCCCGGCGAACAGCAGTCCCGCCGCCGTTCCGGCCACGAATCGCCTGTTGGAAGGCCACATGTGGGCGTACCCCCTCGATGACAACGTTGTCCGAAGACGTGCTCGGACTACATCAAGGGAAGCTTTTCGCTGTCAATCGTTCCGCAGAACCTGTCTCGTCCTTGTCCGATGAGTTCTCCGCGTCCGGGAGGTCTACTCAGTCATGAGGAAACTGATCTACTCGTTCGGCGTGTCCCTGGACGGCTACGTCAACGACCGCGACGGCAGCATCGACTGGACGGACCCGGACGAGGAGCTGCACCAGTTCCACAACGACAGGTACCGCGAGATCGAGGTCTCGCTGCACGGTCGTCGCCTGTACGAGCTGATGGCCGACTACTGGCCGCACGTGCCCGAGGACGCGTCGGGCATCGAGCGCGAGTTCGGTCGGCTCTGGACGGACAAACCCAAGGTCGTCTTCTCCAGGACGCTCACCGAAGTCCACTGGAACAGCACCCTGATCAGCGAGAACGCGGTCGAAGAGGTCCGCAGGCTGAAGGCCGAGGGCGACGGCCTCATGGAGGTCGGCGGCGCGGGGATCGCGTCCGCGCTGCTGCCGCACGGGCTGATCGACGAGTACTGGCTGTTCCTCTCCCCGGTGGTCCTCGGCGGAGGCACGCCGCTCTTCCCGTTGCTGGACAAGCGAATCCAGCTCCGGCTGGCCGAGACGAGGCACTTCAACAAGGTGGTGATGCTGCGCTACGTGACCGACTAGCGCCGTTTCAACCGCAGCAGCCCGCGTTCAAGCGCGACCGTCACCGCGGCGGTGCGGTCGTCGACGTCGAGCTTGGTGAACGCGTGCACCAGGTGCGTCTTGACGGTCGCCTCGGAGATCGCCAGCTCGCGGCCGATCGCGCGGTTGGTCAGGCCCCTGGCCACCAGGCCGAGGACCTCCACCTCGCGATCGGTCAGCGACTCCGGTCTCGGACCCCGCAAGCGGCCGAGCAGCTTGGCGGTCAGCTTCGGCGCGAGCACGGGTTCCCCGCGCGCCGCCGAGCGCACCGCGTCGAACAGGACGTCCCTCGGCGCGTCCTTGAGCAGGCAGCCGGTCGCCCCGGCCTCCACGGCGCGGATGATCTCGTGGTCCTCGTCGTAGGTGGTGAGCACCAGAACGCGGATCGCGGGACAGGTCGCGCTGAGCCGCTCGATCGCGCCGACCCCGTCGAGCACCGGCATCCGGAGGTCCATCAGCACGACGTCGGGCGACTCCCGCGCGACCACGTCCAGCGCGACGCGGCCGTTCTCCGCCTCGCCGACGACGACCAGGTCCGGTTGCCCGTCGAGCATCCCGCGCAGCCCGTCCCGGACCACGGGGTGGTCGTCGACGACCACGATCCTGATCATGACGGCACCGACACGGCGATCGTGGTGCCCTGGCCGGGCTCGCTCTCGACGCTCAGCTCACCGCCGACGCCCGCGATCCGCTCCCGCATCCCGACCAACCCGAACCCACCCTCTCCTCGCGGCCCCGGCGCGGCGGTGATGCCCGCGCCGTCGTCGTCCACGTCCAAGGTGACCGTGTCACCGAGGTAGGACAGTGACACGATCACCCGGTTCGCGCCCGCGTGCCGCGCCACGTTGGCCAACGCCTCCTGGGTGATGCGCAGCAACGCGGTCTCGGTCTCCGGGTGCAGCGAGATGACGTCGCCGGTGGTGCGCAGCTCGGCGTGCACTCCGGACGTCGCGGACCAGCGCAGCAGCGTGCGTTCGAGTGCTTGCGGCAAAGAGGCTTCCTCCAACAGATCGGGCCGCAGCGCCCGCACGGACCTGCGGACCTCGTCGAGTCCATCGCGAGCCGTGCTGCGCGCGGTGACGACGTGCTCGCGGGCGTCCGCGGCTCGGCCGTCGAAGGCTTGGTCGGCTGCTTCGAGCTGGGTGACGATGCTGGTGAAGCTCTGCGCGACGGTGTCGTGGAGCTCGCGCGCCAGTCGCTCGCGTTCTTCAAGGACTCCCGCGTGCCGCGCGGTCTCGGCCAGCTCAGCTCGCGTTTCTCGCAGCTGTTCGTGCTGCCGCATCAGCGCGTGGACGAACAGCGCGATCAGCAGCGCGACCGCGGTGGAGCTGAGCACGCTCAGCAGCACTCCGCGCGGCGCCTCCGGACCCGCCAACAGCCAGCTGACCACGCCGGTGACCCCAGCGACGGGCACCAGCGCCCACCAGTCCAGCGTCACGAACATCAACGGGTACAGGGCGTAGAGCATGATCGAGTGGTGCGGGTGCAGCATCACCAGGCCCACCACCAGCCCGGTCATCACCGTCCAGTACACGGTCATGGGCAGCGCCCGCAGCCACCACTCGGGGCGGCGGGCCATCATCAGCCAGTGCCACAGCAGCAGGGTGACGGCCAGGGCGAGCACGAGCACCTGGTCCGTGCCGGACAGCCGCGCGTCCGACAACGCGATTCCGGTGGCCACGACCACCATCGCGACCAACAGTGCGTGCCACACCCAGAGCCGGTCCCACGCGTGCTCGTCCACCGAGTGTCCCCACTACCGTGATTCCCAGCGGAAGGCGCGGAGCGCGACGGTCACCGCGACTACCGCCGTCACCACCAGCACGACCAGCGCGGTCCCGTCAAGGACCCCGTGCGCCCACGCCTTCCTGATCGCCTGTACAGCGTAGGTGACCGGGAGGACGTCGCTGATCCGTTGTGCGAGCTCCGGCAGGCTCTCGCGCGGGAACAGCGCGCCGGAGATGAAGATCGACGGGAAGTACAGCGCGGACGTGACCGCCTGGGTCATCCGAACCGTGGGCAGCATGGCACCGAGCAGGAACCCCAGCGCGAGCACGCAACACGCGGTCGCGGCCAGCGCCAGCAGCACCAAGGGGATCGACACGGGCCGGGACAACCCGAAGAACGAGCCCGCGACGGCGACCAGCAGCACCGCGCCCAGCACGCTCACAGCCAGGTTCATCAGCGCGTGCGAACCGAGGATCTGCCACGGCCGCAACGGGCTGACCCGCATCCGGCGCAGGATTCCCTTGTCGCGGTAGTCGGCCAGGGTCTCCGCCATCCCCATGACCCCCGAGGTGGTCATGACGTACACCAGGTACCCGGCCATCAGCACGTCGATGTACCCGGCCCCGGCGAGGAGGTCGCTCGGCCGGTTCCCGTTGGCGCCGTTGAGGGACAGCAGCACCAGCGGCAGCGCGAAGGTGAACAGCACCGAGGCGGGCTCGCGCAGGAACAGCGCGCACTCCACCCGCGTGAGCACGAAGAGCGGACGCATCACGCCACCTCCCCGGTCAGCGCCAGGTAGGCCGACTCCAGACTGGTGTGCGCACCCCGCAACATCGCGGGGGTCCCCGCAGCGGCCCCCCGTCCAGCGGCGACCACCACGAGCCGGTCGCACAGCTGCTCCGCCTCGTCCATCGCGTGCGTCACCAGCAGCACGGACACCCCCTTCGCCAGCAGCGCCCTGACCAGTGACCACGTGTCCCGCCGCGCGGCCGGGTCCAACCCGGTGGTGAGCTCGTCCAGCACCACCACCTCCGGTTCCCCGAGCAGCGCCAGCGCGATGAACAACCGCTGCCGCTGGCCGCCGGAGAGCGCGGCGAACGCGGTGCCGTGCTGCTCGGCCAGCCCCCACTCGGCCAGCAGCGCGTCCGGGTCGGCGTGCCGGGGGTAGGCGGAGGCGAAGATCCGCACGGCCTCGCGCACCTTCATCCGGTTCGGCAGCACGGCGTGCTGGAGCTGCACCCCGACCCGGTACCGCACGGCGGGGTCGGCCACCGGGTCCAGCCCGAGCACCCGCACGGTGCCGCCGTCGGGCCGCCGCAGCCCGGCCGCGCACTCGACGGTGGTGGTCTTCCCGGCGCCGTTCGGCCCGAGCACCCCGAAGACCTCGCCGCGCCGGACCTCCAGGGAGATCCCGTCCACGGCGACCTTCGCCCCGTAGGTCTTGCGCAGGTCCCTGACCGAGACCACGACTTCGTTCTCCATGGGGTCCAGGCTCGCGGCAGGCCCGGGTCGCGGGCATCGTGCGCCCGCTCGGTCCGGCATCCATCGTTCGATGGAGGTTGTCAGGACAGTCCTGACGTGTCAGGCTAGCCCTGACAAGGGCTGGAGGTGGTCATGTCCGTCCGGTGTTCGTTCTGCGCCAAGGACGAGAGCGCGGTCGCCAAGGTGATCGCGGGCCCCGGGGTCTTCATCTGCGACCAGTGCGTCGGCATGTGCGTCGAGATCCTCGCCGGCGTGCCCGAGCCCCAGGCGGAGTGGCCGAACTGGGCCGAGATGTCCGACGAGGAGATGCTTGCCTTCCTCCCGCGCATCGCCGGGGTGGAGAAGCAGGTGGACGCGGGACTGCGCCTGTGGGTCTCGCGCCTGCGCGAGCGCGGTGTGGCGTGGGGCCGCATCGGCGAGGCGCTCGGCGTGACCCGCCAGTCGGCGTGGGGACGGTTCTCCGGTGAGGCTTAGGCCATGTCCCGAGCGGTCCTGGAGGGCTTACAAAGCAGGCGCCGAGCCGTATCCCGAGTGGCCCTGGAGGGCTTGCAAGGCAGGCGCCAGGCCGTATCCCGCACGGAGGCACCACCTCACCACCCGCCCTCGCTCCACCCGCCCCCCGCACTCGCACTCGCCCCGCGCACTCGCACTCGCCACCCGGATCCGCACTCACCACCCGCCCTCGCACTCACCACCCGCCCCCCCATCACCCGGATCCCCACCACACGTGCCTCTCGTTCGCGTTTTGTAGGCATAATGCGAAATGGGAGCGCTCTCAATCGCATCATGCCTACAAAACGCGAAACCCCGACCACGCCAGCCAACCGCGAACGCACCCGCAGCGCCGGGGCGCATCGGGCGAAGTGCAGAACCGGAACGAGGGAGTGCGATGAGCAACACCGAACACGATCCGGACGCGGTGGAGTGTCGGCACCGGGCGGCCACCGGTCCGAAGGTGGAGATCCTGACCGCGCGGGACGTTCCGCTCGGCGGCCCGCGTGCGATGACCGTGCGCCGCACGCTGCCGCAGCGCAGCCGGTCCCTGATCGGTGCGTGGTGCTTCGTCGACCACTACGGCCCGGCCGACATCACGCACGGCGGGGGCATGGACGTGGCGCCGCATCCCCACACCGGCCTGCAAACCGTCAGCTGGTTGTTCAGCGGTGAGGTCGAACACCGCGACAGCCTCGGCAGCCACGCCATGATCCGGCCCGGCGAGGTCAACCTGATGACCGGTGGCAACGGCATCTGCCACTCCGAGGTCGCGACGCCGCGCACCACGACGCTGCACGGCGTCCAGCTCTGGGTGGCGCTGCCCGACGAACACCGCCGCACGGGTCGCGCGTTCGTCAACCACGTGCCCGAGCCGGTCGTGCTCTCCGGCGCGACCCTGCGCGTCTTCCTCGGCAGCCTCGCCGGGGAGACCTCACCGGTCGCCACGTTCTCCCCGCTCGTCGGCGCGGAGATCACCCTCGCCCCGCACTCCCGCGTCGAGCTGCCGGTGAACCCGGACTTCGAACACGGCGTGCTGCTCGACACCGGCCAGGTGTCGGTGGCGGGCACGGAGCTCCAGCCCAGCGACCTCGGCTACCTCGGCACCGGGGCGGCCGGCTTGGAGCTGGTGAACCATTCGGCGGAACCCGCTCGCCTGCTGCTGCTCGGTGGTGCGCCGTTCGAGGAGCAGATCCTCATGTGGTGGAACTTCGTCGGCCGCACCCATGACGAGATCGTCGCCTTCCGAGAGGCGTGGGAACAGGAGTCCGACCAGTTCGGCCGCGTCGAGGGCTATGAAGGGCCCGTCCAGCGGCTGCCCGCGCCCGCCCTTCCCGCAGTGACCATCAAACCGCGTCCCGCAGCCCGTTGAGGAGTGCCACGTGTCCGAGCTGACCGCCGAACTCATCGTCGACGGTTCCCGACCGATGAACTCGGCGGTCTCGCCGGACGGTCGCTGGGTGGTGTACGAGGTGGTGCCGCTCAGCGACGCCGACAAGCACCCGGTCAGCGCGATCTGGGTGGCGACGACCGACGGGAGCACGCCGCCGCTCCGACTGACCGCGGGCACGGCCAGGGACACCGCGCCGAAGTGGTCGCCCGACTCCGCGTCGGTCTACTTCCTCTCCGACCGCGCCGAGCGGGGCAAGGCGCAGCTGCACCGCATCCGGCTCGACGGCGGTGAGGCCGAGGCGCTGACCACGTGGAAGGGCGGGATCTCCCAGCACCTGCCGCTGGCAGGGGGCGACCTGGTCGCGCTGACGGCGGTGGAGGAGCCGACCGAGGAGGACGAGCGGCGCGAGCGCGAACGGGACGACGCCAAGGTCTTCGGCCAGCGGGTCCGCAATGCCCGGCTGCGCCTGCTTCAGCTGCCGGACAAGGAGATCACCACTCCGGACGGCTCGCAGGACCGGCACGTCGTCGCCCTGGTCCAGCGGCCGGACGGCGGTCCGGTCGCGCTGCTGAGCTGGCCGACCCCGGAGCTGGACCCCGGCATGGTGGACAACGAGATCCACCTGTTCGACCCGGCGACCGGGCGGACCCGGGACCTCGGCAGGGCCGCGTCGTCGGCGTCCTCGCTCGCCTGGTGGCTGGCCGGGACCGAGTGGCGCCTGGCCTACCGCGCGACCACGCCGCCCGCCGTGGTGGGCGGCAAGGCCGTCCTGGACCTCGCGGTGGACCACGCGGGAGAGCACCGCAACCTGACCGCCGGGATGCCGATGTGCCCCACGACGCTCGCGCAGACCGGGGAAGGTCACCTGCTGGCGCTGTTCGCCGATGGGCTCGACACCGCGATCCACCGGCTCGACCCGGAGCGCGCCCGGTTCGTCGAACTGTCCCGTGTGGACGGTCATGTCGGCGCGCTGACCGCGAGCCGGGACGGTGAGGTGATCGCGGTCGACGCGAGCACCTCCTACGAGCCGCTGGACATCCACGCCGGAGCCCCCGGCGGCCCCTTGAAGCGGCTCAGTGACGTCCGGCCGGAGCTGCGGGACGTCCGGTGGGGGAGCCAGGAACGCCTGTCCTACAAGGCATCCGACGGCGTCGACCTGGACGGGCTGCTGATCCTGCCACCCGGGACGACCCGCGAGGCCGGCCCGTTCCCGCTCGTCACACTGGTCCACGGCGGCCCGTACTACCGCTACGCCGACGAGCTGATGCTGAGCTGGGCCCTGTCCGGGCAGTGGCTGGCGACGGCGGGCTACGCGGTCTTCCTCGCCAACCCGCGCGGCGGTAGCGGCCACGGCCACGAGTTCGCGGCGAGCGTCGCGGGCGCGGTCGGCGTCGACGACTGGACCGACATCGTCGCCGGGATCGACCTGCTGGTCGACGAAGGCGTCGCGGACCCGGACCGTCTCGGCATCGCCGGGTGGAGCCAGGGCGGCTTCATGTCGGCGTGGGCGGTCGGTCAGACCGACCGGTTCCGCGCGGCGGTGATGGGCGCGGGCATCAGCGACTGGGGCCAGATGGTGGCCGCGGGCGAGATCGCCTTCTACGACGCCCGCCTCGGCGGCAGCACCGGGTGGGAGGGAACCGGCCCGCACCCGCACGACCGGCTCAGCCCGATCTCCTTCGCCGCCAAGGTGACCACCCCGGTCCTGATCCTGCACGGCGAACGGGACCCGAACGTGCCACTGGCGCAAGGGGAGTACTTCCACCGGGCGCTGCGTCACTTCGGCGTGGAGCACGAGTACGTGGTCTACCCGCGGGAAGGCCATGGCATCTCCGAACGGGCGCACCAACTCGACGTGCTGCGCCGCACCCGCGCCTGGTTCGCCCGCTGGCTCTGACACCCGTCAAACCGCGTCCCGCAACCCTTTGAGGAGTGCCACGTGCCTGAACTGACAGCGGACCTCATCGTCGACGGCAAGGTGCCGAGGAACCCGGTGATCTCTCCGGACGGCCGCTGGGTGGTCTACTCCGCGCACCCGCTGAGCAAGGCGGGGGAGCACCCGGTCAGCGCGCTGTGGATCGCGGCGACGGACGGCAGCGCGCCGCCGCGCCAGCTGACCGCCGGCACCGCGTCCGACACCGCGCCGAAGTGGTCGCCGGACTCGCGGACCGTCTACTTCCTCTCCGACCGCGCCGAGTGGGGAAAGCGGCAGCTGCACCGAATCCGGCTCGACGGCGGTGAGGCCGAGGCGCTGACCACGTGGAAGGGCGGGATCAGCGACCACCTGCCACTGGCGGACTCCGCCACGGTCGCGCTGACGGCGGTGGACGAGCCGACCGAGGAGGACGAGCGGCGCGAACGCGAGCGCGACGACGCCCGCGTGTACGGGGAGCGCGTCCGCAACGCCCGGCTTCGGCTGCTGTCCTTGGCGGACAAGGAGGTCAGCACTCCGGTCGGCCTGCCGGACCGGCACGTCACCGAGCTGGCGCAGCGCCACGACGGCGGAGCGCTCGCGCTGCTGAGTCAGGTCGACCCGGAGGTCGCCTCCGGACTCAGAGACGCCCGTCTGCACCTGTTCGATCTTGTGACCGGGCAGGCGCGGGAGCTGGGCGGCACTCCGGCCGAGCCATCAGGGCTGACTTGGTGGCGTGCCGGGGACGACTGGCGGATCGCTCTGCTCGCCACCACTCCACCCACCCTCGTCGGCGGCCAGGCCGTGCTGTCCTTCGACGAGTCCGGCGAGATGCGCAACCTCACCGCCGGGATGCCGGTGTGCCCGGTCTCCCTCGCCGCGCCCGCGACCGGCGGACTGCTCGCGCTGTTCGCGGACGGGCTCGACACCGCGCTGTACCGGCTCTCCGGTGACGAGTTCACCGGAGTGTCCACTGTGGATGGATCCGCGAAGTCGCTGACGGCGAGTTCCTCCGGCGAGGTCGTCGCGGCGGTGATGAGCACGAGCTACCAGCCGGTCGAGGTCCACGCGGGACCGCAGGCCGGGCCCTACGCCCGCCTCACCGACATGCGGCCGGAGCTGGCGGGGATCACCTGGGGACGTCAGGAACGGTTGGCGTACAAGGCATCCGACGGACTGGCCCTGGACGGCCTGCTCGTCCTCCCGCCGGGCAAGACCCGCGCCGACGGGCCGTTCCCGCTGGTCACCGTCGTGCACGGCGGCCCGTACGACCGCCAGGCCGACGAGCTGACCCTGCACTGGGTGCCGTCCGGGCAGTGGCTCGCGGCGGCCGGCTTCGCGGTGTTCATGGCCAACCCGCGCGGAGGTTCCGGGCACGGGCACGAGTTCGCCGCGAGTGTGGTGGGCGCGGTAGGGACCGACGACTGGACCGACATCCTCGCCGGGATCGACCTGCTGGTGGCGGAAGGCGTCGCCGACCCCGACCGGCTCGGCATCGGAGGGGGGAGCCAGGGCGGCTTCATGTCTGCGTGGGCGGTGGGCCAGACCGACCGGTTCCGCGCGGCGGTGATGGTCGCGGGCATCAGCGATTGGGGCCAGATGATCGGTGCCGGGGAGCTGGCCGAGTACGACGGAACGCTCGGCGGCAGCACTGGCTGGGAAGGCGTCGGCCCGCACCCGCACGACGCGCGGAGCCCGATCTCCTACGCTTCGAAAGTGACGACGCCCGTGCTGATCCTGCACGGCGAGCTGGACTCGAATGTTCCACTGGCGCAAGGGGAGTACTTCCACCGGGCGCTGCGCCACTTCGGCGTGGAGCACGAGTACGTGGTCTACCCGCGGGAAGGCCACAGCATCGCCGAACGGGCGCACCAGCTCGACGTCCTGCGGCGCAGTCGCGGGTGGTTCACCCAGTGGTTGCAGTGACCGCAAACGATCTGACATCGGTCGGATAACACAGGGTGAATCGATCGATTCACCCTGTGACTTCGCGCGTATGTTCGAAGTGGATCGTGAGAGGGGGTGCGTCATGTCCGCCTACGAGGAGTTGCGCGAACACCGCCGGTTCGGGCCGTTGTGCCTCGCACTGACCTTCCGGTTGCTCGGTGAGGAGGTGCGCAGGTTCCCGGCGCTCACCCCGGAGCAGGGCTGGCAGCCCGCCGAGCTGGAGGACCTGCTCGGCGAGTTCCTGGTCGACCGGATCAAGCCCGTCACCGCCAACCTGCTGGCGCTGGCGACCGACGACGACTCGCTCGGCAAGCTGCTGCGCACCTCCATCCGGAGGTGGCTGGTCGACCGCGCCCGCACCACCGCCGTCGGCGCACTGCGCCGGGCGCTGGAGAAGGTGCTCACCACGAACCCCGTCTTCGAGCAGGTGCCCGCGACCGAGCCGGGTGCGGGGCGGTGGCGGCTCGCCGGGACCTCGGGGCCGCCGTGGGGCGGCAAGTTCGAGCACCTGGTCGAGGCCGCGCGCGGGGTGCGCAACGTCAAGATCCCCAAGTGGTCCAGCGAGACGCGGCGCGCCCCGGTCGCCGACGCCGCCTCGATCGCCGCCGTCGCCAAGGCGGTGCTCGCCGCCGCCGGGGGCAGCCTGGAGCTGGGGCAGATCGTCGTGGTGTTCCTCGCCCGGTTCCCGGTGGTGCTCGACCCCGTCGTGGTCTCACTCGACTCCGACACCGAGACCGAGGTGGACCTCGGCGACGAGCTCACCCCGGAGGAGCAGGTGATCGCCGCCGAGCAGGAGCTGGAAGCCGCGGTGGTGGCCGCCGAGATCGTCGGCATGCTCGCGCCGCGCGAGCGCAAGATCGTGCCCTACCTGGACAACCCCAGGGCGATCCAGGCGCTGCTCGGCATCGGCCGCAGCCAGGCGTACCAGCGGGCGAAGCGGCTGAAGGAGAAGCTGGCGCAGCTCATCGGCGACAGCGGGGACGCGAGCGCCGTGGCCCGCGAGGTGATCTGGCTGTGCAAGAACGGCCGGTGAACGCCGGACGAATCGCGCGTTATGCCGTCAGGCAGGGGTGGAAGACCTCAGTGGCCGACCAGGACGGGAGTACACCATGAGTGAACCCGGAATGCCGCAGCGCTTCCTCGCCCTGCTGGAGCAGGCGCAAGGACCGGACGAGCGGTTCGGCGACGTCGCCGACGCCGTGATCGAGCCCGGTCAGCTGTGGCGGGCCAGATGGGACGAGGACCGGGCCCTCGTCCTGGTGCTGAGCGTGGAGGACCGGGACGTCATCGCCGCCCCGGTGACGCTCGACCCCCCGGCGGAGGACGACCTCTGCCTGGTCGTCGACGGCGCCCGCACGGTGTTCGGGGTGCCAGCGACGCTGTGGGCCGGTCTCACCGGCCCGATCCCGATCCGGGTGCTCGACCGCCCGGTCGACGCGTGGGAACAGGACGTCGTGCACTGGGCCGCGACGGCCGTCCCCACACCCTCCGACGTCGTTCCGCCGGGCACCCGCCGGGGCACGGCGGTGACCTCGGCGCTGGAACCCGCCGCCGACGTCCGCGCGGAGCTGGAGGACACCCTGGAGCGGTTGCGGCTCGCGCCCGCGCTCCCGGTGGTCAAGCCCGGCGACGCGCCCATCACCCTGGCCTCGCTGCTCGGCAAGGGCCCCAAGATCGAGCTGCTGCGCTCGGCACTGGGGCTGCCGCAGCACGAGGTCATGAAGCTGCTCAGCGGGACGCGGCCGCTCACCCCGGACCTGGCCGCCGTCGTCGCCGCGGAGACCGGGCTGTCCACGGAGGACGTCACCAAGGCGGTGCTGGCGCTGCCGCACGAGCTGGTCGCCGAGGTCGAGCACCCGCGCTGGCGGCCGACCTGGACCGAACTGGCCGAACGCGACGGGACCGACGAGGCCACCGCCCGGCTGACCGCGAGCTACGGCACCTTCGCACTGGCGGGCAGGCAGACCGGCGGCGCCACCCCGGACTGGCACAGGCGGCTGCGGCAGTTCCTCCAGCGGCCCGCCGATCCGGAACCACCGCGGGAGGGCTGATGCGCGGCCGCTACCCCGAAGCGGCCCAGGAACAGGCGCGGGCGATGCTCGCGGTACTCGAACGCGACCACCCCGGCGCGGCGGAGCGGCTGCGGCCGCACCCGATCATCGAGCTGGCGTCCTGGACCGACCTGCGGGTGCTCCTCGTCGAAGAGCACTCCGACGGCCAGGGCTGCTCGGTCTCCGGGAGCTACCACCCCGAGCTCAGTCCACCGACGCTGCTCGTCGGCAGGTCGCTGTCCCACCGGCGGCGCGCGTTCACGGCCCTGCACGAGCTGGGCCACCACCTCCAGCAGAACGATGTCGGGCTCGGCGAGCGGACCTTCGACGCCGAGGACCCGGTGCGGTTCCAGGAGGAGGCGTGCGACGCCTTCGCGGCGCAGGTGCTGCTGCCCGACGACCAGATCAGGCAACGGATCGGACCGGCGGGGCCGACGGCGCGGGACGTCGTCGACCTCTACGAGTCCTCGGCGGCCTCCCGTGAGGCGTGCTGCGTGTGGGCGGCGCGGCACCTCACGGAGGCCGGAGCTGTCGTGCTGCACGACGCCGCGGGCACGGTGCTCTTCGCCGCGCCCCGCGGCTTTGTGCCGCCCGCGCGCCGCTCGGACCAGTCGGACACCCCGCTGGTCCGCGCCGCGCTGCGCGCCAAGGGCCCGGTCGAGCACCACGAGACCTTCGTGCGCTACCGCGACGGCCGCACCAGCTCCCCGCTGTCCGGCCAGGCCGCGTGGTGCGGCGACGATTACGTGATCACCGTGCTGCGATCGCGGGTAGCCTCGGCGGCATGAGCTTGTCGCATGCCGAACGGATCGCTGCCCACGGAACCGTCTCCACCGCGTTGACCCTGCTCAGCGACCAGCGGCTGGGACGGCTCCTGGACGAGGCGAAGGTGCTCGGCACCGGGATCGGCGGCACGGCCTCGCTGGTGGAGATCGACGGCGTCCGGGTCTTCGTCAAACGCGTGCCGCTCACCGACCTGGAGCGGCGGCCGGAGAACGTGCTCTCCACCGCGAACGTGTTCCAGCTCCCCACCTACTTGCAGTACGGCGTCGGCTCGCCGGGGTTCGGCGTCTGGCGTGAGGTCGCCGCCAACGTGATGGCCACGAACTGGGTGCTCGGCGGGGAGTGCGAGAGCTTCCCGCTGACCTACCACTGGCGCGTCCTCGACGGGCCGGAGCGGGTGGGGCTCACCGCCGACCAACTGTCCGAAGTGGACAGCACGGTCGAGTTCTGGCACGGGGCGGAGGCGCTCCGGGAACGCCTGCACGCGAACGCGCGCGCCTCGGCCAGTGTGCTGCTGTTCCAGGAGTACCTGCCGCAGGACCTGCACGACTGGCTCGGCACCCAGGTCGAAGGGGACATCGAGGCCGCGGCGGGCATGGTGGAGCGCGAGCTCCGGGCGGCGACGTCGTTCATGAACTCGCGCGGCCTGTTCCACTTCGACGCGCACTTCCGCAACATCCTCACCGACGGCAAGCGGCTGTACCTCGCCGATCTCGGCCTCGCGACGTCGTCGCGCTTCGAGCTCTCCGAGGCCGAGTCGGAGTTCGTCGAGCGCAACGCCACCCATGACGAGTGCTACGTGGTGATGCACCTGGTGAACTGGCTGGTGACCAACCTCAGCGGCGCGGTTCCGCCGGGCGCGACGATCCCCGTGGAGCGCAACGACTACATCCGCCGCGTCGCGGAGGGGGAGGAGCCGGTGGGCCTTCCGCCGGTGGCCGCCGCGATCGTGCGGCGCTACGCCCCGGTCGTCGTCGTGGTGAACCAGTTCTACTGGAACCTCTTCGGCGAGAGCCGGGCGACGCCGTACCCCGCAGGGGAGATCGAACGTGCTTGTGCGGCAACGGGTTTCGCCGCCGCGCGCTGAGCACGACCCCCGCCGTCCCCTGCAGCGCCGGACAACCCGGGCAACTCGACCCTTCCGGGCGAAGGATTGCCTACGTGGCAACGTCTTTTCGTCCGTAACTTCCGTCGTGTGCACCCCACCGACGCGGACCTCGTGAACGTCGCCCTCCCCGCCATGCGCCTGCATCCCGCCCAAGGGCAGCCGACCGCGCGGCAGAGCCACATCGGTGGCCCGCTGCTGTGGCCGGCTGAGGAACCCTGGCCGGTCCCGGCGTACAGCGCCCTCCAGCTCTACCGCAGGGACTTCCCGAACCTGCCCTACCCCCAGGGCACCGACCTGCTCCAGGTGCTCGTCTGCCCCGGCGGCACCCTCGACGGCCCCGGCGCCAGGGTGGTGTGGCGCAACTCAACCGCCGTGACCACGCCCGCCGCGGAGCCGCCGCCCCGCCCGCTCTACGACGACGAGCACTTCCACGCCAGGCCGTGCGTGCTGGACCCGTGCGAGATCGAGGAGCACCCGCTCTCGGAGTCCTTCGCGCAGGGCTGCAAGGTCGGCGGCTGGACCACCTGGTACGGCGGCGAGCCGCACCACCTGCTGCGCTGCCCGGAGTGCTCCGCCACGCGCAGGGCGCTGCTCGCGCTGGACACCTACGAGTACCCGCACGACTCGTGCGAGTGCCTGCCGAAGTCGGTGAACCCCGTCGGCTGGAAGTTCGGCAGCCTGGGCGCGCTCTACGTGTTCGTGTGCTCGCAGGACCCGCGGCACTCCGCCATGACGTTCGAGGACTGACCCGGAAGCACCGCGCGATCGAACAGCAATCAACAGTGCTCCGTTCGCCGCTCGGCCGTTCGACGGTCGCCCTGTTCAAAGCTGATGAAAGCTGATCGAAGGTGTTGACACCTGTTCATCCACGAATGTGAAATGGGTCCCGGTCGATGCCCGCCGCCAGCATCCGCCTGTTGTCCTCCTGAGAAGGGTGTTCGACAGTGCTGTCATCCCCACCGAAGCATCCCGCGCGCGCGTTCGCCAGACGGTCGGTGACCACCGTGGTCGCGTTCGCCTCCGCCCTGCTGATGGCCACCTCGGCGGCGACGGCGGCCGTGCCGGAGTGGAAACCGGCCAAGCCGCGCATGGTGACGCCGTGGACCCACGAGGTCGGGCCGAACAACGCCCTGCCCGAGTACCCGCGGCCCCAACTGGTCCGCAAGGACTGGCAGAACCTCAACGGCGTCTGGGAGTTCGCGGGCGCCGCGCCCGGCGAGGCCCCACCGGTCGGCAAGCCGCTGGCCGAGCGCATCCTCGTGCCCTACCCCACGGAGTCGGCGCTGTCCGGCGTCCAGCGGCACGAGGACCACATGTGGTACCGCCGCACGTTCACGGTGCCGCGGAACTGGAAGATCGGCGAGAACCGGCTCAAGCTGCACTTCGGCGCGGTGGACTACAAGGCCACCGTGTGGGTCAACGGCCAGCGGGTCGCCGCGCACCAGGGCGGCTACGGCGCGTTCTCCGCCGACGTCACCGCCGCGCTGCGGCCCTCCGGTGAGCAGGAGGTGATCGTCGGTGTCGAGGACCGCACCGACGCCACCTGGCAGCCGGTCGGCAAGCAGCGCAGGGTGCCGGACCGCGGCATCTTCTACGAGGGCGCTTCCGGCATCTGGCAGACGGTGTGGATGGAGCCGGTCGCGCCCGCCCGCACCGAGACCCTGGACATGGTCGCCGACGTGGACACCGGCACGCTGCGGCTGACCGTGAACTCCGGCGGCACCGCGGCCGGGCACACCGTCGAGGCGGTCGTGCGCGACGGCGGCCGCGTGGTCAGCCGCACCGAGGGCAGGGCCGACCAGCCGCTGACGCTGCCGGTGCCCGGCGCCAAGCTGTGGACGCCGGACACGCCGTTCCTCTACGACCTCGACGTCGTGCTGAAGGACCGCGACCGCCCGGTGGACCGGGTCTCCTCGTACTTCGGCATGCGTGAGATCGGCACCGCCAAGGGCAAGGACGGCAGGCTGCGCCTCACGCTCAACGGGAAGATCCTCTTCCAGATGTCCACTTTGGACCAGGGCTACTGGCCGGACGGCATCTACACCGCGCCGACCGACAAGGCGCTGCGCTTCGACCTCGAACAGCACAAGGTGCTCGGCTTCAACACCGTGCGCAAGCACATCAAGACCGAGCCGGACCGCTGGTACTACCACGCCGACAAGCTCGGCCTGCTGGTGTGGCAGGACATGCCGTCGATGCGCACCGGCGGGCGCCCGCCCGTGGACGCGCAGCAGCAGTTCGAGCGGGAGCTGCACGAGATCGTGGCGCAGAAGAAGAACTGGACCTCGGTGGTCGGCTGGGTGCCGTTCAACGAGGGCTGGGGCGAGTGGAACCGGGAGGCCACCGGCCGCATCGCCGAGGCGGTGCGCGCGCAGGACCCGACCCGCCCGGTGAACGCGCACAGCGGCGTCAACTGCTGTGACTCCCTCGGCGACTCCGGCAAGGGGCAGGTGCTGGACTGGCACGCCTATCCCGGGCCCGCCAAGCCGTTGCCGGACGCCACCCGCGCGGCCATCGACGGCGAGCACGGCGGCTACGGCCTGGAGGTCGACGGCCACATGTGGTTCGGCGAGGGCCACGCCTACGAGATGGTGCAGGACAAGGAGACCCTGACCCGCCGCTACGTGCAGAACCAGCAGGACGTGCTCGCGGCTGCCAGGAGCTGCGCGATCAGCGGCGCCATCTACACCCAGATCACCGACGTGGAACACGAGGTCAACGGCTTCTTCACCTACGACAGGCAGGTGAAGAAGATGGACTTCCCCCGGGTGCGCGCGGTCAACGAGGCGGTCATCCGCGGCGCGGACGGCAGCGGAGGCCAGCCCGACCCCGGCCCGGGAACCCCTGGGCTGCAAGGGGTGCACGCGTACCGGTTCGACGAGGGTTCCGGCAGCACCGCGGCGGACTCGGTGGGCAAGGCCAACGCCACGCTGACCAACGCGCGGTGGACCACCGGTGTGGCGGGCGGCGCGGTGTCCTTCGCGGGTGACGGCCAGGCCGACACGGGTGTCAGCCAGGTGGACACCTCGGGCAGCTACTCGGTGTCGGCGTGGGCGAAGCTGGACGAGGCGGGCGGTGCCTTCCAGACCGTGGTCAGCCAGGACACCGGCCGGGACAGCGCGTTCTTCCTCCAGTACTCCGGGCAGGACCAGCGCTGGGCGATGAGCTTCGTCGGCCTGCGCGCGCTGTCGCCGACCAAGCCGGAGGTGGGGAAGTGGTACCACCTCACCGGTGTCCGGGACGCCAAGGCGGGCACCCTGTCGCTCTACGTGGACGGCGCCAAAGTCGCATCGCAGAGCGCGTGCTCGGCGGTGAAGACCACCGGTAACACGGTGATCGGCCGTGGCCAGTACGGCGGCGGCCAGGTCGACTTCCTGCGCGGCGCCGTGGACGACGTCCGCGTGTTCGACCGCGCGCTGACCGACGGCGAGGTCGCCATCCTCGCCCAGCGCTAGGAGAATCACTCGCGACCAGCGCCGGTGGTGGACTTCCCGCCCCCGGCGCTGTTCGCTGTGCACATGGCCGAAGTCCAGCTGCACGGGATGACCGACGAGGAGTACGTGGCCTTCGAGCGCGAGACGATCGCGTCCTACGCCGCGTTGAGCGTCGAGTCCGGGAAGTGGGCCGAGGAACTGGCCCTGGGCCTGGCGGAGGCGGAGCACGCCAAGCTGCTGCCGGACGGCCCGGCGACGCCCGGCCACCACCTGTACACCGCCCGCGACGGCAACCTCGTCGTGGGCGTGCTCTGGATCGCCGAACGCACCGACAGCTCCGGCCGGAGCGCCTACGTCTACGACATCCGCGTCAAAGAGCCCCTGCGAGGCAAGGGCTACGGCGAGGCGTTGATGCGCGCGGTGGAGGACAAGGCGCACGCGCTGTGCGTGGAGTTCGTGCAACTGCACGTCCACGGCACCAACACGGTCGCACGGTCGCTCTACGGCAAGCTCGGCTACGACGAGACCAGTGTCGTGATGACGAAACGGCTCAGCTGAGCCCCACGCCCCGCCGCGCGGCTATGCCGTTCCCTGCAACCGGCGACACCACCTCTCCGCCCCCGGCGCCCCCCACCTGACGTCCCCCACCTGACGCCCCCACCCGGCGCCCCCCACCTGACGTCCCCACCCGGCGCTCGCCCCCGGCGCCCTCACTCGCGCGCCCCTCTTTTCGCGTTTTGTAGGCTTAATGCGAAATGAGAGCGCTCTCTTGCGCATTAAGCCTACAAAACGCGAGAACCCCGACCACCCCGAAAACCCCGACCACCCCCGACCACCCCCGACCACGCTCGACCACCCCCGACCACGCTCGACCACGTCAGCCCGCGCGCACGGGGGACGGGGACGGGGACGGGGGCACGGGGGACGGGCACGGGGGACGGGGGCGGGGCGGCTCCTCGGGACGACTTGTGGGACAGGCGCCAGTCGACCGGACGGTGCCGTCGATCGTCCTATGTGGACTGTTGGGATTCGCCGCGCGTGTCCTTGACGCTCAACGCGAGCACCGCGACGTCGTCGTCCGGTCCGTCGTCGAACTCGCTGAGCAGCGTGGTCATCGCCTCGATCAGCGCGGGGGCCGACCGCGGAGCCGCATTCGCGGCGAAGGCGAGCAGCGCGTCCTCGCCGTAGCGGTGCCGAGTGGTGCCGATCCGGCCTTCGGTGAGCCCGTCGGTGTAGAGCAGCAGCGCGTCGCCGGGCGCGAGGCGGACGGTCGTCGAGCTGAAGCGCGCGTCGGGGAGCACCCCGACCAGCTGTCCGCCCGGCGTGGCCAGGAACTCGGCGGATCCGTTGGCGCGCAACAGAAGCGCGGGTGGGTGGCCGCCGCTGGCCAGGGTGGCGGAGTAGCCGTCGCCATCCGGGACGAGCAAGCCGAAGATCACCGTGCAGAAGCGGGGGTCGGAGCGGACGTACTCCTGGTTGAGCACGGTGTTGAGGGTGGCCAGCACCGCCGTCGGCTGCTCGGGGTCGTACACGGCGGCCGCGCGCAGCGTGTAGCGGGTCAGCGACGTCAGGGCCGCCGCACCCGCGCCCTTGCCGCACACGTCGCCGACGAAGAAACCCCACCGGTCGCCCGCGAGGGGGAACAGGTCGTAGAAGTCGCCGCCGACCTGGTCCGGTGACGCGATCCGGTAGTGCGCGGCGACCTCCATGCCGGGCACCGGGGACAGCTTCGGCGGGAGCAGGGTCCGTTGCAGCGTCGTGGCCAGCCGCCGCATGCGTTCGTGCTCCAGCTCGGCTTCCTGGCGGGCGCGCAGCAGTTCCCGCTCGTAGGCGTGCCGGTCGCGCGCGTCGAAGACCGTGGTGCGGATGAGCAGCGGTTTGCCGTCCGGTCCGGTCCTGAGCACCGACCGGATCAGCACCGGCAGCCGGGAGCCGCTCGCGGTCGTGAGCTCCAGCGCGATCCCGCCGGCCTCGCCCTGCATCATCAGCAGGGGCGCGAAGTGGGTCTCGTGGTAGAGCCTGCCGCCGACGGTGAGCAGGTCGGCGAACCTGCGCCTGCCGACGAGAGTCTCGCGGTCGTGGCCAAGCAGGTCCAGCAGCGTCTTGTTGACCTTGATGATCCGCCCGTCCGGCAGGGTGGAGAGGTAGCCGCACGGCGCGTTCTCGTACAGGTCCTCCGCGCTCTCCTCCGGCAGGAGGTCGGGGCGCGTCACCGGGCCCCGGCGAGCGCGAAGTCCAGGATCGCGGCCGCGGTCGCCTCCGGGGCGCTCAGCTGCGGGCAGTGCCCGGTGGCGTCGAGGGTGACCAGGGTGCTCCCCGGAACCCGGTCGGCGACGAAGGCGCCGATCCCGCGCGGGGCGATCGCGTCGGCGGCGCACTCCACCACCAGCGTCGGCACGGTGACCTCGGCGAGGTCCTCCCGGTTGTCGGAGAGGAACGTGGTGCGGGCGAAGGCCTTGGCGATCGTGGGATCGGTGCGGCAGAAGCTGTTCGCCAGCTCCTCGCCGAGCTCGGGCCGCTCCGGGGTGCCCATGATCACCGGCGCCAGCGCCGCGGACCAGCCGAGGTAGTTGGCGTCCAGGGACTCCAGCAGCTCGTCGATGTCGGCGCGGCTGAACCCGCCCCGGTAGCCCACGTCGTCGACGTAGCGCGGCGACGGGGTGAGCAGCACCAGCCGGGCGAAGCGCTCCGGCTCCCGCACGGCGGCGAGCACGCCGATCATCGCGCTGACCGAGTGCCCGACGAGGGTGAGCTCGCGCAGGCCCAGCTCCCGGCAGATCTCCAGGACGTCCTCGGCGTAGCCGTCCAGCCTCGCGTGCCGCTCCGGCCGCCACGCCGACCGGTCCGACCGGCCCGCACCCACATGGTCGAACAAGATCACCCGGAAGTGCTCGGCGAGCGCGGGCACGACGAGCCGCCACATGTTCTGGTCGCAGCCGAACCCGTGCGCGAGCATCATCGCTGGTCCGTCCGGATTACCCGTCACGACAACGTGATTCCTGGATCGCACGTCCATGGTCACATTCTCCCATTCCGGCGCCTGAACCGGTGGGACGCCGCCCGGCCGTTGACAACACACCGGATCCGACCCGACCATGAGAGCGCTCTCGCGCGGTGTCCGCCGGCCGTGCCGAGGGGCCGCCTCGTGTGCTCGACCCCGCGTTGCTCGACCGCACTCAACGAGGAGTGAGACTGTGCGAACGAGATTTCTCTCGTGGCTGGCGGCGATCGCGACCGCCTTACCCGTGGTTCTCCTTGGTGTGACGGCAACTCCCGCCCAGGCCGCGCCGAGCCTGCTGCCGCTCACCGTCACCAACAACTCCGGCCGTGCCGACCAGGTGCACCTGTACGTGCTCGGCGTCTACAACGGCCGCCTCGGCCACGTGAACGCCGCTGGTGCGTTCACCCCGTGGTCCGGCGGCGGGAACCCGCCCGTCCCCGCGCCCGACGTGTCCATCCCCGGCCCGGCCCAGGGCGCCTCCAGGACGGTCAACATCCCGATCAACCTCGCGGGCGGCCGGCTGTACATGTCCTTCGGGCAGAAGCTGAAGTTCTTCCTCACCCCGGACGGCCTGGTCCAGCCCGCGCCGTGGAACCCCAGCGACCCCAACCGCGACATCCTCTTCGACTGGAGCGAGTTCACCTACAACGACGGCGGGCTCTGGCTGAACTCCTCGCAGGTGGACATGTTCAGCGTGCCGCACGCGGTCGAGGTCACCGCCGGCACCGGCCAGGTGAAGAAGACCGGTGAGCTGGTCGCCAACGGCCGCAACCGCATCCTCGACGGCCTGCGCAACCAGGGCGGGGACTGGGGCAGGCTGGTCCACACCCGCGCCGACGGCACCCGGCTGCGCGCGCTGGCGCCGCGACTGGGCATCGAGTCCGGCATCTTCGGCGCGAACTACTTCGACAGCTACACGCAGAGCGTCTGGAACACCTACCGCAACACCAACCTGACCGTGGTCCCCTACGAGAACACCCCGGCCAACCGGTTCACCGGCCGCACGGACGCCTCCGGGGTCATGCACTTCACCAACACCGCCGGAGCCAGGGTCGCGTCCTTCCAGCAGCCGAGCTCCAAGGACATCTTCGGCTGCGACGGGCGGCTCGCCGCGCCCAACAACGACATCGGCGCGATCGCCCGCACGTTGTGCGCCGCGCTGCACCGCTCGACGTTGGGTTACCTGCACACCCAGCCGACGCTGAACCCGGCGGAGTTCTACACGCGCTCGATCACCGACCACTACTCCCGCGTGATCCACGCGAACATGGTGGACGGCAAGGCCTACGGCTTCGCCTTCGACGACGTCGGCCACTTCGAATCCCTTGTGCACGACGGCAACCCGCGTTCCGCCCGGATCATCCTCGGGCCGTTCTAGGTCACCCCTGGGGCCCGCTGGCTCACTCCAGCCGCCGCAAGGGGCGGACAGCGGGCCCCTGCACCACGGATCCGTCTATCCCGAAGCGCGACCCGTGGCACGGGCAGTCCCAGGTCCGGTCACCGTCGTTGAAGGCGACCAGACAGCCGAGGTGCGTGCAGCGGGCGGAGAGCTTGTGCAGCTCTCCGCCCTCGGTCCGGTACGCGGCGACCGGGCGCGCGCCCTCGGTGGTGACGATCGAGGTCCCGGGGGCGAGACCGTCGACCTTGCCGTGCACCACCGCGGCGAGGCGGTCGCCCACCAGCCTCGACGCGACATGGGCGTTCGTCTTCACCAGTTCCGGCAGGGACTGCTTGAGAGTGAGCCGGAGCGGGTCGTAGAGCTCGGCGAGAGGGTTGTGCACCCCCGTGATCAGGTCGCGCAGGAGCAGGCCCGCCAGGGTGCCGTTGCTCATTCCCCAGTGCGCGAAGCCCGTCGCCACCCAGACCGACCTCGTCGCCGGGTGGAACCGCCCGATGTACGGCAGGGAGTCGGGGGTGGTCAGGTCGTGCGCCATCCAGTGGTAGTCCGGATCCCCCACGCCGAACCGCGACCGCGCCCATGCGGCCAGCCGCCGGAACCGGTGCGCCACCGTGGCTCCCTCGTCCACCGGGTGCCCTTCACCACCGACGATGAGCAGGTCCTTCCCGTCCTCGTGCGGTGTGGTGCGGACGGAGTGGCCGGTGTCGTCGGCCAGGTACATGCCCGCCGGGCCGGACCCCGCCTCGATCACCGAGGCGACCACCAGGTCCCGCACCGGGCGCAGGCGGGGGAAGAACAGGCCCCGGTCGAAGACAGGGTGGTGCGTCGTGACCACGACGTGGTCGGCGCGGATCTCGCCCGTCTCGGTCGTGACGACGTGCGGTGTGCCCTCCGCCAGAGCCCGCGCCCGGCTTCCGGTGACGACGTGGCTGCCGTCACCGGGGATCTCGCTCGCCAAGCCCAGCAACCATTTTCGCGGGTGGAACTGCGCCTGACCGCTGAGCCGGACCGCGCCAGCCACCCGGTACGGCAGGTCCGTCTCGCTGACGTGGGCGGCGTCCAGGCCGGCGGCGGCAGCGGCCTCGGCTTCCGCCACGAGCTCCCGCGCCCGCGACTCGTCCTCGGCGTAGAGGAAGTTGTCCTGGCGGGACAGAGCGCACTCGACACCGAGGCGCTCGCGCTCCGAGAAGATCCACTCGATCGCGAGCCGCTGGCTCCCGGCGTAGGCGGCGGCGACCGCGGGGGAGTAGGAGGAGCGGAGCCGGTGGTAGATCGCACCGTGCTGCGCCGTGATCTTGGCGGTGGTGTGGCCGCTGACGCCGGCCGCCAGCTCGCCCGCCTCGACGAGTGCGACCGTGAGACCGGCCTGCTTGAGCAGGTGGGCGGTTGTGATACCGGCGATCCCGCCGCCGAGAACCGCGACGTCCACTTCGGACGGTGGGGATCCAGGGAACGACACGGGCGGTTCGGTCATCCAGTAGGACAACGACATGGTGATCCTTAGAGGAGGTCGACTGACTGGAGGATCACCAGCAGCACCAACGCCACCACGCCACCGAGGGTGACGCCGATCCACACCCGGTGCGCGGCGGGCGGGGGCGGCGGTTGCTCCCGGTGGGACAGTCCGGAGACGCCGCCCTCGGCGGGCGGGGTCTCCCCGGGAGGCACCCCGCCGCCCGGCTCCAAGCCGGGCGTGCGGTCGGGCTCCGGGTTCACGAGCGGGCCTTGGCGGTCTCGCGGTCGTTCGCCCGCTTGATCGCCTCGATGAGCTCGTCCTTGGTCATGCGCGACCTGCCGGGCACGTCCAGCTTCTTGGCGACGTCGTAGAGGTGGTGCTTGGTGGCGTTGGCATCGACCCCCGAGGCTGTCCTGCCACGCCGGCCACCCGATTGGCGCGCGGCTTGCTTGTCCGAAGGCCCCTTGCCGTCCTTGGCCTCCCAGTGGTCGCCGACCTTCTCGTGGGTGTGCTTCAGCGCGGCGTAGGCGACGCGGTGCGAACGCTCGCCCTCGCCGTAGGACTCCACAGCGGAGTCGTGGGCCTTCACCCAGGTGCGCTGGGCCTTCTTCGACGAACGTCTGACGGTCGATGGCATGGCTTCCTTACCCGGCATGGCCGTCACCTCCGGACATTCGGGTGCCCCGTCTGCCGGGCGGCAAACAGGACAGGACGTCGTCGACACCGACGCCGAGCAGGGCGGGATCGGGATCGTCGGAGAACGCCTCGCCCCGGCGCAGGTCAGCGGCGGTGAGCACGACGTGCGGCGCGCCTTCGGGAGGGCCCCAGTGCTCCGCGGGGGCGGGGCCGAACAGCACGACCGACGGTGTGCCGAACGCGTAGCTGAGGTGCGCGGTCCCGGTGTCCCCGCAGATCACCAGGGACGCCTCCGCGATGAGCGCGGCGAGCTGGGGAAGTGTCGTCGGGCCCGCGGCGCGCACCCCGTTCCCGGCACGCGTCACGACCTCGTCGACGAGGCGGCCCTCCGACGGCCCGCCGGTGACCACCACCTGCTCGCCCCGGCGCGCCAGCTCTGCCGCCACCTGGGCGAAACGCTCCGGCGGCCAGCGTTTGCTGCCGTAGGCGGCGCCGGGGTGGACGACAACAGCACCCGGAAACCGGCTCGGTGTCCCGGGTGGACGGAGCCGGAGATCGTCCGGATCCGCCGGAACTCCTTGCGCGGCAAGCATAGTGCACCACCGGTCGCGCTCGTGAAGATCATCGTCCCATGCTGGGCCGGGCCATCCGTTGCCGGAATGCCCGATCCGTCGCTTTGGTTGCAGTTCATCCAGAACGCGGTTGCTCTCCGGTCCGGCACCGTGCATGTTGACCGCCACGTCTGGCCGAAAAGCCTTAAGGGGCAAAGGTTTCAGTCCTGGTGTGGGGAGGACCTCGTCGACGCATCCCGCGAGGTCGACGAGGGGCGTCAACCAGCCAGGACACGCGTGGCAGAGCCGCTCCTCCGGCCAGTGCCGCTTGATCGCCCGGAGTGCCGGTACCGCGACGAGGAAGTCCCCGATCTTCAAGGCGCGCAAAGTAATGATCATTCGGATCCCCGTCCCTGAGTTGTGGCACACGGCGACGAAGGGGGCAGAAGTGAGCACGCGGAGTAGTAGTTCCGTCCCATGCGTTTACCCCGGAACTCCCCGGCAACCACCGTCACCATGGAACACGTCGATGCCCGAGCGGTTCTGTTCGACCGCGACGGAACTCTCGTGGAAGACGTTCCGTACAACGGAGATCCGTTGGCGGTGCGTCCCATGGAGGGTGCCGTCGCGGCCGTCGCCGCAGCTCGGGCCCACGGCCTGGCCGTCGGAGTGGTCAGCAACCAGTCCGGTGTCGGGCGCGGCCTGCTGACCCGCGACCAGCTCACCGCGGTCAACGCCAGGGTCGATGAGATCTTCGGTGCCTTCGACACCTGGCAGATCTGCCCGCACACGCCGGACGATGGTTGCCACTGCCGCAAGCCCGAGCCCGGACTCGTGCTGGCCGCGTGCGCCGAGCTCGGCGCCCTGCCGGAGGAGACGGTGGTCGTCGGTGACATCGGCGGCGATGTCGAGGCCGCCGAGCGCGCCGGAGCCCGTTCCGTGCTCGTCCCCACCCCGGCGACCAGAGCCGAGGAGGTGTGGCGCGCGGACAACGTCGCCGACGACCTCCCCACGGCGATGCGGCTCGTGCTCTCATGAGCGCCCGGGTGCTCGTCGCCAGGCTCGACAGCGACGGCGACGTGCTGCTCGCCGGACCGGCGATCCGCGCGGTCGCGGCGGGCGGGAACGCGGTGACGCTGCTGTGCGGGCCGTCCGGCGCACAGGCCGCGGCGCTGTTGCCAGGCGTCTCGGAGACCATCGAGTGGACGTGCCCGTGGATCGTCCCCGACGCACCGGTCTTCGACCCCGCCTCCGTGCACACGCTGCTCGAAAGGATCGCGGCGCGACGGTTCGACGTCGCGGTGGTCCTGACGTCGTTCCACCAGTCGTCGCTGCCGCTCGCGCTGCTGCTCCGACTGGCAGGGGTCCCCCGGACGGTGGCGGCCTCCGTTGACTACGCGGGATCGCTGCTGGACACCAGGCTGCGGCCGGACATCGACTTCCTCGACGACCAGCCGGAGGCGCGGCGCGCGCTGAGCGTGGCCGAGGCAGCGGGCTTCGCGCTCCCGCCCGGCGACGACGGTCGCCTCCGGGTGCTGAGCCCACCGGACACCACGGCACTCACCGGAACCGGCCGCTACGTCGTCCTGCATCCGGGAGCCTCTGCTCCCGCGCGCACCTGGTCGCCACGGCGCTGTGCCGAAACCGTCGCCGCGCTGAGCGAGGCCGGACACCGCGTCGTGGTGACCGGAGGACCCGGTGAGCGCGACCTGACCGCGGTGGTCAGCGGCGTCCACGGCACGGACCTCGGCGGCCGCACGAGCTTCTCCGAGCTTGCCGGTGTGTTGGCCGGAGCGGAGGTCGTCGTGGCGGGCAACACCGGACCGGCGCACCTGGCCGCGTCCGTCGGCACACCGGTGATCTCGTTGTTCGCGCCAGTGGTGTCCGCGCGCCGCTGGGCACCTCACGGCGTGCCGTACCGGTTGCTCGGCGACCAACGGGCCGCGTGCCGTGGAACGCGCGCCCGCGAATGCCCGATCCCGGGCCACCCCTGCCTGAACTCCGTCCATCCGGACGCCGTCGTCGAGGCCGTCCACGAGCTCCAGGCGGTGACAGTGTGAGAGTCCTTGTCTGGCACGTGCACGGTGGTTGGACGACGTCCTTCGTCCAAGGGCCGCACGAGTACCTGCTGCCGAGGCTGCCCGAGGGCGGCCCGTACGGCGCTGGTCGGCTCGGGCGGGACTGGCCGGGTTCCGCACGTGAGGTCGACCCGGCGCTACTCCGCGACACCGATGTGGATGTCGTCGTCCTGCAACGGCCGGAGGAGTCAGAGCTGGCCGAGAGGTGGCTCGGTCGGCGGGTGCCCACCGTGTACGTCGAGCACAACACGCCCAAGGGCGGCCACCGGCACCCGATGGCGGACCGCGACGACCTGGTGCTCGCGCACGTCACCCATTTCAACGACCTGATGTGGGACTGCGGCAGCACGCCGACGACCGTGGTCGAGCACGGTGTCGTCGACCCGGGGGAGCGCTACACCGGTGAGCTGCCACGAGCGGGCGTGGTGATCAACGAGCCGGTGCGGCGGTGGCGGGTGACCGGAACGGACCTGTTGCCGCGCTTCGCCGACGTCGCGCCGCTGGACGTCTTCGGCATGGAGCTGGACGGGATCAACGAGCGACTGCGGATCGGTCGCGACCGGCTCACGCCCGTTGGTGACCTGCCGTCCGGCCTGTTGCACGCCGAGCTGGCCCGGCGCAGGGCCTACGTGCACACGCCGCGCTGGACCTCGCTGGGTCTGTCGCTGATCGAGGCGATGCACCTGGGCATGCCGGTGATCGCGTTGTGCGCCACCGAGGCGGCCAGGGCGGTGCCCGCCGACGCGGGGTTCGTCTCCACCAGCGTCGACGAGCTCGCCGCCGCGCTGGAGCTGGTGACCGAGGATCAGGATCTGGCCGTCCAGCTCGGCCGTGGCGCCAGGAAGTTCGCCCTCGCCCACTACGGGCTCGCTGCGTTCGTCGAGAGCTGGGACCGGTTGTTGTGCCGGGTCGCCAGTGACACCAAGAGGAGGTGACGAGATGAGAGTTGCCATGGTCTCCGAACACGCCAGCCCACTGGCCGCGCTCGGATGTGTCGATGCCGGGGGCCAGAACCTTCATGTCGCGGAGCTGTCCGCGGCGATGACCAGACTCGGCCACGAGGTGACTGTCTTCACCCGCAGGGACGGTCCCGGCCTGCCGGAGGTGGTGACCACCTCGCAGGGGTACCGGGTGGTGCACGTGGCGGCGGGACCGGCGAGGTGCCTGTCGAAGGACGAGCTGCTGCCGCACATGGGCGGTTTCGCCGACGAGTTGCGGCGGAGCTGGTCCCGCGAGCGGCCGGACGTGGTGCACGCCCACTTCTGGATGTCCGGCCTGGCGACCCTGCTGGGCGCCAAGGATCTCGACGTGCCCACGGTGCAGACCTTCCACGCCTTGGGCGTGGTGAAGCGCAGGCACCAGGGCCGGGCCGACACCAGCCCGCCCGCCCGGTTGTCCGTGGAGCGGTTGATCTGCCGCAAGGCCGACCGCATCGCCGCGACGTGCACCGACGAGGTCTTCGAGCTGATCAGGATGGGCGCGGCGCGTGCCCGGGTGTCCGTGGTGCCCAGCGGCGTCGACCTGGAGATGTTCACGCCGACCGGTCCGCGTGCGCCGAGGAAGCACGACAAGCGCATCGTCTCGGTGGGCAGACTGGTCCCGCGCAAGGGGATCGACACCGTGATCTCCGCGCTGCCCGGCCTGCCCGGCACCGAGCTGGTGATCGCCGGCGGCCCGCGCAAGCGGCGGCTCAGCGGCGATCCCGAGGCCAGGCGGTTGCTCGCGCACGCGACCCGGCTCGGCGTCGGAGACCGGGTCTCGTTGCTGGGACAGGTCTCCCGGGAGGACATGCCGTCGCTGCTGCGGTCGGCCGACGCCGTGGTGTGCACGCCGTGGTACGAGCCGTTCGGAATCGTGCCGCTGGAGGCGATGGCCTGTGGCGTCCCGGTGGTCGCCAGCGCCGTGGGCGGCCTCGTCGACACCGTCGTGGACGGCGTGACGGGAAGGCACGTGCCACCTCGTGATCCTCAGGCGCTGGTGAAGGCTCTGCGCGCGTTCATCACCGACCCGCTGCGGTGCTCGGAGTTCGGCGCCGCGGGGCGTGACCGCGCGGAGTGCCGGTACTCGTGGGACCGCGTCGCCGTGGACACCACGCGGATCTACGAACGCGCCCAGGTGAGTCGTGACCTCATCGCCGGCGAGCGGTCTGTGGGTGAGTCGCGATGAGCCGTGTGCTTCCCGATCCGATCGGCCGCGTGCACATCGACGAGTTGACGGCCACGCTGTCGGTGCTGCGCCGGAAGACCGGCACGCTCGGCAGGTGGGGCGAGGTCCTCGCCGAACGGCTCGGCGGCGGGGCGCGGCTGCTCGCGGCGGGCAACGGCGGCTCGGCCGCCGAGGCACAGCACCTCACCGCCGAGCTCGTCGGCCGCTTCCACGACGACCGGCGGCCGTTCTCCGCGATCGCGCTGCACGCCGAGAGCTCCAGCATGACCGCGATCGGCAACGACTACGGCTACGAGCAGGTCTTCGCGCGGCAGGTCACTGCGCACGCGCGCCCCGGGGACCTGGTGCTGCTGCTGTCCACCTCGGGGCGCAGCCCGAACCTGGTGCGCGCGGCCGAGGCCGCCCGATCGGCGGGCGCACGGGTGTGGGCGCTGACCGGGCCCGGACCCAACCCGCTGGCCGACGCGGCCGACGAGGCGGTGGAGCTGCCGGGCTCCACCTGCTCGGTGCAAGAGGCCCAGCTCGTCGCGGTGCACGTGATCTGCGCGGCGTTCGAGGCCGCACTGTCCGAAGTGGACTCCGACAGGAGGGCGTCGTGAACCTCGTCGTCGTCGGTGACACGCTGCTCGACGTGGACCTCGTCGGCACGGTGAGCCGGGTCTGCCCGGAGGCCCCCGCTCCCGTGCTCGACCTGACCAGCCGTCACCACCGCCCGGGTGGCGCGGGCCTGGCCGCACTGCTCGCGGCGCGGGACGGCACCGACGTCACGTTGGTCACCGCGATCGCCGGGGACGAGGCGGGGCACCGCCTGCGCGCCGAGCTTGACCACGTCAATCTGGTCGCCGGACCGGCCGAAGCCGCGACCGCGGTCAAGTCGAGGCTGCGGTGCCACGGCCAGTCGCTCGCCCGCATCGACGAGGGAGCGCCCGGCCCGGCGCCCCGCGCGAGCGAGGCGATGCTGGAGGCGGTGCGCGAGGCGGGAGCCGTGCTCGTCTCCGACTACGGCCGGGGGCTGGCGCGGGACACGCGGTTGCGGGAGCTGCTCGGGCAGCGTGCCAGTCAGGTCCCGGTGGTGTGGGACCCGCATCCCCGCGGCCCCGACCCGGTTCCCGGGGCGGCGATGGTGACCCCGAACGCGGCCGAGGCCGACGTGAGCGGCGGCGGTGTCATAGCGGCCCACCGGGCGGCCGGCCGGCTTCGGCGCCGCTGGTCCGCCGAGGCGGTGGCGGTAACGCTCGGCGAGGGCGGTGCGGTGCTGGACCAGGGCGGCCTCCCGCTGATGGTGCCCGCGCCCGCGGTCACCGTGGCCGATTCGTGTGGAGCGGGTGACCGGTTCGCGGTCACCGTGGCCACCATGCTGCTCGCGGGTGCCACCGCTGCCGGTGCGGTCACCGCCGCGGTCCGGACGGCGGCGCACTTCCTCGCCGACGGCGGGGTGTCCGGTGCCGGGGCCGAGAACGTGTCTGCTGTGGACACAGGTTGTGCGCTCCGGGTGGCCGACCAGGTCCGGGCGCGGGGCGGCACCGTCGTCGCGACTGGCGGGTGCTTCGACCTGTTGCACGCCGGGCACACCAGGACCCTCGCCGCCGCGCGGTCGCTGGGGGACTGCCTCATCGTCTGCATGAACTCCGACGACTCGGCCCGACGGCTCAAAGGCCCCGGACGCCCGATCAACCGCGAGTCGGAGCGTGCCGAGCTGCTGGAGTCCCTGAGCTGTGTCGACGCCGTCGCCGTGTTCGACGAGGACACACCCGAGTCCGTCGTTGGCGCACTGCGGCCAGACATCTGGGTCAAGGGCGAGGACCACCGCGTCGAGGAGCTGCCAGAAGCGGCCCTGCTGAGGTCGTGGGGCGGCTGCGCGGTCACGGTCCCGTACCACCCCGGCCGGTCGACGACCCGGCTGGCCGCCGCACTGGCTGACGCCGGATGAGCGGGGAAGGAGACAGCGCTGTGCGAGGGAGAACCGTTGTGGTGACCGGGGGTTCGTCCGGGCTCGGGGCCGCCGTCGCCGATGCCGTGCGAGCCGGGGGAGGCCGCGCGGTCGTGCTGGACAAGGCAGCCCCGGCCGACACCGCGGACTTCGTCCCGGTCGACCTCTCCGACAGTGCCGCCGCGGAGCGGGCCGTCGCCGAGGCAGCGGCCTTGACCGGGGGCATCGGCGCGGTGGTGACGGCGGCCGGGATCGACAGCTGCGGCCCGCTGGCAGCAGTGTCCACATCGGACTGGGAGCGAGTGGTCCAGGTCAACCTGCTCGGCACGGTCGCGGTGGTGCGCGCCGCGCTGCCGCACCTGGAACGCGCCCGGGGCAGGGTCGTCACGGTCGCCTCCACGCTCGGGCTGCGCGCCCTGCCGGAGGCCAGCGCCTACTGCGCGTCGAAGTTCGGTGTCGTCGGCTTCACCCGCTCCCTTGCCGCCGAGTTGGCAGGGCGGATCGGTGTCACGCTCGTGGTCCCCGGCGGGATGCGCACCAGGTTCTTCGACGAGCGCGAGGAGAAGTACCGCCCGCCGGACGAGAGCAAGCTCAACCCGCCGGAGCACGTGGCGGCGGCGATCCTGCACGCGCTCACCCAGCCCCCGGGCTGCGAGATCCGCGAGCTCGTCGTGTGCCACGAGGACGAACCCTCCTGGCCCTGACACCCACCCCCGCCCCGCGGCGCTCACCCCACACCCGGCCCGCGCTCACCCCACGCCCGGCCCGCGCTCACCCCCGGCAGGCGCTCACCCCACACCCGGCCCGCGCTCACCCCACGCCCAGCAGGCGCTCACCCACACCTGGCCCGCGCCCGGCAGGCGCCAACCCCACGCGCCCACGGGCGCTCACCCCACGCACCCCTCTTTTCGCGTTTTGTAGGCTTGATGCGAAATGGGAGCGCTCTTTCGCGCAACAAGGTGACAAAACGCGAAACCCCCCACGCGAAACCCCCCACGCCAGCCACGCGCCAGCCCACGTGCGACCTGGCGTGCCCTAGGGCCTGTCCTCAAAGCCAGATGAGCAGGGTGGCCAGGTCGATCATGCCTCG
>NZ_JBHLZU010000037.1:0-108831 GCF_042429765.1 Allokutzneria oryzae | reverse complement strand
CCTCTCCTCCTTCGCCCTCTCCCCTCTCCTCCTTCGCCCTCTCCCCTCTCCTCCTTCGCCCTCTCCCCTCTCCTCCTTCGCCCCCTCCCTCTCCCCCTTCGCCCCCGCTCGTCCGCCCGAGCCCGCCCCACGACCCCTTCCTTCGCGTTTTGTAGCCATAGCGCGATTTGGGAGCGCTCTCTTGCGCAATTAGGTGACAAAACGCGAAAACCCGGACGCGCCAGCCCACGTGCACCCCGCGGCGCGGTGCCGGGCGGGGCCGTACGAGCTGTCGGTCAGCGGAGTCGGGGCGTTCTCACTGGCGGCCGGGATCGTGGCGCTCGGGCGTCCGGGGTCGGCGGGGCGGTTCGCCCGTCGGGTGACTGCCTCTGGGCGCGTCGAGCCGCTGCTGCCGGGAGCGCACGGGTGGTGTCACGGCGACCGGACGGCTGATCGGCGTGGTGATCTCGCTGGCGTTCTCCGGCGGGGCCTTGCGGGCCGGGCGGCGCGGCAGCGGCTTGTCCTCGGGCGCCTTCGGCGCCGGCTCCGGCTTGGGCTCGGGCTCCGGCTTGGGCTCGGGCTCCGGCTGGCGCTCCGGCACGGGCTTGGGATCGGGCTCCGGCTCGGGTTCGGGCTTGGGTTCGGCGACCGGCTCCCGGACGGCCACCAGCGCGGCGAGCAGCGTGGTCACCGGGACGGCCGCGACCAGGCCGATGCTGCCGACCAGGGTCCGCACCACCTCCTGCGCGACCGCCTGCGCTGTGACCAGGTCGCTGAAGCTGCGCCCGGACAACGAGTAGGCCAGCATCATCGGCAACGCAGCCCCGGCGTAGGCCATGAACAGCGTGTTCACCGCCGAGCCGACGTGGTCGCGGCCGATCCGCAGCCCCGCCGCGTAGAGCTTGCGCCAGCTGAGCGCGGGGTTGGCCAGCCTCAGCTCCCACACCGCGCTGGCCTGCGTGACGGTCACGTCGTCGAGCACGCCGAGCGCCCCGATCACGATCCCCGCCATCAGCAGGCCGCGCGCGTCGATCCCGTGGCCGAGGATGCTGATCAGGTTCGCGGTGTCCTCGTCGAGCCCGGTGAGCTTGGCCGCGGCGCTGAACAGCAAGCCGAGCAGGCCGATGACGCCGAGGCTGCCCAGGATGCCGAGCACCGCGACGGACGTGCGCGCGGTGATCCCGTGCGTGAGGTACATCGCGACGAACATGATCAGCCCGCCGGTGACCACGGCGACGGTCAGCGGGTCCTTGCCCGCCAGCATCGCGGGCAGCGCGAACAACACCAGCGCCAGGAAGCTCAGCGCCAGCGCGCCGAGGGCGGCCAGCCCCTGCCACCGCGCGAGCACGAGCACCGCGAGGGCGAACAACGCGGCGAGCACCCCCAGCGACAGGCCGCGCTGGAAGTCCACGACCTGGTACGAACCGCCGGAGTTGGGGTCGGTGCCCTGGCCCGCGTAGGCGAGGACGACCTGGTCGCCGACGGCGAAGCGCGGGGTGCTCGGCTCGATCGGCGTTCCCTCGATGGTGACGGCACGCCCCACCGCCGGGCCGTCGGCGAGCTTGACGGTCAGCGACAGGCACTGGCCGCCACCCTCAACGCCACCGCACGGCCCGGCCCTGGCCACGGTGACCTCGCCGTGCACCGGGACCTGGTTGAGACCGACCCGGGTGCCGGTGGCCTGGTCGTGGCCGAAGGGGTAGAGCACCAGCGCGCCGATCACCGTGGCCAGCGCGCACGGCACGAGCAGGATGGCGAGCAGGATGCGCACCCGTCGCGACGCCGGTGCGACCGGGCCGTGGCCGTGCCCATGACCGTGCCCGTGGCCATGGCCGGTCCTGACCTCGGGCCTGGGTTGGGGCTTGGCCTTGCGCTTGGCCGGGGTCTTCGCCCCGGCTCGGGGCTTGGCCTCGGACTTGGACCGGGCCTTGACCGGAGTCTTGGCGGGGGTCTTGGCCTCGGGCTTGGCGGCATGGCCTGCTGAGGAGTGCCGAGTGGCCGCGCGCCTGCGGCGTGGCGGTTCGCTCGCTTGCACGCCTCAATACTGCCCTCAGCGCCTCGCGATCCCCAACTCAGTCAGGTCAGTCACCCCGGCCGAGGTGACTGCAACGCTCGGAGCAGCGCAGACGCCGCGCGCGGACATGTTTTCGGACAAGGGGGCACGAACTTCTTGACAACGATGTCACGCACAAGTGTGCTGACCCGAGGTCACGCCGATGTGCCCGCCGGTCATGGGCCCTCGGCGACGTGCGGAACCCAATGCGGAGGCTCTGGCTCGATGACGCACAGGTGGGCGAGACGATCACGGAAGGCGGCCGTGCTGACCACGGCGGCCGCGGTGGCCCTGTCAGTGGTGACGACCGGTGGGCAGGCCGCGCTGGCCGCACCGGCGGCTCCCGACTTCTACTCCTCGTTCGAGGCGGGTGAACCGCAGCCGACGTGGACCGACACCGTCGAGACCGACGCCTCGGGCACGCCGAAGGCGGGCGGGGTCAACGGCAACGACGGGGTCAGCATCCCCGGCAACGTGACCGACAAGGTCACCGAGGTGCGGGCCAGCGGCGAGAACGCGGGCAGCGGCGAGGTGAAGGAGAACCTCGTCGACGGCAACGTCAACTCGAAGTGGCTGACCTTCGCGAGCACCGGTTGGCTGGAGCTCACCCTCTCCGAGCCGGTGGCGATCACCAGCTACGCCGTCTCCTCCGCCAACGACGCGCCGGAGCGGGACCCGAAGAACTGGAAGCTCCAGGGCTCTCAGGACGGCAAGGCGTGGTCCGACCTCGACGTCCAAAGTGGACAGGCGTTCCCGAAGCGGTTCGAGACCAAGAAGTACGAGCTGGCGAACACCGCCGCCCACAAGCACTTCCGCTTCGACATCAGCGCCAACAACGGTGGTGCGGCGACCCAGTTCTCCGAGATCCAGCTCGCGGTGAAGGCCAGCTCCGAGCCCGCGCCGAACATGCGCAGCCGGATCGGCAAGGGCCCCAACGGCGGCTACGCGGCGAAGGCCAACGCGGGCTACACCGGCGTGAAGGCGTTGCAGTTCCTGGGTCAGCACGTGGCGAAGGACCGCGGCTACTCCTACAACAAGGTCTTCGACGTCGACGTCGCGGTGAAGCCGGACACCGAGCTGTCCTACCTGTTGTTCCCGCAGTTCGTCCCGGACGACCTGAAGTACCCCAGCACCTTCGCGGCCGTGGACCTCGCGTTCTCCGACGGCACCTACCTCAGCGGTCTCGGGGCCAAGGACCAGTACGGCTTCGAGCTCTCGCCGAAGGGCCAGGGCGCGTCGAAGTCCTTGTACACCAACCAGTGGAACAAGCTGCGCTCGAACATCGGCGCGGTCGCCGCGGGCAAGACGATCAAGCGCGTCCTCGTCGCCTACGACAACCCCGTCGGCCCGGCGAACTTCGCGGGCTGGTTCGACGACATCCGCATCGGCGCCGCCGAGAAGAAGAGCTACGCGAGCCCGAGCGACTACGTGCTGACCACGCGCGGCACGCAGTCCACCGGTGGTTTCTCGCGGGGCAACAACTTCCCGGCGACCGCGGTCCCGCACGGCTTCAACTTCTGGACGCCGATGACCAACGCGGGCTCGATCAGCTGGCTCTACGACTACCACAAGGCGAACAACGCGCAGAACCTGCCGTCGCTGCAGGCGTTCACCACCAGCCACGAGCCCAGCCCGTGGATGGGTGACCGGCAGACCTTCCAGGTCTTCCCGCAGGCGGGCGCGCCGAACATCGACCGCGTCGCCCGCGCACTGCCGTTCAAGCACGAGAACGAGATCGCCAAGCCGCACTACTACGGCGTGACGTTCGAGAACGGCATGCGCACCGAGATCGCGCCGACCGACCACGCGGCGCTGTTCCGCTTCACCTTCACCGGCAACGAGTCGAACCTGTTGTTCGACAACGTGAACAACAACGGCGGGCTGACGCTGGACACCGCCAAGGGTGTCGTGAGCGGCTACTCCGACGTCAAGAGCGGACTGTCAACAGGGGGCACTCGCCTGTTCGTCTACGCCACCTTCGACAAGCCGGTCGCGGGCGGCGGCAAGCTCACCGGCGCCGGGCGGGACAACGTCACCGGCTACCTGAAGTTCGACACCACCCAGGCGAAGACGGTCACCATGCGGATCGCCACCTCGCTGATCGGTGTGGAGCAGGCCAAGAAGAACCTGGAGCTGGAGGTCTCGGCCACCGACACCTTCGACTCGGTCCGCGACCGCGCGCAGCGGGCGTGGAACGACAAGCTCAAGGTGATCGAGGTCGAAGGCGCGAGCGAGGACCAGCTCATCACCTTGTACTCCAACCTCTACCGGCTGTTCCTCTACCCCAACTCCGGGTACGAGAACGTCGGCACCGCGGCTGCTCCGGTCCACAAGCACGCCAGTCCGGTCGCGCCGGCGGCGGGCCAGGACACGGCGACGCAGACCGGCGCGAAGATCGTGGACGGCAAGATCTACGTCAACAACGGCTTCTGGGACACCTACCGCACGACGTGGCCCGCGTACTCGTTGCTGACGCCGGAGAAGGCCGGTGAGATGGTCGAGGGCTTCGTGCAGCAGTACAAGGAGGGCGGCTGGGTCTCCCGCTGGTCCTCCCCCGGCTACGCGAACCTGATGACCGGAACCAGCTCCGACGTGTCGTTCTCCGACGCGTTCCTCAAGGGAGTCACCAACTTCGACGTCCAGGCCGCCTATGACGCGGCGGTCAAGAACGCCACGGTGACCCCGCCGAACGCCAACGTCGGCCGCAAGGGCCTGGACAGCTCGATCTTCCTCGGCTACACCCCGACCACCACGGGCGAGGGCATGTCGTGGGCGATCGAGGGCTACGTCAACGACTTCGGCATCGCGACGATGTCGAAGGCGTTGTACGACAAGGCGAGCCCGAACGACCCGCGGCGCAAGGAGTACCTGGAGAACCACGAGTACTTCCTCAACCGCGCGCAGAACTACGTGAACATGTTCGACAAGTCGGTCGGCTTCTTCCAAGGCCGCACCGCCGACGGCAAGTGGCGGGTCGCGCCGGACAAGTACGAGCCCCGCGAGTGGGGCCACGACTACACCGAGACCAACGCCTGGAACATGGCCTTCACGGTTCCGCACGACGGGCAGGGACTTGCCAACCTCTACGGCGGGCGCGCGGGTCTGGCGAAGAAGCTGGACCAGTTCTTCAGCACGCCGGAGACGGCCGGCTTCCCCGGCTCCTACGGCGGCGTGATCCACGAGATGCTGGAGGCGCGCGACGTCCGGATGGGCCAGTACGGTCACAGCAACCAGCCCTCGCACCACATCCCGTACATGTACGACTACGCGGGTCAGCCGTCGAAGACCCAGGAGAAGGTGCGCGAGATCCTGTCGCGGCTCTACCTCGGCAGCGAGATCGGCCAGGGCTACGCCGGGGATGAGGACAACGGCGAGCTGTCGGCCTGGTACATCTTCAGCTCACTCGGCTTCTACCCGTTGCAGATGGGCAGCCCGGCCTACGCGATCGGTTCGCCGTTGTTCACCAAGGCGACGGTGAACCTGGGCGGTGGCAAGAAGCTGGTGGTCTCCGCGCCGAAGAACAGCGCGAAGAACATCTACGTCCAGGGCCTGAAGGTCAACGGCCAGAAGTGGGACAAGACCTCCCTGCCGCACGAGCTGATCGCGCGCGGCGGCACGCTGGAGTTCGACATGGGCCCGAACCCCTCGTCCTGGGGCACGGGTCCGGACGCGGCACCGCAGTCGATCACGACCGGCGGCGAGGTCCCGCGCCCGCTGCGCGACACCGCGGGCACGGTCACCGCGTCCGCCAACCCGGCCGCGCTGAGCGACAACTCGTCGCAGACCCAGGCCGCCACGAGCTGGGTCCAGCTCCAGGCCACCGCGCCGGAGCGCGTGGAGTTCTACACGCTCACCTCCGGCAAGGACGGCGCGGACGCCAAGGGCTGGGTGGTGAAGGGCTCCTACGACGGCAAGACCTGGACCACTGTGGACGAACGCAAGGACCAGACCTTCCCGTCCCGCCAGCAGACCAGGGCGTTCAAGCTGGCCAAGCCGGGCCACTACACCTGGTACCGCGTCGAGCTCACCGGCACGGCGACCCTGTCCGAGGTGGAGTTCCTCAGCAAGCCGCGCGCGGAGTGCACCACGACGATCACGGGCAGCCGGTCCGAACCGCAGATGCTCAGCGGTGTGGTGTGCCTCAACGACGCGACGATCACCGGCCCGGTGACCATCGCCGCGGGCGCCTCGGTCTACGCCAACGGCGGCCGGATCATCGGCCCGGTCCGCGCGACGGGCGCGGCTGACGTCGTGCTGCTCGGCACGCACGTGACCGGCCCGGTCGACATCACCGGCAGCACGGGTGTGGTCGGCGTGGAGACCGCGCGCGTCACCGGCCCGCTGTCGCTGGTGAACAACTCCGGCGCGTCAGTCGTCGCCGCGAGCACGGTGGTCGGCCCGGTGACCTGTTCCGGCAACGCGACCGACCCGTCCAACAACGGTCTGCCCGTCGCAGGCAGCGGTCCGCGTTCCGGCCAGTGCCAGGGTTTGTGAACCGCTGACTGATCACGAAGGCCCCCGGTGCACCAGCGCCGGGGGCCTTCGTCGTGCGTGCGCGAATGACCGCGCGCCCGGCTGGGCACTCTGGGGGCATGCGCGTGCTGATGATCTCCGACACCCACGTGCCCCACCGGGCCCGTGCCCTGCCCGACCAGGTGTGGCGCGAGGTCGACGAAGCCGATCTCGTCATCCACGCCGGTGACTGGGTGGAGGAGGCGGTGCTGGACGCCTTGACCGACCGCGCCACCGTCCTCGCCGGGGTGCACGGCAACAACGACGACGCGGCGATCCGCTCCCGCCTGCCCGAGGTGGCGCACGTGGAGGTCGGCGGGCTGCGGATCGCCGTCGTGCACGACACCGGCCCGGCCAAAGGCCGCGAACAGCGGTGCGACGCGCATTTCCCCGGCGTGCACGTGCTGGTGTTCGGGCACAGTCACATCCCTTGGGACACAACGACTCCCGGTGGGATCAGACTGCTCAACCCGGGTTCGCCGACCGACCGCAGGCGGCAGCCGGCGTGCACCTACATCACCGCGACCGTCGACGAGCGGGGCCTCACCGACGTGCGGCTGCGCGAGGTCACACGAACAGGCGCTGGACGAAGGTGATCACGGACTGCGCCGCGTCCCGGAGCCAGCCGAGGACGTTCTGGACGCCGCCAGCGGCGCCCTGGGGGTCGTTGAGCAACAGGTAGACCACGAGCGCGATGGCGGCGAGAGTCAGGACCTTCTTGACGTTCACCTCACGCATTGTCCCCGATAATGCGCGCCAGGTCATCTTCCCCCCGGTAGATCTTCAGCACGTCAGCGCGCGCAGAACCCGGCGTCGAAGACCTCGGACAGGTGCCTGTCGCGGTCCGGGCTGTTCGTGTTGGCGGTCAGGAACACCGTCACCTGCCTGCCGGAAAGGTCCCGTCCGCTCAGCGTGGTCATGCCCGGCACGTCGCCGCTGTGTGCGAGCGCGGCTCCTCCGCAGGTCAGCGGGATGGAGCCGATCCCGATGCCGTAGGAGAACTTCTCACCGGGAACGGGGCGCAGGTCGGCGCTCATCGACCGCACCACGGACAGGGGCAGCAGGCGGCCGGAATCGAGGCCGCGCCAGAATCTCGCCAGGTCGGCTGGAGTGGACACGAGCCCTCCGCTGGCGCCCAGTTCGTAACCGGGGAACCGCGTGATGTCGACCACTCCGGCAGCCGGGTCGGCCGGGTGCACGCCGTAGTGGTGGGCGTGCTCGCCGCGCAGGCCGTACTCGGTCTTCTTCGGCCAGTACGTCCTGGCCATGCCGAGCGGCTTGATGATGCGCTCCTCGGTCACCCCGCGAAAGTCCTTGCCGGTGAGCCTTTCCACCATCATCCCGGCGAGCAGGTAGTTGGTGTTGGAGTAGGACCAGTTCTCCCCCGGCGCGCCGGTCGGCTTGCGCACCAGGGCCAGGTCCAGGTAGCCGGTGGGGTCGTCGGGGAACGGCTTGCTCCAGTCGAAGAAGCGGCTGTACTCGGGGATTCCGCTGGTGTGCTGGAGGAGCTGGCGGACGGTGATCCGGCGGCCGTCGAGCGCGGCGCCCTCACCCTTGCCCCGCACGACTCCTGGCAGGTAGCGCTCGACCGGCGAGTCCAGGTCGACGCGCAGCTGGAGCAGCGTGACCGCGAGGAACGTCTTGGTGACACTGCCGATCCGATACGTGCCGTCGGCGCCGACCATCGGGCGGCCGGTGCCGAGCTCAGCGGTCCCGGAGGTCAGCGTCGTCGTCCTGCCGTTGCGGTCACGCACGTGGACCGTGGCTCCCGGCACACCGTCCACTGTGGTCAGCAGGTCCAAGCGCTGTTGCAGCGCGTTCGGCCTGCCGTTGTCGGCCAGCACGGGCGCGGCGGTGCCCAGGAGCAGCACCGCCGCCAGCCCGGCCGTGAACGCTCGCCGTGAGTACGTCATCGTCGTCAACCTCCGCGGGGTTACTCGGCTACACGAGCCACTGTTCCCCGTGGTGACGCGATGATCGTTGTGGTTGTCCTCCGAACCGAGGTGGGGCTGTCCCCCGGTCTACAGCTTCGTCGGCGCCTCGATGCCCAGCAGCTCCAGTCCCTTGCTGAGCACGCGCGAGGTCAGCCCCGCCAGCACCAACCGGGAAAGGCGCAGCTCCTCGGACTCCGCCTTGAGGATCGGGCAGTTCTCGTAGAAGGACGAGAAGGCCACGGCGGTCTCGTAGAGGTAGGTGCACAGCCGGTGCGGCGCGAAACCCTCCAAGGCGCTGTTGAGCGCGGCGGGCAGCTGGAGCAGCTTGATCAGCAGCGCCCGCTCGGCGTTGTGCGTGACCAGCACCGGAGCATCCACAGTGGACACTCCGGCCTTCGCGAGCAGCGCGAGCACCCGGACGTTGGCGTACTGGAGGTAGACCGAGGTGTTCCCCTCGTGCGCCAGCATCTTGTCCCACGAGAACACGTAGTCCTTCTCGCGGTCGCTGGAGAGGTCGGCGTACTTGACCGCCCCGACACCGACCGCCTTGGCGACCTCGCCGCGCCGCTCCCCCGGCAGCTCGCTGCGCTCGGCGACGACCGCGTGCGCCCGCTCGACGGCCTCGGTCAGCAGGTCGGAGAGCTTGATCGTGCCGCCGACGCGGGTCCGCAGCATCTTGCCGTCCTCGCCGAGCACGGAGCCGAAGTTCACGTGCACCGCGCGGTGCCCGGCGTCCAGCCAGCCCGCCGACGCCGAAGCGGCGAACACCATCTGGAAGTGCTGGGCCTGCGGGGTTCCCACGACGTAGACGAGGTCGGTCGCACCGCGCTCCCGCGTCCAGTAGCGGACACCCGCGAGGTCCGTGCTGGCGTACATGTAGCCGCCGTCGGACTTGCGCACGATCAGCGGCAGCCGCTCGCCGTCCCGGTTGGTGAAGCCGGGCGGGAAGACGCAGACCGCACCGTCGCTGACCTCCGTGAGCCCCTTGGCCTCCAGCTCCGCGACGGTGTCGGCCAGCATCGGGTTGTAGAAGCTCTCGCCGTAGTTGTCGGCGGCTGTCAGCTGGACGCCGAGCAGGTCGTAGACCTTGTCGAAGTGCCGCTCCGACTCCGCGACCAGCCCCCGCCACAGCGCGAGCGTGGCCTCGTCCCCGCTCTGCAGCGCGACGACCCGGAGGCGGGCGCGCTCGGCGAAGCCGGGATCGGTGTCGAACTTCTTGCGCGCCTGCTGGTAGAAGCCGTTGAGGTCGCCGATGGACAGCTCGGCACCGGCACCGGCACCGACTTCGGCGAGGTGCTCGATGAGCATGCCGAACGGAGTACCCCAGTCACCGAGGTGGTTGCGGCGGATCACCTCGTGCCCGGCGAAGGCCAGCATCCGCGCGATCGCGTCGCCGATGATCGAGGAGCGCAGGTGCCCGACGTGCATCTCCTTGGCGACGTTGGGGCTGCTGTAGTCCACGACGTAGCGCCCTGGCTCAGTGACGGGCCGCACCCCCAGGCGCGGGTCGGCGAGCAGGTCGGCGGCGCGGGCGGCCAGCCACTCGGCGCGCAGGGTGAAGTTCACGAAACCGGGACCGGCCACCTCGGGCGGCTCGACCATGTCGGCGGCGTCGAGGTGGGCGACGATCAGCTCGGCGACCTCGCGCGGCGGGCGGCCCAGCCTCTTGCCCAGGCTCATCGCGGCGTTGCACTGGTAGTCCGCGCCACGCCCGGCGGCGGAGGGGCGCACCAGCGCCTCCGCCGGGGAGACGCGCACGTCCAGCGCTTCCTGCAACGCCCCGGCGACCCGCGCGCCGAGCTCCAGACCGATGTCGGTGTTCACACCCACCATCTTGCCCGCGCGCGCAGCCGGATTTCGGCCAGGGGCGAATCAGCGGGCGACGGAGTCGATCTTGAGCTGCCCGCCCACCCTGGTGACCCGGACGATCTTCTGCTCGGTGCGGCCGGGCGAGTACGTGACGTTGATCGACACCCGGTACGCCTTGTCCGAGTCCTGACCGGCGCCGCGCGCGGTGTTGGAGTACATCCGCGGGTACTGCTTCCAGTAGTTGTCGAACTCGGCCCGACTGCCCCAGCCCGCCTGCGCGCCCTGGGTGAGCATGTCCCACATCCCCTGGATGTTGTCGCTGCCGCTGTAGTAGTTGACGACCAGCTGGCCCGCCTGGCCGAGGTCGACGGTGCCGTCCGGTGCGGTGGTCGTCGCCTGGGCCTGGGTCGTGGACGGCGTGGAACCGGAACTGCCACTGCCGGAGCCGCCCGTGCTGCTGGAACCACTGCCGGAACCGCTGCTGCCGGAGCTGTTGCTCGGCCGCTGGTCCAGGTACCGGTAGGCCGCGTAGCCACCGCCGCCGACCAGCACGACGAGCACCAGGACGAGCAGGACCGGCGAGCGCTTGCGCTTGGCGGGCTGCTGCTTGGAGCGGGTCGGCGCGGCGGCCGGGCTGGGCGTCGACTGGTGGGTGCCGTAGCTCGCCGCGGGGCGCGGCGGCGGCGGGATGTGCCCGCCCGCGTCGACCTTCTGAGTGCGGGCGGCCGGCGTGCCGACCCTCGCGGGCATCACCGGGGTCCTGCCCGCGGCGAGTCCGGCGAGCGCGGTGCCCACCTGGGCCATGTTCGGCCGGTCCTGCGGCTCGGAGCGCAGCATGCCCATCAGCAGCGCCGTCATCGGGCCCGCCTGGCGGGGCGGGGCGACGTTGCCCGCCGCCGCGGCGTGCAGCAGGGCGAGCGGGTTGTCGGAGGTGCCGAACGGCGGCTGGCCCTCGACCGCGTCGTAGAGGGTGGCGCCGAGGGAGAACACGTCCGACGCGGGGCCGCCGATGTCGTTGCCGCGGGCGACCTCGGGCGCGAAGTAGGCGGGGGTGCCCGCGAGCATGCCGGTCCTGGTCACCTGCACGTCGCCGACCGCGCGGGAGATGCCGAAGTCGGTGATCTTGGCGACCCCGGTGTCGGTGATCAGCACGTTGCCGGGCTTGAGGTCGCGGTGGGTGATGCCGACGGTGTGCGCGGCGGAGAGCGCCGCGGCGATCTGGGCGCCGATGGCGGCGACCTCGCGCGGCGGCAGCGGGCCGCGGTCGGCCAGGATCTCGGCGAGGCTCTTCGAGGGCAGGTACTCCATCACCAGGCACGGGTCGCCGTTGTGCTCGGCGACGTCGTACAGGGTGATCGCGTTGGGGTGCTGCAACCGGGCGGCGATCCGGCCCTCGCGCATCGCCCTGCGGCGCGCGTTGTCGGTCTCCTCGGCGCTGAGCCCGGGCTGGACCAGCAGCTGCTTGACCGCGACCATGCGGTCGAGGCGCTCGTCCCTCGCCCGCCACACGACGCCCATCGCACCTGAGCCGATCTTGGAGACCAGCCGGTAATGGCCGGCGATGAGGTGTCCCTCGTCGATACCGGCATCACTCCTCAACCGGGCGCGTGCGCCCACCACATGGCTGCCCCTGAGACAACCGCTACACACTATCGAATGAGTACGACCGTCTTGAAGGGCCCTGGCTGCCTGCACAAACGCGAAACCCGCCACTCACCGTCCGGCTTACGACGAGTGACGGGTGCACTCCGCACCGCGGCACGGGGTGGCTCAGGAGCCGCCGTCCATCCGCTCTGCGAGGCTCTTCGGACGCATGTCGGTCCAGTTGGCCTCGATGTAGTCCAGGCACTCCTGGCGCCCCGTCTCGGCCAGCGCGACCGTCCAGCCTGCGGGCACCTCGCTGAACGACGGCCACAGCGAGTGCTGTCCCTCGTCGTTGACCAGCACCAGGTAACGGCCGTCCGGGTCCTCGAATGGGTTGGTCATGGCGCGCGTTCTCCTCGGTCTCGTGCTTGCTCGCCTACACACTGTGCCTGATCAGGCGTCGAAGTCGACTGTGACTTCTCCGGAGACCGCGACCGTCTGGCAGGTCAGCACGAACCCGGCATCGACCTCGGAGCGCTCCAGGGCGAAGTTGCGGCGCATCGACGCCTCGCCGAGCACGACCTTCGCCCGGCAGGTGCCGCAGACCCCGCCCTTGCACGCGAAGGGCAGGTCCGGACGGGCGCGCTGCGCGCCGTCGAGGATCGGCGTGTCCCTCGGCAGGGTCATCTCGGTGGAGCGCCCGTCCAGCACCACGGTGACCTTGCTGCTCGGACCGTCGACCACGGGCTCCTCGTGCCGGGTGAGCACTGGTTCATCGGCGACGTAGAACAGCTCCTGGTGCACCCGCTCCTCCGGTACGCCCAGCTCCGCCAGCAGCCGCTGCGCGTCGGTGACCATGCCGAACGGCCCGCACAGCCACCAGTGGTCCACATCGGCGACCTCGACGAGCCTTGGCAGCAGCGCGCGCAGCTTGGCCTCGTCGAGCCGCCCGGTGAACAGCTCCGCCTCGCGGGCCTCGCGGGAGAGCACGTGCACCAGTTCGAGGCGGGTGCGGTGGCGGTCCTTCAGGTCGGCCAGCTCGTCGGCGAACATCACCGTTCCGGACCGGCGGTTGCCGTAGAGCACGGTCACGCGCGCGTCGGGGTGCCGCAGCACGGACGCGGCGATGGAGAGCACCGGGGTGATGCCGGAGCCCGCCGCGACCAGCACGTGGTGGCCGGGCACGTCCAGGTCCGGGGTGAACGAGCCGGTCGGGGGCAGCACGTCGATCTCGTCGCCCGCCTTGACCTCGCGCACGAGCCAGGAGGAGAACAGCCCGCCGGGCACCTCGCGCACGCCGACCCTGGGGAGCGCGCCCGCCGGGGCGCAGATCGAGTACGAGCGGCGCTCGTCGCGGCCGTCGACCACGCGGCGCAGCGTCAGCGACTGGCCTGGGCGGAACGCGAAGACCTCGGCCAGCTCACCGGGGACGGCGAAGGTGACCGCGACCGCGTCGTCGCACAACCGCTCCACCTCGGCCACGCGCAGGCGGTGGAACCCGGGGCGCTGCCGGGGCTGGTGCAGAGTCGGTGCGGCCACGGTCAGATCTCCTTGAAGTACTCGAACGGCTCGCGGCAGGAGCGGCAGCGGTGCAGCGCCTTGCACGCGGTGGCGCTGAACCGCGACAGCTCCTCGGTGTCGGCGGAGCCGCACCGCGGGCAGGCCAGGCGGGGTGCTGGCGGGTCGAGGCGCAGGGGCACCGGCCCCGCCGGACGCGGACCGATCCGGCCGGGCGGGGAGATCCCGGCCTCGGCGAGCTTGCGGCGGCCGTCCTCGGTCATCCAGTCCGTCGTCCACGCCGGGCTGAGCACGGTGCGCACCTCGGCGTCCTCGAAACCGTTGGTGCGCAAGGCGTTCAGCAGGTCCTCGCGCATCTCCACCAAGGCGGGGCAGCCCGAGTAGGTCGGCGTGATCACCACGACCACGCGCCCGTCCTCGTCCCGGACGTCCCGCACCACGCCGAGGTCCACGAGGGACAGCATCGGCAGCTCGGGATCGGTGACCGTGCCCACCACCTCGCGAGCGGTCACCATGTGGCCTCCGGCAGGGCGCGCGCGAGCACCTGCATCTCCGACAGCATCTCCGCGAGCACACCGGTGTGGCTGCCGTCGCGACCACCGCCCGGTGCCGTCGCCGCCTTCGGCCGCGTCAGCGTCGCGGCGACGAGGACCTGGTCCAGCACATCGTCCACTTCGGACCGGAGATCGGCCGGATCAACGGCGACGCCTTGTGCGGCAAGCCTTTGCTCGACCGGGTGCGCGGTGAACAGCTCGTCCAGGTACGGCCACACGCGGTCGAGCGCGGCGATCATCCGGCGGCGGGACTCCTCGGTCCCGTCACCGAGGCGCATCGTCCAGCGCGCGGCGTGGTCGCGGTGGTAGGCGAGCTCCTTGACCCCCTTGGCCGCCACCGCGGCGAGCACCGGGTCGGCGGAGGCGGAGAGCCGGGTGAACAGCGCCAACCGCTGGCAGGAGAACAACAGCAGCCGCGCGATCGTGTCCGCGAAGTCGCCGTTGGCCAGCTCGACCATGCGCACGTTGCGGAACCGCTCCGCGGTGCGGAAGTACGCCAGCGCGTCCTCGTCCGGCACGTGCTCCGGGGCCTCGGCGGGCCGCTCCCCCGCCTCACCGGCCCGCGTCAGCAGCAACCGCGCCTGGCCGAGCAGGTCGAGCGCGATGTTGGCCAGCGCGACGTCCTCCTCCAGCTCCGGCGCGCGGGAGCACCACTCGCTGGTGCGCTGTGCCAGCACGAGCGCGTCGTCGCCGAGCATCAGCGCGTACGCCGCGAGGTCGCTCTTGTCCACTGTGGACGGAAAAGCCCTGTCCACTCCGGACAGCTCGTCGGCGAAGCCGGTGCCGTACGCCCAGCGCGCGTCGTCCCCGTGCTCCTCGTTCAGCCCGTCGTAGGCGTTGTTCACGTGTGCCTCACATGTGCGGGACGTCGTCGGGGATGTCGTAGAACGTGGGGTGCCGGTAGACCTTGTCCCCGCTCGGCGCGAACATCGGGTCCTTCTCGTCCGGGCTGGACGCGGTGATCGCCTCGGCGGGCACCACCCAGATGCTCACGCCCTCGTTGCGGCGGGTGTAGAGGTCGCGCGCGTTGTGCACCGCCATCTGCGCGTCGGCCGCGTGCAGCGAGCCCACGTGCACGTGGTTCAACCCGCGCCGCCCGCGCACGAAGACCTCCCACAACGGCCATGCCGCCCTGCGCTGCTCACTCACACTGCACCTTCCTTCGCCATTCGCGGGCTTATGGACCTCTCCGGGGCTCTGAACACGTCCATAAGCCCGCGAATGGCCGTCATGACCGCCTCGCGGCGTGGGCCACGGCGGCCTCGCGGACCCAGGCGCCGTCCTCGTGGGCCCTGCGGCGGTGCTCGACGCGCTCGGCGTTGCACTCGCCGCCTCCGGAGATGACCCGCTTGAGCTCCGCCCAGTCCGGCTCACCGAAGTCGTAGTGCTCGCGCTCGGCGTTCCACCTCAGCTCCGGGTCCGGCAGTGTCACGCCGAGCTTCTCCGCCTGCGGCACCGTCATGTCAACGAACTTCTGCCGCAGCTCGTCGTTGGTGTGGCGCTTGATCCGCCACGCCATCGAGCGCGCGGTGTTCGGCGAGTCGCCGTCCGGCGGGCCGAACATCATCAGCGACGGCCACCACCAGCGGTTGACCGCGTCCTGCACCATGTCCCGCTGTTCGGAGCTGCCGCGCATCATGGTCATCAGCAGCTCGTAGCCCTGGCGCTGGTGGAAGGACTCCTCCTTGCACACCCGGATCATCGCCCGGGCGTACGGCCCGTAGGAGGTCCGGCACAGCGGCACCTGGTTGCAGATGGCCGCGCCGTCCACCAGCCAGCCGATCACGCCGACGTCGGCGAAGCTCGGCGTGGGGTAGTTGAAGATCGAGGAGTACTTCTGCCTGCCCTCGATGAGGTTCTCGGTCAGCTCGGCGCGGTCCACGCCCAGCGTCTCGGTCGCGGCGTAGAGGTAGAGCCCGTGGCCCGCCTCGTCCTGCACCTTCGCCAGCAGGATCGCCTTGCGCCGCAACGAGGGCGCGCGGGTGATCCACGCGCCTTCCGGCTGCATGCCGATGATCTCGGAGTGCGCGTGCTGCGCGATCTGCCGGATCAGCGTCTTGCGGTAGCCGTCGGGCATCCAGTCCCTCGGCTCGATCCGCTGGTCCCGCTGGACGGTGCGCTCGAAGTGCTCAAGCAGTTCCTGGTCATCCATCGTTCTTCGCCACCAACGTCAACACGTCGTACTTCGCGACGGACTCGCCGTTCTGGTTGGTCACGTCGGCGTCCCAGCGCACCTCGCCGTGCTCGGCGTCCTGGCGCGGCGTGATCTGCTTGGCCGTCAGCGTCACGGTCAGCTCGTCACCGGGGTAGGTCGGCGTGAGGAACCGCAGGTTCTCCAAGCCGTAGTTGGCCAGCACGGGACCGGGCGCCGGGTCGACGAACAGTCCGGCGGCCAGCGACACCACCAGGTACCCGTGCGCCACGATGCCCTCGAAGAACGGGTTCGCCGCGGCGGCTTCGGGATCGGTGTGCGCGTAGAACTTGTCGCCGGTGAACTCCGCGAAGTGGTCCACGTCCTCCTGGGTCACCAGCCGAGGCCCCGCGACCACGGTGTCACCGATCCGCAGCTGCGCCAAGGACTTCCGGAACGGGTGCGCGCCGTCGTCGTTGCGGTCGGCGCCGGTCACCCAGCGGTTGGTGACCGCGGTGAGAACCTTGGGGCTGCCCTGGATCGCGGTGCGCTGCATGTGGTGCAGGACGCCCCGGATGCCGCCCATCTCCTCGCCGCCACCGGCCCTGCCTGGACCACCGTGCACCAGGTGCGGCATGGGCGAACCGTGGCCGGTGGACTCCTTCGCGCTGTCGGTGTCCAGCACGAGCAGGCGGCCGTGCCACGGCGCGACCCCGAGCACGACGTCGCAGGCGAAGCCCGTGTCGCCGGTCACGACGGAGCCGACGAGGCTGCCCTTTCCGCGTGCGGCAAGGGAGATCACGTGCTCGGTGGAGGTGTAGGGCATCAGCGTGGAGACCGGGCCGAACGCCTCGACCTCGTGCGGCTGGGCGTGCTCGGCGTCGTCGACGCGGAGCAGGATCGGCGACATGAACGCGCCGCGCTCGGCATCGGCGTCGATCACGTCCACGTGGTCCGGGCTGCCGAAGACGGGACGGCCGACCTCCATCAACGCCTTGAGCGAGCGCCGAACCTCCTCGCGCTGTTCGAGCCCGGCCAGCGCGCCCATCCGGACGCCCTCGCTCGCGGGGTTGCCGACCTTGACCTTCGCCAGCCGCGCGCTGACGGCCTCGGCGACGTCGTCCATCAGCTCGGCCGGGACGAAGGCGCGGCGGATCGCGGTGCACTTCTGCCCGGCCTTGACGGTCATCTCGGTGGTCAGCGCCTTGACGAACAGGTCGAACTCGGGCGTGCCCGCCTTCGCGTCCGGGCCGAGGATCGAGCAGTTCAGCGAGTCCGCCTCGGCGTTGAACCGCACGGCGTTGCCGATGATCCGGGGGTGCGCGCGCAGCAGCTGCGCGGTGGAGGCGGAGCCGGTGAAGGAGACCAGGTCCTGCTCGGTGAGGTGGTCCAGCAGGTCCCCCGCGCCGCCGCTGACGAGCTGGAGGGTGCCCTCGGGGAGGAGCCCGGACTCGATGATCAGCTCGACCAGCCGCGCGGTCAGGTACGCGGTCTGGCTGGCGGGCTTGACCAGCGTCGGGACCCCGGCGACGAACGCGGGCGCGAACTTCTCCAGCGGCCCCCACACGGGGAAGTTGAACGCGTTGATCTGGACCGCGACGCCGCGCAGCGGAGTGCAGATGTGCTGGCCGAGGAACGTCCCGCCCTTGCTCAGCGGCTCCACGTTGCCGTCGATGTAGACGGTGTCGTTGGGCATCTCGCGACGCCCCTTGCTGCCGTAGCCGAAGAGCACGCCGATGCCGCCGTCGATGTCGACCATCGAGTCGGTGCGGGTGGCGCCGGTGCGCGCGGAGAGCGCGTACAGCTCGTCGCGGTGCTCCCGCAGGTGGGACGCGAGCGCCTTCAGCAACGCGGCGCGCTGGTGGAAGGTCAGCTCGCGCAGCGCGGGCCCACCTACCCGGCGACCGTGCTCCAGTGCGGCCGCCATGTCGATGCCCTTGCTGGAGATGCTCGCGACCTGCTCACCGGTGACCGCGTCGTGCAACGGCGAGCCGTCCTCAGTGGGCGTGAACCAACCACCGGAGACGTAACTGCGCAGCGGGGCCATCGACGACCGACCTCCTCGATGATGCGTACCAGGACTTACCGACCGTTCGTTCAGGTTCTCCGGCTACGGTAGCAGCGGCGAGCCCCACCAGCCAGGGGCCCGTCGTACCCCCGTGCGCGCGTGGCCTGGCCGGCGCGGTCAGGGTTCTCGCGTTTTGTCACCTTGATGCGCGAAAGAGCGCTCTCATCTCGCGTTAAGGCTCCATAACGCGAGATGAGGGGCAGGGGCAGCGGCGGGTCCCACCAGCCAGGGTTCTGGCCTAGGCTGCCGCCATGACTGGGGTGACTCACGTGCTCGGGGCCGTCGTCGCGCTGTCCATGGCCGTGTCCGGCTGGACTGTCCCCTCGGGCGCGGAGTACGTGGCGCTCGGCAGCTCTTTCGCCGCCGGGCCGGGCATCCCGCCCAGCAAGCCGGGCAGCCCGCCGGCCTGCGGGCGGTCGGCGAACAACTACGCCAGCCAGGTGGCAGCCAAGCTCCACCTGGCACTCACCGACGCCACGTGCAGCGGCGCCACCACCGCGAACCTGCTCACCACGCCGCAGCACGGCCAGCCACCCCAGGTCGACGCGGTCACCGCGAACACCAAGCTGGTCACCGTCACCATCGGCGGCAACGACGTCAACTACGTCGGCAGCCTCTTCGCCTACTCCTGCCAGACCAGCGGCGGTGCGCAGTGCCCCGCCGTCGACCCGGCAGCGATCGACCAAGCGCTCAAGACGGTGCACACCAAGATCGGCGATGTCGTCACCGCGGTGCGGAAGAAGGCGCCCCGCGCCAAGGTCCTGCTGGTCAACTACCTGACCGTGCTCCCGCGCACCGGCCCCGCGTGCACCGGCGTGCCGCTCACCCCCGCACAGGTCGACTTCGAGCGCGGCGTCGCCAGCCGCCTCAGGGACGCCACCCGACGAGCCGCCGTGGAGACGAAGGCCTCCGTGGTCGACGCCGCGTCCGCCAGCGCAACTCACGACGCCTGCTCGCCGAGCCCGTGGATGGAGAAGTACCAGCCCGGCCAGGGACGCGTCGGCTATCACCCAACGCCTGCGGGCATGGCGGCCGTGGCCGATCTCGTGGTTCGTCAGGCGGGCCGTTCGTAGCACCCGAACCTGTCAGGGGGTGCTGCCAAACTCTCCGCCGTGCACGATGAGACGAACGCCTGCCCGCACGTGAACAAGCCGGTCCCCTCCTCGGACGGGGAGTGGAGCGGCCGCCTGTCCGAGAACCAGGGGAACGGCTCAGCGCCCTGTTTGACCTGGTGCTTCACCTTCTACCCAGAAGTGGTGCTCGAAGGGGAGAGCGAGAGCTCCGCGGTGACGCTGACCGTCGACTCGGTTCCCCTTCCCGTGACGAGCTGGCGCGACATGGCGGGCCAGACCGTGGAGTGCACGGAGTCCGGGGAGCCGGTCGAGGCGAGCGCCTACCTCGGCTACCACCTCTTCTACGAGGAGGTCGAGCTGAAGATCCACGAGCAGCGCGGCTCCAGGATCCGCGCCTCGGCGAGGGTCTTCGACAGCGACAGCTTCGAGGACGCACTCGATCCCCTCTCCGTGGAGGCCTGGCTGGACTTCACCGGCATCGACGTACAGCTGGAGGACGTGCGTTCAGCCGGAGCGGCCGCGGCACGGCTGCGGGACGTCATCGACGCCAGCGGTTTGTCCTACCCGTCCGACGACGCGGACACCTTCTTCCAGTTCACCCCGGAGCCAGAAGGTCAGTCCCAGGTGTAGAAGCCCTGGCCGGACTTGCGGCCCAGCTCGCCTCGGGCGACCTTCTCGCGCAGCAGCGCCGGTGGGGCGAAGCGCTCGCCCAGGGTCTTGTGCAGGTACTCCGCGATCGCCAGCCGGACGTCCAGCCCGACCAGGTCCGTGGAGCGCAGCGGGCCCATCGGGTGGCGGTAGCCCTGCTCCATGGCGCGGTCGATGGACTCCGCGTCGGCGACGCCCTCCTCCAGCATGCGGATGGCCTCCAGCCCGAGCAGCACGCCGAGGCGGCTGGTCGCGAAGCCCGGCGAGTCCTTGACCAGGACCTCCGTCTTGCCGAGCGCGTGCACCCACCGCAGGGCGCGCCGCGTGGTGACCGAAGCCGTTTCCGGGCCGCTGACCAGCTCGATCAGCGTGGAGGCCGGGACCGGGTTGAAGAAGTGCATGCCGAGGAAGTTCTGCGGGCGGGCCAGTGCCGCGCCGAGCTCGGTGATCGACAGCGAGCTGGTGTTGGTCGCCAGCACCGTGCCGTCGCCGACGACCGCCTCGGCCGCGGTCAGCACGTCGAGCTTGAGAGCGAGCGTCTCCGGCACCGCCTCGACGACCAGCTCCGCGCTCTTCGGCAGCCCGCCGACCTCGGTCACGAAGAGCACGCGGTCGAGGACGTCGGCGGGCTCGCCGTCGAGCTTGCCGCGCTCGTGCGCCCGCCGCAGCCCCGTCGCGATGCGGTCCCTGGCCGCGGCGACCGCGTCGGCGGAGCTCTCCACGACGGTGACCCCGGCCCCGGCCGCGGCGAAGACCTGGGCGATGCCCGCCCCCATCCGCCCGCCGCCGATCACGCCGACCACCTCGGGCGCCTCAGTACCCACCGCTACTCCTCCGTTTCGTCCTGACAGCCGGGGATCAGACGCGTTCGACGAGGAGGGCGGCGCCCTGGCCGACCCCGACGCAGAGGGTCGCCAGGCCGCGACGGGCGCTCTCGCGTTCCATGCGGCCGAGCAGCGTCACCACCAGGCGCGCTCCCGAAGAGCCCAACGGGTGGCCCAGCGCGATCGCGCCGCCGTCGGCGTTCACCCGGTCCTCGTCCAGCTTCAGGCGGCGGATGACCGCGAGGCTCTGCGCCGCGAACGCCTCGTTCAGCTCCACCGCGTCCAGATCGCCCACTCCCCAGCCCGCGCGCGCCAGCGCCTTCTCCGTGGCGGGGACCGGGCCGATGCCCATGATGTGCGGGGAGACGCCCGCGCTCGCTCCGGTGACCACCCGGGCGCGCGGGGTCAGGTTGTGCCGCCGGACCGCTTCCTCGCTGGCCACCACGACGGCGGAGGCGCCGTCGGACAACGGCGAGGACGACCCTGCCGTCACGATGCCGTCCTCGCGGAAGACGGTGCGCAGGCTAGCCAGCTTCTCCAGCGTCGTCTCGCGGCGCGGTCCCTCGTCGGCGGTCACCTCGGTGGTGCCGGAGCGCGACTTCACCGACACCGGGACCAGCTCGGCATCGAAGTGGCCCGCGTCCATCGCCGCGATCGCCCGCTGGTGGCTGCGCAGCGCGAAAGCGTCGCTGTCGGCACGGGTGATGCCGTCGAGCGCGGCGACCTCCTCGGCCGTCTCGCCCATCGACAGCGTGGTCTCGGCGTCGTGGGCCGGGTTGGTGAAGCGCCAGCCCAGCGAGGTGTCGAAGACTTCGCCCGGCCGCGCCCACGGAGTGCCCGGCTTGGCCATCACCCACGGCGCGCGCGTCATCGACTCGACACCACCCGCCACCACGATGTCCGCCTCACCGGCGCGCACCGCCTGTGCCGCCGAGGTGACGGCGGTCAGGCCGGAGGCGCAGAGCCGGTTCACCGTGTAGCCCGGGGTCCGATCCGGCAGTCCCGCCAGCAGCACGGCCATCCGCGCCACGTTGCGGTTGTCCTCGCCGGACTGGTTGGCGGCGCCGAGGATCACCTCGTCGATCGCGTCGGCCGGCACGCCCGAGCGGCGGACCACCTCGCCCACCACGAGCGCGGCGAGGTCGTCAGGGCGGACGGTGGCGAGCGCCCCGCCGTAGCGCCCCTGCGGAGTGCGGACGCCGTCGACAAGGAACACCTCGGACATGCGGGCCCCTTCGCTCTTGACACCCTGAAGTCGCGTCCACATTCTTAACCGAACAGTCGGTCAGTCAGCAAGGTGGGTCAGCGAGTGTCACAGCCTGATGTGCCCGAACCGGTCCGGCGGATGTTCGCCGGGGACAACGCCTCTCGCGCCGCGGGCATCGAGATCCTCGCCGCGGGGGAAGGGCACGCGAGCGCGCGGATGCGGATCACCTCGGACATGGTCAACGGGCACGGCATCGCGCACGGCGGTTACGTGTTCCTGCTCGCCGACTCGACCTTCGCCTTCGCCTGCAACGGTCACGGACCGGTGACCGTCGCGGCCGGGGCAGACATCAGCTTCGTGGCCAGCGCCAAGGAGGGCGACGTGCTGACCGCCGTCGCCACGGAACGAGCCCGCTACGGCCGCAGCGGCATCTACGACGTCTCCGTGCGCAACGGCGACAAGCTCATCGCCGAGTTCCGTGGCCGCAGCAGGGTGATCGGAGGACAGCAGTGACGCGACTCGGTTCCGCTCCCGCCCCCGCGAGCCTGGACGCCGCCGAGCGGATGTCGGCGGACGAGCTCGCGGCGCTCCAGCTCGAACGTCTGCAGTGGACTCTTCGGCACGCCTACGCGAATGTCCCCTTCTACACGAGGAAGTTCGACGAGGCGGGGGTGCACCCCGACGACTGCCGGGGGCTCGAAGACCTCGCGAAGTTCCCGTACACCACCAAGAACGACCTCCGTGACAACTACCCGTTCGGCATGTTCGCGGTGCCGACCGAGCAGGTGCGCAGGCTGCACGCATCCAGCGGCACGACCGGCAAGCCCACCGTGGTCGGCTACACCGAACGCGACATCGACACGTGGTCGGAGGTGATGGCCCGCTCCATCCGCGCGGCGGGCGGGCGTCCCGGGCACAAGGTGCACGTCGCCTACGGTTACGGCCTGTTCACCGGCGGGCTCGGCGCGCACTACGGCGCGGAGCGCCTCGGGTGCACGGTGATCCCGGCATCGGGCGGGATGACCGCGCGCCAGGTGCAGATCATCACCGACTTCCGGCCCGAGATCATCATGGTGACGCCGTCGTACATGCTGACGCTGCTCGACGAGTTCGACCGGCAGGGCATCGACCCGCGCTCGTCCTCGCTGCGGGTCGGCATCTTCGGCGCGGAGCCGTGGACCGAGCAGATGCGCGCCGAGATCGAGCAGCGGATGGACATCCACGCGGTGGACATCTACGGACTCTCCGAGGTGATGGGGCCCGGCGTGTCCAGCGAGTGCGTCGAGACCAAGGACGGCCTGCACGTCTGGGAGGACCACTTCTACCCCGAGGTGGTCGACCCGTTCACCGACGAGGTGCTGCCCGACGGCGAGCACGGCGAACTGCTGTTCACCTCGCTGACCAAGCAGGCGCTGCCGATCATCCGGTACCGCACCCGCGACCTGACCCGGCTGCTGCCGGGGACCGCGCGCCCGATGCGCCGGATGGAGAAGGTCACCGGCCGCAGCGACGACATGATCATCCTGCGCGGGGTGAACGTCTTCCCGACGCAGATCGAGGAGGTCGTGCTGCGCACCCGCGGCCTGGCCCCGCACTTCCAGCTGGTGCTGACCCGGCGCGGCCGGATGGACCACATGACCGTGCGGGTGGAGTCCGAGCCGGGCGTCACCGAGCCGGGCGCGGCGACCGAGCTGCTGCGCGGCATCAAGGACGGCGTCGGCGTCACGGTGGACGTCGAGGTCGTCGAGCCGTCCACTTTGGAGCGTTCGGTCGGTAAGCTCCGTCGGGTGATCGACAGGCGACGTGATGGCTGAGCCGGGCGCCCGGCGCGGGCGGCCGGGCTACGACCTGGAGTCGCTGCTGGTCGTCGCGGTGAAGCTGTTCAACGAGCGCGGGTACGACGGCACCAGCATGGAGGAGCTGTCCCGCAAGCTCGGCATCACCAAGTCCGCGATCTACCACCACGTGCCGAGCAAGCAGGAGCTGCTGCGGCTGGCCGTCGACCGCGCACTGGACGGGCTGTTCGCGGTCACCGAGGAGCCGCGCTCGCTGGACGGGCGCGCCATCGACCGCCTCGAACACGTGGTGCGGCGCAGCGTCGCGGTGCTGGTGGAGCGGCTGCCGTTCGTGACGCTGCTGCTGCGGGTGCGCGGCAACACCAAGGTCGAGCGCGCGGCGCTGGCCCGCAGACGGGAGTTCGACCACCTGGTCACCGAACTGGTCACCCAGGCGGCGGCCGAGGGCGACCTGCGCGCGGACATCGACCCCGCGGTCACCAGCAGGCTGCTCTTCGGCATGGTCAACTCGCTGATCGAATGGTACCGCCCGCGCGGCGGCATCGACGCCGACGCCCTCGCCGACGCGGTCTGCACCATCGCCTTCGCCGGGCTGCGTGTGCACTGAACCCGGCACTCCGGGAGCGGGGAATACCGCGAAGAATTGACCCGGCAAAGTCGGCGAAGTTCATCAGCGGTTCAAAGACGGTCGATTATCGGTTCACCCGAGCAGCTCCTTGCGACAATTGCCGGAATGCATTGTCACCCGCACAGGGACTTCACGTTGAAGCAATAATGGAAACATCATGGTGGCCGCACACTAATCTTTTCCTCATGGGCAAGGAGAGCCACCATGACCGCAGCACTGAGCCCGAGTGAACTGAGCCCGACGCATCCCGCTCTGCGCGCGGCCACGATTCACAGCCTCGGGCGCAGGCTGGACGCCAGCGAGATCCAGAAGTTCCTGGAAGACCTCGTCAGCTCCTCCGTCCCCGCGCCGACCGGCGCGACCGCGTCGGCAAAGATCGCGATCTGGGGCAAGGTGACGTGCGAGCCGGACGGCCAGCCCTGGCAGTACGACACCACCATCTGGGGCGGGCCCGCCTACTTCGGCAGCTCGGTGGGCTTCCTGTACACGGCCTACCGGTCCTGGGACGAGTTCTTCCGCAACGTCACCTCCGTGCACGTGCAAGGAATCATTTCCGGCGGTGGCATCCTGCAAATCAACTGGTTCAACCAGGGTGGTACACCGGTCGGCCAGTTCAACGGTGCGGCCGGGGGCATCGGCGTGCTGGAGGCAGGCGGTTCGGGCAGGTGGAGCCACAGGTAACCCACGTCGCCGGTTCCGGCTCTCGGCGAATTCTCCCCCGTCACCGGAACACGTCGAACGACGGCTGTGACGACGTCAGCGAGCGACGCGTGACCGCGACGTCCGGCAACCGGCCGTTGCCCGGTCGCACCCAGGACACCGCACACCAGTCGGTGTGCGGTGCTCCTTTCTGTCGGCGGCACGGGGGCGCGAGAGCGCGATCAGGACCGGCCGGACCTGGGCTTCGTCCTCAGGTGCATGCGCTCGCCCTGCGGGCCGAACAGGCTCAGGATCTCCACCGGGCGCTCGTCCGCGCAGCCGAACCAGTGCGGGACGCGGGTGTCGAACTCCGCCGCCTCCCCCGGCCGCATGACCACGTCGTGGTCGGCGAGGACCAGCCGGAGACGGCCGCTGAGCACGTAGAACCACTCGAAGCCCTCGTGCGTCCGGAGCTCGGGGGTGTTCCGGCGCGGCGGGATGACCATCTTGTACGCCTGGAGGCCGCCGGGCTGGCGGGTCAGCGGGTAGATCGTCATGCCTCCGCTGCGCACCGGCGACGGCTTGATCCTCGGGTCGTCCACCTCGGGCGCGCCGACCAGCTCGTCCAGCGGGACCTTGTGCGCGCGGGCGATCGGCAGCAGCAGCTCCAGGCTCGGGCGGCGCTGCCCGGACTCCAGCCGGGACAGCGTGCTCACCGAGATCCCGGTGGCCCTGGACAGCGCCGACAGGGTCGCCCCGCGTTCCTTGCGCACCCGCTTGAGCCGAGGGCCGACCTCGTTCAGCACCGCTTCCATCGGATCCATTCCGTTATTGCAGTTTCAGCAATGAAGTTTGTCAATAGTGCCGCCTCCGGCGCAGTGTGGGTCGCGGAGGTGGTCGAGATGTACGACGTGGTCGTGGTCGGCGGCGGAGCGGCCGGCCTGAACGCCGCGCTGGTGCTGGCACGGGCGCGCAGGCGGGTGCTGGTGGTCGACGCGGGTGAGCCGCGCAACCAGCCCGCAGCGCACATGCACGGTTTCCTTTCCCGCGACGGGATGCCGCCGGGCGAGCTGCTCGCGGTGGGGCGGGAGGAGATCGCCCGCTACGGCGCGGAGGTCCGCGCGGGACGCGCCGAGTCCGTGCGCCGCGAGGGCGCCGGTTTCGTTGTGGGGCTGGCCGACGGCAGCGAGGTGGCGGGGCACCGCCTGGTGGTGACCACCGGTCTGCGCGACGAGCTCCCCGAGGTCGAGGGGCTGCGCGAGCGGTGGGGCGCCGACGTGGCGGCCTGCCCCTACTGCCACGGGTGGGAGGTCAGGGACCAGCCGCTCGGCGTGCTCGGCACCGACCCCCGGGGCGCGCACCAGGCGTTGATGGTGCGCCAGTGGTCGGCGGACGTGGTGTTCTTCGGCTCCGGGCTCGACGAGCCGGACCGGGCGAAGCTGCTGGCGCGCGGCATCCGCGTCGTCGACAGCGACGTGGTGAAGGTACTGGTGGAGGACGACAAGCTCGTCGGCGTCGAGCTGGCGGACGGCTCGCACGTCGCGCGCTCGGCGTTGTTCGTCCCCACAGGGCTCTCCGTGAACGACGGGCTGCTCGGGCAGCTCGGCGCGGAGCACACCGCCGACGGGCGGACAACCGTGCCGGGGGTGTACGCGGCGGGCAACGTCGTGGACCCGATGGCACAGGTGGTCATCGCGGCCGCGCAGGGCGCCAAGGCCGCGATGACCCTCAACAACGACCTCGTTCTCGCTGAGGCGACACTCGACAGAAGGGTGCACGGGCTGTGAGTGGACACAAGCACCACGACCACCTCGACTGGGACAACCGGGGTGAGGTGTTGGAGCGGGACGCCGAGGTCATGTCACCGCTGCTGGAGCAGGCTTTCCAGTGGCTCCAAGGGTTTCAGGCCACCCCTGAGCGCGTGCTCGACATCGGCAGCGGCCCCGGCGTCGCGAGCTCGCTGCTGGCCGGACTGCACCCCGGAGCGGAGGTCGTCGCGGTCGACGGGGCTCCCGCGCTGCTGGAGCGGGCGAGAGCGCGGGCTCAGCGGCTCGGCGTCCCGATCGGGACCCGCCTCGCCCAGCTGCCGGAGGAGATCGGCGATCTCGGCAGCGCGGACGTGGTCTGGATCGGCCAGGTGCTGCACCACCTCGGCGACCAGGAGGCGGCGCTGGCGGAGCTCGCGGGCCTGCTGCGGCCCGGCGGCGTGCTCGCGTTGATGGAGGGCGGCCTGCCGTTCCGCTTCCTGCCGCGCGACATCGGCATCGGCGAGCCCGGACTGCAGTCCAGGCTGGACGCCGCGGTGGACCTCAGCTTCAACGAGATGCGCGCGGAGCTGCCGGACAAGGTGGCCGTGGTCGAGGACTGGCCGGCGCTGCTCGACCGCGCCGGGATGAAGCACATCGGGACGCGCACGTTCCTCGTCGACCACCCCGCGCCGGTCGACGGGGACAAGCGCTCCTACATCCGCTCCACCATCGAGAACTGGTCGAAGTTCGCGGCGCAACGCCTGTCCGACGAGGACAACGCGACGCTGGCCCGGCTGCTCGACCCGGAGGACGAGGCGGGTGTGCCGCGGCGGCCGGACGTGTTCGTGCTGGGCGCCAGGACGATCTACCTGGCGACCACGCGGTGACCTGGGGCGAGCGCGCCACGCGTTCCCCGTCCAGCGGGGGATGCGTGGCGGCTGGCGTGCGCGCGGAGCGGGTCAGGTCAGCTCGGCGGCGCTGATCACCTTGGCGCTCAGGCGTTCCTGGAGCACCTCGCGTTGACGGGCGGTCAGGTCGTTCACGAAGACCACCAGATCCGCCTCGGTCTCGGCCACCAGCGCGGCGATCTCGGCGGCCTTGCCCTCGCTCACCACGGTGCGGCGCGACAGGGGCTGGTCCAGCTTCGCCACCCCGCCCGCCGACACCCCGCGCCGCTGGACGACCCGCCCCACCACACTCCCACCCCGAGCGGTCACCCGGCGCGAGAGGTCGTCCACGACCGCCTCGTGGTCCTTGCGCTTGGCGGAGAACAGCCCCACCAGCACCACGGGGACTCCGCCCAGCTCCGTCACAGCCGCGGCTCCGTCATGGTCGCAGCGTAGCCGGACCACACTTTCCGGTGATCGCCGCTGCAGATGCCACCCTGGGAGGGGTGGCCGGACCACGAGTGGTCCCGGTGGGCCTAGGATGCAGCGGTTTCCGTTGCCTCCCAAGCCTGTCTGCGAGATCTCCATGACCGAGGACACGCCGGCCCAACCCTCCCGCCCCGGTGGCCGAACCCGCTGGTCGCGGTTCGCGCTGATCGTCACGATCAGCACCGGTCTGGCGGGCGGGCTGGTCGTCGCCACCGCGAGCGCGGCCCTGCCCACCTCGTTCGCGCTGTCCGGGGCCAACTTCAAGTTCTCCGCGAAACGCGTGGAGGGCAAGGGCTTCGCGCAGTTCGTCGGCCTGGGCCAGGAGTCCGGCCGCTCACCCATGGCGGTGACCGGGATGGGGACGGCGACCGTCAGCGGACTGTGCTTCTCGGCGCTGGTGCCCACCCCGGTCGGCGCGGTGACCCTGCGCGCCGAGGCGGGCCGGGACAAACCGGTCGAGGCGCGCAACCTGGTGCTGAACCTGACCGAGATGCACGCGGAGGCCACCGCGACGAACCTGACGCTCGGCGTGGACGCGGCCCGGATCGACCGGGGCACCGGGATCAGCGGCCGGGCCGGGGACTACGCGCACCAGGCCGAGCGGATCGTGATCACCGACCTGAAGGCGAACGCCAGCACCACCACCGCGGGCACCTTCCGGCTCACCGGCCTGACCATCTCGGTGCGACCGGGCCGTCAGGAGTGCTTCTGATGAGCGCGCCGAGCGCTCCCGACCGGCGCTTCGCCGCCTGGTGCGGCGGACGGCCGTTCGCCGCCGGGCTGCTCGCGGTCGCCGCGGGCGTGGAGATCGCGCTGCTGCCGATCACCGGCTACGAGTTCCTGCTCGTCCAGGGCATCGGCGGGGTCGGCTCGCTGCTCACCGCGATCGGCCTGATCGCGGGCGGGGTCGCGCTGTGGCGGTACCCGCACCGGGCACGGGTGATCGGCGCGGGTGTGCTGCTGCTGGCGTTCGTCGCCTACCTGGTGGCCAACCTCGGCGGTTTCCTGGTCGGCATGGTGCTGGCGCTGGTCGCGGGTTCCCTCGCGCTGGCCTGGCAGTCCGGTGAGCCGGGATGAGGCCGCGCGGGCTGACCCGGCTCACCGTGCTGCTGCTGGTGGCCACCACCGTGCCGGGGCACGCGGAACCGGCGCCCGGCTGCGCGCCCGACCGGCTGCCGAAGGCGGTCCCGGAGCAGGGCAGCGCCGAGGAACGGCTCGCCGCGGACATCCTCGCCGCGTGCCTGACCCAGTCCCCCGCGCCCCAGGCCCGGTCCCGCCCGGCGGCCAACCGGCTGCGGGCCAGCTCGGTGACGGCGAAGTCGGTCACCCCGGCGCTCGGCGTCACCGTCAGCATGGACGCCACCTCGCTGAAGATCGTCGACGCCACCCTGGTGACAGCAGGTGGGCGCACCGAGTTCCGGGTCGCCGACGCCGAGCTGGGCACGGTGGAGCTCCAGGCGACCTCCTTGTCCGGCAAGCTTTTCGGGCTCATCCCGATCACCCTCGGCGGCGGGCTCCCGGTGCCGCCGCTGCCGTTGCCCTACGTGAAGCTGACCGATGTGACCGTGGACGGTGTGACCGTCACCGCGCGCACCGCCGCACTGCGCGAGGTCACCGGCGACTGAGCCACGTCCTGCACCTCGCCGGTGTGTCCCGTTCGAGGAAACTCCGAGGACTTGCAGGACACAGCCCGTACAACGGTGGGTACCCGTGCGGTACGGGTTGCGCCGGGCATCCGCCCAGTGGGCCCGTGCGAGACGAAGCTGACCGACCGTGGGGTGGGCTGCGCGCGCCGCCCACCCCGTTCAGGAGGACACCGATGGCCACCACGGTCGTGAACCTCAAGGGCCACCTCAACGACCCGGACTTCGCCGACGTCGTTTACGTCGGCAGGCCGATGCACCGGGGCGGCTGGAAGCTCGCGGGCTCCCCGCTGGCGAACCCGTTCCGGCCCGGCAGGGACGGAACCCGCGAGGAGGTGATGGCCCGCTACCGCGAGTGGCTGCTGGAGCGCCCCGAGCTGCTGGCACTCCTGCCCGGCCTGCGCGGCCGCAGGCTCGGCTGCTGGTGCGTGCCGTTGCCGTGCCACGCCCAGGTGCTCGCCGAACTGGCCGACCGCGGCGAGGGCCTGTCCGACTAGGCCCTGTCCTGCACGCGATAACACCACCCCACCACCCCCTGGTCCCCGCCTCACCACCCCCGGGCACCCTCACCCCCCGCGCCCCTCATTTCGCGTTTTGTAGCCTTAATGCGAATTGGGAACGCTCTCTCGCGCAACAAGGTGACAAAACGCGAAAACTCGACCACGCCAGCCGGTCCATGCGTGCATGGGGGCGCGGGGGGCGGCGGCACGGGACGACGGGCGACGGGCGCTAGGGGCGCAGTCGGTGCAGGTCGCGTGGGAACAGCGTGGTCTCCCGGATGTTGGCCAGGCCGAGCATGCGCGCCGTCCAGCGCTCCAGCCCGATGGCGAAACCACCGTGCGGCGGCATGCCACCCGCGAACACGTCGAGGTAGTCCACATAGGACTCCGGTTCCTGGCCGCGTTCGTCGAGCGCGGCCAGGTAGTCGGAGTGCCGGTGCAGCCGCTGTCCCCCGGTGACCAGTTCCACGCCACGGAAGAGCAGGTCGAAGCTGTTGGAGTACTCGGGGCGCAGCGGGTCGGGATGGGTGTAGAAGGGCCGCTTCGCCATCGGGTACCCCGTGACGAACAGGAACTCCGAGCCGTGCTCGCGCGACGCCCACTCCGACAGCCACCGCTCGTGCGCGGGTGCGAGGTCGGGCTCCCCACGCGGGTCCCACTCCGTGTGCCGCGCAAGCAACTCCTGGGCCTCGGCGAAGTGGACCGCCGGAATCTCCTCCGGCACAACGGGAAGCGCGACGGAGAGCAGCTCCGCGGCGGCGGGTGCCCGCACGCTGACCGCCTCGACCATGCCCGCGATCGTGGTGCGCAGCAACGCCATCACGTCGCGGTGGTCGGTGATGAACCCGATCTCCGCGTCCAGGCTGGTGTACTGGGCGAGGTGCCTGGTGGTGTCGTGCGGCTCCGCGCGGAACACCGGCCCCACCTCGTAGACCCGCTCGAACACACCGACCAGCGCCTGCTTGAAGAACTGCGGCGACTGGGCGAGATAGGCGCGGCGGCCGAAGTAGTCGATCCCGAAGACGTTCGCGCCGGACTCGGTCGCCGAGCCCACGATCTTGGGCGTGTGGGTCTCGGTGAAACCCAGTTCGTCCAATGTGGACCTGAACCCGGCCACCCCCGCCGAGGCGACTTCGAACCGCGCGCGCAGCCTCGGGTGCCGCAGCGCGAGCGGGGCGTTGTCCAGCACGGTGGGCAGCGACGCGGCCACGGTCGGCCGGTAGAGGTCGAACACCGGCCGCCGCGCGGGCTCGCCGAGCGGGGTGATCACCGGCCGGACGATCTCGGCCCCGCCAGGGGCCCTCGGGTTCGCCGAGACCAGCCCGGCGACCTCGACGACGGACTCCTCCGTCGGCAGGGCGGTCTCCGCACCGGGCAGGACGACCTGCGCCAGTCCGGAGCGGTCCCGGACGACGACGAAGGTGACGGACTTCAACTGTCGCAGGCGGTGCACCCAGCCTGCGATCCTGACGTGCTCGCCGGCTCGCGCGGGCAGGTCGGCGGCGAGGGAACGAGAGATCATCACACTCCTCGTGTGTGTGCGATCCCTTGGGAGTGCGGGCGAGAAGGGGACTCGCGGTACCACCGCACCTTCTCCGCCCCCGGACGGACCGGGGGCGGACTCGTCGCGGCCCGGTCACGGGGGCCGGCCGGCGGGGCATGGGGCGACCGGGTCCCGGCCGCCGTTCCTCCCCGCACTCGGGAGGGTCTTCACCATGGGGCGCGAGGCCGCCTTCCCAGCTGCCGGCGGCTCTCTCCGGCTCGCGTGGTCCCTGGCTACTCGTCTCCGTCAACGCGTTGCCGAGCAGCGTAAGGCCGCTCGGCGCACCGCGCCTCCGATTATCCCGACACGTCCACTGTGGACGGTGCTAGCCGCCGTCACCCTCGTCGGGGGGTGTCGTCGTCGTTGGGCGCTTGGACGTCGAGGACGTGCACGGGTTGAGCCAGGTGGGCACGCAGCTCTTGGACGTCGTGGTCGCCGGAGTGCCGCTCAGCTCGGACGGCGCCGTCGAGGAGGGCGGCGTCGTGGTGGTGCTCGGCTGGGTCGTGGTCGTCACCGGGTCGTCGAACTGGCCGATCGGGTTGGGCTTCGGGAACTGCTTGACCGGCTGGTTGCCGAGGTAGGAGTCCATGAACTCCTTCCAGATGTGCCCCGGCTCGTCCTTGCCGTAGATCGGGTGGTTGCGGGATCCGCAGCAGTCGCCCCGGATCGCCTCGAACCCGTCCCTGCCGACCCACACCGCGGTGGAGACCTGCGGGGTGTAGCCGACCATCCACGCCTTGGCGTTGTCGGTCTTGTCGAGCTCGTGGGTGCCGGTCTTCGAGGCGACGGGACGGTTCTTCGCCAGCGAGAGGTTCGAGGACCTCGCCACGTCGATCATGGACGCGGTGACGTTGCGCGCCAGGTCGACGTTCTTCTCGCTGTCGCTCTTGTCCAGCGTCTGCTGGGGGCCGATCACGACCGACTCGTTGTACCGGTCCGTCTCGTTGCTGCCCTCCCGGAAGACCCGTTTGACGAAGTGCGGCTTGCGGTAGGTGCCGTCGGCGGCGAAGGTCGCGTAGGCGCTGGCCATGTCCCTGGGCCGGACCCGGGTCGCGCCACCACCGATGGCGATGTTGAGGTCCGGGCTGGCGCCGTTCTTGCCCAGCAGCAGCGGCTCGCCCTTGCGGATCTCCGTGGGGATACCGGCGGCGAAGGCGGCCTCGGCGACCTTCATGGTGGTCAGGTCGGCGGCCATCTTCATGAAGACGGTGTTGACCGACTGCGTCATCGCGTCGCGCACCGAGCACTGCGGGCCGCAGGTGCTCTTGTTCCCGGAGTTGTTGACCTTGCGCCCGAGGATCTCGATGCCCGAGGTGCCGTCGTAGACGCTGCCGAGGCCGATGCCCTTCCTGAGCCCGGCGAGTGCGACGAAGGGCTTGAAGGACGACCCCGGCTCCTGCAACGACGAGGCGTAGTCGATGCCGGTGCCGTTCTCACCGCCGTAGTAGGCGATGACGCCACCGGTTTCGGGGTTGATCGCGGTCAGTGCGCTGCGCAACCCCTCCTTGTTGTTCTTCATGTACTTCGCGACCGCTTGCTCGGCGGCCTTCTGCGCAGCGGGATCGATCGTGGTGACGACCTTCAGGCCGTCGCGCTTGAGCGTGTCGTCGCCGTAGCCCGCGGCTTCGAGCTCGGCCAGCACCTGCTCCTGGATGTGCAGGCTGGGGCCGGAGACCGGGTTGCGCTTCATCGCCTGGGCGCGGGGGATGGTCTTCGGGAACGGCAGGGTCTTCGCCTGTTCCTGGGTGATGTAACCGTTCTCGGCCATGCGCCGGAGCGTTTCCTCGCGCCACTTCTTCTCGGTGCCCGCGCGCTCCTTCTCCGGGTCGAGCCGGTACGGCGCCTGGATCACCGTCGCCAGCAGCGCGGCCTCCGCCGGGTCGGTGACCTCCTTGACGCTCTTGCCGAGCAGCGCGCGAGAGCCCGCATCGATCCCCATGGCACCGCGCCCGAACGGGATGATGTTGAGGTAGCCCTCCATGATCTGCTCTTTGCTCTGCTCGTTGTTCATCTTGAACGACTTGACGAGCTCTTTCCACTTGCGAGCGTAGGAGTTGTCCTTCTCCCCGGTGGACACCTTGATGTACTGCTGGCTGATGCCGGAGCCACCACCGATGCCGGCGCTGATCTGGTTGAGCACGGCACGCGCGATACCGATGACGTCGAAGCCGGGGTTGGTGTAGAAGGACGAGTCCTCTTTCGCGGTGATGGCGTCGCGGACGATCTTCGGCACATCGTTGTGCGAGACGTACGCACGGGTCCCGCCCTCCGGCACGAGCTTGCTGAGCTCCGTCTCGCCGTCGGAGTAGTAGAGCGTGACCGTCTTCTCCTGCCTCGCGATGACGTCCTTCGGGGCTTCCACCGAGACGAGGAAGTAAGTGATCACGAAGGCGACGATCGGCCCGATGACCGCCAGCGCGCCGGCGACGTAGCAGGTGCGGCGGACGCGGCGCCAGATCTTCTTCTTGCGCAGCGCGCGCTCTTCCTCCTCCGTCAGCTCGTCGTCGTCCCGGTCGTCGTCGTAGCCGTCACCGTGGTGCTCGTAGTCGTCGTCGCCCGGCAGCGGCTCCCGATGGGTCAGCAGCTGCGGTTCGCGCGGGTAGTCGTCCTCCTCGACCGGGGCGATGACCTCGGTCTGGGCCTGGATCATCTCGGTCGGCGCGTCGGCAGGGTCGCGGCGCGGAGGCACTCGCGGCACGAAGCCACCCGGGCGCACCTGGGCGCCCGGCCCCGGGGGTCTGCCGGGGCCACTGGGACCGCCGGGCCCCCCGTTCGGTAAACCGCGCTGGGGGGCGCCGGGCAGCTTGCTGGTGGCGGGATCGCCGGGGTGCGCGCCGGGGCCGTTGGGGATGTGCCTGGTCTGGGCGGGGTCCTGGGGTCCGCCGGGTCTACCTGGCGGCGGCCCCATGGGTCTGCCGCCGGGCGGGGGCCCGGCCGGGTTGCCCCTCGGTGGGGTGATCGGCGGCCGGTTCTGGCCCTGCTGTCCCTGGCCCTGCTGCCCCTGGCGCTGCTGCCCCTGGCCCTGGGGTCCCTGCCCCTGGGGTCCCTGCTGCCCGCGCGGGCCGGGCCCCGCCGGGGGTGGTCCGGCCTGCCGCGCTCCTCTGGGGGGAACGCCACGCTGCGGGCCGCCCTGGGGACGGCTGGGGGGCGGCGGTGGGGGCGTGTCGGCGTCTGCGTCGTCCCATTCCGGGGTCCAGAAGCCGGTGCTCTCGGTGGGGCGCTCGGGACCGGGACCGGACTCGCTCCGGCGACCCGGGTGACCACCCCGGTTGCGTTCGTCGTTCACGCCTCAGCCTCCACAACCGACGCCGCCCAGTACCTGACCGCGGCCCGGGACACAGACAGACCTCCACCTACACGTCGCCGTCGAACGTGAGCGCAAAAAGCCTGCCACATCGTCAAGACGCGTCTTGTCCCGGGCTCGTCCGGCGACGGACGCCCAGGCCAGCGCGGCTGGGCCGCGAAGCGGTGAAAGGTTGCCCGAGTTCGAGGAATTCAGTCGAAACGCGGACAGGTAAAGACGGCAAAACAAGAAAGGAGACAAATGCGCCCTCGGTACTGGGCTTGACCGGATGAGAGATCAAGTGATTTAGTCACTTTATGAGTCGAGCCGAGCAGACCCTGTCCGAGCGCCTGGCCGAGGACATCGTCGGGATCATCCGCGCCGAGCGGCTGGGGCCGGGCGAGGCGCTGGCCTCCTCCCGCGACCTGGCGCGACGGCTCGACGTCACCACGCCGACCGTGCGCGAGGCGCTGCGACGCCTGGAGGCGACCGGCGTGGTGGAGCTGCGGCACGGCTCGGGCACCTACGTCGGCCCCGGCATCGACCGGCGGCTGATGGCCAACCCGCACCGCCCCCGGATCGACCGCGACTCGGTGCTGGAGCTGGTGGACGCGCGGCTGGTGCTGGAGCCCGCGATCGCGGCCGCCGCCGCGCGGGCCAGGACCGCCGACGCGGTCCTGCGGCTGGAGTCGGCGTGCGCGAACGCCTTGCAGCCACCGGACGGCGACGTCCGTCCGGCGTTGCACTTCCACGTCGCGCTGGCCGAGGCCAGCGGCAACGGCCTGCTCCGCGAAACCGTGGAGGCGCTGCTGCACACGCGGTCGCGGGAACAGGTGGCGATCCGGCACCAGTACGACGACCGCGTGCGCGACCACGCCGAGCACGTCGAGATCTGCGCGGCCGTGCGCGACGGCGACGCCGACGCGGCCGAGCGGCTCACCCGCGATCACCTGAGCGCGATCCGCGCGGCGGTGCTGGCCGCCGACCTCCCCGGCGGCGAGTCGTGAGCGGGCGGGGAACCGTGCGGCGGTTGGCCGAGCTGACCACGGAAGAGGCGGCGTCCGCGGTGCAGAACAGCCCCTTGGTGATCATCCCGGCGGGCGCCTTCGAGCAGCACGGCCCGGGAATGGCCCTGTCGACCGACCTCGTCCGCGCCGAGCACGTCGCCGACCGCGTCGCCGCCGAGGTGGACGGCCTCGCCGTGGTCGGGCCGTCGCTGCCGCTCGGCGTCTCGCCGCACCACATCGGCTTCGCGGGCACGATCACCCTGAGCACGACGACCTTCGCGGCCGTGGTCCGCGAGTACGTGGACAGCCTGCACCGGCACGGCTGGCGGAGGGTGCTCGTGGTGACCGGGCACGGGGGCAACAACGCCAGCCTCACCACGGTCGCGCAGGACCTGCTGGTCTCCCACCCCGACCTGGAGTTCGCGTGGACGCCGGTGACCGCGCTCGCCGCCGAGGCGGTGGCCGGGATGGGGGTCGGCGAGGTGCACGGCCACTCCGGTGAGGCGGAGACCGCGCAGATGCTCTTCCTCGCCCCGCACCTGGTCCACCCGGACCGCCTGGTCGCGGGCACGACCTCGCTCGCCGAGCTCGACCCGACGGCACGACTGTCCAGAAGGGGCGGTCACCCCACCCTCACCCTCCGCTACGACCGGCTCAGCGCCACCGGCGTGCTGGGCGATCCCCGCAGGGCGACCGCGGCCGACGGAGAGTCCATTGTGGACGCCGTCGTGCGCAGGATCGCCGAGTTCGTCAGGGCCTGGCCGACCGCCTAGCCCGGCGAACCCCGCCGTCCGCGCGAGCGCCACCGCGCCCGCGCCGGCCGAGCGCGCCAGCACCACCTCCTGCGTCCTCGTCAGAGCCGACGAAAGGGACAGCGATGAAGACACGCCTGCTCGCAACGGGCCTCGCCCTGATCGCGATGGCGGCCGGACTGCCCGGCACGGCCACGGCGGCACCACGGCCCGGCGCCGAACGCTGCGACCGGCCCGCCCCACAGCCAGCGAACACCAGCGCGCTGCACCACATCACCAGCGGCGGCCGCGACCGCACCTACCAACTGCACCTGCCGGACGGCTATCGAGACCGGCGCGCCTGGCCGGTGGTGCTGGCCTTCCACGGTCGCGGCAACACGGGAGCGGGGACCGAGGAGTTCTCCGCACTGTCCACGCTGCCCGCGATCCTGGTCTACCCCAACGGTGTCGTCGGCACCGGCGAAGGCAACCGCCAGGCGTGGCAGGGCGCTCCCTACGCGGCCCCCGGTGTGGACGACGTGGCATTCACCCGTGACCTGCTCGACGCGCTCGAAACCAGCCTGTGCGTCGACCCGCGCCGGGTCTACGCCACCGGCAAGTCCAACGGCGGGGGCTTCGCCGCCCTGCTGGCGTGCGAGGCCGCCGACCGGATCGCCGCGATCGCGCCGGTCGCCGGGGCGTTCTACCCGACCGGCCGCGAGTGCCGGCCCTCCCGCCCTGTCCCGGTCATCGGGTTCCACGGCACCGCGGACGTCACCATCCCCTACGACGGCGACGCCGACCGCGGCCTGCCGCCGATCCGGGACTGGACGGAGCAGTGGGCTGCGCGTGACCGCTGCCGGATCTCCCTGCCACGGAAGGAGATCCGTCCAGACATCACGATCTCCCGGTGGATCGGCTGCGCGCGCGGGGCCGAGGTCGAGCACGTCGCGGTCGCCGGTGGCGGCCACACCTGGCCGGGCGCGGACAGCTACAGCGGCGGTGGTCGCACGACGCAGACCATCGAGGCGCACGAGCTGATCTGGCGCTTCTTCCGCGCCCACCGTCTCCCCGGCGCACCCTCTACCGGTCGGGTGAGCCGATGAGCACTCCCGCACAGGGCAGCCCCGCTCCGGACACTCCCCCGGCCAAGCTGCCGCGCCTGGTGCGCGCCATGGGGGTGATCGAGCGAGCGGGCAACGCACTGCCGCATCCGTTCTGGTTGTTCTGGCTCCTCTCCCTGGTGCTGGCCGTGATCAGCGCGATCGCGGCGGGGTTCGGTGTGTCGGTGGTCTCGCCGGGTGACGGCAAGACCGTGGTCGTGCGCAACCTGCTCAGCGGGGACGGGCTGGCCATGGCGCTGTCGACCATGGTGGAGAACTTCGCCACGTTCCCGCCGATGGCCACGATCGTCGTGGTGATCATGGGTGTCGCCGTTGCCGAGCGCAGCGGCTTCCTGACCGCCCTGATGCGCCTTGGCCTGTCCAGGGTGCCCGCGTCCTGGGTGGTCTTCGCCGTGGCGTTCGCCGGAACGGTCGCCCACGTGGCGTCGGCCGCCGCCTACGTCATCCTGGTTCCCTTGGGTGGCTTGGCTTTCCGCGCGGTGGGCCGGTCGCCGATCCTGGGCATCGTGGTGGCGTACACGGCCATCGCCTCCGGCTACGACGCCAGCCCGGTTCCCACCCCCAACGACGCCATCTTCGCCGGGATCACCACGGCCGCGGCCCGGATCATCGGGCCCGAGGTGACCGTGTCGCCGCTGAGCAACTGGTTCTTCAACATCGCCTCCTCTCTGCTGCTGGCCATCGTGATCACCTTGGTGACCAGGTTCGTGCTCAGCAAGCGCCCGGACCTGGATCCCGATCCGGACGCCGACCTCACCGACCTCGGCGACCTGGTGATCGACAAGCGCGAGCGGTCGGCGCTGCGCCGCGCGCTGCTGGTCATCGTCCTCGCGCTGGTGGCGCTGACCCTGGCGGTGCTGCCCGGTTCCTCTCCGCTGCGCGGCGAGGGCGGCAGCCTGGTGGACTCCCCTCTGCTGGACGGGATCGCCGCGGTCGTGGCGTTCCTGTTCGGTACGGCCGGAATCGTCTACGGCGCCCGGTCCGGCTCGATCACCAAGGCCGCCGACGTGCCGAAGCTGATGGCGGAGGGCGTCCGCCAGATGGCCCCGGTCCTGGTGCTGTTCTTCGCCATCGCCCAGTTCCTGGCCTACTTCGAGTGGACCCACCTCGGCGATGTGCTCGCGGTCCGTGCCGCCGAGGTGTTCCGCACCAGCGGTCTGCCGATCGCGGTGGTGTTCCTGCTGGTGCTCGTGGTGCTGACGCTGGTCAACATCATGGTCACCAGCGGAACGGCCATGTGGTCGATGGCAGCTCCGGTGCTGGTGCCGATGCTGATGCTGGTCGACGTGTCCCCGGAGACCGCCCAGGCGCTGTTCCGGATCGCCGACTCCGGCTCCACCGCGATCACACCGATGAGCCCGTACTTCGTGATGGCGCTGGGCTTCATGCAGCGCTACCGGAAGAAGGCGGGCATCGGCACGCTCGCCTCTTACACGCTGCCGCTGGCCATCGCCATGACCACCGCGTGGACCCTGCTGTTCTTCGCGTGGTGGCTGCTGGGCATCCCGTGGGGTCCGGGAGTTCCGTCACGGTGACACCCGCGGGCCACCGGCCGATCACCCGAAGCCGACCCGCTCCAGCCAGAAGTCGAGCAGCTCGGCGTCGCCGATGACCTCGACTCCCGCGCTGCGAGCGGGTCGCCTCCGGTAGAGCACCAGCAGCAGGTCGGCCAAGGGTGCGCGCACCGCGACGGCCGCCTTCTCGTGTGCGCTCCGCCACTGGATCAGCTCACCGGTGAGGTCGACCACCCACTCCGCCCCGGCCTCCTCCGGGGTGTCGGTGGCGTGGAAGTGCAGCGTCCGCCCGGGCCCGAGCAGCTCACGCATCCCCGGGTGGAACTCGAACATCTGCGGCAGCGCCAGCAGCTCCAGCCACTCGTCCACCGCGTCGAGCAGGACGTCGGTCGCGGCCGTGAACTCGATGCCGAGTGCGAGCTCGGCGTCGGCACGGTGGACCAGCGTCTCGTGCGCGAAGCGGCGGGCGAAGAACCGCGACCTGTGCCCGGGAAGCGGCGTCCACACCTCGGCGTCGGGGCCGATCTCTCGCAGCGCCTCCTCCAGCCCGGCCCCGCACTCGACGAGCCAGGGCACCAGTGCCTCCGGGTCCTCGTTCGCACAAGCGGAGAGGTCACGGAAGTTCGTGTCCGACGGTGGTTCTGTGGCCCTCGTCCGCGCGATCGTCTCGACCCAGCGCTGACCACCGCCGAGGTGCCGCACCAGCTGTCCGACGTTCCAGCCGGGACAACTGGGCACGGGCACGGACATGTCGGCGTCCTTGATGCTGGTGGCCAGCAGATCGGTCTGCGCGATGATCTCGGCGCAGTAGCGTTCGAAGCTCAAACGACTCATGCCACGACCGTAACCGGCACCTCCGACAAAGACCGTCTCACAGCGAGCTTGGGTGGAATTCGCTTCAGCGATGCCCTCATCGCACAAGGGTTTGCGTGTAGGCGGCCAGCCGAGCGGCGTCATCGGGGTCGAGGGTCTTCAGTGAGAGCGGAACCGGCTTTCCCCGATCGACCGCGGTCAGCGGAGCCCCGGGCGGAATGTCGATCCACTCCACGATCGGACGAACCGCCTCTTCCACCGGACGGGCGAACACCCTCCCCAGCAGCCGGAGTGCGCCGCGCACCAACGGGTTCTCGTGTCCGTCCAGGCCGCTCCGGGTGAAACCGGGGTGGTACAGCACATAACGCGCACGGCCGGAGAACGCGACGCCGAGCAGGTCGTTGGCCCTGCCCGCCTGGAGCTGCGCGCGCACCTGGCCGTAGTTCGAGGTCAGCTGCGGGTCGTCCCAGTGGATCCGTCCTGCCGTGGTGCCGACGCCCGCCACGTTGATGACCACCGGCGCGGGGCTCGCGTCGAGCAGGGGGCGAAGGCGATGCCCGAGCAGGTACCGGCTCAGGTAGTACAGGGCGAAGGTGGACTCCAGGCCGTCGGGCGTCTCGATCCGCTTCGCGTTGACCCGGTTGGCGAACAACGCGAGCGCGTCGACGGACTCGTGCAGCTCGGACACCTGCCGCACGACCCGCTCGACCTCGGCGACCGACGACAGGTCGGCGCGCAGGAACCGGAGGTTCGGGTTCGCAGCGTGGTCGACCAGCGCGCGCCCCTTCGCCTCGCTGCTGCCGATCACGGTGACGGCGTCGCCGCGTTCGAGGCGGCGCAGGGCGGTCGCGCGCCCCATGCCGTCCGTGCCGCCGGAGATGATCACGTTCTTCATGTCCTTCATTCTGGTTTTCCCTTGCTCAGGAAGGAAGAAGGCACATTCGTGTCCGGTACTAACACGAATGTGCCTACCCCCAGGACCGTCCATTGCGGACGATCACACCGACCGGAACCGAGGACTCCCTTTCCCTGGACGTTCAGCGAGCGCGCAGTAGTAGGCGAGTTCCGTGCCGCCGCGCCCGCTGCGCAGCAAGTCGGCCAGCAACCCCTCCGCGTCACCTCCGGCACGGTGACGCCCTTGGTAGAAAGCGCCGAAGTTGACACCGCTCTGCTGCCCGACCTGGGCTTTGCCCTTCGCGATGCTGGTGTTGTGGATCCGGGGCGACGGCGGGCGGTTCGACTCCTCGCTGCCGTCGTCGGCCTCGTCGTCGGTCTTCGCCCTCTCCCCACCGGCCACGTCGCTGATACCTCGCACCGCCGCCAGAGGAATCCACTCGTTGAGGTGACCGGCCTTCGCGAACTCCGCGTCCTCCATGTCCACCGCGACCGCGTCGTTGTAGTTGCGCCGAAGCCGTTCCGCCACAGGCGATGTACGCGAGTTCAGCACGACATCACCCGCCGCGATCGGTTCGAAGTGGACCGCGGGCGTGAGCGCCCTGCCCTCCGCTGGCAGCAGTCCGTGCCACTCGTTCGTCCTCGGCAGCCGCCGCGCCGCCTGCTCGATCATGTGCGGCATCTCCCACGAGTGCGGCCGGAGCAGGGAGCCGCCGTCAGGTTCCCCATCCCGGTGGCGGCCACGGCTTTCCGGCGCCGGGGATGGGATCTCGGCGCGCCGACGTCGAACTGGGTACCGGCCGGAGCTCCACTTCCAGCGCGGCCAGGATGACGATCACCGGCTCACTCCCACGTGGTGACGGGCCAGGTGGACGGGGTTTTCCCTTGCGTGACGGAACAAACGGTCCCGGAAGGGATCGGTGCCAACCACAGTCCCCATTTCTCGTCAATGTGACAGATAGTCGAGACAGGCTTGCACCCCAAGGACGGCGGTATGCTGGCGGCGACGTACGGCTGGAGCGCGGGCGGACTCTCGTCATCCCGACGGCAACCGAAAGTGACGGGCATGGCTGAGCACACCTGGACGATCCCCGAGGTCGCCGTCGCGGTCGACCTGGCGGTGCTGACAGTGCGGGCGGGCGCGCTCCAGATCATGCTGGTGGAGCGGGGAATCGAGCCCTACCGCGGCATGCTCGCCCTACCCGGCGGCTTCCTCGCCGACGCGGGCGAGGACATCGACGCGGCGGCGGCCCGCGAGCTCACCGAGGAGACCGGGCTGCGGCCGGAGGGACTGCACCTGGAACAGCTGCGGACCTACGGAACCCCCGGCCGCGACCCGCGCAGGCGCGTGGTCACCGTCTGTTACCTGGCCTTCGTCCCGGATCTGCCCTCCCCCACCGCGGGCGGCGACGCCGACGCGGCCGTCTGGCTGCCGGTGGACAAGGCGCTGCGCAAGCGCACCCTGCTCGCCTTCGACCACAAGGCGATCGTCGCCGACGCGGTGGAACGCGCCCGCGCCAAGCTGGAGTACACCACGCTGGCGACGGCCTTCTGCGCGCCGGAGTTCACCGTGACCGACCTGCGCCAGGTCTACGAGATCGTCTGGGGCGAGGAGCTGGACCCGCGCAACTTCCACCGCAAGGTCACCGGCGTCGAGGGCTTCCTGATCCCCACCGGCGAGCAGACGACGCGCCAGGGCGGCCGCCCCGCCGCGCTCTACCGCAGGGGACCCGCCACGTTGCTGCACCCGGCGATCCTGCGCTCCGCGCGGCCGAAGTAGGCCCGTCGTCTCCTCGCACGCCACCAGGCCAGCTTAATGTCGTAACGACATCAAAGCTCAGCACAGCCAATTGTCATGCTGACTGCGTCGCGCGGCGCGGCCGCATCATCGGCGGGGTCAGCTCCCGCGCCGGGCCAGCGCGGTAGAGCGCGGCGGGCCGCCCGTTGACAGTGGGCCGCTTGCCACCAGTTGCCACCAGGAACCCTTCGGCGTCGGTGACCTTGCGGTGGAAGTTGGGTTTGTCGAGCTGGACGCCCCACACGACCTCGTAGACCTCGCGGAGGTCGCCGATGGTGAACTCCGCGCCGCAGAAGGCCGTCGCCAAGGTGGTGAACTGGAGCTTGACCCTGGCCAGCTCCACCGCGTCGCGCAGGATCTCGTCGTGGTCGAAGGCCAGGCCCGTCTCCCGCACCCGCTCCACCGGCAGCCACGTCGCCGCACGCGCGTCCGATCCGGCGGTGGGCAACGGCAGGTCGGGCGCGATGGCCAGGTACGCGGAGGCGATCACCCTCGGGTCGCGCGGGTCCCGGTCCGGCGCGGAGTACACCCCGACCTGCTCCAGGTGCAGCGAGGCGGCGTCCATCCCGGTCTCCTCGGCCAGCTCCCTCGCCGCGGTGTCGTCCAGGCTCTCCCCGCCGCGCAGGAAGCCACCTGGCAGGGCGAGCTCGCCGGCGAACGGCTCGTTGGCGCGTTCCACCACAAGCACGTTCAGCCGTCCGTCCCGGATGGTCAGGATCACCAGGTCCGCTGCGACCGTGACCTTCAGCCGGGCACGACGTGTCCTCGTCACCCCGCGAGGCTATCCTCTTGTCACTCCGACAGGAAGTCGGGGCCGACGGGCATCAGGATGCGGAACGTGCTGCCCCGGCCCGGTTCGCTGGTCACCGAGACCGTCCCGCCCTGCGCCCGCACGAGCTGCCGGGTGATCGCCAGGCCGAGACCGCTGCCGCCGGTGCTGCGGCTACGCGACTTCTCCGCCCGCCAGAACCGGTCGAACACGTGCGGCAGGTCCTCGGCGCTGATCCCGACTCCGGTGTCGGCGACCTCGAACAGCACGTGCTCGCCTTCCTGTCGCGTGTGGACGGTCACCCGACCGCCTTCCGGGGTGTAGCGCACCGCGTTGCTGACCAGGTTGCTCAACGCCTGGTGCAGCCGGGTCGGGTCGGCGACGAGCTCCAGCGGGCCCGCGGCGTCCGCGCGCAGGCTCACGCCCTTCTCCTCGGCCTGCGTCCGATGCGCCGCGGTGACCTGCTCGACGAGGTCCGCCGCGTCCACCGGGCCGGGGTAGAGCCGCAGCGTCCCCGCGTCCGCCTGCGCGAGGTCCTGGAGGTCGTTGACGATGTGCTCCAGCTGGAACGCCTCGCGCAGCAGCATCGCGATCAGCTCCGGGTCGGGCTTGGCGATGCCGTCCTGGGTGGCCTCCAGCCAACCGGTGATGTTGCCGAGCGGGGTGCGCAGCTCGTGCGCGATGTCGCTGACCATCTCCTTGCGCTGCCGCTCGGTGTCCTCCAGCCGCTGCGACATCGTGTTGAACGCCGCCGCCAGCTCGCCGAGCTCGCCCTTGCCCACGCCGGTCACCCGGACCGCGCGGTCCCCCTCCCCCATCCGGCCCGCAGCCGAGGTCACCGCCCTGATCGGCCGCACCAGCTGCGCCGCGACCAGCCAGGCCGCCACCGCCGCGACCGTGAGCACGCCCAGCGCGGCCAGGGTGATCCGCGGCAGCCCGGCCGTGGACAGGTCGGGACCAGCGGCCTTGGCGGGGGCGGTGAGGAACAGCCGCGCGGCAGGGGCGACGTAGGGGGTCAGCTGTTCCCGCCGCGAGCTCTCCACGCAGCGGGTGACCTGCGGCGCCTGCGGCCCCGGCGGCGGCGCGTTCAGGTACCAGTGGGCCTCCCGCGCAGGCTGGGGCCACCAGTCGGGCAGGACGACGGGTGGGCTCACCCGGGTGAGGCAGGCGCGGAGCAGCTCGGCGAGCCGCTTGCTGGCCTCGATCTCCGTTGTCGTCGTCGCCGTCAACGGATCGGGCTCAGGCACGAAGCAAGCGCTGCCTATCGGCCGCTTCTGCTTCTGCTGCCTGCCGTCCGCGACCACCCTGGGGCGTCCGCTGGGGTCCACCACCACGGTGACGGTGCTGCCGTCCTGCCGGTCGCACCCCGCGCGGTTCTCCGCGATCACGCGCATCTTCTCGGACTCGGAGGGCGAGAGCCGAAATGGTCCGACCGCGCGGGGGTCGATCGGATCCGCCGACGTACCGCCCCGGAGGTTCTGGTCGACGTTGAGCGGGTCCACGATGGCGTTCTGCCGGACGGGCAGTGGCGGCGCGTCCGGGCCACCGGAGTCGGCGACCACGCTGTCCCCGACGGTCAGTGCGATCCGGCGTCCGGTCTGCGTCGCCAGCGCCGCAACGGTTTCCGGCACCCCGGCCCAGGTGGGGTTGGCCGCGGCGTACCCGAGCAGCCGGTCGTAGATCATGGTGTCGGTGGCCAGGGCGTCGCCCCGCTCCTGCTGGATGCTGTTGCTGGTCGCCTCGCTGGCCAGCCAAGCGGTCACCGCGATGGAGCACGCGGCGATCACCACGGACATCGCGAAGAACCGGACGAGCAGGTTGTGCCTGCGCGCCACCGGCTCAGCCCCGCTTCCGGTCGACCAGCTTGTAGCCCATGCCGTAGACCGTCAGCAGGTACTCGGGTTTGCGCGGGTCGCGCTCGATCTTCTTGCGCAGCTTCATGATGTGCACGTCGATGGTGCGCGCCGTGATGTAGCCGTCGATGCCGTAGCAGCCCTCGACGAGCTGGCTACGGGAGAAAACCCGGTTCGGCTCACCGGCCAAAGTGGACAGAAGACGGAACTCAGCTGGTGTGCACTCGACCACCTCCCCGCCGCGGGTCACCTCGTGCCGGATCGGGTCGATCACCAGGTCCGCCACCCGCAGCACGGTGGCGCCGCTGGTGCGCGAGACGCGGGCGCGGCGCAGGATCGTGCGCACCCTGGCCACCATCTGCCTCGGCCGGTAGGGCTTGGTGATGTAGTCGTCCGCGCCGAGGTCGAAGCCCAGCAGCACGTCGTCCTCGACCGAGCGCGCGGTGAGCAGCACGATCGGCACGTCGGACTCCGCGCGCAGCACCCGGCACACGTCCAGCCCGTCGACCTTGGGCATCATCACGTCGAGGATCAGCAGGTCCGGTCCGCGCCGCCGTGCCTCGTCGATGGCGGCCCGCCCGTCGTGCACGACCACGACCGAGTGCCCGTCGTGCTCAAGGTAACGCCGGACCAGCTCCGCCTGGTTGACGTCGTCCTCGGCGACCAGAATGTGCGCGCCCATGAGCGCAGTATGCAGCAGCGGACCGCGTCCTTCAGCGGACGCAACGGGTTCTTCACAGTTCGCCTCGATCACCGAAGTCAAGCAGCGAGCCAACAGGTTCTTCATAGTTGCCGCACACCTTGATGGCATGAGCACAGCACACCTTCGCCCCCGTCTCGCGGGCTCCGTCTGCGTCGCACTCGTCCTGGCCGTGGGGATGTCGGTCAGCGCGTGTGAAGGACCCGCCGACAGCGTGTCGGCACCTGGTGCCACGTCCACCGTCTCGACCGCACCGTCCACAACGGAACCGGTCGACCAGTTCCGGCCGATCGGTCCCGCGGGCTCGCTGCCGTCGATGCCACCCGTTCCGGTGCCACCACCGCCCGCCGAGGGCTCCGGCTCCGCCGCTCTGCCGGACGGTCCGACGATCCCGGCGCGAGGCGAGGGCGGCTGGCGGGTGGTGCCGGGCACGTCGGAGCGCGTCGGCCAGGGCAGGCTCTACACCTACACCGTCGAGATCGAGAACGGCGTGCAGCTGCCCGAGGGCGACATCGAGTTCGGTCGCGCGGTGCAGGCGACGCTGGAGGACCCGAGGAGCTGGGCCGGCGGGGGCAGGATCTCGGTGCGGCGCATCGACTCCGGTACACCCAGCGTCCGGATCCGGCTCGTGTCGCAGGAGACCGCGCGGGCCACGTGCGGCTTCGAGATCCCGGTCGACGTGTCCTGCCGCACGAGCGGCGGTGTCTTCCTCAGCGCGGCCAGGTGGGTCCGGGGCGCGGTCGCCTTCAAGGGCGATCTGGCGGCCTACCGGCAGTACATGGTCAACCACGAGGTCGGCCACGCGTTCGGCAACGGCCACGAGGTGTGCCACGCCGACGGCGCCGCGGCACCGGTGATGATGCAGCAGACCTTCAGCACCGCCAACGACGAGGTCGCCGACATCTCGGCGGGGACCAACCAGGGCACCAGGGTTCCCCGCGACGGCAAGCGGTGCGCCGCGAACGCGTGGCCCTTCCCCGGCTAGCGCCTGTCCTGCATGTCGTCCCGATGCCCGAGGTGGCGCACACGCGTGGGCCAGCTGGCGTGGCCGGATTTTCGCGTTGTGGAGGCTTAACGCGAAAAGAGGGGCACACGGGTGAGGGCGCCAGGGGGCGGTGAGGTGGTGTTACCGCGTGCACTAGTTAGTCCACAAAGGACAGTCTGGGCCGCTGATCTCGTCGAGGACGCGGTTTCCCTGCGGTGCGTGCTCGCGGTCTTCGACTCCACCGGCAGCGGCAACGCCATCCGGGCAGGCGTCCGGTTACAGGAAGAGCCTCGTAGGCTCCAGCAGGAGACCTCGCTGATCCAGAACTGCCAGTGCACGATCGGCATCGCCACCGGAAGGTGGCGAAGTACCACCTAGCGGGCGAGTTCGATCTGAAGGGCTCCGGCCTGCGTGAGATCACCTGGTCGCAGAGCCAGTTCGGCGCGCAACGAGCCCCTGCACATCCCGACCGCGACCTCCACTGAAAGCGAGCGGGCGCCCTCGTCCAGCAGGGCCGACGCCTCACCGGCGAGCGCGGCTACGGCTTCGTGTCCGTGCAGGACCAGCGGGGCAACACGTTGTCCCTGTTCGTCCATCTCGGCGAAGCCGCCCCGCCGCCACCGCCCAGGCGATCAGGCGTCCGCTCGAACCCTCGCGGCCTTGCCGACCAGCTGGAGACCAGTGCCTCCCATGACACATGACCCCGACGTGCTCGCGACCTTCACGATCACCACGGGCGCGGCGGTCGCGAACCTCCACCGCCAGGCGATCACCGTCCCCGCGGCGACCTCCGGACCTGGTGGGAACAGCGCTGTCACTCCGTGAGCCGGGTGGCCCGGGTGAGGCTCCGCCGCGTCCCGATCGCGGTCGACCTGCTGTTCGCGATGCTCGCGCTGGCGGCGCTCGCGGCCGGAGTCGCCCCGATCTGGTGAACCCTCCTTCCCGAAGATCCACCCCACCTCGTCCGGCACCGGAGTTTCCGCAGGCCAGCGCCCAAGTACCCCCCGATTAGGAATCGGATCAGGGTGTGGGCTAGTCTTTCCCCAGCGCTTGAGAGAGCGCTGAAGACCGGGATGTGGCGCAGCTTGGTAGCGCACTTGACTGGGGGTCAAGGGGTCGCAGGTTCAAATCCTGTCATCCCGACGGTCACAAGAAACCCTCTCCGACGCAGGTCAGAGAGGGTTTCTTGGTGTTCGGCGACCTATGCTCATGATCTACACGACGCGAAGCTTGGGACCACTTTGGGACCCGCTCAGATGCTGGGACAGCAACTCCCCCGCATCGGTGACCGACTGACGATCCGGGTGCAGGTACCGCTGTGTGGTCGTCAGCGACCCGTGTCCAGCGATCTTGCGTAGGTGGTGCACCGGTACCCCAGCGTCCGCCATCCATGTCAGGCCGGTGTGCCGGAGATCATGTCGACGAAGGTGCTCGAACCCGAGCTTCGTCACCACGTCGTCCCATCCGGTGGCATCCCGGAGTACCGCCGTGGTGATCCGTCCACCGCGAGGACCGGTGAACAGACGAGCGTCGCGGGTTCCATCCGTCAAGGCGATTCGCCGCTGAACCAGCTCTCGGACCTCCTCGATCAACGGAACCACGCGAGCCCGCTTGCCCTTGGTGCCCTTGTCGACAACACCACCAGGCGAAGGCGTGGTTTGGCGCCGGATCGTCCACGTCCATTCATCAGTATTGATGTCGCCCACCCGGCAACCTGAGACTTCACCGATTCGGGCAGCGGTGCAGGCACCGAAGATGACGACCTCACCCCAGCCGACGTATTCATTTCCGGAGTTCGCCACCAAGGCGTCAGCGAGCCTGTTCAAGGTGAACCAGTCCGGCAGCGCCAGCGAACGCGGATCATCCAACTCGTCCTCAGCCCGCTTGAACTCCTTCTGCCACCCCGTGATCCGGGCCGGATTGCGGTCGACGAGCCCGTCTCGGAGCGCCTGCTCCATCACCCGGACGAGAATCGCGAGGCTGTTCTTCACCGTGGAACGACTGCACTCGTCCGCGATCCAGCCGTACACGGCGCGGTCCACGATCCCGTTGGTCACCATCTGCACGCTGAGATGGCCCAGTGTGGGAACCACCCGCTTGCGCCAGCCAGCGAGGTAGGGGTCAGTCGTCTTCGGCTCCAGACCCCGCAGCGCCAGCGGCATGATGGCTTCCCCGTACTCGGCGAGCGTCTTCGTGGCCGTGGCCGGGTCCACACCGGAGGCGGCTAGCTCTCTCAGCTTGTCGATCCACGACTCCGCTTCCTCAACAGCGGGAAAGGTCTCCGAACGCGAGGTGCGCTTGCGAGTCACGGGATCACGCCAGCGAACGCGAGCCCGGTAGCTCGTGCCTGACGCACCGGGCCGTTCCTCGATGTCGGAGGTCAGCGTGACCCCGACCGGCAAGATCAGCTTCCCACTCATGCGGCAGCCCCCGGCACAATCCGCTTGCCCCGCAAGTACTTCTCGACATCGAGCGTGCTGTACATAGTCACCCGCGAGGTAAGCCTGACAAACGGCGGACCTTGAATCGGTTCGGCCGTACGCCACCGACGCAACGTCGAGCTGTCCACACCCAGCATCGCCGAGAGCTGTTCTGTCGACAACCACCTGCCGGTCAGCAGGCTCACGTTATTGAGGCTGCTCTGGCCGGTCTCGTCCTGCGAGGGAATCTCGCCGCGCAACTCAGGCATGGTCGTTCTCCTTCCTGGCGGCCCGCTCGGAGTCACGCCGTTCGGTCTCGTACTTGCGTTTGCGCTGCTCCCGGACCCGCTCACCGATCGCGGCGGCCAGCTCGCGTTCGGCGTCGTCGGCGTAGCCGATGCCGGTGAAGTCCCAGTGGTTCACGACGAGGACCTGGTCCTCGGTGACTCCCAGCCGTTCCAGGGCCTCGGCCCGCCGCCAGGCGGAGCGGGTCTCGCGCAGGTCCTTGAACGTGGTGGAGTACTTGCGGGACTTGGACAGGAAATGGCCCCGGAAGCCGAGCATGTGCGCCCACTTCCGCAGGTTCAGCGAGGCGTACTCCGGCATGCCGCCGAGCTCCCAACAGGTGCGGATGATCCGCCGGTGATGCTCGGAGACGACCAGGTGCTCGATGTCGAGCTCGGAGCGGATCCGCCGGTCCGGGCCTTCGGTCTTGCCGGTGCCCTTGGTCGCGTACTTGGCGACATAGGCCGCGAGGCGGGATTCGCTGATCTCCCCGGCCGGGTCCTCGAACGCATCGAGGGCGGCGGGGCGGATGACCTTCAGATCGACCTGGGAGCCGAAGCGCAGTTCCAGGGGCTGCCCGTTCGGCCGGCCGGAAGAGAGGCAGGCCGACCGGGCAGCGGTCGCGATCGCCTCGTTCAGCAGCTCCGCGGTGACCCACTTCGGGGTCGGGCTGGTGGGACCGTCGGGTCCGTCCACCCGGATCACCGCGTGGAAATGGATCAGCCCCCGCCGCTGGTACTCCGCGACCTTCCCGTAGGAGAGACGCGCGTGGTCGCCGAACTCCCGGACGGTCAACCCGGCCGCGCGGGCGAGGTAGCGGCGCAGGACGGTGATGAAGCGCTGCCACAGCTGCCCGAGGTTGGCCTGCCACAGCACCGAGCCGGTGTAGTCGTAGGACTCCGGATCGATCGGCGTCCCCAGGCGCGGGTCGTCGGGGTGGTGGAAGCCCCCGCAGCCACACGGCATCGTCTTGCCGTTGCCAGAGACCCGTCGGCCGTGCACCGCGCCGAACGAGGGCGCGGTCAGGGTCGCGAAGATCCTCGGCTTGGTCGTGACGGTCTCGGGCACGCCCTTGCCGCCGGAGAGCCCCGCCGCTACGAGGTGGAAGGCATCAGCGGCGTAGCGGTCCGAGCAGGCCGGGCACACCGAGGCACGCCGGTTGTTGCACGGGGCGAGGATGTGCCCGGAGCGGTCGGCCAGCACGGTGCCGGTGGTGGTGTCGGTGACCGACCACGCCCCGGTGAGCCGCACCGGGTGCAGGCACCCACCGGTGGAGGTGACCTTGTCTTTCCAGGACTGGAAATCCACCGCCTGAACGCGGCGGGCAATGCGATCGTCAAGAGTCGGCGCGTCCACGCGGAAGACCTCCACTTCTACTGGTTGATGGCGTCGATCGGGTAGAGGGCGTCGACGTCGACGCCGAGGTAGCGCAGGTGCGCCGACAGGCCCCGGAACAGCTCCACCGCCTCGTTCAGGCCGAGGTCGAGGGAGCGGGTGTGGCCGAGCGCGGTCCCCAGGAGCACCGAGACCTGGCGGCGGGTGGTGGAGCAGGAGACCGCGAGGAACAGCGGTGCGAGGCCGTCCACGCGAGTCTGTTCAGGTTTGGTCATGTTCTTGTCTCCCAACGGAAAGAAGGCGAGACACCAGGCCGTGATGGTGGCCGGTGTCCCGCCCTCGGGGCGGTCAGGGGGTTAGCTGAAGGCGTGGCCGGTGACCGGCCGGTGCAGCGCGGCGGCGATCTGTTCGGCGAGGGTGTGTGGCACCCGCGCGACCGCGCGCACGTCCTCCGGAGTCAGCTCACGGCCGGAGGCAGTGACCTCGGTGGCCTTGGTGGTGATCGCCTCGGCCATTGAGGCCGGGAGCCGGAACCGCTCCAACGAACCGGGCACGGCCGCAGGCTTGGGCGCGGGCGCCTCTGCCGGGGCCGACGGGATGACCTGTCGGGGCACCGTGAACGTGGGGCGTTCTGCGGAACGGCCGGCGGTTTCGGACCCGTCGGCCTGGTCCTCGTGCCTGGTCGGCGTGGTCGGATCAACCGGCCGGGCCTGCTCAACCGGCGCGGCCTGGTCGGCAGCCTCGGCCTCGGCCTGGACGCGGGCAGCGTCGGCATAGCCCTTCAGCACGGCCTGGCGCATCCGGCGTTGGACCACGGGCATGATCTCGGCGACCAGGTACATGACCACCGGCACCAGGGCGTGGATCATCACCATCCCGCTGTCACGCTCCCCCTCACGCGGGAACGCCGAGGGGTAGACGTTCATGAACAACGTCGAGCCCAACAGGATGCGTTTGAGCCAGTCCACCCGAGGCGAGTTGACCTCGATCCCGCGTGCGATGACCTCGGTCTCGAACCGCAGCAGCATGATCAGAATCCCGGCGACCATGGGTTCCACCAGCCACGCCGCCCACCACACCGGGTCAGTGAGCTGACGGTCTCCCGCCAGGAAGTCCTGGACCCCGGCGGTGGTGAACACCAGCCCGAGGGCGAGGAAGAACCACATGCCGCCGGTGATGCGTCTGCGGGTGGCCTCGATCTTCACCGCGTTGAGGTCGGGGTCGTCCACCAGGCCCCGGAGCTGTTGCGACTCGGCCTTCTGCTGACGGAGTTTGGCGACCTTGCGGGTCTCCCCCGGCGCGGCCGGGGCCTGGGAACGTCGAGACACCGACGTCCACCTCCTCTCAAGTGAATGGGTTGGGTTAGCGGGTGGGGCGCAGCAGCCGCCAGCGGCGGTGCAACAGCTCCCCGGTCGGCGAGAGCCGCAGCAAGACCACGTCGCGCCGGATGGCCCCGTGGCGCACCGACACGGTGTCTCCGTGGAGCAGATAGCCTTGGGAGAGAAGGGATTCCAGGACGTCTTCGTCCTCGGTGATCCGGCAGTGGCCGTCTCCGTCGAGGGCGACCATGCGGCCGGTGGACTCGATCAGCCCGTACCGGCCGCGTAGGACACCGTCTAGGACCGCGTCGGCGACCTCGGGTTTCCCGCCGACCCCCGAGGGCGGGCGGATGTCCGGGATCGCCGGGCGGACCTTGAGCTCCTCCGGGGCCTCGAAGAACAGGTCGAGCTGGTTGGGGCTGGGGGTACGGCGTCCGGGCATCACCGCTCACCCCGGCCGGTGTAGATGTCGCGGTGCAGCGGGACCACGCGGTAGCCCCGGGCACGCAAGTGCAGGTGCGCGGTGGTGACCAGGGCCGGGGACACATGCCGTCCGGTCTCGCACCCGAGGGCGATCCGGCGAGGCTGATCGGCCGGGAGCGCCAGGGCGTGGTTGACCAGGCTGGTGATGAAGGCCCGGACACCCGGCACGCCGGTGACCAGCCGCAGGATGCGGGCGTGGCGGCCGTTGAGGTGCGCCAGGCCCGCCAGCGTGGCGTGATCCACCGGAAGGTGCCGGGTGTCGATGACCTCGGCACCGTCCGGTGGTGGTCCGTGGCGGTAGCCGAAGGACTGGAGACGGATCGGCTCCATGGCGCTCACCGCACTATCAGCCGGTACAGGCCCCACAGGGCCAGCAGCACCACCAGGACCGATCCGGCGACCACGGCCGCGCCGACCCAGCCGTACACGGCGTAGGCCACGACACCGGTCAGGATGGTGGTGACCACGACCTTGGTCAGCCACGCCAGCGTGCGCCGATTGACGTCGATGATGACCGTCGGGGGCATAACGCCTCACCTTCTCTCTGCAATTGTGTTGGCGCAGGCAGCGCCGGGAAACCGTTGGCGGGTAACAGACCTAGGCGGCGACGACGCGCAGCGACGGGCCGCCGGTGACGTAGCGGACGAACTCCTCGATCTCGGCGTCGTCCACGTAGGACAGGCGGATGCGCATCGGGGTGCGGGAGCGCTGACGCACCACGTAGCCGATCCCGGCCGTGGCCGGATCGTTGGGGATCTCATCAGCCAGAGCACCGCGCAGACGGGCGTCATCGCCGAGGGCCATGTCCACGTGCTGGGCCGCCGTCACGCGCAGGCACAACCGGGTGGTGAACAGGTCCCGGAACGGGACGGTGTCCTTGTTCGGCTCCTGCACCATGCCCAGCAGCCCGTGTCCGGTGGCCCGGCCCTGGGTGCCGATGACCGGGAACCAGCTCCGGTAGTCCTTGCGGTAGGTCATGTCGCCGAAGCCGACGATCGCGCCCAGCTCATCGGCCAGCAGCAGGTTGAACGGGGTCTCCGGCGAGGGGGTGAACTTCCGCAGCCCGGCGGCCTTGAGCTTGGCCTTGGTGTCGCGAAGATCCTCGTGATACTCGGAGACCATCTCGTGGATGGACTCCTCGTCGGCCGCGTAGCGGTAGAAGGCATCCTTCCCCGGGGCGAGTTCGATCTCCTTCGGGTCCGCGCCCCACACCCGGACCGAGCCCTCGCGGATCATCGGGGCCATCTGCCGCAGCAGCGACCAGCCAAGCGAGTTCTTGCCCGACCCGGTCGCCCCGGCGTCCAGCACGTGCTGGCCCTGCACACCGAGGGTGAAGTCATCGCCGTACTCGGTCTCCCCGACACACAGCGCCGTGAGGTCCACCAGCTCGGCGTCGGTGGGCATGTCGGGGGCGTCGATGACCTCGGTGAAGGACTCGGTGCGCTGCACCACCAGGGCGATGATCTGCGGCCGGACCTTCTCCACCGAGACCCGCTCGACCTTCAGCGCGTCGGCCAGCTCCTCGGTCTTGTCGATCCACGCCTTCGCCGACTGGCCCGGCACCAACCGCACCCACAACGTGTCGATGGAGGGGGTGAACGAGCGGATCTTGACGATCCGGGGCACGTAGAGTTCCTGGGTCTTGCGGTTCTCCCGCACCAGGTCACACGCGAGCAACGTGTCCCGCCAGAAGATCCCGGTGTAGCGCTTGCTCGCCCACCGCCGCCACCACGCCCGGAAACGCGGGGCGGCCACGGTGTCGAAGGAGTCCGGGTGCCCCCGGTACCAGGCCAGCAACCCAGCGGCCGCGCCCCCGGCGATCGAGGCGGTGGTCGTGGCACCGAGCTGCATCACCGAGGCCGACACCGAACCCGGCAGCAACACCGCGCCGGGGTGCCGCGCCAACCACAGCGCGACGTCGAACTCACGGCCCTTCCTGCGCGTCGAGGTACCCATCACGAACCACCACCTAGAAGTCTCGGAAAGTCTTTGAGTGCAGGGAAATCGTTGGGACACAACGAGATCGGCCCCATCCGGCGTATCCGGGCGGGGCCGATCTCGAAGGTTGGGGGTGAAGCCGCGGGGACTAGTAGTCGCCGGTGAACGCGGACTTGGCGTCCTCCAGATGCACCAGCAGCAGCGACACCGCGTGCACGGTGCGGCGGTGCGCGCCGGAGAGGCCCATCTGCTGGTGCGGGACGGCCTTGGTCTTGTCCTTGAGGTGCTTCATCGAGGCCGCCAGCTGCTCGATGGTCTCTTCGAACTGGATGCTTGCCATGGCTTAGTTCACCGTCCACTTCGCGGCGTTGAGAGCCGCCTCGTACCGCTTGGCCTTGGCCCGCAACGACTCCAGCTCATCCACGCACTTCTTGTGGTGGACCATCAGCTCGTCCTGTGACGGGACCGCCCAGTACGAGCGGCCACCCTGGTGCGTGGTGATCAGCTTCTCAGCGAAGTCCAGTGCCTGACGGACGAAATCCATCGCGGACACCAGCTCCTGGTACTTCTCCATGGCCCGCTTCTGCGAGCCCGGCAACGTGATCTGCACGCCCGTTCCCTCCTATCCGTGTGGTGCGTTCTCGGTGCGCGTGGCATCTAGGCCCCAGCGAGGCCGGAGTAGTGCTCACGCAAGCTCTCGCCCGTCCTGCTCAACCGGACGCTGTGCCCGGTGACGGGGTCGTGTTCGCCGTCGTAGAAGAACAGGACTTCTTCGTCCTGGACGAGGAATCCCTTGGCCGCCAACACCTCCACCATCTCTTCGTGGTCGGCATCGGCGGTGACCATCTCCTTGTCCGGGTCGTCGGCGTAGAAGCAGACGACCCGCCGGTGGCTGTGCCGCATGAGGCAGAACTGCGGGTTGTCCCGGTGGACGAACCCCAGCAACTCGGCCAGCCGCTCGACCGGCCACCGTGAGGCGAACTCGGCCGCCTGGTCCTCCATGCTGTGTCACCTCATTTCCCGTGCGTTGTTCTCGACGTGCTCAGCGGCGGCGACCAAGGCCCCGGCGACGAAACGGGCCAGCGCGGGCGTGAGCCACACGAATGCCTCGAATACGGTGGGGTTGCTGGTCTCGCGGATGTTCACCATGACGCGGCCGTGGTGATGCTGCCCGCAAACCTGCAATTCGTCGTCCAGCAGATCCCGGAAGTTCCATTCCGGGCACCCGGAGGAGAAATGCACGTCTGCGGGCGGCAACACCACCACCGCCGACCTCGGAGCCACCGCGACTCAGCCGCAACCGCGATGGGCCACCTGACCAGCCGGGACCGGGTGACCACAGAAACAGCAGGTGGCGACGAACTTCAGGTACCCGACCGACTTGGCCAGCGCCTCCAGGTCCTCGACGTCGGTGTTGGTGTCGTTGTTATTGGGCATGGAATCGCTCCTTTACGTGGAACGGCCCAGCCAGTGAAGTCGAAGGGCGTTCACTGACCGAGCCTGCCTTTCCCTTTTCGAGGGAGACGACAACCCCCGACCCGCACGAAACGGATTCCAGGTCGGGGATCATCGCTTCCCCCGGTACACAAAGTGCACCGGAAGAAAGCATAGTTCGGCCCACTGTGGAATTCTCAAAGAACACGACCACGTATTCGGGTCCGGCTCGAACAGGACCGCAGACCACATGCACTGGCCGAATACGAATCACTGCGCGCCCTGGCCCGACTCGAACACGGGCCGCCCGCCGACCGGGGCAGGGCTTCCGAGAGCTAGGCCGCGTTGGCGACCCGGTTCAGCGGCTGCAAGCCCAGGGCCTTGAACGTCAGGCCCGAGCCCTTGTCGTTCTGCCACAACGACACCGTCGGCTCCACCAACGCGACGTAGTCGCCCTCCTCGAAGGCGTCGCCCGGGTCGGTGGACAGGGTCACCTTGATCTCGATGCCCTTGCGCTTCACCGACTTATCGGCCGACTTCATGAACAGCGACACCACGTACAGCGGGGTCTTGGTGTCACGGTCCACCGCCGTCTCCACCACGCCCTGGTCGTTGGTGAACGTCTTGATCTCCGGGTCTTCAGTGATCATCAGCTTGTAGCCGGAGAGGTCCACGGGGAGCGGGATGTTCTTCATGACTGCCTCCAAGGCGACCGTGCCGCCGCGCTGTCGTCGTGTCCAGTAGAACTATCTCTATTGAACACGGTAAGCTCTCGACTGTCAATAGAACTATCTCTATCGACCGTTCCCGCTGGTCGTGGGCTCTAGAGATAGAGTTATCTCTCCCGAAGGAGGTCCCCTTGAGCACTGGCTACCGGGAGCTCGCGAGCACCCTGCGGGCTGCGATCGAGCGAGGCGACTACCCGCCTGGCAGCACTCTGCCCAAGCAAGAGGAACTTGCCGCCGAGTACGGGGTGAACATCAACACCGTCCGCAAGGCTGTCGCGGTGCTGGAAGCCGAGGGCTTGGTGACTCCGGTCCGGCGTCGGGGAACCGTCGTCCGTGAGCGCCCCGCGATGAAGCGACTTGGCGCCGAGCGCTACGCCAAGAGCAAGTGGAAGTTCGGCCTGGTCGCCTTCGCCGCCGACCGTGAAGCTTCCGGCCGCGAGTGGAAGCCGAGCGACCAGACCAACACCGTCAGCAAGACCGAGGCAGACGCGGAGATCGCCGAGGCTCTAGGCGTCGCGGTCGGCAGCGAGGTCTACGAGCGCGGCCGCCTGGTCAAAGACGGCGAGACCCCAACGCACGTGCTGACTAGCTACTACCGCCCTGAGCACGTCGAGGGAACGCCCTTGGTTGACCCGACGCCCGGTCCCGCAGGCCGTGGCGGCGGGTTCGCAGTGCTGACCATGCAGGGCTTGGAGCCCGATGCGATCACCGAGACCGTGTTCGCGCGGATGCCGAGCCCGGATGAGGTCGAGCTGCTGAAACTGCCCGCAGGGGAACCCGTGATGGTGCTCAAGCGCCGCACGGTGACCAAGGACGGCGTGCCGGTCGAGTTCGCGCGTGGCGTGCACGCGGCGAGTCGGTTCGCCTGGTCCTACACCTTTCCGATTCCCGACTAGGAGCGCGGCCATGGAGAACGAGCTGCCCGCCGGCGTCTTGGCGGACGTCCAGGTGCTGTGGGACTACAACCACATGGGCCACGAGCTTCAGCGCTGCGATGTCGGGATCGGGCTGGGCAGCCACGACCTCGGGGTCGCCACCCACTCCGCGGAGCTGTTTCACGCGGGCTACTTCCCGCTGATCGTCTTCAGCGGAGCGAACGCGCCGACGACGGTCGACCGGTTCCCGCGCGGGGAAGCTGTGCACTACCGCGAACACGCGCTATTCCTTGGCGTACCGGACGAAGCGGTCCTCGTGGAGCCCGAGGCCAAGCACACCACCGCCAACATCGAACTGTCCCGCGCACTGCTGGAGTCGCGGGGCATCGAGGTGCGGTCGGTGCTGCTCGTGTCGCGGCCGTACCAGCAGCGCCGGGCCTACGCGGCGTGCCGGAAGGTCTGGCCCGAGGTCGAGGTCGTCTGCTCCTCCCAGGACGTCGAGCTGGTGGAGTACCTGGCTGGGATCGGCGACGACGCGAAGGTCATCAACACCATCGTCGCTGACACCCAACGCATCCGGGTCTACGGCGACCAAGGACTCGCGATCCCGCAAGAGATCCCCACCGAGGCCTGGGTTTCCTACGAGCGCCTGGTCCAGGCCGGGTACGACAAGCGCGTCATCCCCAACGTGTAGGCGACCCCATGCGACGAAGAACGCAAAGACAACGACACGCAGCTTGCAGGGGCTCTCGGTCGATCCGAGAGCCCCTTCGTTCGTCCAGCGCACTACCTGCTGATGATCTGCAAATTTTCGTGCTCGACGTAGTCAGTGACGTCCTTGACGTTCAGCGTCGCAAGGAGACCGCCGTAGCACAGGAGGCGATCCGGGAGCGCTGTTAGTCGAGGACGTCCGTTCCGAGCGGCGTACGTCGGTGGTGGCGGCTAGTTCGCTGACTCAGGTTGCGTGGTGTTGCGGGAGGTTATTAGTGTTGGCATGCACCAGATGGCCCCACCGACCGTCGTGTCCTGGTAGGTGTCCGTCGGCTTCTGAAGCTGGCTCGGTGACGATGTAGTTGTCTGGCCAGGTTCGCATTACTTCTGCCAATAGATCCAGGCGCACCCGCACTTCGTCGAATTCAGCTCTTTCATTGAATTGCGCCCGCCTAAGCCAGGCGCTCTTGTTGAACTTTACCCCATCAAACAAGGCGTTTCCGTTGAATTGCGCCCCGCCAAACCGGGCACCTCCGCTGAACTGCGCGTCACTAAACAAGGCGTCCTCATTGAATTGGCCACCACCAAACCAGGCATCTCCGTTGAATTGCACCTGACTGAACCAGGCATCTCCGTTGAACTGCGCCCCACTAAACCAGGCGCTTTCGCTGAACTGCGCATAGCCGAACCAGACGTCCCTGCCGAACTGCGCCCCACCGAACATAGCGCTCCCATTGAACTTCGTTGAACTAAACTGAGCCTCACTACTGAAATGCGCTCCACCAAACTTGACATCTCCACCGAACCGTGCCCTATGGAACCAAGCGTCTCCACTGAACTGTGCCCCGCCGAATTCGGCGGCGTGAATGTAGCACTGGGAAAAGTCAAGTTCTAGGAGTGTGGCGCCGGTCAGATCCAGGTCGATCTTTTCCCAAAATGTTTCAACTGGAAGGGACGGGTTATCGCCGGGACGAAGGTGTGCAGTGAGGATTCGCTGAGCGGTCAGCCGGACCTGACGCTCCTGTTCATACCGTTCGACCTCTTGCCGTTGTGCCGTTGTGTCCTCAGGAGCGGGCTGCTCTCCGACTGGGGTGGTCTGTTCGGTAGCCACCGACAGTGTTGGGTCATGTGCGGAGGCCAAGGTCAGGACGGTGGGGGTGTAGGGCATACGCAGGTAGGCGCACAGCACATTGACCACTGTCTGGCGCTGGGCTGGGTTGCTCTGAGCGAGGCGTTCCAACGCATACATGCCAGCCAGCCGTACTGGTGCCTTGTCGGAGCCGAGTTGGTCGGCGGCTTTGGTGTACAGCTCTGTCGTCCGACGCTCGGCAGCGTCTCGCTCGGCGTGGTCGTGCTCGCGGTCTTTCTGCTTCAAAGCGATCTCGGTGGTGCGCTGCCGCCGCACTGCCAACCAGAGAGCGACCAGGCCTCCCGACCCAAGCACGATGGCACCGGCGGTCTTGATCGCATCCAACCGGCCACGGTCCACCTCGTTGCCACTGCCGTAGGTCAGCAGCAACCACGCCGCCAGCCCCACCCCACCAGCCACCACCAACACCGCAACCACCGCCACCGTGGAATACCCCAACACGCGGTACACCGGGCGGTCATCGCCTCTCCCCTTGCTCATACCCCCATGATCGCCAACAGAGCCGACACCGCTGCCACTGGTAGCACACCACCTGAGCGAGCGTGTTCAGAGTTTCTTTACTTCATCAAGGCGGCCCCTCCGGGGCCGCTGATCAGCGGATCTACTTGGATCCGTGTCGGCGCGGCCCGCATCTTGCCGCCCCCGGCCAGCGGGCTGCGGCCTGGCGGCCGGTCCCGCGCCGGGTCGGCGAAGGCCGCGCACATTTCAAGGAGAGAGCTGTCGGCGTCCCTGCCGCAGGGATGAGGGTGAACGCGCTACGAGGACGAGAGTCTGGCGGTGAAGCTGGACCAAGAGCACGACACCGAGCATGCCGGGTTAGACAGCTATCGCCGGGGGAAGCCGCGGAACTGGGGGCTCGGGCGGCCGGCCAGAACAGAGGCAGGCCGCCCGAGCCCCCAGTTCGGATCGGGGTTCGTCCGTACGCGGCCCTCGGCGTGGCTGAGTTGGCGGCGTGGTTGGGGGGCCGCGACTGCGCAGGGCTTCCGGTCCTCGGCCCTGACGGGCCTGCGGTCCGGTTCCCTTTGCCTCGAGTTCTGTGGCTGGTCAAGCAACAAACACTCAGAACCGACAGGCCAACACCTGCTCCGACAACACAAATCGAACTCGATCGGTAGTCTTTTTAACGACAAGCGTCCCTACTCTCACGATCAAGCAGATAATACACGAACGTATTCCCATACGCAGATTCACGGTTACCATACAGGAAGCAATAATGTCCGAAATTGAACCCTCAAAGAACACAGTCCCTGCCGAAGTTTTCAGCAACATAGCCAACGAAGTTGCCAAAGCCGTAGCAATGCTTTACGGCGTCGATCCAATTACCTCTTCCGCCATTGGAGGATTTGCGGCAGGAGTCACAAAGAGCCTCCCGTTGCAGCTAGTCGAAAGAATAGCACGACTGCGCGCAGCCAGAATCAATACGGCAGTCGGAGAAGCTCTCAAGTCCGGCGTAGACCCAGAGGAGTTCATCTCTCTCGCACTTAACGATGATCGCAAGCTTGAACTTCTAGCACGAGCAATGGAAGCTGCACAGAAAACAGTGGAGGACCAGAGAGTAAAATTTTATGGACAGATCGCAGCAGAAGGCATACTCGCCGCAGATGCTGCAATCGTTGATGAAAGTCAGCGAATACTCTCCACTATCGCAAGCCTGGAACCCTCTGATCTCAAAATCTTTCTGCACATGAGAACCGCAGAGAACTGGAGCAAGTATCACCATGAAGGTGGCTCACGGACACTCGCAATAGAGCTTCCCGAGCTTTCTCCGGTACTGGACTCTAGTCTGGCCCGCCTTGAAGCGCTCGGCCTCGCTACCAGCGCAAGCGAAGGTGGTCTAAGCTTCGGAACATTCTGGAGAATAACAAAGTTTGGAGAACTCTGCCTAAAGAAACTCTTGAACGACTACAAGAAATACGATCAATCTAACTAGAGTTAGCGTCACAGTTAGCGACTGGACAGCAGGAGGAGCAATGGCTTGGGATTGGCTGGGTCCAGCAAATTCCGTGCTTGCAGCTGGAATCACGGCTGGCATTGGCGGCTGGCTTGGCAGTCGTCAATCCCGAAGAAGCCAGGAACGACAGCAAAAGTTCGAGCGAGATAAAGAGCTCAGCGAACAAGGTCGAGAGAAGGCAAGAGAAGCCATCGCCGCGCTGCGATATCTACAACGACACCGCAAGCTAGTTGCCGCATGGAACAGTCCCGCACCCGAGGGCGAACTTAGCCCTGATCGCGAACAGCACGATCGCCTCGGGGAAGCTATCGAGTACCTGAACGATGAAGCTGTGCGCCAACAAATTGGACTAGTATACGAAATCCTCGAAGACGCATGGGTTTTGACTAGTTTCGGCAAGGGAGACCACGGAGAACCTCAAACCGTGATATGGCGCTGCTGCCAAGAGGGACGTTCCATCCTAGGTCGATATTTACGCGGAGAGAAAACTCAGGAGCCGTCAAACTTTCTACGCGAAGTGAGAAACGACTACGACTCTGCGCATGTCGAAATTGAACGCCAATACAGCGAATGGGAAGCTTCTCGGCGAGCCAAAGAGCCAGATTCTTCTTGAGGGATTGGACCGGACGGACACAAGAAGCATCCTCGACTCGAAACCGACCTTACCGAAACCCTACTTAAACGACCCCTTCCAGGGGAAACCGAAGGCAAGCAACGACAAGTTGCAATCGCTAGTCGCCGAGGTCGGGACATGCAACGAGCCCGAAGGACAGCCAACGGCAACCACGGCCGGTAATCAGCGGCTACCGCACCGCAATCAATACAACTTGACCTTATAGAACGAGCGCAATCACAGCACTGACTACGGACAAGATCAGCAGCACTACCCCAACACGCAGAAGGAGCGGAGGTCGCCGAAGAGGATCACTTCCGCCCCCTGCTCCACCGATACGGCGGGATCCACTGTGCTTCCTGAAAGGCACACCGCTCCAGCGGACTCTCCGTGGAGCCGGAAGATGGCTAGCGTCGGGTACCCACTCGCTACGCTTTGGGACTACCAACCGCGACTTGTCCTTGATCTCATCCGGTTCTTGCGGGAAGCACCGCGATGCCCGACGCTTCCGCTCAGACCACAAGGCCACCACGGTAAGCACGAGTCCGACCCCGCCAAAGAAGGCCGAGGTCACCGAGGCAACCTGATCGGCGATCTCTAGCCACATGTACCGAGCCTGCCACAAGCCGATCATGTAGACACGGTTCAATCGAGCTACAACCTTGGCAGAAACCCGTGCCAACAGCTCTAGGTTGCGCCCCGCTGGCTTGGGACCAACTTGGGACCACACGCCCGGTTCAGTCGCACACGACATGCACGTGAACACACCTGGCGAACACCGTCAAAACCCCACTTGAGCAGCTAAAACGGGTTCTCCACCGTTCTGGGGGTCAAGGGGTCGCAGGTTCAAATCCTGTCATCCCGACGGTCGGAAGGCTCTTCGCAGGTCAGAACCTGTGAAGGGCCTTCTTTTTTGATCTTGGCACGGACTTCGAGGTCGAGCACTCCGCTCGTAGACCACTTGACTCGCCAGCCTTCCGATGCCGCTTCTCGATCTTGACACGCTCACCGCCGACGTGTCCCACATCTGGGTGGGTTTCCTGCGGGACTGGGATCGCAGCCTGCGCTCGGCGAACTACCCGGAGACCACCCGCTACAACTACCTGCTCGCCGCCGTCCAGCTCGCCCGCTTTCTGGCCGAGCACTCCCCCGATCCGGACGCCGACGCCGAGGACCCGACCGAGATCACCAAGGCCCATGTCGAGTCCTTCCAGGCGTGGATGATCGAGACCCGGTCGGCGGCCACCGCGCTGAACAAGCACAAAGGACTGCAGCAGTTCTTCAAGTGGCTGATGCTCGACGAGGAGGAGATCGACCGCTCCCCCATGGAACGGGTCCGTCAGCCCAGGCCGCCGAAGAAGCTCATCCCGGTCATCCCCGACGACGACACCAGCCGCGTCCTCAAGACGTGCAAGGGCAAGGAGCGGCATCGGCCCTGATCCGCTCGATGCCGGGATGCACCGGCCCGGAGCCGCTGAGCATGACGAGCCGGACGTCCTCGCCGGACTCCGCGAGTCGCCGAGCGGTCTCGACTCCACTCCCCCAGCGCCAACGACAGCAGAAAAACCCACGACGACCTCCCCAGTCCAGGCGAGGGCATGTCAGCTGCAACCACACCCGAGGACAAGTACCGAGCGATTTCACGCACAGCGCAACAAGTGCCCTTTCTGCCAGAATCAGTCGGATTCGGCATTCATCGGGAGGAAGAACCATGCGTGGATTCACGCGTCTGCTGGCCGTCGCCGCGATCGCGGTCGGAGTCGTGAGCGCACCGGGCACAGCCGTCGCCAGCGAGATGTCGATCCAGTCGCCCCCGCCGGGGTGCACGGGATGGCACGACGGCTCCACCTACGCCGAGGCGACGTGCTCGACCTACAAGCTGTACCGGGTCTCGGTCACCTACTGCCGGGTCCAGTGCAACACGGAGTACGGCATCCCCGCCGACCGCGACCAGCCGTCGAGGCTCGAACTGCCGGCCGGCGGCGGCATCTCCAACCTGGGCGTGGACATCATCGAGTTCTGACACTCAAGCGAGTAAGAACAAATTTGATCTGATTTCCCGTTCCGGTGTCGCACCGACATCACGCGTCCGCCCATCATGACCCACGACGCCCTGTTTCAAACGAGCGACGCCACCGAGGTGACCAGAGCGAGCACGGCGATCACGAATGCGGCTCTTTGATCGGGCCGGTGGACATCATCCATAGTGGACGTTCGGTAGGCGCACCCGAGTGACAGCGCACACTCCTTTACTCGGCCGCTTACGCTGGAAGCTGACCTCGAAAAACCGACCGGAGCACGCCGCTACGACCCTCCACGACTGGGGGTCAAGGGGTCACAGGTTCAAATCCTGTCATCCCGACGGTCGGAAGGCTCTTCGCAGGTCAGAACCTGTGAAGAGCCTTCTTTTTTTGATCTTGGCACGGACTTCGAGGGCGAGCACGCCGCTCGTTGCCCCTTGGCTCGCCAGCCTTCCGATGCCGCTTCTCGATCTTGACAAGCTCACCGCCGGCCCAGCCCACATCTGGGGCGGGCTTCCTGCGGGACTGAGACCGCAGCCTGCGCTCGGCGAACTACCCCGAGACCACCCGCTGACTACCTGCTCGCCGCCGCCCAGCTCGCTCGCTGCCTGGCCGAGCACTCCCCCGATCCGGACGCCGACACCGCCGCCGAGGAGCCCAGCGAGGTCACCAAGGCCCACGTCGAGGCGTTCCAGGCGTGGATGATCGAGACGCGTTCCGCCGCCACCGCGCTGAACAGCACATGGGGCTCCAGCAGTTCTTCAAGTGGCTGATGCTCGACGAGCAGGAGATCGACCGCTCCCCCATGGAACGCATCCGTCAGCCCAGGCCCCCGAAGAAGCTCATCCCCGTCATCCGCGACGACGACACGAGCCGTGTCCTCAAGACGTGCAAGGGCAAGGAATTCGCCCAGTTGCGTGATGAGACGATCATCCGCCTCTACTACACCGCCTGTCCGAAGTGGGATGGGGCTGCTGGCTAGAGGGGCCAGCGCTCGCGGCTCCGGACCGGGTACCGTGCATCGGTTCGTTCGGTGCTGCGACTCGCGCGCCGGTTGGCGCGTTGTGGCTGCTGCCGGAGGGCGTCACCGTTTCCGGATGAGAGCGTAGGTGTAGTAGTCCTGCTCGTAGACACCGCCGGCGAAGGTGTCGTGGTAGCCCCATGCGGGGGTGTGGAAGGCTGGGCCGTCGGTTGTGCCGTCGGCTCGGATCCGGACAGTCTCGCGTGTGGTGATGTCGTGGTCGATGGTCAGCTCCAACTCCCACCGGTAGGAGCGGGCACCCGCCCCCGCGGTGATCTCCAACCCGACCTCCTCCCCCTCGTCAAGGGCGATGGCTTTCGTGTCCAGCAACGGGCGGATGGCGCCATCGGCCGTGGTGGCGGTGAGCTGACCGGACGGGTCGTCCAAATCGATGCTGACCTTCTCGATGCCCTCCATGCCCTGGCTGGGATACTCCAGGAGCGTGCCGTTCATGCGCGGCGACGTCTCCAGCACCCGGGCCCGGATGTCGACCACCCGGACCTTCCCCCGTCGGTTCCCGACCAGCGAGACCAGGTGCTTGGTGGCCGACTTCACCTGCTGGCCGACGGCAGTCTGGGTGCAGAGCACGCCACCAAGTTCGCGCTTGCGCGCCTCGAGTTCCGCCCAGATGGCATTCACCCGGTCCCGCGGCAGCTTCTCGCCCTCCGTCACCCACCACTGCTTGGACGGCCCAGCCAGCTTCGCGACGCTTACCTCGCTCAGGGCCTGAGGGAAGACCCACTCATAGGGCCGAAAGTACTGTGGTGGGCGCACACGAGCCAGGACTGCGGGAAAGCGGCCCAGGTGCGCATCCTTCGCGCTGTTCGCGCCGGACTGTGCGCGGGCCTCCTGCTCGCCCGCCTGGTCCAGCGCGAGCCTGGCCGAGTACAGCGCGATCGCCCCGCCGAGCAGCAGCGGGATCAGCGCAATGCTCACCCAGGTCCACAACCTCCGGTGCTCGGGGCGTTCGGACCTCTGTGGTGCCTGCCGGGTCCGTGGCGTTCTCGAGGCAGCGGCGCGGCGTTTGCGGCGACGTCGGGAGGCCATACACCGACGGTATCGAATCGATCACCAGACCGTACTCGGTTTGCCGATGCCGCCGGTGAATGCCCACCGCCGGGAATGCGGACCACTCCTGTTTTTGATGAAGCCAAAGGCTTGCAGCTACTCAACGCGCGTCCGACGCGCGAGAGGGAGTGGATGAACGCTCCCCACGTCCAGGACACTGAACGCACTGTCATGCCGCCGACAGCGTGTTCTTCCAACCGTGGAGGCAACACACAGTCGACCTCGGTTGGGTGTGCAGGCTTTAGGCCAGAGAAGCTTGTGTCAGATGCTCGCTCCTGCGACCTGACCCGTCCCAATGGGCACGGCTTGCCGAGATCCGCGACAACTTGATCGCCCGAGTCGCCGAAGCCGAGACGGACGGCTGGCTCGGCGAGGTCGAAGGTCTCCAGGCCAGCCAGGTTGGTGCCGAGGAGAAGCTCCGCCAGCTCGGTCGGGGCCACGGGCAGCATACGGCCGTGGACCTTGGCATCCCCACCACACGTGGTGATCGATGAACCCACGAAGGTGGGCTGCCGCATGACCCTCAACCAAGATCGAGAACAAGTTCACAGCAAGGGCGCGGCTGCCCCCTCGTCCGTGAAAAGCCCGTCGACCGCGTCTGCGGCGACTTGCAGGTGCGCTTCGCCAGTTCCCCGCCTTCGGCGTGGCCCGCCCAGGCCGCCAGAATCCAGTCCGGGACGCCGCAGGAGGCAAGGTAGATAAGGCAAGCGTGACGGCAGTCGTAGAGACGGACCCGACGCAATCTTGCGGAATCCATTACTCCCTGAACCCGCCGACGCAGCCAGTCGGGCCGTTGCGGAAGCCCGAGTTCGTCCACCAGGACGTAACCGGTGTCCGCGTACGCATCCTCCGCTTTGAGCATCTCTGGCCGGGACGAGGAAGGCAGCAGCTGCGGCAACTTCCCGGGGACGGACGAAGCGGCCGGTTGGGATGCCCAGCATGGCGGGAGCGTTGTCCAGGAACAGCGCGTGGTCGAGGCCTGTTTCCCTGACGAGCGCGCTGCCAAGAGAGTGAGCTCGGGTCCAGATGTCGGTCTCTGCGGGTCCTGGGAAGACTGTGTTGCCACGGATTCCGGTTGGGGCGCTTCAGCGGGCCAGCGCCTTGCCCCAGTTGATCAGGGCGGCTTTCGCCCCGCTGCAGGAGCGGGGCTGGCAGCGCTGGGTTCGAGGTTGCGATGGTGGCGATGTTGATCGCTGAGCATCCGCTTCCTTGCCCAGCACGGACTTCAAGCCCGGGCCGTGCGGCACGGGTGACCTCGATCGGCGCGAAAACATTGGGATCAAACAATCTGCGCCAGCCGTATTCGGGAGCGGCGCCAGCGTTGCCGAGAACGGTGTCGGCTGCGTCGCCACCTCCGACGTTGTTGACCGCGCAGCTGAGTACACCCAACGTGATGGTCCCAGTCTGGGCGTTCTCTTTCCCCACTATGAGAACGAAACGGAAACCGGGCCAGGCCGACTCGTCGCTGGGGTGTCGGGGCGAGGTGGCTGGGAGGACGGGCAGGACACGGTCTAGTTGCGACCGGACGCGGACGGCGCCTCCAGGACGAGGGCTTTGCGCTTGTGATGCACTGTCAGGTACCGGAGCCCGCTGGGCCCTGCCTCGAAGCCGCGGAGTGACCGACGCGGCAAGAACACCAAGGCCCCGACCGACAGCGGCTGATCGCCCAGCTCGGTGACCAGGACGCCGTCGCCGCCGAGGACGTGGACGAGCACGTCGAGATCGGGTCCGGTGTGGGTGCCGATGGTGCCGCCGGGGGGAAGCGCGATGATGTTGGCGTCGAGGTCTCGTTCGCGGGTCTCCAGCTTCCAGACCGCGCCCGCAGCAGCGGTTTCCTCGGGCAGGTCGCGGGTGTTGACCAGCACACGGGGCAGCGGGGTGCTCGCGCGTTTGGTGATCTTGATGCGCCACGCCCGCGACTCCCGGCTGACGTACTCCCACCCGTAACTTCCGGGATGGTCGACCTCGAACTCCTCGCGCAGGTGCCTGGGGTCGTGGTCGTTGAGGAGGGTGAACGACTCACCCACCGCCAAAGCCCGGTAGGCGGCGAAGATCGCCGGGTGTTTGTCCGGTTTCCGCATCGGTCTGACGTCGAGGACGCGGGTTGGCTGGTCGGTGGACTGCGTCGTGGACACGTCTCGCTCCTTGGTCACCCATTTGTTGCAACGCCTATTTATTACAACAAGGACTTGTATAAACTCTAGCCGTGACCTACGTGATCGGCTTGCCCGGAGTCGACGTCAAGGACCGGGCGTGCGTGGACGAGTGCCCGGTGGACCGCATCTACGAGGATGATCTGCCGACCGAGCGCGTAGTGGCGCCTGCGCTGCGGGGAGGCCGCTGATGCCCGCGCCGGTGAACAGCACCGATCTCAGGTCCCTCGCCGGTGAACTGCTGGCGCGTGCCTCTGCCGAACCGAGCGGCCGGGCCACGCATGTCTTCCGCGCCTCACCGCGTGGCCTGCTGTCCCAGGTGCTGTTGGCGCTTGCAGCCGAGCGCCAGCTGTCTGAACACGAGAACCCCGGCGAGGCGTTCCTGCACGTTCTCATCGGTCGGGTGCGGCTGTCGGCAGGCGAGGACGAGTGGGAGCTCGGCCCGGACGGGCACGTGGTCATCCCGCAGAGGCGGCACAGGCTAGTGGCCTTGGAGGACTCGGTGGCCCTTCTGACGATCGCCAAGGTCCCCTGAGGATGACGCGCCACCCGCACGCGGCGGTCGACGCCGCCATGGAACGAAGGACAAGCCCCTCGGACTGGCTCGTCGCGCTCGGCGCCAGCCATGTACTGCTGGGTGGACTCGTCGCCGCCGTGACCGGGCCTCTGGAGCTTCGGCACGGAAGTTGGCTCGCCGCCTACCTGGTGCTGGTGTGTGGCGTCGCTCAGTACGCGATGGGTCGAGCGCCCTCATGGTTTGACCGCCACCCTTGCGGCGGCAACGTCTGGATACAGGTCGCCGGCTGGAACAGCGGGAACGTAGCGGTGGTCGTGGGAACCCTCGCTGCGGCACGGTATCTCGTCGATGTCGGCGGTGCCGTGCTCCTCGTCGTTCTCGTCGGCGCTCTCCGCAGCGCACTCCAACGGCCGGTGCGCACGCCTGCCGTCGGCGACCGATCCCTCGGCCCGCTCCCCACAGCCCGTCTGCCCGCCTGTCGGGCCCGGGTGGCCTACGTGGCGTCGCTCGTCGTGCTGGTTGATCGAGTCCGAGCCACCACCACAACCAGCACCGTCAAGACCAGGTGATTCGATGACATACCCAGACGCCGAGGCGTCCACGACGCGGGCGAGGATTCTCGCCGTGCTCCGCAACAGTGCGCGCGAGATGACCGTGGCCGAGGTCGCCGAGCAACTGATGGTCCACCCGAACACAGTTCGCTTCCACCTCGACGGCCTGACCGAGCGAGGACAGGTCGAGCAGGTCCGCACACCGCCCCGGGGCCCGGGGCGACCGGCGGTTCGAGTGAGAGCGGTGGCAGCCATGGACCCGGCCGGTCCGCGGCACTACCGAGTCCTGGCCGAGGTGTTGACCCTCGGTCTCGCCGATACCCCGGACCCGGCGGAACGCGCACAGCGGGCAGGTCGGCAGTGGGGCGGCCGGCTCGTCGAGCCGGACCGGACCGACGTCCCCGCGACCGATCCCGTATCTCGCCTGACCGAGGTGCTCGGCGAGCTCGGCTTCGCGCCCGAACGGACCGGGGCCTCTGAGATCAGTTTGCGGCACTGCCCCTTCCTGGAGCTGGCCGCCTCCGCGAGGGACGTGGTGTGTCCGGTCCATCTCGGGTTGATGCAGGGCGCACTCGACGCACTGGAGTCGGACTTCGGGGTTGAGCGCCTGGAGCCCTTCGTCCGACCGGACCTGTGCCTGGTACACCTGACAAAAAAGGAGACAGCCGCGTGAGCATTGCGGCTACAGCAACGATCGCGGTCACGTTCATGTGGGTCGGCTTGGTCGTGGGCATCTCGTTCATCGAGGCACCGTTGAAGTTCCGCGCACCCGGCGTGACGGTGCCTATCGGACTGGGCATCGGCCGGCTGGTGTTCAAGGCCCTCAACTCGGTCGAGGCGGCACTGGTCGTGGTACTGGTGCTAGCGCTGGTCCTCGATCCGCCCGCGCTGGTCACGCTCGTTCCACTCGGGCTGGCCGCCGCCGCGCTGACTGCGCAGCTCGTGTTCGTCCGGCCGCGCCTCACACGACGGACGAACGCGGTCCTCGCCGGCGATGACGCGCCACGATCCCACGCCCACCACGCCTACATCGCCTTGGAGACCGCGAAACTCGTCGCGCTGCTGATCGGCGGGGTCGCAGCACTGGCAGCAGCGTGAGCCTGCCCCCGACAACCCAGCCCGAGGAGAAGCTTTCTCGCAGCGGTGCCGTCCATCTCGCGTCGAAGCGCAACTCGGCCAAGGTAGATGCCGCCACTAGGTGCCTGCGAGACCAACGCGCCGTCGCTGTCGGCGAGGACTCGGTGTTGGTAGGCCCTCAGGTCCTGCTGATTCTGTTGCGGCAAGGGATGCAGCCGGTTCTGAGCGCGTTGCCGTCGTTCGCCATAGTCGTCTGCGGCGTTGTGACCCTTCCGCACGGGAGGGCCACAACGCCTGCGACTGCGACAACCGCTGGTTACAGATTACTCGTCTAACTCACGTCTTTGCAGGGAAGACCCCGCGAAACGTAGGTGCCGTTGACGTACTGCCAAAACTCAACGCACACTTGGCCTGCCCCGTAGCCGTACTGGATTGGCGTACCGGAGCCTGGGCCGCCGATCCAGGTTCGATCAGGACTGTTGTAGTCCAGGTTTGGACCCCAGATGTGGAAGTGGCCATATCTGCTGGTGTTCGTTTCGAGAAAGCCGAACACCTGATAGTTGCCCGGCCCTCCCTTCACTGTGATGCATGCGCCGTGGTTGCATCCCGTCGCATCGGGCAAGGGGGCAGCTTCTGCCGACGCGAAGGAAGTGGAGAGAACAGTTGCGCTGACCATCGTGACCAGCGCAACCAGGATTCGTGCCACACTCTTCTTCACGGTAATCCTCTATCTATCGCGTGATGCCTTGAGAATTCACTGCTAGATGACGTACAGGTGGTAGTAGAAGAGATTGTCGGCGCGGAGTGTGCCGAGGCATCTCCAAGCAGTCCATTGCCCTTCGGTCTGCCCGAAGTTCCCGGTTCTCGCGCAGGACTCACCCGCGCCGGAACCCTGTGGACCACTCCAGCAACCACCGGACCAGCGGTATCCCGCCGGTGCCGCTGGTACGGGGTGACAATTGACACCGGCGCCCAGCTGAGGCGCTTCTGGTGAAGCGGCGAGCGCCGAGCCGGGTGCGATGAACATCGCTCCGGCGGCGACAGCTGCCATCAGCGCCCCCGCCCGCCTACTGACTGCAATAGACAATGCCCTTGCACCTCTCTTTGACATGTTGAATCTCCGGCCAACCACGGCGAGTCGCGACAACAATCTTCTTGTTCCTGATTGCCGCAACCAGGTCATGAACGACGGTCGACTCCAGCTCATGCACCACCCCGCCGCAGCAGGGGTTCCTGGCACTGCCCGACGTTGGGAGCGGAGCCTGGCCCACATCACCCGCTCACACCGCGCCCCTCAGGCCCGTGAACGAAACGGTGATCCCACGAGGAAGATCGTGGCGCCTGGCCAGCCGGTCGGCCAGGTCACCGACCGGCCACCTGTGACCGGCTCGGGCTGGTATTAATCACCCATGGGGGAACAACTGGCCGATGTCCTGCGGTACCACCGGCGACGAGCTGGACTCACCCAGGAGGAGCTGGCCGAGCGGTCAGGCGTCTCGGTCAGGACCATCCGCGGTATCGAGTCCGGCAAACGTCCCAACCCGCAACTGGCCTCGGTCCGGCAACTGGTCACCGCACTCGACCTGCAACCAAACGAGCAGAACGAACTGCTGTCCGCGGCAACGGGCGCGTCCGAGCAGTCAGCGAGCCCGGTCCCCCGTCAACTGCCGTCCGATGTCGTCGGTTTCGTCGGCCGCGCCACCGAACTGGGGCGGCTCGACTCGATGCTGCACACCGCTGGGCGGGAGCAGTCCGCGGTGGTCATCTCCGCGGTCTCGGGCACCGCAGGCGTCGGGAAGACCGCGTTGGCAGTGCACTGGGCGCACCGGGTGGCGGACCACTTCACCGACGGACAGCTCTACGTCAACCTCCGCGGCTTCGACGCCAGCGGTGCGATGGTGGAGCCCGCCGAAGCGGTCCGCGGCTTCCTCGACGCGCTCGGCGTGCCTCCGCAGCGCATTCCGGCGGACGTTGATGCCCAGGTGGGCCTGTACCGCAGCCTGGTGGCAGGCCGGCGCATGCTCGTCATGCTGGACAACGCCCGGGACGCCGACCAGGTGCGCCCGCTGCTGCCCGGCACCGCCGGGTGCCTGGTGGTGGTCACCAGTCGAAACCAACTCACGAGCCTGATGGCCACCCACAACGCTCACCCGCTCTCGCTGGATCTGCTCAGTGCGACCGAGGCGGAACAGTTGCTGGCGGGACGGCTCGGCCGGACGCGGACGGCGGCCGAGGCGGACGCGGTGGCCGCGATCATCGATCACTGCGCCCGCCTGCCGCTGGCCTTGGCGGTGGTGGCCGCGCGCGCCGCCACCAGGCCCACGTTCCCGCTGAGCGCACTGGTCGCGGAGTTGCGCGAGGCCGACGGCAACCTGGACGGGCTGGCGGGCACGGAACCCAGCACCGATGTGCGTTCGGTGTTCTCCTGGTCGTACCAGGCCCTCAGCCCAGGCGCCGCCCGCGCGTTCCGCCTGCTGGGCCTGCACTGGGGTGCCGAGTTCGGCTTGGCCGGCGTCGCCAGCCTGACCGGTCTCCCGACGGCGACCGCCAGGCAGCTGCTGACCGAGCTGACCGGCGCGCACCTGATCACCGAGAACCTCACCGGCCGGTACACCTTCCACGACCTGCTCCGCGACTACGCGGCCCAGCAAACGTCCACAATCGACAGTGCGGACGAGCGAACCGCCGCGGTGCTGCGGCTGCGGGACCACTACCTCCACACCGCCTACCTGGCGGCGTTGCTGTTCTATCCGCAGCGCAGGCCGATCGAGCTGCCCGCGTCCCAGCCCGGAACCACCCGCACCGAACTGGCCGATCTCGGTCAAGCGCTCACCTGGTTCACCCAGGAGCACGCCACGGTCGTCGCGGCCGCACGGCAGGCCCTCGCCCAGGGACACCTGGCACATGCTTGGCGGTTGGCCTGGGCGCTGTCGGATTTCCTCGACCGCAGCGGCCACTGGAGCGAGCAGGCCGAAGTGCAGCGGACCGCACTGACCGCGGCCGACCAACTGGGCGACCTGCAAGCACAGGCGCACGCGCGCCGGGGCCTGGCCCGTGCCTGCTCGCGCCTCGGCGCGTACCAGGACACCTACACCCACCTGAGCGCCGCACTCGAAGTGTTGGAAGAGCTCGCGGACACCGCAGGCCAAGCCCACATCCACCTCAACTTCACTGAGACGTTGCTGCTTGAGGGCAAACCCGCGGAAGCTCTCGCGCATGCGATGACAGCACTCGAGCTGAGTTCGGCAATCGACGACCGCGTCGGCCGGTCCGTGGCGCTCAACGGGATCGGCTGGTGCCACGCCCTGCTCGGTGACTACGAACAGACGCTGGCGTTCTGCGGGCAGGCGCTGGAGGTGCACGTGGAACTGGGCGCGCGATCGTACGAGGCCAACGCACTGGACAGCCTTGGCTACGCCCACCAGCACCTCGGACACCACGCCGAAGCGGTCGACTGCTACCAGCGAGCAGCCACCATCAACCGGGAGCTCGGCGACCAGATCAACCTCGCTGAGGCACTGACCCACCTCGGTGAGGCACAACTGGCCGCCGGCGAGGTGGACGCGGCTCACCACGCCTGGTCCGGAGCGCTGACCGCACTCGACACGATCGACTCACCGGACGCCGAGCAGCTACGTGCCAGGCTGCTCACCCTTCCGGTCAGCAGCCTCCGGGGGCGCGGAAGGCGGTCGTAGCAGAGCCCTGGTCGACGGTGTTGACGTGGTCGCGTTCGCCAGCACCGGCAAACTCGGCACCACGACGACACGGACCTTGACCGCGCGGGCACGGCAGCGCGGCGCGGTACTGCTCCCGCTGGGGCCATGGCCATCCGCTGATGTGGCACTGCGCTGCACCAGCGGACGATGGCTCGGCCTGGACGCTGGACACGGCCACCTGGTGGAGCGCGAGGTCGAGATCCACGCCTCCGGCCGCGGCGCGGCGGCACGGCCACGCTCGACCCGGATCCGCCTGCCGGGACCAGCCGGCCCGCTCGCGCCCGTCAGCGTTCCTGTGCGCCAGTCGCGGGAGCCGGTGCGTAGATAAGCCCATCGCGGTCACCAGAGGCGGATCACAAACCTCACATGAGCGTTCGCTCGTCCAACCAGCCCAGCGATCTTGCGTAGGTGGTGCACCGGCACCCAGCGTCCGCCATCCACGTCAGGCCGGTGTGCCGGAGATCGTGTCGCCGAAGGCGCTCGAACCCGAGCTTCATCACCACGTCGTCCCAACCGGTGGCGTCCTGGAGCACCGCCGTGGTGATCCGTCCACAGCGAGGGCCGCTCAGGGCCCCGTTCTTTGCCGACCCGGCCAGCGGGCTGTGCCCACGCGATCGGGGAGAGCAACCACCGGCCCCGAGCACGCAGAAGCCTCCAGGAGCACAGGCCGAAGACGAGCTCGTGGTGACGATTCGACGTGGTGCAGTCCCTACGCGGACCTGTGCGCGACTGCGCAGGGCTTCCGGTCCTCGGCCCTGGCGGACCCGCGGTCCGGGTCCCTGCGCTACCGAGACGGGCGGTCACTCGAACCCGCATGCTGTTGGCCCAGGTCAACAGCGGTCAATCACGGTCACCCTCCGACTCGCCTCACCCTGATCATCCCGACGGGTTCGCGGCAGGGAAGGCACCAACAATTGGGGAAGCACGCTCACTCAGCCCCCGGCCTTTTTGATGGAGACGTCGGCCTTCATCACGTACAACCTGCGGTTGAGGAACACCACGTTCGTGCCGTCGAGGGACACGGGGCTGCACGCGGAGCCATGCTTCTGGCCCTTCTTGAGCGTGCCGGCCTGCGCCGAAGCGCCGAAGTCGTAGACGGGGGTGGACCGCTTGGCCACGACGTAGCACGGGCTCTTGGCCGCCGCGCTCGCGGCGACCGCCGTTCCACCGGTGGCGACGGCGGCGACCACGGCGCCGACAACCAGGGAGACTCGCATGATGCGCATGACTTCCTCTCACAGAGCTATCAAGGCCGCCTCGACCCCGTAACGACATTATTCAGAGAAGCGCATGAAATCGGATTCACTGTTCGGCGCAGGCCGGAGCGTTTTCTCCGATTCGGGGGATTGAATTCGATAAGGCCCTGCCGTATAGGCAAGGTCGGGTAGCTAGGGCGCGCAGTGTGTCATATCCCGTGCGGCGCGTGCCGCCGCTGATGTTTTCGCGCCCGGCCACCTTCCCAAGCTGACGGTGTCGGGTGTGGCTGGTTGCTGTACGGCAGCAAAGTACGGCAACCGGACGTCCGCGGCAGACCGCGAGCCCAGGCGGTCTTCCAGGAACTCGGCGACGGCCGCCGCGAGGCGATGGCTTTGATGCGACACGGCTTGGTGCTGGTGGAGATGGAGGAATTCGCGCGTGCCGAATGTCTGCACAGCTTGGCGGAGGAGCTGTTTCGGGTGTGCGGTGACGAGCCTCCGCGCTGCTGGAGAACGGAGGAGGCGAAGCTGGAGGCGTCGCCGATTTCCAGCAGGATGCGGGCGGCGGTCCTGACCCCGATGCCGGGCATGGAGGTCAGGCCCCGGCAAGAAGGTGCGCATCGAGCTTCCCCTCAACCTCGATTGCGACTTGTTTGCGTTGCTGGAGCACGGTTTTCTCCTCCAGTGCCGTCATGATCGCCGCGACGAGCTTGCGGCGAACTGCCTTGGTGATGCCAGCAGGCCCGCCGCAGCGGGACAGGATCTCCAGCACAGCCGGGTGGCTGCTCCGGGTGGCCTCACCGGCGAGGTCGTCGTCGAAGCCGACCAGCACATCCAGCTCGGCCAGGGCCTCGTCACCGACATCGACCGGGCGCAGGGTGCAAGGCAACGAGCGGGCGGCGTCAGCGATTCAGTGACGGTCCCGGCCTGATACCGGCAGGTCTTGGAACACCATCCGCCCGTGAACCTGGGCTGGACCACGCCTGGACCGCCCCGACCTAGCCTTGCAGCACCAGCCATCGGTCCGTCAAGCCCGTCGACCAGCGAGCAGACGGTGGCCGAGGCGTCGGCCGGGGAACTTGCCGGAGGGTACGCCCGAGGTCCCCGAACTGAGAGAGCAGCAACCGAACTCAGCGGTGGTGATCGCTTTCCTGTCCACAGTGGATACATGCCCCTGTGCACCCTCGATGAACGGGCGGCTGGGGACGAAGGTGAGGCTCTGTTGCGGGTTGTTGTGCTGGTCAACCGGTACGTCCCCAAGTACAACGCCGGTTCTGAGGTCACGATGCATCGGCTGGCCCGGGCGCTGGTAGGAGCGGGGCACGAGGTCCAGGTGGTCATCACCTGGCATCTGAGCCGGCACGGGTACCACCTCGACGGCATCCCGGTGCACCAGGTCAGTGAGCGTGACGCTGATGACCGGATCGTCCAGCTGTCTCCGGATGTGATCCTCACCCAGTACGACGAGATCGCGCGAGCCGCTTGGCTGCGTGCCCAGTACGGGATTCCCTGGGTTCAGCTCATTCACAAGGACGACGACAACTCTCGCGCGGCACTGAGGCTCCCGGCGTCGCTCAGCGTCTTCAACACCCGCTGGATCGCCGAGACGTTCGCCGACCATCCCGGCCGGTCGCTGGTGGTTCATCCTCCGGTCGACGCCGATGAGCACCGGACTCGGCCGGGGAACGCGACGACATTGGTGAACCTGATCCCTGACAAGGGGGTGGAGGTGTTCTACGCGCTGGTCGACCGGTTTCCCAGCCGAGTCTTTCTGGGGGTCATCGGCGGATACGGCAGGCAGGACATCCGCACCGACCGGCCCAACGTGCGCATCCACCCGAACAGCCCAGCCATGCGCGAGGTGTGGAGCCGGACCCGCGTGGTGTTGATGCCCAGCCTGCACGAGTCGTACGGCCTCGTCGCGGTCGAGGCCATGGTCTCCGGCATCCCGGTCATCGCCCATCCCACCCCCGGGTTGCGGGAGGCGCTGGGGCCCGGTGGCTTGTTCGCCGACCGCGACGACCTCGATGCCTGGGCGGCGACCCTCGCTGCCCTTGATGCCCCGGACCGCTACGAGGCGGCGTCCCAGTACGCGCTGGCCCGGGCGCGGACGATCACTGCCGAGAACACCGCCGAGCTGGCCGAGTTCGTCAGCGCCGTGGAAAGCGTCACCGAAGTCCGGCTGTGACCTGCCAGCCGTCCCACCCCCGGTCGGCTCGCTCCACCCCACAGATCACTTCGGGTGCTACCCGCTGGCGAGGAAGGGTCCGCATGGGCACTGTCGCGATCGTCATCCCCTACTTCAACCCCGTCGGCTACCGCTCGCACCCTCTCAAGCTCGCCCGCTCGATCGAGGCGTTCCGCCGGGCGGGTCTGGCCGATGACGTGTACCTGGCCGGAGCCGGCACACCGCGCCCGCCAGGTGTCAAGATCGCCTTTTGGGACGAGGCGTGCGCGTTCATGTGGCACAAGGAACGGCTCATCAACCTGGCGGCCCGCTGCCTACCGCCCCGCTACAGCCACATCGTGTGGTCTGACAGCGACGTGTTGGTAGAAGCCGACTGGGCGGCCGCGGTGACACACGCCTTCGCCCAAGCCCCGCTCATCCAGTGCTTCCGCATCTCCCGCTACCGGACATCCTCGGGCCCATCCGCCAAGACCTACGCCGGCACGCTGAGCTTCACCCCTGGTGCCGGTACCGGGTTCGCACCCGGATTCTGCTGGGGCGCACACCGGTCGCTGTTCACCGACGGCCCCGGTCTGTTCGACCTCGGGCTGGTCGGAGGGGGAGATTCGGTGTTCACCCTGGGCGCCGTGGGGCACCTCCCCATCCCCGCTCAACCTGAGATCCTCTCAACCCGCACAACGCTGGAAAGGGACTGGTCACCGCAGCTGTACTCCAGGTTCCTGCACTGGCGACGCCAGATGCGCCGCTGGGTCGCAGACGTCGAACCTGCCGAAGCCGACGCCCAGATCGAGGTTCTGCAGCACGGCCCACCAGCCGCCCGCGACTACTTCAACCGGCACGCACTCCTCAAAACCCTCGACCCCGACGTCCACCTCATCAACGAACAAGAGCGGACGCTGCGCTGGTCGCAACACGGCCACAAGGAGATCGAACCCTCCATCAGCGCCTACTTCCACGCGCGAGACGAGGACCGGGACTGTTCACGGAGCGGTGTTTCCGGCCCGGCACGCGGGGCTTGATGCCCGGCGGATGGGCAACTGGTGAGTGATGGCATCCGCCACCGCGGTCCTCTCCCCATGCCCGGCGACCTTCCACCTGGCGCTCGCCCAGGCGGAGCGGTAGCCGGGCCCTTTCGGGTCAGGAGCGGCTGATGGTGATGTCGCCGTAGGCGGCGTGGGCGCGCACCTCGGCGGTCTCGGCCGCCTCTCCCGGCCGGGACGGGACTTCCTCCAGGGCGTTGCGCACCCGACCGTGCCCGGTGCTCAGATCCAGCCGGGCGGCGGTGCCTTCCCTGATGCCGACCTCCAAGTCCCCCATGCCGGTCTTGAGCACGACCGTCCCCCTGACCACGTCGCCCACCTTGACGGCGCCGTTGGACGACGTGGCGTCGACCCGGTCACCGACGGCGTGGTCGACGGTGACGTCGCCGTTGGCCGCGCGCACCTGCAGCTCACCGGTGGCCGTGCCGATCTCGATGCTGCCGTTGGAGCTCTTGACGACCCCGGGGCCACCGATCTCGCCGATCTGGATCTTCCCGGTCCCCGTGGTGATCTCGGTCTTGCCCGCGCTCCGGTCGACGGAGACGTGCCCTGCCCCGGTGTCCAGGCGCAACGGCCCGGTCCGGTCCAGCCGGACGTGCCCGGCGGAGGTCTTGATCCTGCACTCGCCGAGCTCGCCCCCGCTGCGGATGTCGACCATCGCCCCTTCGCTGTCCACGCGCGAACCACGGGGCAGCTCGATCGAGACGGCGACCGACCGGCTCTTCTTGGAGAAGTCGAGCATCCGCGCCTTCGGCCCGGTGACCAGCAGCCTGCCGTCGGCGTAGTCGACCCGGGTCTGCTGCGCGGCCTTCACGTCGGAGGCGTCGTCCTTGTCGGTCGGGCGCACCTCCACCACGGTGTCGGCCCGGTCGCCGGCGGTGATCAGCACCTCCCCGACGCTGAGCTCGATCGTGACGGAAATCGGTTGCGGCGTATCGAAAATGGGCATGACAAATCCCCCTACGTGGTTCGGTGAACGTCCCCGCGGACAGGGGGACGAGTGAAAGCGAACGACCGGTGCGGGCTAGCGCCCCCAGCCGGTGTAGCGCTGCGCGCCTCGCTTGCCGATCGGGTCGGCGCGGTGGTCGCGGCCCGGTTGCCGCAACGCGGCGGAGGTGCTCCGGACCAGCCACGCGTTGACCGAGCGCCCTTCCCTGGCGGCGGCTTCCTCGATCGCGGCCTTGAGCTGCTCGGGGAGACGGAAGTTGATCCGCGCCGTCGCGGCGTCCTCGGCCCCGAAGTCCTCGGGTTCGACGTCCGGGCCCTGCGCACTGTCGAGCGGTTCGTCCAGTGGCGGTGGCGTCACCACGAAGTTCGGGTCACGCCCGCGCATCCGCAGCTCGACCGATCCCGGCGCCAGGTCCCGGGTGATCTCGTCCGCGGCCTCCGACAGCACCTCCAGCAGCGTGAGCCGGATCGCCGACCGCAGCGACACGGTTATCCGATCGGCCAGCGCCTCGGCGTCGTGCCCGCCGACCTCGACGAGTCCCGCGAGCTCCCGCCCGAGGTTCTCGACATACGAGCTCAAGTCCATGGCACCACTATGGCCCATGAATGGCGCCATGGCAAGCCATAGTGGTGCCACTTTGGCGTTTCAGCTGGTCAGCCTGGCGCCTGCAAGGCCGGGAGGTGTGGGTGAACGCAGAGACCCGGATGTGGCCGTGTGGCAAGACCGGTCAGGAATCAAGAAGCTCCGGTCGCCGAGCCGCACATAGCGTGCTGGCCATGGCATCCATCGAATCCGTCACCCTCGACGTGGCCGACCCCACGGCCGCCGACCGCTTCTACACCGCTGCCTTCGGGTTGGACACTCAGATCCGCCTGCGGGCCTCGGATGCGCCCACAAGCGGCTTCCGTGGGTTCACGCTGGCGCTCACGGTGTCCCAGCCCGCCACCGTCAACAGCCTCATCGACACCGCCCTCGACGCCGGCGCCACGCCGCTGAAGCCTGCCGTGAAGTCGTTCTGGGGCTACGGCGGTGTCGTACAAGCCCCGGACGGGACGATCTGGAAGATCGCGACCTCGGCGAAGAAGGACACCGGCGCCGCCACCCGACGGATCGACGAGATCGTGCTCCTGCTGGGAGTCGCGGACGTGGCCGCGAGCAAGCGGTTCTACGTCGACCAGGGTCTTGTCGTGGCGAAGAGCTTCGGCCGCATGTACGTCGAGTTCGCCACTGGGTCGAGTCCCGTCAAGCTGGCGCTGTACCGGCGCCGCGCTCTTGCCAAGGACGTCGGCGTCTCGCCCGACGGCACCGGATCGCACCGGCTCGTGATCGGTGGCGATGCCGGGGCTTTCACCGACCCGGACGGGTTCGCATGGGAGGCCGCGGCGACCGTGGCGCGGTGAACAACCGATGACCGACGGAGCCCGCACGAATGACCGGAGGAAGCACGACAGGCGCGCCGCCGCGTGAACGTGAAGAGAGGCTGCGCGTACCTCGCGCTTGCGCGAGGTCAGTGAGAATCGCCGGATCGACCGGCATGCACGATGGGGTCGATCGAGTCATGACGTGGATGGGCACCGGGACCACGCCTTAGCTGGCCTGCGGCATACCGAGGCGGTCCAGGAGTCGGTAGAACAGCTCCTCTGCGAACGGTTCGGTGCCGTCGAAGACCAGTTGGAGCTCATCGACCGCAGCCGGGGTCAAGCCCGACTCGTACGCCCATGCCGAAGCCCGTTGAGCTGCGGCCAGGCCCATGGGGACCGTCGCCAGGAGGCGTTGCCGAACCTGCGCCACCTCGCTTCGGTAGGCGGCGTTTTGTTCGTCGAGCGCGTTTCCGGTCAGCTCGTTGCCGTCCGCGTCAAACGGTGCGGGCGGCAGGACCAGGTGGCTGAGCACGCGCTCGAAGTTGAGGTAGGTCATCCAGCGTCCCGAGGGGTGGCTGACCGCCGTGAGTCGCGCGCCGTCGCTGTCGTAGATCTCGGCGTTGAGGACGGACCCGGTCTCGGCGAGCGCGTCGCAGGTTCCGTCGGGCAGTCCGTCCCACACCCGCCAGCCACGCCATGGATCGGGCCATCGCGAGTCATCGATGGACTCGACGTCGGCACGCTTACCGGCTGATATCAGCTCGGCCACCGGCTTAGGCGACTGACACACCACAAGCGTTCCCCAGAAGCCCATGAGGACGACAAAGTAAGGAGCATGATCATTGCGGTCAACCCCATCCGACGATCTCGCGACCGGGAGCTTGGTGATCTGAGCCCGGGCGATGGCCGGTGCGCGCGCTACGTGGTCAGGAAAGGCCGATGAGAACCAGGCAGCGCACAACGGGTGAGGATCCGCCATCTGCACAGCTCACAGCGAGATCGAACGAAATCGATCTTGAGAATCCACACTGCGGGACACCCGCGCGAAACTGGAGAGCGACGTCGATCTCTGGGTCGCGACGTCGGGCTCCCCTGGCGGCGTCCACCTCATCCCGCTCTCGTACCTCTGGGACGGGACCGCGTTCCTCGTCTCGACGCCGCGCGCCTCGGTCACCGGCCGCGGCGCATCCAGGCCTGGTGTGAAGCGAACGAGCTGCCGGGACGCGACCTCCTGCGCGACGGCCGCTGGCTCGGCTGACCACCGCACGGGAACACCCACCGCCCGGCGAGTGGTGCGGCTGGGCCCAGGAGCTCTGCCACGACGGGGACCATGGTGTTGGCCGTCAAAGGGATCACCTACCGCGTCGACGACATCCCGCCCGAGCGCGCCGGGGAGGACATGCGGGTGATCCGGGAGGGGCTGCGCTGCGGCACCGTGGTGCTCGACGGTGCCGACCTCGATCGCCAGCTCACCGCGGCCATGGCGGCGCTGGAGGCCGGGCTCGACGTCTGGGTGCAGCCGAACCTCGCCGACCGGCCGCACGCCGAGGTGCTGGCCAACCTCGCGCGCCGTGGCCGGGGCGGAGCGGCTGCGCGCCGAGTACCCCGGGCGGGGCACGCTCATCGTGGGCTGCGAGTTCTCGTTGCGGTTGCGCGGAATGCTGCCGGGCCGCGCGAGTTCGTCCGGCTCCAGGTGCTGATGCGCTGGTGGTTCTTCGACCGAGGATCTGGACCTGGCAGGGGTCGGTGTCGTGAAGGTCATCCCCGGCGATCCGCGCTGTGAGCCGAAGGAAGCCTTCCACGCGGTGGCGCGGTCGTCCGGCGTGGCTGTACCCGGCAGAGCCGCTCACAGGGCGCTTTCCTCCACATCGGCGTGGTCCAGCCCGTGCTCACGCAGCAGCTCCAGTGCTCGCTCCGACACGACCAGCTTGCTCAAGTCGATACCGAGGTCGTCGCGGTAGGGATCGCCGGTGAAGCGAAGCCACTTCCAGGCGGGAAGTGGCTCCTCGATCAGCTCCTCGCCTTCCGATGACAGGCTGATCCGCACCTCGTCGAACACCGCCCCGGTGAGGCCGGTGTCGGTGATGGCGTCCGCCAATGTCTCGGTGACGATGAAGCAGGGTGCGCATTCCAGGATGGCATCGCCCAGCCAGTTGGCGAAGCGGAACTCGAAGCGGGCGACCGCGGCCGGTTGGACCGTGCGGTCGAAGACGGTGTTGTCGCCGAAGTCGCCAGCGACTTCCGGCTCAACTATGTAGTACGTCATCTGCTTCTCTGCTCGTCACTGGATGCCGCGGTTGAACGAGGTGCCGCACTGGTCGTCGATCGTGGTGGCGAAATCGAGGAGCTGTTGTTTTCCTGCCGCTCCAGCTCTGTGGGCCGACATGACGGAGGGGCGCCTCGCGGGAGACGCCCCGTTGCCTTGTGGTGCTCAGCGAACGACCTGAACCACGTCACCGATCTTGAGGGTGGCGAAGTACATCTGCGAAGCCGCCGCCGACAGCCGGATGCAGCCGTGCGACAGGTTGCGCAGATTGCCCTGGTGGAAGGCGACACCACGGTGGAAGAACACCGCGTTCGGCATCGGCGCGAAGTTGAAGAGGCTGCTCCTGTGGTACTTGCTCTTGAACTGCACCCTGAAGGTTCCGACCGGCGTGCGAAAACCCTCGCGGCCGTGGGTGATCGGCACCGGGCCGTAGACCACCTTGCCGTCGCGGAGCAACCAGGTCCTGTTGGACGACAGGTCGACGCACGCCCTGGCCTTGCGGTTCGGGCACGGGGCCACGCCCCTCGCCTCCGGCTGAGGCTGAGGCTCCAGGCCGGGTTGGCCCGTCTCGGTGTTCGGCATCTGAGAGCCCGTCCCGGACGGCTGGCCGGCGAAGGGAACCCTCGGCTGTTCTGATGTCGCCGCGCTGGTCAACGGATTGTGCTGGACCGCGTTCTGCGCGTGGGAAACGGTCGGCATCGCCAGTAGCAGTCCTGCCGCGGCCAGCGACGCCACGGTCACCACAGTCTTGTGCGCATACACATCGCACCCCCAAGTTCTGCCGGAATGGCACCAAGTGGAGCCATCGGAGTGGTGGCTCGCCTCTTCTACGCCATTCCTCGAACCCGGGTTGCTTTCGATTGCGAATTTACCTAGAAAGGTTCATTTTCAGGAAAGGGGAATGCGGGGCGCGGACGGCCTCGGGGGAATCACGTCACCCTGCGGCGGCAGCGCCGCGAGCTCATCCACCTTCTCTGCCCACAGTCGACACAACGTGCCGGGGTCGGCGATGCCCGCATCCGCGGTCACCTGCAGAACGAGCTTGCCGGAGTGCCGGACCAGGAGGGCGCCGAGGGGACGGTGCCGGGGCAGGTGGCCCAACGCCATCATCTCGGGCATCGTGCCCCCGGCACAGGTCATGCCGGCACCGCGCTGGACGACGTGGCTGGCGATGATGTCGACCTGCTGTCGCGACAGGGAAATCGCGAACATGACGCGGATCAACCAGCCAGGCAGGACCGCCCGGGCGATCCGCATGACAGGCATGCTCCGAGCCTTCTCCGCGCTGCTCGCCGCGGCGACCACGTGGAGTCGGCGCACCGGATCAGGCTCGTCACACGGAAGCCGGATGCGCAGCGCGCCGATGTTGTTGCCGAGCTCGACCGGATCGGCACCATCGCGCAGGTCGCACGGCACGAACGTCCACACAGGACGGATACCCCGTCGCCACGGGGTGTGCGGCCACTCGCGCAGCGCTCCGGCGAGGGCTGACAGGAACGCCTCGTTCGAGGTGACCCCATGTCGCGCGGCAGCGGCGCGCAGGCGGTCGTCGTCGAGGTGGGCCCAGGCCATCCGCCGCTGACCGGTGAGCCCAGAGGCGGTGAACGCAGGCCCGGTCAACGGGACCATCCGGCGTGCCATCCGTGGCAACGCCCAGCCGAGCCTCGCGGTCTCACGCAGCCTCCGGCCGAGCGGCATCGGCTGCTCCGGCGAGCACGTGATGGACGCGGCGGTGACGCGGTCACCGAAGAGCCTGCGCAAGACCTCGATGACCGACACCGCGTCGAAGAGCGCGTGGTTGACCCGCAGCGCCACCCACTGACTGCCGTCGAGAGGTTCCAGCACCAGCATTTCCCACAGCGGCCGATCACGCGGGAGCACCGTGTTCGCGGCTCGTTCCAGCGTTCGGGCAACACTCGCGACACCGTTGACCCGATACAACGGCACATCGCGGACGTGCCAGGTCAGGTCCGGGTCCGTGGTCCTCCATTGTGGACTGCGCCAGCGGTGTCCCGGTTGGTCGAGGACGAACGTGAGATCGGGAACCTCCGGCAGGCGTGCGGCCACCAGCGCGCGCAGGGCCGATGCGGACAGCGCGGTGGTGGTGAACCGACAGGCGATGCCGAACTCCAGCGAGGTGTGGCGACCCCGCTTTTCGTAGTTGAGCAGCGCCCAGTCCTCCGGCCTGAGCCGCCGTGGCGGGACAGCAGCGCCCGTCATCGTCACCTGACCTCAGTTTCATCCCGTCGCGAGGGCACACCGGACCGGCTCGCGCCACGATTGTCCCGCGAAACTCGCTTGTCCTGGTTCCTAGGGTCATGGGCGTGGGGAGCGACAAGACGCCCGTGCTCTGGGTGACTGGGGCACCCGGCGCGGGGAAATCGACCACCGGCTGGGGCCTGTACTCGCGCATCGCCGGGCAGGGCGGAAGCGTCGCCTACGTCGACATCGATCAGCTCGGCCTGATCGGCCCCCCTCCAGGGGGCGGCGCGGCGAGCCACGGGATCAAGGCGGACAACCTGATCCGGGTGATCGCCACACTGCGGTGCCGAGGTGTGCGGCAGGTGATCGTCTCCGGTGTCGTGGATCCCCAGCGGGGCATCGAGCCGTACCTCGCGGGCAGGGCCGAACTGACTGATGTCGACGTCACCCTCGTGCGTCTGCACTGCGATCGGGAGGAGTTGCGTCGCCGGTTCCTCGGTCGTGGTTCGCCAGCCGATCTGGTGGACGAGCTGTTCAACGTGGCCGACGAGCTCGACCGCTCCGGTTTCGGCACCCTTGTGGACACGACCGGGCAGAGCCCGGATGACACCGTCGACGCCTTGATGCGGTGGTGCGTCGTCCGCACTGGCCCGGTTCACCCGCTGCCCGCGGCTCCCACCGATGACGCGGTGCCGCCGGCACCGGTGATCGTCGTGTCCGGCGCCACCGCTGTGGGCAAGTCCACCGCCGCGTGGAGCGTGCTGCAGAACCTCTGGCAGGACGGCGTTCCCACCGCGTACATCGACGTCGACCAGCTCGGCTTCATCCACCCAGGACCGGATTCCCTTGTGGAGGCCGCACATCTCGCGACGCTGTGGCGTGGCTACCAGCAGGCCGGCGCCCGAGTGCTGCTTGTCGTGACCCGCGATCCGGGATCGGTGATCCCGAACTCGCCCACGGTCGTCCGCCTGGATGCCGACGCCGCGACACTGGCGGACCGCGTCCGACGCCGGGCAGAGGGCGAGTCGGCCCTGCTCGCGGGCGACGAGCTGCGCGGAGCGCCGCCCACCGTTCAGCGTCAGGTAGCTGTTCGAGCGGCCGCCGAAGCCGAACGACTGCGAGAATCCGGAACGGGCCAGATCGTTCTCGACACGACAGGGCAGAGTCCCGACGAGACATCAGCAGCGTTGTTCGACGCGCTGCGCCCGGTCCTGGAGCAGTTGTCCGCGCGCCCAGCCTGAACAGCAGCCAACCGGAGGCGGGAAGTGAACGGCATGACGTCCCCTCGTGTGCGCCTGGTCGAGATCACCGACGAGAACCGCGACGCGGTGTGCGCCCTGCGCGTCGACCCCGCGCAGGAGCGCTTCGTCGCATCAGTGGCCAGGTCACTGGAGGAGGCCGCGTCGACGCCTGAGGGCGAGCCCTGGTACCGGGCCGTCTACTCAGCGGACGAGCCGGTCGGCTTCGTGATGCTCAGCTGGAACGTGCCGCCCGGCCGACCGGGCATCATCGGGCCGTACTTCCTGTGGCGGCTGCTCATCGACAGGCACCACCAAGGCCGTGGGTTCGGCCGCGAAGCACTCGACCAGGTCGTCGATCTCGTGCGCGCGGACGGTGCCACCGAACTGCTCACCAGTCACCAACCGGGCGAGGGTGGACCGGGACCGTTCTACCGACGGTTCGGATTTCAGCCCACCGGCGAGATCGACAACGGCGAGACCGTCCTCCGTCTCGACCTTTCCCGCCACTGATCTGAGCATCCTTCGAATTCGGCCTCCGCAGAGGAACTCGGCCGCCCGCGCCGTCGCCGCCGACGTTGTCGTCACTCGAAGCGGGTTGTGAACCACTACACCGGCTAGCACCCCTGCGCATTCTCGTGCTGCCCCGGCGGACACGAGCCCGGAGCGCCGCCAGACTCCATGACGAACGCGGCGAATGCGAGTGCCTCGGCGACGGGGATCCCGCAGGAGATCACGGGAAAGACGCCGTGGCCAGCGGCTGCCGCCGTCACGGTCGGCGACGAAACGCAAGGGACGTCAGTGGAAAAGCTCCTCCGGATCACCAGAAATCCGCATGCCGTCCGCGCTTTCGTCGTTGTCGTCTGCACCGTCGGACTGGTGCTGGTGGTCCGCTCCCTGTTGACGGATCACATCGACCTCCTCGTCTACCGGGAAGCCGGTCGAACGGTGCTCGGCGGCGGGGCGTTGTACGAGCGGGAACTGTTGCCGGGCTTCAACTTCACCTACACACCGTGGGCGGCGATCCTGTTCACCCCGCTGGCACTGGTGCCGGAGGGGGTCGGCGACGCCGTGGCCGTGTTCGGCAACAGCGCGCTGTTGGTCTTCGCGGCGTGCACGTCGTGGCGCGCGCTCGGCACCGACCGGCGCAGCACCACGACGGCGCTGGGCCTGATGACAGCGAGCGTGGCACTGGTGCTCGAACCGGTGCAGACGACTGTCCACATTGGTCAGGTGAATCTTCTGCTGCTCGCGGTCGTCCTGGTGGACCTGCTCCGGGACGACCGCGGGCCGGCCAAGGGGATCTGGGTCGGGATCGCAGCGGGGATCAAGCTCACTCCGCTGTTCTTCGTGCTCTACCTGCTGGTGACAAGGCGGTTCCGGGCCGCGGCAACGGCTCTCGGCGCTTTCGTCGGCACCGTCGTGGCCGGGTTCGTCCTGCTGCCCGCGGACTCGGCGACGTTCTGGCTCGGCGGCACGTTCGCCAGCCCCGCCAGGGTCTTCACCGATCCGACCGATCCGGGCAACCAGTCGGTGCGCGGGCTGCTGGTCCGCTGGTTCGGAGACTCGGCGACGACCCAGGTGGCGTGGCTGGTCGTCGTGCTCGCCGTCGCGGCGGCCGGGCTGGCGGTCGCGGCGTGGGCGAGCCGCCGGGGCGCGGAGCTGCTCGCGGTGACCTTGTGCGGCCTGTGCTCGGCCGCGGTGTCCCCGTGGTCGTGGGGGCACCACTGGGTGTGGCTGGTGCCGTTGCTGGTCTTCGCCGCCCACCAGGTTCTGCTCCAGAGCCACCGGTGGCCGCTCTGGGCCGCCCTGGTGGGGCTGACGGCGTTGACCTTCCCGAAGGTGGTCCGCATCGGGATGCCCCCACCGGGGACGCCGTTGGACCCCCGGACCCCCGAGCTGGTGATCGCCTTCCTCGGCAACCTGTACCTGGTGATCTTCGCGAGCGCGCTGGCGGTGAGCGCCCTGTACCTGCGGAGCAGGGCTTCGAAGCGACCCGAGCCGGGAACCGCATCCGCGAACCCGTTGTCCCCCAACGCCGCTGACGTGCACGGCGGCACGGACGAGGCTAGGCCGTGTCCTGTAAGCGGTGACACCACCTCGCCATCCCCGGCGCCCGGCACCCACCCCTCCTTTCGCGTTTTGTCACCTTGATGCGAAATGGGAGCGCTCTCTTGCGCATCAAGGTGACACAACGCGAAAACTGACCACGCCGGCCAGGTCCACGCGCACGCGGCGCCGACGTGCGCGAGGCTAGTTCGCGGCGGGCCGGATGGGATCGATCTCCACCTGCCCGCGGTCACCCACCGGACCGTAGGTCCAGGGCATGGTCACGACGTCGGGCACCTGCGGCAGCCCCAGTTCCAGCCGCACCGGCACCTTGGGCGGCGTGGCCCCGTTCCTGTCCTCGATGTGCCAGCTGATGGGGATCTCGGCCGCGAAGTCGTCCAGCATCTCCACGGGCATCGGCTCTCCGGTCCCGTCGCCGAAGCGCAAGGGCAGTGCGGACCCGTCGCCGAGGACGAAGCGCACGTCGCGGAAACGGCCGAACAGCTGACAGGGCCGACCGGTCCAGCCCATCGTCAGGTACGACTTCCGCTGGGTGTACTCGTAGGGGTTCGTGTCGACCGGTCCCATCGCCACCTTCACGTCGGCGGCCCGGCACAGGTTCGGGTCCACGACCGCGTGCTGGTCGTGGGTGGTGGGCCAGAGCAACCAGGACACCACGACGCCGGTCGCGGTCAGCACAGCGGCGCCACCGACCAGGGCCACCCGTCCCCTGCCCGTCCCCCACCCGTGCTCGGCCAGGTCCCTGAGCTCGTCGGCGAGGACGCGAGCCGAGGGCCACCGGTGGCGCGGGTCGGACCGCAGCGCGCGGCGCACGACCCTGCCGAGCCTCCCCGGGAGGGGACGCTTCGGTGGCTGTCCCACGGTGCTGCCCGCCAGCAGCCGGTGCGCCAGCGCGCCCAACCCGTAGACGTCGGTGCGCTCGTCGACCACTCCGCCGGGCGCGGCCTGCTCTGGAGCCATGTAGCCGGGAGAACCGGCGACCTGGGTGAGCCCGGAGCTGTGCGCGAGCGCCTTCGCCAGCCCCAGGTCGGCCAGCACCACGCGGCCCCGGTCGAGCAGCACGTTCGAGGGTTTCAGGTCTCGGTGGACGACGTGCATCGAGTGCAGCACGACAACGGCCTCGGCGACCTCGACCAGGTGGCGCAGCGCCTCGTCCACCGGCAGCTCGCCCTGGCCGAGCAGGTCCTCAAGACTGCCGTCCTCGGCCAGCACCGTCACGAAGTACGGACGGCCGTCCTCCAGCTCCCCGTAGTCCAGCACTCGCAGGACGCGGTCGGAGTCCGCCTGCCTCAGCAGCTTCGCCTCGGCGAGGAACCGCTCGCTCACGTCGAGGTGCCGCGACCAGTTGTCGGCGAGCACCTTGATCGCCACCGGAGCGTCGAGCACGTCGTCGTGACCGCGCCACACCGTGGCGAATCCCCCCGTGCCCAGCAGGCCCGACACCCGGTATCGGCCAATCGCGTCGATGCCGCCCTCCTCGCCGTTGTCGTCGTCATGCTAGGCGAACAGGACGCCGCGCCCCTCGCGACATGGGCACCGGCCGAGACCTTTCAGCCCTGGCTGAACCGGGTGCAGCTCCACCATCGGGAGTCCACAGTGGACACTGTGTTTCGCTGGCCACTACCCGTTGTGGCACAAAGACTTCGGTCGAGCGCGAAATGCCGGGGCGGGACGCAACCGCGTCCCGGCCCCTCTCGTCGGGCGGACCGTGATCACAAACATGAGCCGCGCACTGCGGACGACCGCGCGCGCCCTGGTGCTGACCACCGCGCTGATCGCGACCAACGCGTCGGTTGCCAGTGCCGGCACCGAAAGGGGCCTGTTCGGCACCTGCTCGAAGTCGGGCCATTCCGCCGACTTCGAGGTGCGCTACCGGCACAACGGCAACGGCGTGAGCATCCTCTCGTACTACTGGGAAATCGACAGCGGCCACGGCAACAAGAACAACGTCGAGTACTGGCTGATGCGGGTCCAGCCCGGAGCGGACGCCGTCGTGGACCACTGGAAGTCCGGCGACAACGTCAAGGCCGGCCGGACCAAGCGCGAGGTGAACAAGACCATCAAGAAGCGCGCGAAGGGCAACGACTACTACTTCAAGATCAAGATCACCTTCGACGTCCGCGGCGAGGCGGACCCCACCTGCACCACCACGCAGGGATCCATCTACGTCTGACCGGCAAGAGAACGAGCCCCCTCCGGCACGCCGAAGGGGGCTTTCCGCTGTCCGGGGTCACCAGGTCACGGGCAGTTCGTAGACGCCGTAGACGAACCCGTCGTGCTTGAACGGGATCCGGTCGAAGTCGGTGGCCAGGCGCAGACCGGGAACGCGCCGGTACAGCGTGCGGTAGACGACCTCCAGCTCCAGCCGGGCGAGGGGCTGGCCGAGGCACTGGTGCACCCCGAAGCCGAAGGCGATGTGGTGGCGGGCCTGGCGGGTGACGTCGATCCGGTCGGGGTCCGGGAAGGCCTCGGGGTCGCGGTTGGCGATGTCGTTGGGCAGGACCAGCCCTTCCCCCGCGCGGACGAGCCGGCCCGCGACCTCGAAGTCCTCCAGCGCGACGCGGCGGCGCCCGCCCTGGGTGATGTTGAGGTAGCGCAGCAGCTCCTCGACCGCGCCGGTGACGACCTTCGGGTCGTCGGAGTCGCGGACCAGGGCCAGCTGGTCGGGGTGCCGCAACAGGGTCAGCGTGCTCAGCGCGATCATGTTGGCGGTGGTCTCGTGCCCTGCGATGAGCAGCAGCACGGCCATCTCCGTCGCGCCCTGGTGGGTCAGCTCCCCCGCCTTGATCCGCTCGCCGAGCCTGGAGAGCAGGTCCGCGCCGGGGTTGTCCAGCTTCGCGCCGACGAGCGCGCCGAGGTACTCGGCGAGCCTGCCCGACGCCGCCGCGCGTTGCTCGGGCGTGGAGTTGCGGTTGATCAGCGTCTTGCTGTTGCTCTGGAAGAAGTCGTGGTCGGCGTAGGGGACGCCGAGCAGGTCGCAGATCACCAGCGACGGCACGGGCAGCGCGAACGCCTCAACCAGGTCAACCGGCTTGGGACCGGCCACCATCTCGTCGATCGCGTCGTCGACGATCTTCTGCACGGCGGGCCGCATCGCCTCGACCTTCTTCACCGCGAAGGTGGCGCCGACCATCCGCCGCAGCCGGGCGTGCTCAGGGTCGTCCATGCCGATGAAGCTCAGGCTCGCGTTGCCGGGCGCATGGCGCGGGTAGGTGGGATGGGTCATGTCGGCGCTGACGCGGGGGTCGGTGAGCACGGCGCGCTGATCGGCGTACCGGGTGACCAGCCACGGGGTGCTGCCGTCCCAGAGCCGGACCCTGGTGAGCGGCCCCTGCTCCTGGAGGTCGCGGAGTCCCGGGGGCGGGTCGAACGGGCAACGCTGTGCCCTGGGCATCGGGTACTCGGGAATCCGGGCCGGGTCCGCCGTGCTCGTCATCGTCGTCCTTCCGATAGGTGGGGCACGCGCGGTTCGCCGAGGAGGGACTGGCGGTGCTGCCGCGCCTGCTTGGGCATGTTCCAGCCGAGAACAGCGACGGGGTCACCGTCGCGGTGGTAGAGCGCGACGAAGCGGCGGGAGGCGAGGTCTCCCTCCACGACCGTCACGTCGGCGTCGGCGGTCGGCACGCCGTGGACGTGGATCCTGGCGTCGAACTGATCGGTCCAGTAGTACGGAACCGGGGCATAGAACCGTTGCTCGCCAAGGAGATTGTCGGCCACGACGGCGGCGTCCGCGCGAAGCGCGAGCCCTCCTGCGGTGGAGACGGTCCGCGTGGGCACGTCCAAGGCGACCGCCGGGTCACCGAGGACGAACCGCGCGCCGAGCGCGTCCGGCACGTCCTCACTTCGCAGCTGGGCGCGATCCGGCGACCACGCCCCCGCAAGGACCTGTTTGGACAGTGGCGGCCGGTCGTACGGGCGACGGGACTCCTCGCCCAGCAGTGTCAGCTCGCCGGTGTACCCCTTGCGGCGCAACGCTTCCGCAGTGGCCAGACCGGCGGCGGACGCTCCGACGACCAGGACGCCGGAGGGTTTGCTCACGCCTTCTCGCTGAGCGAGATGGCCGCCGCGGGACACACGTCGGCGGCCTCGCGGACCACGGCGTGCAGGTGCTCCCCCGGCTCGGCGTCGAGCAGCACCACGACACCGTCCTCGTCGCGCTGGTCGAACACGTCGGGCGCGGCCAGAACGCAGGACCCCGCGCCGCAGCACTTGCCCTCGTCCACTGAGACCTTCATCTGTTGCACTCCTTCGTTGGCCGGTGTCACCGGCCGGTCGCTGTGACCGGCGCCGGCCACAGCCCGACGATCGCGGCGATCAGGCCGGTCTTCGTCCCGAAGTGGTAGCCGACGGCGAAGTCGTCGCCCTGCCCCGCCACCTCCTCGACCTGCCGGTTGGACACGGCGCTCGGCTCGCACCCCGGCGACCCCCTCGCGTCGATCTTGTTCACCCCCAGCTAAGCGGGTTCGGCGAATTGAGTCAATCGACTGACTTAAATTGGTGATCGGCCGATGCCGCGCTGGGGGGTATGTCCGTTCAGCTCCGGCGAACCGGACGCACCCGGTGCGCGGTATCGCCTGCCGCGCGCCGTGGACCACCCGCTGGAGCGGCTCGGGGTGAGCTGTCAGGACCTTCGCGTGACCGGGGCCAGCCACAGCCCCGTGATCGCGTCGACGAGTCCCGTCGCCGCCTCGTCCCAGGTCGCCCTCGCCGTCGCGGTGCGGTCGGCGAGGGCGCGCTCGCGCTCGGCGAAGACGTGCACCATGAGGTGGGCGATCATGTCGCTGCGCTCAGCGCGCACCTCGGCGGGCAGCTCGCGCAGGCACCCGTCGAGCCCGCTGAGCACCTGGCGCAGCGACGACGTCGCCATGGCCTCCTCGACCATGATCCCCCGGAAGGCCGGGTCGGTCATGACCTGCGCGCCGAACCTGGCGAACCACGTGGGATCGCCGAGCGAGTCCAGGTGGGTGGCGACCGGGCGGACCAGGCAGGCGATCCAGTCCCGCACGTCGGCGGACTCCCCCGCCTCGGACACCATGTCCAGGCGCAGCGACTCGATCCGCTCGGTGTGCCTGCGCACGATCGCCCGCACGAGGTCGGCCTTGGTGCCGAAGTGGTAGCCGACGGCGGCGTTGTTGCCCTGCCCCGCGGCCGCGCTGATCTGGCGGTTGGACACCGCGTACAGCCCCTGCTCCGCGAAGAGCCGCTCCGCGGTGGCGAGGATCTGCTGGCGGGTGGCGCCGACCTGCTCCGCCCGTGAGGTTCTGCCGACGTCGGTCACCACGGTCACCACCGTACCGGCACTTCGCGCAGCCCTCAGACCACCAGCTCCCCGACCCGGTTCAGCTTCCCTGCTGCCAGGGCAAGGCTCGGCACGGTCGACGGTCGACCGCGAGACCGCTGGTGTCCCCACCGGGGTCACGCGGTCCCGTTGACCACCCCGACCGCCACCGGGTTCCTCAGCCGGGAGAACCGATAGCGGCCAGCAACGTCTGCTCGGAACGTGGCCCGGGGAAGTGCAGGCGCACGGTGTAACCGGCCGCTCCGGACCGGATGTCCACGTGTTCGCAGACTTGGAAGGGGAACCAGAGCTCGTCGCCGGGCTCGGGTTCGACGGCGGGTGGCCGGTAACCGAGGAACCGGTCCGGGAGGCGTCCGCCGGGGTCGTGCACCTCGCACACGAGGTTCCCCCGGTGCGCCCACACCCGGACGGCGGCGCGCCCGCTGCCGTGGCTCGCGACGTAACCGGCGATCTCCCCAACGGCGACCGTCCACAGGGAGATCGCCCCACCGGTGAGTCCCAGCACGTCCGCCTGGGTCGTGGCGAACTCGCGCACGCTCCGCAGGTCTCCGGTGAAGGGCAGGGCCGCGGCGCGGGCAGGAGGCGGCGGCAGGGGGTCGGCGTCGCAGCGCGCGGCGAACTCCTGCGGCTCGACGAACTCCGGACAGGTGTGGGCCGCATGCCCCTGCACGTGGGCGGGATGGGTCCGCCGGGCGTCGGCGATGATGGCCGGGTCCACCACCCGCGTGTCGTACGGGCAGATCATCCAGATGTTGGTGGCGGCCAGGATGCTGTTGAGGCCGGACTCCAGGCGCTTCCACTCCACCACCTCCTGCCGGGAGCGCCCGAACCAGACCGGTTCGGCCAGGATGCGAACGTGTTCGGCCGCCGGAGTGGAGCGGCGCTTCCAATAGCGGTCGAAGCTTGCCACCCGCTGCGGTGGGCGACGCCCGAAGTAGGCCGTGTCGGCGTACTCCACGTCGTCGGCGCACGATCCGAGGGCCTCGTTCAGCACGTCGATGTTGGCAGCGGTGACCGCGGCCAGGACGGGCTCGTTCCGCGCCAGGCCGTCCTCGACGAACGGCACGGCCATGGCCAGAAACTCGTCGTTGGACCCGTAAAAGCACGCCTGGTGCACGAACGCTGCTCCGGCAGCCGTTGCCTGTTGGTGGCTCATCAGTTGGTCATCCCCTCTACGAGGCGCAGCGCAGGCAACTGGTCCCATCCATAGATCCTCAGGATCGTGCGGATGATCGGCGCCGGTGAGCGCAACACGAACCGGCAGTCCACGCAAAGACCACTGGCGACCCGGGCGATCGTGCTCACGGCGGTCACATCGGCGTAGTGCACCGCGGTGAGGTCGAGATGGAATTCGCGGTCGTCACGGAAGGCGGTTTCCAGTGCGGCGTACAGTTCGGCGATGTTCGACTTGTCGAGCTCCCCGGCCAGCCGCAGCCCCGGGACATCGGAAAGCGGTGTCATCCGAATCACGGGTTCCCGTTGCTGGACCTGTTCGGCGGTCAACGCCACGGTGTGCTGCCGCCGCACGGTGTCCATGAGATCCCGGGAGAACTCTCGCTCGTCGTAGTGGCAGGCCAACGTCAACCCAGCGGGCCGGTCCTCGGCGAACAGCGTGCGCAACCGCTGCTCGTACTCGACCACCCCGGCGACGCCGCCGGTCCCGCGCGAGACCGCGCGCATGTCCACACACGCCCGCAAGCCGCCGAAGCCGTCACTCGCGGCCTCGCTCGCCGAGGTGGAGAGCAGGCTCAGCACACGCTCCACATCGAACGCGTCCCGGGTCAGGGCGAGTTCGGTTGTCGGCAAGACCACCGCCTGTCCCCTGGCGATCACCGACTCCACGCCCGGTCCCGCGTCGGCGATCCAGCTCAGGAAACCGTCCGAAGACGCGTCGTCAGTGACATAAGCGATCTTGTCGCCGTGTTCCAGGGCGGCGACGAACTGCACGACCAAAGCCTGACGATTCTCATCGTCCGCGGCAAAAGAAAGACAAAGGTGGTCGCCGGCCATCCACGGTCGCACCATAGTGAATCCTTCCGAACGAGACACCAACAGTAACCCACAGCCAGCCCCGCCGAGGACCCGTTTCGATATCAGGTACTAATAATTTCACCCCACCAAAGCAAAATACATCCGCCGCGCCCACCGCTTTCACACTTCACCGCACAACTTCACGCGGCTCTCACGAATCAGCAAAAATGTCTGGACTGCCGGGTTCGCCGCCTTCTTCGAATCACTGGTGGAACCACTGCCGGGAATCGGAATCCTGCGGAGCAGGAAGGCGGAGCTCCACCCGGACGAGCTCTAGCAGCTGCCCGCGCGGCCCCAGCCGTCCTCGGACACCGAACCTCCTACCGGGACGGCGGAACAACGCTGTTCGAACCGGACTCGTTGACCGCGGGCACGCTCACCGTCGCCTCCGTCGCGGCGGCGATGATGGTCGGCGGCGCGTCCAGCGCCGCGGCGGCCGACAAGTTCATCCTGCTCAAGGAGGCCAGCAGCGGAGGGGTGACGGCGCGGTTGTGGCTCAACACCCGGACCCGCGGGCTCCACGGCCAGGGCGTGAACCTGCGCAAGGGGGAGATGGTCCGGATGGATCGCAACTACACCATCCGCGAGACGGTGATCGCCCAGTCGAACGTGCGCTCCCTGAACACGTCGACCTACTACACCCACCCCGACAGGTACAGCGTGTGCGCGGGAAGCCCGGCGGGCGGGACCCGCTTCGTCTGCACCCAGTACCACCACCACAACGGCTGACCGGCCTGACACCACCCTACGAAACGGGGTTCGGCGCGGAACCGGAGGACGTTCCGAGCCCCTTGCCGAGCCAGGCCATGAAGGCGCGGTAGTCAGCGGTGGCACTGATCCAGACGTGGTGACCGCCGGGTGCGGCGGTCATCCGGCCGATCGCGTCGAGCACCACCCTTTCCCGCCGCAGTCCCACGTACGGCAACTGGAGCGCGGCGGAGAGGGCGAGCGCGTCGTGCTGGATCGTGCCGGGGTGGAAACGGTCGAACCACCGGTCCATGTGCGCGGCGACCAGCCTCGCCCACTCGGGCGCCGACGGGTCGGCGAGGCGACGGTGCTGCTCGGAGTCCTCGACGATCTCGATCTCCGGGGTGAACGTCGTGTCCGACATGACCAGCCGCGGCTGCCGGGCCGCGCGCAGCAGGACTTCGGCGGCCGCCGGGTCGACCCGGAAGTTGTGCTCGGCGCGCTCGGGGTCGCGGTAGTTCAGCGCCCCTCCCATCTGGGTGACGACGAGCCGCTCGGCGAGATCGGGCCGCGTGGTGAGCACCTCCGCCAGGTTCGTCACCGGCCCCAAGCCCGCCCAGCGCACCAGCCCCTCCGTCCTGGCGCACACCGCCGCGACAGCGTCAACCACGCCGACCGGTTGCGCCGCAACGGAGTCCGGCACCAACCCGTCGATGCAGTCCATCCGCGTGCCACCCAGGTCCGCCCCGGCGACCACCGGCACGTCCGGGCGGCCGACCAGGTCGAGCAGGTGGCGGACGAACTTGGCCCTCCTCCCGCCCAGTTCGTCCACAGTGGTCACCAGCGCCAGCGTCGGCTCGGCGGCGGCGAGCACCAGCGCGACCGCGTCGTCCGGATCGCCGCCGGCGTCGGTGTCCACGATGAGCGGGGAACCCGCCCTCGGCGTCAGCATCGGTTCCCCGCTCATGACGTCCCTCCCGCGCTCGTCCTGCGAGCTCGACCCTGGCACATGACCTGCCACGCGCGCAGCTCAGTCCCGTCGGCTGGGCACGGCGTGCCGTAGTCGCCGGACGGCTCCGGAGGCGAGCGGGAGCACCGCCACCGCCGCGTGCACGACACCGGCCGCCAAGGCCACGGTGAAGGCGTCGGCCAGTGGCCCGACGCACAGCTGGCCGACCGGAATCGCTGTGTAGGACAACAAGCGCATGAACCGTCGGAGCACCTGGGTCGGCGTGGACGCGATCCGCTTCAGCGACCAGGAGGCCCCCGACCGCGTTGTCGGGGACGAGGGGATGGTGTTCGTGCCGATCAGCTGCTCACGCGGTACCTGGTTGTGCGACGCGCCTCCGGCACGGCACGCGCTGGTCTACCCGGCGGCGGGCACCTGGCCGTGCTGCGGGACGCGAACCTGGCCGTGGGCGAGCGCGTGGGCCGCCGAGTCGTCTACCGGCGCACCGACTCCGGGGACCTGCTGGCGACCGGGACCGCCGCAGGAGTTGCCACGGGGTGACCGGGTCGGCATGGTTGCCCGATGGGAAAGGACGAGGTGCGCGGCGAGGTCGACCTGACCAATCTCGACCAGCCGCTGTTCGACGGCGCCGAAGCGACCAAGCGGGATCTCGTCGACTACCTCGACGGGGTGCACGAGCGGATGATCACGCACCTGCGTGACCGCCCGCTGTCGGTGGTGCGCGTGCTGCGGGGCCAGAAACCCTTCATGCAGAAGAACGTTCCGAAGTACACACCGCCCTGGGTGCGCACGACGAAGATCTGGGCCGAGGCGTCCCGGCGGGAGATCTCCTACGCCTTGTGCGACGACCGCCGGACGCTGCTCTGGTTCGCCAACCAGCGCGCCGTCGAGTACCACGTGACGCTCGGGCTCGCCGGGGACGTCTACCGGCCGACCCATCTCGTGATCGACCTCGACCCGCCGGAGGGCGGTGACTTCGGACTCGTGGTCAAGGCGGCGCACCTCGTCCGCCAGGCGCTCGCCGACTCGGGGCTGGCCGGTGCGGTGAAGACCAGCGGCTCCAAGGGAGTCCACGTTTTCGTCCCCGTCGACGGCCGCGCTCCGGTCGACGACGTCGCCGCGGCGACCCGCGCGATCGCCGCGCGGGCGGAACGCCTCGATCCGGCGGTCGCCACCACCGCGTTCATCGTGGAAGACCGTGACGGCAAGGTCTTCCTCGACTCGACGAGGGCGGGCGGCGCAACCGTGGTGTCCGTCTACAGCCCGAGGGTCCGGCCCGGCACGCCCGTGTCGTTCCCCCTGTCCTGGGACCAGCTCGACCAGGTCACGCCCGCGGAGTTCACCATGCGCACGGCGCTGCGACTGCTGGGCGACCGGGATCCCTGGGCCGAGGAGATGCCCGAGCCGCAACGCCTCGCAGACGACCTCATCGAGGAGGGGCGGGCGATCCCGGTCGCGCGGGTGCAAGCGATGCAGGAAGGCAAACGCCGCGCCCGCGCCCGCCGCGAGTAGCTGGTCAAGGACGGGCGATCACCGAGAACTCGTTGCCGAAGGGATCGGTGACCGTGGCCGAGCGGCCGTACGGGGTGTCCTCCTGCGGCGTCGAGACGGCACCTGCCGCCCTCGCGCGCGCCAGCGTCGCGTCGGTGTCAGCGACCTCGAAAGTGTTCGCCCACAACGACTTTGGCGCGTCCGCCTGACCAAGGACGCCACCGATCTCGTGTCCGTCCGGGCGGCGCAAGAACGTGAAGTCGAGACCAGGGAGGTCTTCGTTGCCGTCCAGGGTGAACCCGAAAACCGTGGCGTAGAAAGCACGCGCGGTCGCAGCGTGCGCGGTGACGAGGTCGCTTCGGACCAGCGCGTCGGGCTCGTTCACCAGACGGCATCCCGGGTGGTTCTTTCCTTGCCACAGACCGAATCTGCCACCAGCGGGGTCAACCGCGAACGCCGCGCGCCCCAGGTCGGCGACGTCGTGCGGGGCCTGGAGCACCGTGCCGCCCGCGGCCGTGACGCGTCGGGCGGTGTCGTCGCAGTCGTCGGTGGCGAGGTGCACGTCCCAGCCGTGCAGCGCCTCCGACCGATCCGCGACGTGCCGCAGACCCGCGACCGGCAGGCCGCGCAGCAGGCAGGAGGTGCCGTGCTCGGCGGCGGCGAAGGACCAGCCGAACACGGTTCCGTAGAAGGCTTTCGCGCTCTCCAGGTCCGTGACCGCGAGGTCGATCCACGTCGGCGTGCCGAACGGCTGGTTGTGGACGATCCGACTCATCACGAGCTCCTTCAACGGGTTGTGCGGCGCTGGGGAACCTAAGCCCCGTGTAGGCCAGTTCCTGTCCTAGACGCGGCGGGCGGGTTGTCACCGGCACCCGTTAGCGTCGGGGGGTGCTGACCACACTGGCCATCGAGAACTACCGCTCGCTGCGCGACCTCGTGTTGCCGTTGTCCCGGTTGACCGTGGTGACCGGGGCCAACGGGAGCGGGAAGTCGAGCTTGTACCGCTCGCTGCGGCTGCTGGCCGACGCCGCCAGGAACGGTGCCGTCGCCGCGCTCGCCAGGGAGGGCGGCCTGCCGTCGACGTTGTGGGCGGGGCCCGAGACGGTCGGGCGGGCGGTGCGCGAGGGCCGGGCGCCGGTGCAGGGGACGCGGCGGTCGAAGCCGGTCGGGTTGCGGCTGGGCTTCGCGGGCAACGAGTTCGGTTATGCGCTCGACCTCGGGATCCCGGTTCCGGACCAGACGACGGCGTTCAACCTGGATCCGGAGTTCAAGCGGGAGTGCGTGTGGCGCGGCCCGGTACTGCGCCAGGTGACGTTGCTGGCCGACCGCGCGGGCCCCGTGGTGCGCACCCGTGGCCGCAGCGGCGGGTGGGAGAAGGAGGCGCACCGGATCGGGCTCACCGACAGCATGCTGAGCGAGTTCGCCGACCCGCGCACCGCGCCGGAGGTGATGGTCGTGCGCGAGCGGATCCGGTCGTGGCGGTTCTACGACCACTTCCGCACCGACGCCGAGGCCCCGGCGCGGCAGCTGCGGGTCGGCACGCGCACACCGGTGCTCGGCCACGACGGCGCCGACCTGGCCGCCGCGCTGCGGACCATCATCGAGATCGGCGACGCGGACGCGCTGGCCGGGGCGATCGACGACGCGTTCCCCGGCTCGCGGCTCAGCGTGGAGGTCAACCACGACGGCCGGTTCGAGGTGCGGTTCCGCCAGGACGGCCTGCTGCGGCCGCTCGGCGCCGCCGAACTGTCCGACGGGACGTTGCGCTACCTGCTGTGGGTGGCCGCCCTGCTGAGCCCGAGGCCACCGGAGCTGTTGGTGCTCAACGAACCCGAGACGAGTCTGCACCCGGACCTGTTGCCCGCGCTGGCCGTGCTCATCTCGACGGCGGCGAAGCAGGCGCAGCTCGTGGTCGTCTCGCACGCGCGGCCGCTGGTGCGCGCGCTGGAGGTCATCGACGGCGACATCGGCTCGCTGGAGCTGGAGAAGGAGTTCGGCGCGACCGTGCTGGCCGGGCAGGGGCGGCTGGACCGGCCCGCCTGGCACTGGCCGAAGCGTTGACGCCTCGCGTTGACCCCGACGGGTGCTCGGCGCGGGCGGCCCGGCGCGCCAGACCAGGGCTTTCGCCGATGCGGTGGCACCGGCCCCCGATCAGGTCTCTCTCCAGCGGAAATCGTGACCCTGCTGTTGCCGAGGTGACCGTTACGATCATGCGGTGCGTCTGCTAGCACCCGGAGTGCGTCAGCTTCTGGGCCGTCCTCCCCACTTCATGAACGTGTACCTGGTGGAGGACGTGCTCGTGGATTCGGGCACCCCGAAGGCGCGGGGACGCATCATCCGGCAGCTGCGCGGGCAGCCGCTCAGCGCACACGTCGTGACCCACGCGCACCCCGACCACTTCGGGTCCAGCCACGCGGTCTGCGAGGAGTTCGGCATTCCGCTGTGGGCCGGGCAGAAGGACGTCACGGCGATCGAGACCGCGACGCCGGCCACCGCACCCGGCAGGATTCCCCAGCTGCTGTCCCGGATGAAGATGCCCGATCCGCATCCCGTCGCCCGTGGCCTCTGCGAGGGTGACGAGGTCGCCGGGTTCACCGTGCTCGAAGTGCCGGGCCACTCCCCCGGGCACATCGCGCTGTGGCGGGAGCGCGACGGCGTGCTGCTGTGCGGTGACGTGTTCTTCGGCCTGTTCGGTGCGACCGCTCCCCCGGACATCCTGACCTGGGACCGCGACCTGAACCGCGAGTCGATGCGCAGGCTGGCCGCGCTCCGCCCCCGGCTGGTGCTGTTCGGGCACGGCAGACCGGCGCGCGATCCCGACCGCCTCGCGCGCCTGCTCCGATGACCGGGGACGAGCTGACCCTGGAGCGGGAGGAGGAGCGCACCCGGATCTCGGCCGCACTGGACTCCGCCACCAGGGGCAAGGGCCACGTCGTCGTCATCGAGGGACGGGCGGGCATCGGCAAGACCCGGCTGGTCCAGGACACGCGCGAGCTCGCCAAGGCCCGCGGTTTCGGCAGGCTCCAGGCGGTGGGCGACGCGCTGGAGAGCGCGATGGCGTGGGGTGTGGTCCGGCAGCTGGTGGAGCGCTCGGTCTCCCGCTACACCGGGGAGATCCGCGAGCGCATCCTCGCCGGTCCGTCCGGCGACGCGCTGGCCGCGCTGGACGCGGCGGCGGCCGACCCGAGCGAGGCCGAGCTCGCGCGGACGCTGCACGCGCTGTGGTGGGTGGCCGTTGACCTCTCCTCGACCCGGCCGCTGCTGATCACCGTGGACGACGCGCACTGGGCCGACCTGTCGTCGTTGCAGTTCCTGGTCTACCTCTCGCGGCGGATCGCCGACCTGCCGATCGCCCTGGTCGTCGCCACCCGGCCGCCGGCGGAGAACACCGGGCCGCTGGCGCAGCTCAGCGACTCCCGGCAGGCCGAGCGCCTGCTGCCGCGACCGCTCACCCCGGCGGCGCTCGCGGCGTCCGTGTCGGCTCGCGGTGGCTCCCCCGCCGCCGAGGTGGTGGCCGCGCTGCACTCGGCGAGCGGCGGAAACCCTTTCCTGGCAAGGGTTCTTGTCGACGAGCTGGACGCGCTCGGACTGCCGCTGGACCTGGCGTCGACGGCCGAGCGGGTCGGGCGGCTGGGGCCGAGCACGGTGTTCCGCGCGGCGCTGGGCAGGCTGCCCGCCAACTCCGTGCGGCTGGCGGGCGCGGCGGCCGTGCTCGGCGTCGGCAGCGACCCGTGGCAGGCGGGGGCGCTCGCCGACCTGGACGCGATGGAGCTGTCGGTCGCCGTCGAGTCACTGGTCGCGGCGAACGTGCTGACCAGCGACTCCGACCACCTCGTGTTCGTGCATCCCGTGGTGCGCGAGGCCGTCCTCGCCGATCTCGGGCCGGTCGCCCGCGCCGGGCTGCACGCGCGCGCCGCCCAGGAGCTGTGGGCGGCCAAGGCACCCGCCGACCGGGTCGCCGCGCACCTCGCCCAAGCCCCGAGGAGGACGCTGCCGAACGCGGCGGGGGTGCTGCGCACGGCCGCGACGGCGTTGCTGGCGGCGGGTGACCCGCGGACAGCGGCGGCGCACCTGGCGCGCGCGGTGGAGGAGAGCCCCGAGGACGCGGGGCTGCGCGCCGAGCTCGGCCGGGCGTTGCTGCGCAGCGGACGTGCTGAGGAGGCGCGGGAGCAGCTCCGGGCCGCGGCGGCCGGTCTTCCCGACGCCGAGCTGGTCGCGGCGGCGGCTTCGGCGACCATGGTGGTGGACGGACCGGAGGCCGCCGTCGCCGAGCTGACCAAGGCGATCAAGGAGCGGCCCGGTGGCCCCGGGGACGCGGGCCGCATGCACCTGGAGGCGCGGCTCGCGGTCGTCCGGTCGTTCCTCGCCGACCAGCGCGAGGTGGCCTCGGCGCACCTGAGCGGCTACGCCTCGCTGACGGGCGGCACCCCGGACGAGCGGACCCTGCTCGGGTTGCTGGCGCAGATGGGCCGCTACGAGGTCCGGCGGGCGGAGGAGGTGGCGGCAACGGCGCGGCGCGCCCTCGCCAACGGCGCGTACTTCGACGACGCCACCGGCAGCACCGACGCCATGGTCGCGTGGCTGGTCGCGCTGCTCGCCCTGGTCTCGACCGACGGCACCGAGGACGCCCGCAGGGAGGTCGATCGCGCGCGGCAGCGGGTGCGGGCGCACGGGTCACCGATCGAGTTCGCCATGGTGGCCAACGCCGTGCTGTTCCTGGACTGGCGGGTGGGCAACGTGAGCTCCGTGGAGGCGGAGGCCGAAGGCGCTCTCGCCGCGGTGCAGCACGAGGAGCCGGCTCCGCACGTGATCGCGCTGCGGGCCACGGCGACTCACTTCACCGCCTACGCCGCCTTGGAGCGCGGGGACGTCGAGTGCGCGGCCGCCGCACTCGCCAGGTTCGACGCGGAGCACGCGGGCGGACCGGCGATGATGCCGACGATGTGGCTGCACGAGCCGAGGGCGCTCGTCGCGCTCGCGACCGGGGACCCGGTGCTGGCCAGGACCGAGGCGCTGCTGCAACGCGACGCGATGCTCGCGGCCAGGTTCGACCCGCCGACCGTTCCGTGGCGGGAGCCCGCGGTGCGCGCGGCGATGCTGCTCGGCGACGAGGCGGCGGCGCTCGTGCTCGCGCGGGAACAGGTCGAGATCGCCAGGAAGTGGGGCGCGGCAACGGAAGTGGGCGCCGCGCTGCGCCTGCTCGCGCACGCGGACGCGGACAACCGGCTCGACCTGCTCGCCGAGTCGGTCGCGGTGCTGGAGGGCTCCCCGGCGCGGCTCCAGCTGGCCCGCTCGCTGGTGGACCTGGGTGAGGCCCTGCGGGTCGCCAGGCGCCGCAACGACGCCCGCGCCCCGCTCAACCGCGGCATCGACCTGGCGGGTGAGTGCGGTTCGGTGGTGCTGCGCAGGCGCGCGGTGGAAGCGCTGGAGGCGCTGGGAGACCGGCCCCGGCGGCTGGTGCTCGTCGGGCGGGAGTCGCTGACGGCGAGCGAACGCCGGGTCGCCGACCTCGCCGCGAGCGGGCGGGCCAACCGCGAGATCGCCAGGGAACTGTTCGTCACCCCCAAGACCGTCGAGAACCACCTCGGCCGGATCTACACCAAGCTCGGCATCAACGGCCGCCGCGAGCTGGCCCGCGCACTCGCCTGAGGGGTGCGGGGGTACCCCCTGGGGCCTGGGGGTGCCGGATGTGAGGGATCGCCCCTCATGCCTTTGGGGGGTCCGCGAAGCGAATCTTGTCCTACCGCCACGGAGGGTGGCTCTCAACAGGAGGTAGGACCCATGATGCGCAAGGCAAGCACCCTGATCCTCGCAGCCGCTGCCACCGCCGCCGTGAGCGCGGTCTCGGTTCCGGGCACCGCGTTCGCCGACGGCGTCATCGGGACCCCTCAGCCCTGCGTGAAGCTCAGCGACGTCACCGGCCCCGACTTCGACGTCAAGCAGTGCGGCGTCAGCGACGTTGACCAGTTCCGGGCGGGACTGGAGAACAACGGCAACGCCTACTGCGGCCCCTCGTCGCTGTACAACGTGCTGCACTACTGGGGCCACGTGAAGAAGGCCCCGGTCGGCTGGCTCACCACCAAGGTCGGCAACCTGGACCCGAAGAACCAGGCCGACTACAACGTGGTCACCAACTCGATCTGGCGGATCGGCGTCGACTCCAAGTACGACGGCGGCACCAAGCTCAGCAACCTGCAGACCGCGTGGAACATCGCGACCAAGCCCGCCCGCGACGCCGGGTGGAGCACGGGTGTCGGCAACGTCAGCACCGCGACTTCGCCCGACTTCGCCGGTGAGCTGGCGAAACGGCTGAACCAGGGGCCGCTGCAGATCGCATACGGCCGCTACAAGGAGGGCCCGGAGACCGGCAGCCTCCAGCGCAGCGGCGGGCACATCGTGACCGTGGTCGCGGCCAAGGGCTCGTTCAACGGCAACACCGTGCAGCTCAAGCTGTCCGACCCGGGCCGCGCAGGTGACCACGGCAAGGGCGACTACCTGGCCACCCAGTCCGACTACGAGCTGCTGGACGTCACACTGACGAAGAAGTCGATCAAGGAGTACGTGCCGGTCACCGACAACGAGGAGACCGCGGAGGACGAGAGCCTGCAGCCGGGCACCTACCGCACCGTGGTCCGCTGGGAGCTCACCGGCCCGCGCTACGTCGCGTCCACCCGCCAGATGATCGAGAACTTCAACTGGTTCGTCATGGCCCCGCCGGTCGGGTGACCCCGCCCGCGCCCACCAGGCCCCGCCACCCCGGCGGGGCCTTCGGCATGCCGCGGTGCTTCGGCCACGGTTCGCGAGCCGGTTGACGCGCCCTCGGCCAGGAAACCTTTGCAGGACAACGACTTCGCCGACCAGGCCGCCCCCTGCTGGGGCGCGGTCGGCGCCGCAGGGGACGGCTCGTCGAGCGGATCGGCCCGGGCTTGTGGTGCTCGGGCTGCTGTCGCTGTTGGCTGGCGTGGCTGTTGGCTGGCGTGGTTTAGACCTGGTCTCAAAACTTAAGGGTGTGTCACTGCATAACCTGCCGGTCCTGGTCGTCGATCGTGGGCAGTCGTGGCGAAGACGACGCAGCAGCGGCGGGTCGAAGACCGGCTCTGGGAGCTGATCGAACCCCTGATCCCGTCCCGACCAGCGCCGCGCGGTCCGGGTGGGCGGCCCCGGATCGATGACCGTGCCGCGCTAGAGGGGATCTTGTTCGTGCTCGACACCGGCTGCCGCTGGCGAGACCTACCCGAGCAGCTCGGATGCGGTTCCGGGCACACCGCGTGGCGGCGGTTACGTGAGTGGCAGGACGCCGGCGTGTGGGACCGGCTGCACCAGCTCGTGCTCGACGAGCTGTCCAACATCGACGAGCTCGACTGGACCAGAGGCTGCGTCGACGCGGTGTCGGCGCGGTCGAAAAGGGGGGCGAGCTGACCGGCCGCAGCCCCACTGACCGGGGTAAAGCTGGCTCCAAGTACCACGTTCTGTGCGACGCGAACGGGCTACCGCTGCACATCATGTTGTCGGCGGCAAACACCCACGACAGCATGCTGTTCGAGCCGCTGCTGGACACGAACCCGACCGTGCGCGGCCACCACGGCCGGGCGGGCCGGCCACGATGCCGACCGGACAAGCTGCACGCCGACAAGGGCTACGACTACCGCCGCTGCCGCCGCTACCTGACCCGCCGCGGTATCAAGGTGCGTATCGCCCGGCGCGGGATTGAGGGCAAGTCCCGCCTCGGCCGGGTCCGCTGGGTCGTCGAACGCACCATCTCCTGGCTGCTGCGGTTCAAACGCCTCGGGCTGCGCTGCGACCGGACCGAACGCACCACGCTGGCGCTACTCACGCTGGCCTGCACCGTGATCAACGTCCGTCGGCTCATAAAGATCGAGCTCTGCGACCAGGCCTAACGCATCCATTCACTCGTTTGGGATACATCGGTAGCTCTGTGTCGTTGGGTGGGGGTGACTGGTGAGCTTCTGAGCGCGGAGCAGGTCCTCGGGGCGGCAGGGGGCCCCGTCACCACGAGGGAGATCGATCTCCTGGAGGAGGCTGCAGCCGCGTTGCTGACGGCACCATTGACGGGGATGAACGAGCACTCTCGTCGGGAAGTGATCAGCCATCGGTGGGGCCGCCTCTTCAGAGGCGTTCGATGCGGTCGGCCTGCGGGCCCCGGTCGCTCTGACGCACCGCGTACCGGACCCGGTCACCCTTCTGCAGCGGCTCCGACCCCATGATCACGGACACGTGGGCGAAGAGATCGTCGCCGCCTGCGTCCGGGGTGATGAAGCCGAAGCCGCGGTCGCGGTCGTAGCGCGCGACGACGCCCTCGCCGCCTCGTACGGGCACGTCCCGCGCCGCCGGCCCTGCGGCCCGGACCAGGTGCACGTCGCGGGCCTGCGGGCCCTTGTCTCCACTAGCCACCTCGTAGGCGACGCGGTCGCCCTCCGCGAGCCACGTCAGCCCCTCGGCCAGGGCCCGGGCGTGAACGAAGACGTCCCCGGCGCCGGAGTCGGGGTTGATGAAGCCGAAGCCCTTGTCCTCGTCGTACCAGGCCACCGTGCCGTCGGCACCGTCCGCGATACCAGCCGCAGCGGGTGAGCCGGCCCCTGCTCCCAGCGGGATCACGTGCCCGGCCTGCGGGCCGCGCTCGCCTTCGACGATCAGGAAGGCCACCCGCTGCCCCTCGGTGACCACGCCGCCGGTCACGATGGCGGAGCTGTGCACGAAGATGTCGGCGCCGCCGCCGTCCGGCGACGCGAAGCCGTACCCCTTGCCCGGCTCGTACCAGTTGACGGTGCCGAGCAGGCCCACGGCGCTGCCGGTGGCCGCATCGGCGGTGACGCGAACGCGCAGCGCCTGGGGCCCGCGGTCGTTCTCGCCGACCTCGAACACGACGGCCTGACCCTCGCGGAGCACTTTCGCGCCGCCGTCCCCGACGATCTCGGAGGCGTGCACGAACACGTCCGGCGAGCCGTCCTCGGGCGCGAGGAAGCCGAAACCCCGTTCGGCGTCGAACCAACGGACGGTCCCTTGCAGCATCAAAGGCTCCAGGTCGAGAGGGCGGGCACTGGCCCCCAGTCTCCCTGACAGACCTCCGGTCCGTCGGGCCGGGCCCACAGGCGGGCGGTGCGGAGCCAGGGGCGGGCCGTTGGTTCACCTGGCGACACGCCGAGTTTTGAGACAAGGTCTTAGAGAGCGTTTAATCCTGAAATGCCTTGAAAAGTGGGGTTTGACGACGTCGGCAGGGC
>NZ_JBHLZU010000021.1:55884-109541 GCF_042429765.1 Allokutzneria oryzae | reverse complement strand
CAACACCCTGGGTCTTGAGCTGGAGCTCACCGAGGGCATGCGCTTCGACAAGGGCTACCTGGCGCCGCACTTCGTGACCGACACCGAGCGGCTGGAGGCGGTTCTCGACGACCCGTACCTGCTGTTCGTTGCCTCGAAGATCACCGTCATCAAGGACCTGCTCCCTGTGCTGGAGAAGGTCATGCAGACCGGCAGGCCGCTGCTGGTGGTCGCGGAGGACGTCGAGAGCGAGCCGCTGGCGACGCTCATCGTCAACAAGCTCAAGGGCACCTTCAGGTCCGTCGCCGTCAAGGCGCCCGGCTTCGGTGACCGGCGTGAGGCGATGCTGCAGGACATGGCCGTGCTCACCGGCGGCCAGGTCGTCTCGGAGAAGGTGGGGCTGCGGCTGGACAACGTCGACGTCTCGCTGCTGGGGTCCGCCCGCAAGGTCGTGGTCACCAAGGACGAGACCACCGTCGTCGACGGCGGCGGCGATCCCGCCCAGATCGCCGGTCGGGTCGCCCAGATCCGCGCGGAGATCGACAAGTCCGACTCGGACTACGACCGCGAGAAGCTGCAGGAGCGCCTGGCCAAGCTGGCCGGTGGCGTCGCCGTCATCAAGGCGGGCGCGGCCACCGAGGTCGAGCTCAAGGAGCGCAAGCACCGCATCGAGGACGCGGTCCGCAACGCCAAGGCCGCCGTCGAGGAGGGCATCGTCGCGGGCGGCGGCGTCGCGCTCGTCCAGGCCGGGGCGGTGCTGACCGAGGGGCTGGGCCTGGACGGCGACGAGGCCACCGGCGCCGCCATCGTCAAGGTCGCGCTGGAGGCCCCGCTGAAGCAGATCGCGATCAACACCGGCCTCGAACCCGGGGTCGTCGCGGAGAAGGTGCGCGGCCTGCCCGCCGGCCACGGCCTCGACGCCGCGACCGGGCGCTACGTCGACCTGGTCGCCGCCGGGATCATCGACCCGGCCAAGGTCACCCGCTCGGCGTTGCGCAACGCGGCGTCCATCGCCGGTCTGTTCCTGACCACCGAGGCGGTCGTGGCCGACAAGCCCGAGCAGAACGCGCCCGCCGAGCCGGCTGGCCCGGACTTCTGAGCCTCCGGCGGGCCGTGGCACCCCGCCACGGCCCGCCGCTGGCCACGTCACCACAGCCACCGCGCAGCGACTGTCCTATATGGACTCTCGCCCGCGGCCCGGCGGAGCAGGTCCTGGTGACGTGCGGGACATCGCTCAGGTCCTCTGCGACTTGGACGACTGGGCCGTGTCCACCCGGAAGCGACACCATCTCACCGCCCGCCCACTCGTCACCCCGGAGCCCACCGCCCGCCTCCTCCGTTCGCGTTTTGTAGGCATAATGCGAAAAGAGAGCGCTCTTTCGCGCAACATGCCTACAGAACGCGAGAAGCCCGGCCGCGCCAGCCAACCGGCGCGCGCACTGCCAGTCCGGGCGCGCAGCGGTAGCGGGGCGGGTGCGCGGCGGTAGCGGGGCGGGTGCGCGGCGGTACCGGGGTGGCCAGCCCGCGTGTGCGCCCCAGGGCAGCGCCTAGCCGTTGCTGTACTCGGTGGTGTGCCGAGGTTCTTCTGAGACAACGGCGTTGTGGCCGGAGAGTGTGCGCACCAGGTCCGAGGTGAAGCCCCTGCGGTAGGGGAAGCGCCGGGTCGTGAAGTGCGGTGCCGTGTCGAACCGCAGGTGCAGTCGCGTGCAGGTCTGCCGCTGGTCCACGGCGATGTGCGTCACGGTGACCTCGCGCAGCCTCTCCAGCTCGGCGATGTGCTTGCCGGTCTTGGTGGTCAGCTCCACGCAGTGCCTGGTGATGCGCAGCGTCCGCACCAGTGAACCGTTGCGCCACTGGACCAACGCCGCGCCGGTGCCGATCACGGCGAGCAGGACGAGCGGTGTGAGCACCACGACCGGGCCGCCGGAGAAGCTCGGTTGGGTGCCGTGGGCCGCCCCGGCGGCCAACACCGCGAGAGCGGTGCCCGCCGCGATCACCAGCACTGCGCCGACCAGCGCGAGCAGGACCTCACCCAGTCGCCACTCGGGGTCCGGGGTGTGCAGCTCCCAGCCGTCCATCCGGCCAGTATCGGTTGCCGCACAGGCGAATCCAGCCGCCGATGCGGTGATCAGCCCGGTACGGGAAGTGGCTGCTGGGGCAGTTCATCCAGAATGAGTACCGTGTGGCTGGACACCACGTCAGGCATGGTCTGGAACCGGTTCAGCACCAGGTCTCTGAGGCTCGACGCGTCCTGGGCGCGGACCAGCAGCACCAGGTCGTGCTCACCGGAGACCAGCGCGCCGTGCCACACCTCCGGGATCTCCATGATCCGCTGGCGGACCGCTTTCCACGAGTGCTGGCTGACCTTGAGGTGCACGTAGGCGGCGACCCCGAAGCCGTAGCGCTCCGGGTCCACGGTCGCGCTGTAGCCGGTGATCACCCCGTCCCGCTGCAACCGCTCCACGCGCGAGTACGCGCTGCCCCGGGAGATGTGCAGCTTCTCGGCGAGGGAGCGCATGGAGATCCGCGCGTCGGCCCGCAGCTCCGCGACGATCCGCCGGTCGGTGTCGTCGAGTCTGCCTACTGGTGTGCGCTTTGCGGACAACTCGCTGGTCATATGGCCGATGCTAACCGTTGCTGTCGGCCATTTGTCCAGAGAAACAGGCTGGATCTGGAAGAACGGTCCCCGCAAATTTCACCATGGGCGGGACAGCGCAGTCGGCCAGGTCACACTCGGGAGGACCAATGGCACCCACCGGCCTTTCCGCTCGGGAGCGTTCGCTGCTCCCCACCGACGTCCCGCTGTCGTTGCTGAGCAAGCGCGGTGAACCGGTCGCCGACCCCGCGCTGGCGATGCCCGCCGACGAGGTGCTGCTGGAGCTGCACCGGCGCATCGTGATCGGCCGCCGCTTCGACACCCAGGCCACCGCGCTGACCCGGCAGGGGCGGCTCGCGGTCTACCCGTCCTCGCGGGGGCAGGAGGCGTGCCAGGTCGGCTCGGTGCTCGCGCTGCGCGAGCAGGACTGGCTGTTCCCGACCTACCGGGACTCCGTCGCGCTGGTGACCAGGGGAGTCGATCCGGTGGAGACGCTCACGCTGCTCCAGGGCAGCTGGCACCTCGGCTACGACCCGTACGTGCACCGGGTCGGCCCGCAGTGCACACCGCTGGCCACCAACACGCTGCACGCCGTCGGAGTGGCGCACGCCGCGCGGCTCAAGGGCGAGGACACCGTCGCGGTGGTGCTGCTCGGTGACGGCGCGACCAGTGAGGGCGACACCCACGAGGCGTTGAACTTCGCGGCCGTGTGGAAGGCGCCGGTGGTCTTCCTGGTGCAGAACAACGGCTACGCGATCAGCGTCCCGATGAGCAAGCAGAACGTCGCGCCTTCCTTGGCGCACAAGGGAGTCGGCTACGGCGTTCCCTCGTACCTGATCGATGGCAACGACCCTGCCGCCGTCTACGCCACCGTCCGCGAGGCCGTCGGCGTCGCCGCCGCGGGCGGTGGGCCGTCGCTGATCGAGGCGCTCACCTACCGGATCGAGGCGCACACCAACGCCGACGACGCCACGCGCTACCGGGAGTCCGACGAGGTCGCCGCGTGGCTGGACCGCGACCCGCTGGACCGCATCGAGCGCTACCTGGGCTCGCGCGGCCTGCTCGACGAAGCCCGCCGCACCGAGATCCTGGCCGAGGCCGAGGACTTCGCCGCCCTCGTGCGCGAGGGCATGAACGCCGAGCCGGAGCTGGACCCCGCCGACCTGTTCGCCCACGTCTACGCCCAGCCGACCGCCGCACTGCGCGAGCAGGCCGCCCTTCTCGCCGAGGAGCTGTCGTCATGACAACCGCCGTGCGTGGCACCGAACTGTCGATGTCGGGGGCGCTGAACCGGGCGCTCGCCGACGCGCTGGAAGCCGATGAGCGGGTGCTGGTCTTCGGTGAGGACGTCGGTCAGCTCGGTGGTGTCTTCCGGGTGACCGACGGCCTGGCCGCGCGCTTCGGCGAGCAGCGGGTCTTCGACACCCCGCTCGCCGAGTCCGGCATCGTCGGCACCGCGATCGGCATGGCCATGAACGGCATGCGGCCCGTGGTGGAGATGCAGTTCGACGCGTTCGCGTACCCCGCGTTCGAACAGATCACCAGCCACCTCGCGAAGCTGCGCAACCGCACGCGCGGCAGGGTCGAGCTGCCCGTGGTCATCCGGGTGCCCTACGGCGGCGGCATCGGCGGCGTCGAGCACCACTGCGACTCCTCCGAGGCGTACTACACGCACACGCCCGGGCTTCGCGTCGTCACCCCCGGCACGCCCGGCGACGCCTACCAGCTGCTGCGCGACGCGATCGACTCGCCGGACCCGGTGATCTTCCTGGAGCCCAAGCGCCGCTACTGGTCCAAGGGCCCCGTCGCGCTCGACCGCTCCGGCCCAGCGTTCGACCGCGCCCTGGTGCGGCGGCAGGGCGAGGACGTCACGCTGATCGCCTACGGCCCCATGGTCGCCACCGCGCTGGAGACGGCGGAGGCCGCGACCGAGGAGGGCTGGGACGTCGAGGTGATCGACCTGCGCAGCCTCTCGCCGTTCGACGACGCGACGGTCACCGAGTCGGTGCGCCGCACCGGGCGTGCCGTGGTCGTGCACGAGGCGTCCGGATTCTCCGGGTACGGCGCCGAGGTGGTCGCGCGGGTCACCGAGCGGTGCTTCCACCACCTGCACGCGCCGATCCTGCGCGTCACCGGCTTCGACATCCCGTACCCGCCGCCCAAGCTGGAGGAGCACCACCTGCCCGGCGTTGACCGGATCCTGGACGCGATCGGCCGGTTGCAGTGGGACGACGAGGTGGTGGGCTTCGGTGGCTGACTTCCTGCTTCCCGACCTCGGCGAGGGCCTGACCGAGGCGGAGATCATCAGCTGGCTGGTCGAGGTCGGCGACACCATCGCGGTCGACCAGCCCGTGGTGGAGGTGGAGACCGCCAAGGCCATGGTCGAGGTGCCCTCGCCCTTCGCCGGTGTGGTCACCGCCCGGCACGGCGAGCCCGGCGAGACGCTGGCCGTGGGCTCGGTCCTGCTCAGCGTCGGTGAGGACGCCAACCTCACCGCGCGGGGCTTCTCCGAGCCCGGTGTCGTCGTGCCCGCGCCCGCCGGGCCGGTGGACGAGGGCAGCGGCAACGTGCTGATCGGCTACGGGACCTCCGCGGCGCCGAGGCGCAGGCGCCGGTCTCGGGCCAGGCAGCCGCAGCCCGCCGCCGCGCCGGTGGCCGGTGCCAAGCCCGCCGTGATCTCCCCGTTGGTCCGGCGGCTCGCCCGCGACAACGGCGTGGACCTGGCGAGCGTGCGCGGCAGCGGCCCAGGTGGAGTGGTGCGCCGGTGCGACGTGGAGCAGGCCGTGGCAGCGGCCACGAAGCCCGTGGAGGTCGCAGGCGAGCGCCGGATCCCGTTGAAGGGTCTGCGCAAGGCGGTCGCCGACAAGCTGGCCACCTCGCGCAGGGAGATCCCCGAGGCCACGGTGTGGGTCGATGTCGACGCCACCGAGCTGATGGCCGCGCGCGCCGAGCTGAACGCGCGCAGGCCGGACCGCCCGATCAGCCTGCTGGCGCTGGTCGCCCGGTTCACCGTGCTGGGGCTGCGGCGCTTCCCCGAGCTGAACTCGCGCGTGGACGGCGACGAGATCGTGGTCATCGACGACGTGAACCTCGGCTTCGCCGCGCAGACCGAGCGCGGGCTGGTGGTGCCCGTCGTCCGGGACGCGCACCGGCTCACCACCGGTGAGCTGGCCGCGGCGATCTCCGCGCGCACCGCGGCGGCCAGGGACGGCGGGCTCGGTCCTGCCGAGCTGACCGGCGGCACCTTCACGCTGAACAACTACGGCGTGTTCGGCGTCGACGGCTCCGCCGCGATCATCAACCACCCGGAGGCGGCGATCCTGGGGATGGGCCGGATCATCGACCGGCCGTGGGCGGTGGACGGACAACTTGCGATTCGCAAGATCACCGAACTGACGCTGGCCTTCGACCACCGGGTCTGCGACGGCGGCACGGCAGGCGGATTCCTGAGATTCGTCGCCGACTGCGTGGAGTCTCCGGTCAGCGCGCTCGCCGACCTCTAGCATTGAGCGGCATGGACGATCTCGCCTGCCTGAGCCCGCCGGAGCGGGTGACCCGGTGGGCCCAGTTGCTGGAACAGGTCGACTCGCGGATCCGGGAGCGGGCGGAGGGCCGCGTGGACTGGGTGCGGCTGAAGATCAACCTGATCCGCAAGGGCCGCGCCATGGAGGTGTACTCGGCGGCGGACGCGGCGGTGCGGACCGCGACCTTCGTCGCCGAGCTGCACCGCCAGGGCATCGCCCGCGAGGTGGCCGAGGTGCTGCCCTCCGCCGACGAGCTGGTGCGGGCCTGCCTCGCCGAGATCCGGATCCCGCCGGAGAAGGCGCTCACCAGGGGAGTGTTCGAGGACCTCGACGTGAACGCGATCCGCCGCACCAGACAGGCGAAGATCCTGGTCGACGCCGCGGAGAAGCACGCGGCCCGCCTCGTGGACCCCAGGGTGGCGGCGGAGCTGCGCCGCTGGACCGCGCTGAAGCCGTACCTGGTCTGAGTCCGCGCCCGCAACGGGTGACGCCCGCTCCGTCCACACCGGACATTCCGGAGTCCTGGGAACTTTCCTGACAACCCGTCGGTGCGCGCATGCGTACCCTGGCGCCGTGACCGACGTGCAGCCCTCGCCGCCAGCCGAGGACGACAAGCCCGAGACGCCAGGAAAGCCGAAGAAGAAGACGTCGTTCTGGCGTGAGCTTCCGATCCTGGTCATCACCGCCCTGGTACTGGCGTTCGTGATCCAGACCTTCATCGCGCGGGTGTACGTCATCCCGTCCCAGTCGATGGAGACCACGCTGCACGGTTGCACCGGCTGCACCAACGACCGGGTGCTCGTGGACAAGGTGCTCTACAACTTCACCGTCCCCGGGCCGGGCGAGGTCGTCGTCTTCCGCGGCCCGGACTCCTGGACGAGCAACGACGTCCCCGCCGACGACTCCGGCTGGGGCTGGTTGCGGGGCCTCGGCTCGCTGATCGGGCTGCCCGCCGCCGACGAGCGCGACTTCGTCAAACGGGTGATCGCCGGGCCCGGCCAGACGGTCGAGTGCTGCACCCCGGACAACAAGGTGAAGGTGGACGGCAAGCCGCTGAACGAGCCCTACGTGCACTACCAGGAGGGCTTCGGCGACAAGCAGCAGGAGTTCGGCCCGGTCACGGTGCCGCAGGGCCACATCTGGGTGATGGGCGACAACCGCAACAACTCCCGCGACTCGCGTGACCCGAGGCAGGGCGCGGTGCCCATCGACCACGTCATCGGCAAGGCCAGGGCGATCGTGCTCCCGCCGAGCCGCTGGCAGGGCATCGACGACCCCGATCCGCAGGCGGTGGCGCTCGGCGCGCCCCAGTGGCAGGCCGCGATCCCGCTGGGCCTCGGCCTGGCTGCCGCCTGGCCGGTGCTGTGGGTGCTGCGGCGCACCAGCCGGGGACTTCGGGACCGCATGCTCTCCGGCGACTGACCCCCGCGTCCCCGCTGAGCCGCTCGCTGGAGTGGGCCAGCGACCGGGTGCAGGACGTGAAGCCGAGATCGCGGTAGAGCGCTGCCGCCGGGGCCTTGGGGTGGTTCCGCGCGGGTAGACCATGGCGCGGGTCGCTCCCGCCGAGCGCAGGGCGCGCAGCGCGGCCAGGCACACCGCGCGGCCCAGACCCTGGCCGCAGAAGACCGGGTTCGAGCTCGCCGACCCCGTTCTCCTCGTCCAGCCGGTCAACGAGGCGAGGCACGGCCACGCGCCGGTGAGCTGGGGATAGCTCTCCTCGGTCACCCTGGACGGCGCCCACACCACCCGGTGCTCATCGACCCGCCGAGACAGGTCGGCCGGGAAGGTGATCGGGCGCGGTGACCCCCTCGCGCAATGACTGTCTCAAGTAGACGGTCCATATAGGACTGCTGATGTGGGTCTCATCGCGGGAGAACCCCTGGCACCCCTCACCCGGCAACCACCACGCGCGCCCCACATTTCGCGTTTTGTAGCCTTAACGCGAAATGAGAGCGCTCTTTTGCGCAATAAGCCTACAAAACGCGAAAAGCCCAACCGTGTCAGCCAGTCCACGCGCGCACACGGCGGCGTAGGGGCGTGGCGCGGAGGTCGCCAGGGCCGTACCGCCTACCTCGCGAAGTGCGCGCCGAGCGCCTGGCCCGCGGCCGACAGCGTGCGCTCCACGAGGTCTGTCGCGGTGCCCGGACGCCACTGCTGTGCCCATTCGGCGGCGTAGCCGAGGTAGTCGCCGTACTGCTCCGGCGACCAGGGGCCGTCCAGGCTCCAGTCCGAGCCGCGCAGCGCGTTCACCGCGATCGCGACGTTCTGGTCCAGGATGAGCGGGCCGGTCGTGCCGTCGAACGCGGCGAAGTACAGGACCCTGGTGAACATCGCCCCGCCGAGCCGCGCGAGGGCGTGGCTGCCTTTCCTGGTCAGCATCGTGAACCCGGCGACGGGGCCGTCCTCGCGCGTCCCGCGCACGGCCGCGGCGAGGTGGGCGCCGACCACGCCGGGGTTGTGGTCGAAGACGAGCCCGAGCTTCACCGCTCCGCGCTGCTTCGGGCCCGTGGCCCAGACCGTGGCGGCGACGAGCGCGTGCACCGCGCCGAGGTCGTCGTCCGCGCGCCGGGCGATCTCGAAGACCGTGTGGCGGTCCACGGCCTCGGCGTCCAGCTCCGGCGGCCAGCAGGCGGGATCGGGCAGCTGCGGCAGCCAGTGCTGCTTGCTGAAACCGACCTTCTGGCGCAGCAGGTAGGCGCTGTCCCGGGCGGGCGGGGTGCCGCGGAAGACCTTGTCGAAGTGCAGGGCGCTCACCGGCGCACGGTACCGAGTTCGCGCGGCAGGTCCCGTTCCGCCCACTCCGCCATCGTGTCGAGCACCTTCTTCAGCCGTGCTCCGGCCTCGGTGAGCTCGTACTCCACCCTCGGCGGCACCTCGGGGTAGGCGGTCCGCGTCACCAGGCCCGTCTCCTCCAGCCGCCGCAGCCGGGCGGACAGGGTCTTCGGGCTGATCCCCGGCAGGCCCGCGCGCAGCTCGGTGAAGCGCTTCGGACCGGGCAGCAGGTCGCGGACGATCAGCGTTGCCCACGGTCCTTCGAGCACCACCAGGAACCGGGCGATCGGGCACTCCGGAAGATCGTGACCCGGCTCACTCACGCGGACTCCATTAGTTCATTTGAGGAAACTGATTCCTGATCGGAACTATAGCGGCATGACCTACCTCGTTCACGGAGCCACCGGCGCCCAGGGCGCCCCCGTCGTCCGCGCCCTTGAGGCCAGGGGCCTCGCCGTGCGCGGCCTGAGCCGCGCCGGGGGCGACCTCGACGACCGTGCCGCGCTCGCCGCCGCCTACGAGGGCGTGACCGGCGCCTTCATCCACTTCCCGATCACCCCGGACCCGGCGGCACCCGCCCGCTGGGCCGCCAACCTCGCCGCCGTCGCCCGCCCGGCGAGGGCCGTGATCTCCACCAGCGGCGGTGTTCCCGGCGATCCCGGGTCGCCGTTCGGTCCGGACCGGCTGGCCGCGGTCGCGGACCTCGCCGAAGGCCTGCGCGCCGCCGGTGTCGTGGTGACCGTGCTCGCGCCGAGGCTGTTCCTGGAGAACCTGCTGCTGCCGCCCGTGCAGGAGACCCTTGTCGGTGAAGGGGTTCTGACCTATCCGGTTGCCGATGGCCACGCCGTCGGCTGGAGCAGCCACCTCGATGTCGCCGAGGTCGCGGTGGCCGCGCTCACCCACGCCGACCCACCGTCCTTTGTGGACGTCGGAGCGGTTCCCGCGTTGACCGGTCCTGACCTCGCCGCCGAGTTCGGCGCGCACCACAACCGCGAGATCACCTACCGCGCCATGACGCCCACCGACTTCGGGGCCGTGCTCACCCCGGTGCTCGGCGCGGGCGCGGCGGCCGGGATTCAAGGGCTCTACCAAGCACTCCAGGGCCGGCCGGACTCGTTGGCGAGCACGGGGGACACCGACTCGGAGAAGCTGCTCGGTGTCCGCACGCGGCCCGTAAAGGGCTGGTTGGCGGTGGTGGAGAGCCAGTCGGTCCGGTAGGCAGGACTGGTGAGGGATCCTGAGGAATCCGAGCAGCGCAGGCTGGCGCGCAACCTCAACGAGCTGTTGCAGGAGCTGCGCGTCGCCCAGGGCGGCGTGCAGATCCTGTTCGGGTTCCTGCTGGCCATCGCCTTCAGCGACCGCTACGAGCACATCGACGGCCACGTCCGCGTGCTGCACCTGATCACGGTGGTGCTGACCGCCGCGGCGGTCGCGTTGCTGACGGCTCCGGCGTCGTGGCACCGCCTGCTGTTCCGGCGGGGCATGCGCAAGGAGATCATCGACATCGCCAACACCTTCGCCATCGCGGGCCTGGTCTGCCTGGCGCTGGCGATGGTCGGCACGGTGCTGCTGCTGGGCGAGGCGGTCGTGGGCGGCTGGATCGCGATCGCCATCGGGGTGCTCGCCCTGGTCGGCTTCGGCATGCTGTGGTTCGTGCTCCCCCTGCTCCGGCGGCGCTGACCGCGTAGGTTGACGACCATGAGCACCGTGTCGCGGGATCTGGACTACGACGGTTCGTGGCCGGTGCCCGGGTTCGTCGGGCTCACGCTGAGGCAGGCGCTGGCCCTGGCGTCGGAGACCGAGATCGATCTTCGTGGTGCCTCCGGCGACCCCGAGGCGCGCGTCGTCCGCCAAGCGCCGCAAGGGATGCACCCCCACCGGCCGACCGTCGTGACCATCTGGGTCGAACGCCCACGGCCTCACCTGGGGTGATGCGCGTTCACCCCGCCTCAACCGCCGCGATCGTGTCGCGGCAGATCTGCATCTCCTCGCGGGTCTTGATCACGAGCACCGGAACAGTCGCGCCAGGGGAGCTGACCGGACCGTCGTCCTCGCGGTTGCCGGACAGTCCGCCGACGATGCCGAGCAGACCGAGGCGGTCGGCGATGGCCTCACGGAGCTCCGGCTGGTCCCACCCGATCTCACCGGTGAACACCAACGCGTCCACGCGGTCCAGGCTCGTTGCCACGGCGGCGAGTGCCCGGCTCGCGCGGTGCGCGAAGACGCGGAGCGCGAGGTCCGCATCCACATCGCCGTCACCCGCGGCTCTGACCAGGTCGCGGGTGTCAGGGGAGTGCCCGAGCCCGAGAAGCCCGGAGCCGGTGTGCAAACCCTCCGCGAGTTCCTTGAGGCTGAGCCTGTTCTCCTCCAACAACCACAGCAGCATCCCCGGATCGACATCGCCGCTGCGCTTGGACATCGGCAAGCCTTCCAGGGGCGTGAAGCCCATCGACGTGTCCACGCTGCGGCCGTCGCGGAAGGCGCACACCGAGCTGCCGCCGCCTAGGTGGGCGAGCAGCACGCTCAGCGACTCGACCGGCTTGCTCACCAGCTCCGAAGCCCTGCCGGCCGCCCAGCTGTAGGAGAGGCCGTGGAAGCCGTAGCGGCGCAGGCCGAAGCGCTCCCGCCACCGCTTCGGCAGGGCGTAGGTCGCCGCGACCTCGGGGAGTCCACTGTGGAACGCCGTGTCCGGGCACAGCACGTGCGGAAGGTCCGGCATCCGCGAACGCAGCTTGTCGAGCAGTGCCAGGCTCGCGGGAACATGGAGCGGCGCGAGTGAAGCTGTCTTCCGCACCGTGGAGATCACCTCGTCGGTGGCCAGCGTCGGAGAGGTCACTTCCGGGCCGCCGTGCACGATCCGATGTCCCACGGCACGGAGGTCGAGCCTGTGGGACAACAGCTCTTCCAGCTCGCGGACCGCGTCTTCTGACCCAGGGGGCTGTTCGACGTGCATGAAGTCGATCACGCGCTCGGAGTGCGCGTCGATCACGTGCGCCTGGAGGCTGGACGAGCCGGGGTTGATGGTGAGCACGGCGCTCATGCCGACCACTCCCAGTCGGTGATCTCCTCGGAGTCCTTGCCCTCGCGGTAGGCGTAGTCCCTGAGCTCGTCGCGTTTCCCGATGAGCTCCTGGACGATCCCTCCGCCCCGCGAGGACCAGCCGGGCGTGCGCCGCACCGCGTCAGCCGCGAGGTCGTAACGGCTCATCCTGTTGCTGACGAGCAGGTCGAAAGGCGTTGTCGTAGTCCCCTCCTCCAAGTATCCGTGCACGTGGAACCGACTCGGCTCCGGCCGTCCGTGCAGTACCTCGTGCACCGCGGAGGGGTAGCCGTGAAAGGCGAAGACCACAGGGACGTCGGTACCGAAGCATTCGGCGAACTCCTCCGAGTCCATGCCGTGCGGATGTCCGTCCGGAGTGGACAGTGTGAGCAGGTCGACCACGTTGACCACGCGTACGCGGAGTCCGGGCGCGTGCCGACGCAGCAACCACGCCGCCGCCACCGTTTCCACCGTGGGGATGCCTCCGGCGCAGGCGAGCACCACGTCAGCGTCGGAGTCGGTCTCGGTGCCCGCCCACTCCCACGTTCCCACGCCCGCGCGACAGTGCCGCTGCGCCTCGGCCAGGTCCAGCCACTGGGGTCCGGGGTTCTTCCCCGCGACCACGAGGTTGATCCGGTCGGTCGAAGCCAGGCAGTGCCGCATCGTCACCAGCAACGAGTTCGCGTCCGGCGGCAGGTAGATCCGGCTCACCGAGGACTTCTTCGTCAGCAGGTTGTTGAGGAAACCCGGGCCCTGGTGGCTGTAGCCGTTGTGCTCCTGCCGCCAGCCCTCACTGGACAACAGGTAGTTCAGGCTCGCGACCGGCTCGCGCCACGGCACCTCACCTGCCATCTTGAGGAACTTGGCGTACTGGTTGACCATGCCGTCCACAATGGACGCGAATGCCTCGTAGCACGGGAACAGCCCGTGCCGCCCGGTGAGCAGGTAGCCCTGCAACCAGCCCTGGCACAGGTGTTCCGACAGCACTTCGAGAACGCGGCCGTCACGGGACATGTGCTCGGAGTACTCCGTGAGCGGCCACGAGAACGCGCGGCCGGTCGCCTCAAGGATCGCGTCGAGCTTGTTGGACTCCAGTTCGTCGGGACACATGACGCGGAAGTCCCGCCGTTGTTCGGTCGCACGCATCAGCTCCGCGAGCCATTCACCGGTGGTTCCCGTCGCGCTCGCCGTGGCGCGACCGGGTTCCGGGACCTCCACGGCGAACTTCTCCAGCTCCGGCAACGGCAGGTCCTGTCGCAGCTGTCCGCCGTTGGCCTGTGGCACCCGTCCGAGTCGGAGCTCCTCGGCCGGCAGGACTTCGCGGAGGTCATCGTGCGGACGGCCGTCCTCGTGGAACAGCTCCTCGGGCCGGTACGACCGCAACCAGGCTTCGAGTTCGGTGAGCTGGTCGGCGTCCAGGGGAACCTGGTGCGCGTGGAAGGTGCCTCCGCCGTACTCGGTGGGAAGGCCCCAGCCCTTGGGGCTGCGCAACAGGACCATCGGCCAGATCGGCCTGCCTTCGCCCTCACCGCAACGCCAGCGCCGCTGGATCGCGGAGATCTCGCTGTGCGCCAGGTCGAATGTCTCCGCGAGCAGGGCGTCTGGATCGGCGGTGTCCGCCACGTCGACCACGTACGGCGACCAGCCCGCGCCGTGGAAGTAGGCGACCAGCTCCTCGTCGGACATGGACGCGTAGACGGTGGGTGAGGAGATCTTGGCTCCGTTGAGGTGAAGCACCGGGAGCACTGCGCCGCAGGTGACGGGGTCGAGGAACTTGTTCGCATGCCACGACCCCGCCGTCGGGCCGGTCTCCGCCTCCCCGTCCCCGACGATGCAGGCGACCAGGAGGTCCGGATCGTCAAAGGCCGCGCCGAAGGCGGTGGCGAGGGCATAGCCCAGCTCGCCACCTTCGTGGATCACCCCGGGAACCTCGGGGGAGAGGTGGCTCGGAAAGCCGCCCGGCCAGGAGAAGCCCCGGATGAGGTCCGTGAGGCTCATCGTGGGGTCGAGCTCGGTGTGCGTGCCCTCAAGCCACAGGTTGGCGTGGATCGCGGGAGCGCCGTGGCCCGGCCCCGTCACCAGCAAAGTTCGCTGGCGTCTCCGCCGCACAAGGCCGTTGAGTCCACTGTAGACGAAGTTGATGCCCGGGCAGGTCCCCCAGTGGCCGAGCGGTCTCGGCTTGAGGTGTTCCTCGCGCAGCTGTTCGCGCAGTAAGACGTTGTCCCGCAAGTAGATCATGGCCGCGGAGAGGTAGTCGCACGCCCTGCGATAACGCCGCGTCGTCTCGGTGTTGGGAGTCGGCACACACCTTGGTTACCCGCCGAGAGTCAGGTCACTCGGTGTGTTTTCCCCGCGGCACCACGGGTACCGCCTTACATGACGACGACTCCGAGAGTGAGGAGCGATCATGAGCGTGATCGAGGAACAGGTCGAGGTCCACGCGCCGGTGCGCACCGTCTACGACCAGTGGACGCAGTTCGAGTCCTTCCCGCAGTTCATGGAGGGTGTCGAACGCGTCGAGCAGCGCTCGAACACCCTGACCCACTGGCACGCCTCGATCGCCGGTGTCGACCGCGAGTTCGACGCGGAGATCCTGCACCAGGTGCCGGACGAGCGAGTGTCGTGGAGTGTGCTCTCCGGGCCGAAACACCGTGGCACGGTGTCCTTCGCGCCGGAGGACGCCACGCACACCAAGGTCTCGCTGCGCATCGAGTACGAACCTGAAGGCGTGGTGGAGAACGTCGGTGACAAGCTCGGGATCGTGCGCGGCCGGGTCAAGGGCGACCTCGGTCGTTTCAAGGAGTTCATCGAGCGGCGCGGCACGGAGACGGGTGCTTGGCGGGGTGAGGTCAAGCCAGGGGACTCACGGCTGTGACCGAGGTCCGCGGGCGCGCGGAGGTTCCCGTCCCGGTCGGCATCGTCCAGTCGCACTGGCACCGCGTGGACTCCTACCCGGAGTTCATGCGGGGCGTGCGAGGGGTGTACCGGGACGGGGGCGAGCTGACCCGCTGGGACGTGGAGCTGCCCAACGGCGAACACCGCGAGCTCACAGTGCGGGTGATCCCGCGCGAACGCGGGATCTCGATGTCCGTTGTGGACGGACCTCGGTACGAGGTGGTGCTGCTGTGGCGTCCGCTGCCGAACGGCAGGACCCGGATCACGTGGCGGGTCTGGGCGGAACCTGACAGTGAGCTCGGCACTCCGAAGGACCTGGCCCTGAGGTTCCAAGGCGACTTGGAACGATTCGCCGACCGCATGGTCTCGCTCAGGGGACTGCGCATCGACCACGGCGAAGCCTGGTTGAAGGACCCTTGCGGCGGACGCCAACCGGTCGCGCTGTGAGGACGACCGCCACCGGCGGTAGCGATGAGGAGAGGCCCGCATCCCCCGATGCGGGCCTCCTCCACGTGCGGAACGGGATCACCGTGTGTGGACGCGGATGGTGGTGAGGTCGGGGTCCGCCGAGTCCGGGATGTACATGCCCGCCGACCGGCCGCTGCGGAGGTAGTCCAGCACTGGCCGCGTGATCACCTCGCCGGGCAGGACCGCGGGCACGCCGGGTGGGTAGGGGCTGATCGTCTCCGCCGCGATGCGGCCGACCGCGTCTTCGGCGCGGATGTGCTCCGCCGGGCCGAAGAAGGCGTCCCTGGGCAGCATCGCCTGGTCGAGCTCCAGCTCGCCAGGGTCGGGCAGCTCGATCCTCGGCGCCCTCGGCAGGTCGCCGGAGTGCTTCACCGCCGCGCCGACCGCCGCCACCAGTCGGTCCACTGTGGACTCATCGTCGGCCACCGTGATCTGGGCCGCGAAGCGGCGGTGGTCCGACAGGCCGACGGCGACGCGCTCGTGCTCGCGCAGCCATTCGTTGACGGCGTATCCGGAGACGCCGAGCTCCGCGACGTCGACCACGATCTTCAGCGGGTCCTGGTCGTCCGCCGCGCCCGGACCGGTGAAGTCCGGCACCCGGGTTCCCGGCAGCTCCGCGAGGCGCTCGCGGGCCGACTTCGCCAGGGAGATCGCCTTGTCCAGCAAGGCGTGCCCGTGTTCGGCCATCTGGCGGCGCCAGCCGTCCAGGCCCGCGAAGACCAGCGCCGAGGGGCTGGTGGTGTCGAGCAGGTCGGCCCTGGCTTCGAGGACCCGGTGGTCCACGCGTGCGCCTTGGAGGTGGTAGACCGAGCCCTGCTCCAGGCCCGCGCCCATCTTGTGCACGCTCGTCACGCAGAGGTCAGCGCCCGCGTCCATGGCCCACGAGGGCAGATCGGGATGGAACGGCAGGTGCGCGCCCCATGCCTCGTCCACGATGAGGGGGCGGTCGTGGGAGTGGCAGATGTCCGCCGTCCGGCTGATCGCCGCGCAGGCTCCGTAGTCCGTCGGCGTGATCAGCAACATGCCGCGCGCGTCCGGTTCGCCCGCGAAGGCGGCGTCCACCGACTCCGGTGACGGCGGGTGGGCGAGCTCCCAGCCGGGGTCCCAGCGCGGGTGCACCCACACCGGGCGGACGCCGCTGATGATCAGCCCGGCCACCACCGACTTGTGGGCGTTGCGGGACACCAGAAGCTTCTCGCCGGGACCCGCCACGGTGATGATGCACGTCTTGACCGACAACGAGCTGCCGCAGGTGGAGAAGTAGGCCCTTTCCGCGTCTACGGCGTCGGCCATCAGCTCCTCGGCGCGGCTCAGGACTCCGTGGGTCATCGCCCTGTCGTCGAGGCCGTTCATCAGGATCACGTCGGAGGCGAAGACGTCGGCGCCCATCACGTCCAGTACGCGGGGGTCGACGCCCCTGCCCTGCTTGTGCCCCGGTGGCAGGAACGAGAGGTGGTCGCTTTCCCGGTAGGCGCGCAGCGCGTCGAGTACCGGTGTCTCAGAGTGATCCATGTCGTTGCTCCGTTCGGAACCGCGCGGTCACCAGGCCCAGCAGGACCATCACCGAGCCGATCCCGAAGTGCAGCCAGTCGTCCGCGCTGTTGAAGGGCACGACGTTCGCCGTGCTCGCCTTGTCGATCACCAGGCCGTAGAGCCACAGCGCGAGGTAGGCGGTGCCACCGCCCAGCAGGTACAGCCGTGCCGCCGCCGGGTCGCGGCCGAACGTGAGACCGCCGACGCCGAAGAGCAGATGCACGATGTTGTGCAGCACGGACACCGCGAACACGCCGAAAAGCAACGCGCCGGAGTGGTGGCCCGCGATCCTCAGTAACTCGTAGTCGGTCGTCGCTCCCGGGATGAAGCCGAGGATGCCCAGTGCCAGGAAGACGGCACCGGTCCATGCCGCGACGATTTGAACGGGAACGAGTCGCGCCATGGGGTTCGGCTACCCTGGCACGGCCGGTGCAAACGCGGCACGAGGTTGACGGGGGCGGTCGATGGGCACTCCCCGGGTATGAGCGACGTGATGATGCCGAGCCAGGTCACGAAGAAGCCCTCCGTCTTCGACCGGTTCGCCACACACGCGAACGAGTTCGTCTCGCGGGCGTGGTTCTTCGCGATGTGCGTTGTGCTCGTGGTGGTGTGGGCGCCGTCGTACTTCCTCTTCGACACCGCAGACACCTGGCAGCTCGTGATCAACACCGTCACCACGATCGTCACGTTCCTCCTCGTTGCGTTGTTGCAGAACACCCAGACACGGTCCGACGAAGCCGTGCAGCACAAGCTGAACGCGCTCGCCGAAGGGCTCTCTGAGCTGATGCGCCGGCTCGGTGAGGACCACGGAGAGCTGAGGCAGGCAGAGAAGGAGCTGCGCGATGCCGTCGGGCTCGAACGTCGCGAGAGCTCCTAGTGGCGCTTCGTCGAGTTGGGTGAACTTGCTTCTGTTGCGCGGTATTCGCGCCATTGGCCATGGCGTGCGTCTTGAACAGGTTGAGCGCATTCGGAGGGCCGGAGCGTTTCGCGGCCGAGATGTTTGACTTGTTGCGGAGTAAAGGCCACAGCGGTCACGAGGTCTGAAGACTGCTGTGCCCACTACCTGACCGGCGCTCTGGAAAGCGCCGTCCAAGGAGCGGGTGCCCGATCCGGTCTTGTCGTGTCTTGTGGTGCGCGGGCCCACACCACAGGCCGGGAACTCGACTTCCGATCTTGCAGACGATCGTCGTCGAAGGCGGCTGTATCACCGAGGTCCGACTGCACTCCCCAGACGCCACGGCGTCGTCAAACCAGCCGCCTTCGTTGGTTCATCTTCACGAGCCCGTCGACCTCTTTGCGTACACTGGTGAGAATCGAGGATCTCGAACCGCTCGGCGGTGAATGGCAGGGCCGTGGCCTCACGAGGCGTGGTAAGTGCGGTGCCACGGGGAGTCAGGCCGAACTTCCACGCTGTCGTAGCGGCCGCTCGCCCTACGGCTGACCACATCGTGTCACTGCGCTGACCGTCGCGGCCTCACTGGTCGTGACAGCCGGCATCTCTCGCGTCACTGACAAGATCGCCTGGGTGGTGCTCATGTCGTGGTGGATGTCGCGTCGCCAGGCGCTCTCCGTCCTCTGTTGGGCGGCGGCGGTGTCGTCGTTGCGATCGACGGTCGCGGTCGCTGATCCCGCCGTGCCGCTACGACGAGGATCTGCGGTTGTCGGTCCCCCCGTGGGCGGCCGCCTGCCGGCGGACTGGGAAGGGCCGACGCGGGGCACGATGATGGCCTGGCCCGCGTTGGCCTCGCTGTGGGGGGAGACCCTGCCCCGGGTCCGCGAGGACATCACACTGTTGGCGCGGACCATCGCCGAGTACGAGCCGGTGACGTTGCTGGTCCGCCCGTGCCAGGTGAGGGCGGCCCGGCGGTCGGTGGGCCGTGCGGTGCGGATCCTGCCGATTCCCGTCGACGACATCTGGGCTGGCGACACCGTGCCGATGGTCGTCGAACACCCCCTTGGCCCGTACGGGGTCGATGGCCATTTCAACGGCTGGGGTGAAAAGCAGCAGCCGCATGCCAACGACACGCACCTGGCCCGCATCCTGTTGCACCGCGCGGGCATTCGGCGTGTCAGCGCGCCTCTGGTCATGGAGGGCGGCTGCGTCGACTCCAACGGTCAGGGCACGTTGATGGCCACCGAGAGTTCGTTGACCAGTCGCAACCCCCGGCTGTGCCGGGATGAGATCGAGCGGGCACTGCGCGGGCTGTTCGGGGCGCACAAGGTGATCTGGCTACGGGGCGTTCGGGGACAGGAGACCACCGACTGCCACATCGATATGGTGGCCCGATTCCTCGCCCCCCGTGTCGTGGCGTTGTCTCGGCCCGCACCGGGCAAGTCGGCGGTCTGGTGGCCGGTGTACCGGCAGGCCCGCAGTGCACTTCGGGTGGCCGCGGATGCTCGCGGCCAGCACCTGGACGTCATCGAGATTCCCGAGGCCGACCCTCTCGTGAACACCATCGGCGGACCCGAGGTGACCACCAGCTACCTCACCTACTACCCCACCACAACCGCCGTGTTCGTCCACACCTTCGGCGATCCCCGCGCCGACGACCGCGCACTCGGCGTTCTGCGTGACCACCACCCCAACCGGGATGTCGTGCCCCTGCGCCTGGACGCCATCGCCGCAGGAGGCGGCGGGCTGCACTGCACCACCCAGCACGCGCCCTAGGTCATGTCCTGCACGCGGTGACACCACCTCACCACCCCCTGACGCCCTCACCCCTGTGCCCCTCTTTTCGCGTTTTGTAGGCTTAATGCGATTTGGGAGCGCTCTTTTGCGCAAGAAGGTGACAAAACGCGAGAACACCGACCACGTCAGCCAGCCCGCGCGCACTAGGCGACACCTCTTCCCGCTCGTATCAGCTGTCGGCGGAGCGCAGTGGCGCCAGTGCCGAGGAGAGCCTGCCGAGTTCGTCGAGCATCGCGACGGCCGACTCGGCCAGGGCGGGATCGGCGCGCACCGTGCCGTCCTCGGCGAGGTGCTGCCGGAGGAACACCGTGACCGCCTCGGTCGCCGGGGTCATCTTCAGCGTCGTCACCACCTGCTTGATCATCTGGACCGCGCGCAGGCCACCCGAGGTCATGCCGTAGCTGACGAAGCCGACGGGCTTGTAGCGCCACTCCTGGTAGAGGTAGTCGATCGCGTTCTTCAACGGCGCGGTGAAGCCGAAGTTGTACTCGGGCATGACGAACACGAACGCGTCCGCGGCGGCGTTGAGCGCGCTCCAGTCCTTGGTGTGCTGGTGCGTGTAGCGCCCGCTCGCCGGGTGTTCGGGCTCGTCGAGGAACGGCAGCCCGATCTCGGCGAGGTCGGCCAGCACGACCTCGAAGCCGCCGTGCTGCTCCGCGATCGGGACGAACCAGTCGGCGACGGTCCGGCCCGACCGGCCAGGACGGTTGCTCGCGACGATCACGTTCAGCTTCGGCATGGCAAACCCCTTGTTCGGCAAAGGTAGTTGATGTGTCACACACGCTAGGTCGCCGGTGGATGACATGTCAACTACCCAGGTGCTGCAGGGGTGCTGGCGGGGTGATGTGTCACCTACCCTTGGGGGCGAAGACAGTGGGGCGCTCCCCGCGTAGCATCGGGGAATGGAATCCCCTCGCTGGCTGACGGCGGACGAGTCCCGGGCCTGGTACGGGTACCGGCGGATGCGGGCACTGCTGGACCTGCACAACGCGCGCGCCCTCGCGGCGAGCTCCGGCCTGTCCGAGGCCGACTACGACGTCCTGTCCACCCTGTCCGAAGCCGGGAACCGGTTGCGGCTCAACGAGCTCGCCGACCACCTGCTGTGGTCGCGCAGTCGGCTGTCCCACCAGCTGACCCGGATGCGCGGGCGCGGGCTGATCGTTCGCGAGGACTGCGAGACCGACGGTCGCGGCGCCTTCGTCGCGCTCAGCGAGGAGGGGGTCCGCGTGATCGTCGAGGCGGCGCCCGCGCACGTCGCCTTCGTCCGACGCTCCTTCATCGACCTCCTCACGCCCGAGCAGCTCGCCGTGCTGGCCGAGGTGACCGAGGCCGTGGTCGAGAACCTGGGCGAGGACTGAACCGCCGCTGTTGAGGTGATGAGGCGTGGCAAGGTGCCCCTGCCGGATCTCATGGCGTGGGTTGAGAGCGCTCGCCTTTCACGCCCTGGGCGCACAACGCGGTTCGAGGTGCCGCCCAGCCCGTGTCCGATAAGGAGCGACGCCACCTCGCGCGCCGCTCACTGCGGCATCCAGGGGCCGCCCCGCGTGCCCGTCGTTTCGCGTTTTGTAGCCTTGATGCGAAATGGGAGCGCTCTTTCGCGCAAGAAGGTGACAAAACGCGAAACCCTGGCCGCGCCGGCCCATGGGCGCGCGCCCCAGCGCGGAACGGCGTCGGGTCAGTCCGCGGACGTGCGGGGCGCCGCTGAGCTCGCGGACGTGTGGGGTGCCGCCAGTCGGCGGGCTGGGCGAGGTGCTGCCCAGTCCGCGGACGTGTGGGGCGCTGCCCAGTCCGCGGACGTGTGGGCGCCGGTCAGCCCGCGAGCAGGTGGCGGGGGAGGTAGCGGTACTGGCTGAGCGGCACGGAGACGCGTTTTCCGTTGGCTTCCAAGGGCTTCTGGGAGGAGCCGAGACGGGATTCGAGCACGGTCATCGTCGCCAGGTGCACCGCTGTCCGGTCCCACACCGCGCACGGCCAGCGGACCGGGCGGCGCAGCACCGAGGTCCGGCAGCTCGGGCACACGTAGCCGCGGCTGGGGTGCTCCACGGGTTGGTGGACGTCGAGCATCGAGTGCCACCAGGTCAGTCCGAAGCGCAGCCTCTCGCGTAATCCGGCCACATCCGGGGTGGCTGGGGCGGAAGGGGATTCCAGGGTGCGCAGCGTCGAGTAGACCGCCGCGACCAACGTGTCCAGGTAAGGAGCCGTCGGAGCGGAACCGGTGCGATCGGACGAGATCGTCATAGTGCCTCCCTCTGCGGCGGAGTCTCCCGACTCGGGTCCTCCGTCACCACGGGAAGGATGTCGGAGAAAGGCCTCAAATGTGTCGCGGCTCCATCACCGAACGTCAGCTGTACCGAACGGCGGCGAGCTCGGTGAGGCCGGACAGCTCAACTACCTGCTCCACCGGCCCACCTCGCCGCAGCACGAGTTCGAGCGCCGAACGGCGCGCGTGGGCGAAGAGCACCCGCAGCCCCGCGCTGTCCAGGTAACTCGTCTGGCTCAGCTCGACGACGACGCGGTCACCGACCTCGGCGAGGGCGGCGCCGAGCTCCGTCGCGTTGGCGAAGTCGACCTCACCGACCACGACCACCGTCGGGGCGCCTTCGCGCAGGACGGTGAACTTCGCTGTCACGCCGAACGCCTCCTTCGCATGCGAACCGTGGTCCCGCTGTCGCTGCTGTCGATCACGACGGTGTCCATCAGCGCGCGCATCATCCGGACCCCGCGTCCTCGTTCACCTGGCGAGGGATCCGGTGTGCGCCACCGGCCCTGGTCGCTGACGACGATGGCGATGTGCCCGCCGTCGAGCCGGGCGCTGGCCCGCACCCGCTTGTCGGAGTCGCCGCCGTACCCGTGCTCCATCGCGTTGGTGCACGCCTCGCACACCGCGACCACGACGGCCTCGGCGACGCTGGCGGGCACGTCGGCGGTGGCCAGCCACGCGCGCAGCCTGCCGCGCATCACCGCGAGCTGGTCGGCCCTGGCAGGCAGGTCCAGCAGCAGCGGCTCCGGCGGGTGCCGGTACACCAGCACCGCGATGTCGTCGTCGTGACCGACCGGGGGCACGAGCTCGGCGAGCAGCCGGTCGGCCAGCTCACCGGGCCGCAGCGCCGCCGAGTCGAGCACCACCCGCTCCGCCGCGCCGATCCCGTCCAGCACCGGCACGTCCCTGCGCTCGATCAGGCCGTCGGTGTAGAGCAGCAGCGTCGAGCCGGGCCGCAGCTGGGTCTTGGTCTCCGGCCGCGACCGCCCCGCGGCAACCGCCAGCGGCAGGGAACGGTCGGTGAGCAGCTCGCGGGTGCGGTCGGGGTGGGCCAGGATCGGCGGCGGATGGCCCGCGTTGCTGTAGCGGAGGGTGCCGTCGGCCGGGTCGACGACCGCGCAGAACACCGTGGTGCACATCGCGCCGGGGATCTGCTCCGCGAAGGTGTCCATGTCCTCCAACGCCTGCGCGGGACCGTTGGCGCGCAACAGCAACGCCCGCGCGGAGCTGCGCAGCTGGCCCATGACCGCGGCGGCCTCGATGCCCCGCCCGACGCAGTCGCCGACGACAACGCCGATCCGGCCGTCCGGCAGGCGGACCACGTCGTACCAGTCGCCGCCGACCTCCAGCGGCTGCACCGCGGGCTCGTAGCGCACCGCGAAGCCCGGCGGCAGGTCCGTCGGTCCCAGGATCGCGTGCTGGAGGGTCAGCGCGACACCGCGGGCGCGCTCGTAGTCCCGCGCGCGGTGCAGTGCCTGCGCGAGGTGGCTGGACAGCAGCCCGAACAGCGCCTGCTCCTCCTGCGACAGCAGCCGGCCGGGGGCGAGCCCGAGCCAGACCGCGGCTTCGTTGTCGCCCAGCGGTGCCGCGATCCCCGGGGTCTCGCCCGCGGTGACCAGCACCGTGGCCACCGGGCGCGCCCGTGCGGTCGCCAGCGCCTCCCGCGCGGCCGGGCGCAGCTCCTCCAGGGAGTCCACGCCGACGACGAGCGCGGTCAGCCCCTCTGCCGGCCAGACGACCGCGACCGCCTCCGAGGTGTGCAAAGCCTTGCGCAGCGCGGAGATCCCGGCGTCGAGCACCTCGGTGACATCGGTCGCGGCGGCGAGTGCGGCGGCGAACTCGGTCACGGTGCCGTCGCGCTCGGCCGCCAGCTTCTCGGCGGTGATGTCGCGGATCGTGCCGACGAACAGCCTTTCGCCGTCGCGGCCGGGAACGGTCGTCGCGTTGATCTCGACCCAGATCCGGTGTCCCTCGCGGTGCCGGAACGGAATGCGGAACTGTCCGCCGCCCTCGCTGAGGAACCGGTGGAACGCGGCCTCCTGCGCGCGGTAGTCGTCCGGCCGCTCCCGCGGGTCGAACAGCCACGGGAACGGCCACGAGCACGGCAGCACGCTCACCGGGTAGCCGGTGATCTCGGTGAACGCCGAGTTGATCTCGATGACCGTGCCCCGGGTGTCGCCGACGAGGAACCCCTCCTGCAACGAGTCCACCAGGGCGCGCCGGAACCGCGACTCACCGTTGCGCAGCCGCGCGAGCTCCAGGTTGGCGCGGACGCGCGCGAGCAGCTCCTGGGTGGAGAACGGCTTGGGCAGGTAGTCGTCCGCGCCCGCGTCCAGCCCTTCGACGGTGTCGACCTCCCCGGACCGCGCGGACAGGAAGATCACCGGGATCGAGGCCGTCGCCGGGTCCGCACGCAGCTCCCGCAACAGCTCCAGCCCGTCCAGCTCGGGCATCATCACGTCACTGAGCACCAGGTCCGGCCGGTGCTCCCGGGCCAGCGCGAGGCCGCTGGCGCCGTCGGCCGCGGCCAGCACCCGCCACCTCGGCTCCAGCAGCCGGAGGAGGAAGGCCCGCATGTCCGCGTTGTCCTCCACCACCAGCACCAGCGCCGCGTCCGGCTCGGGACGCCGGCGGCTCGGCGGGGGGTCGGCGGAACTCCACCGCACCGCCTCCTCCACGTAGACCGGCGCGATCGCGGTCCGCTCCTGCCGGACCGCCACCGCGTCCGACTCGGACAGGGGGACCAGCACGCTGAACGAGGTGCCGACACCCTCCTCGGAGGTGACCGCGACCGTGCCACCGTGCAGCCGCACCAGCTCGTCCACCAGCGCCAGCCCGATCCCGGTGCCCTCGTGCGAGCGGCCCCTGCTGCCGTGCACCCGGTGAAACCGTTGGAACAGCAGGGGAATCTGGTCCTCGGGGATGCCGATGCCGGTGTCGGAGACGATCAGCAGCGCGTGGTCGCCCGAGGCCCGCAGGCACAGCTGGACCTGGCCGGAGAGGGTGTACTTGACCGCGTTTGACAGCAGGTTGAGCACCACCTTCTCCCACATGCCCGCGTCGACCCTGACCGGTCCCGGCAACGGGGGAGCCTCGACGGTGAAGCCCAGGCCCGCCCTGGCCACCGCTGGGGCGAAGGACTCGGCGATCTCCCTGGTGAGCGCGGCGAGGTCGGTCTCGGCGGCGTCGGGCCGCAGGTGGCCCGCCTCGATCCTGGCGAAGTCGAGCATGTCGTCGACCAGCCGCCCCAGCCGGGCCGCGTTGCGCCGGATGACGCGCATCCGCTCCAGCTGCGACGGCGGCAGCGGCTCGTCGGTGTCGCTGATCGCGTCCTCCGCCGGTCCCGCGATCAGCGTCAGCGGGGTGCGGAACTCGTGGCTGACGTAGCTGAACAGCTCGCTCTTCGCGCGGCTGAGCTCGGCGAGGGTCTCGGCCCGCCGTCGTTCGGCCTGGTAGGCGAGCACGTCGGTGAGCACCAGGCTGACCTGGCCCGCCACCAGCTCCAGGAACAGCCGGTAGTCCTCGTCCAGCGCGCGGTGCCTGCTGACCGCGAGCACCAGCGCGCCGATGGGCGCCTGCCTTCCGCTGACCACCAGCGGAAGCACGATCACGTCGTCGGCCCACTCCGCCCGCCGGGAGGTGGCCGCCACGTTCTCCGCTTCCTCTTCGAGGGTCAGGTGGATGCGCGAGTACGGGATGTCGGCGGTGAACCTGGCGAGCACCCGCTCGACGGCCCGGCACGCGGTCGGCACATCGGCGGCGACGCGCGACTCGGCCAGCGCGCGCAGCGCGCGCATCCGCCGGTCGCCGATGACCTGCAGGGTGGTGTCGGTGGTGGCGACGAAGATGCCCAGCACCTCGCCGCGGGTGTCCAGCACGGGGCTGTAGGAGAAGGTCCAGTACGTCTCCTCCGCGTAGCCGTACCGGTTGACCAGCAGGGGCTGGTTGTCGGAGTACGTCGCGCCCCGGCCCGCGAGCACGGCGTCCGCGAGCGGCCCGAGCTGCGCCCACGCCTCGGCCCAGCAGTCGGCGGCCCGCTCACCCAGGGCCCTGGGGTGCTTGTCGCCCAAGGCGGAGACGTAGGCGTCGTTGTAGATCTGGATCAGCTCGGGACCCCACCACAGCAGCATCGGCACCCGCGACGGCAGGCAGGTGTTGATCGCCGCGACCAGCTCCGGCGGCCAGTCCGGCATCGGCCCGAGCGGGGTGTCCGCCCAGTCGCGGGACGCGATCAGCTGCCCCATCTCCCCGAGAGAGGCCAGGTGGGGACCGGAGCCGTGACCGCTGTGCACGCGCTTGCGATACCCCGATCACGGGGCGGCCAACCGCACGATTCGGGCTCAGCGGCAGGGGTAGCCCAAACGCGGAGGCGAAGGAGGCGAAATGGTGCTTCAACCGGAGGACCCCGGCCCGCTGCCGGTGGTGGTGAGTGCGGTCGGCCTGCTGCGCCGGGGTGCCGTCGAGGGCACTTCCGCCAAGCTCGACGTGGTGGTGGAGCAGGGAAGCGACTGGGTGCGCGCGGCGACCGGCATGCTCGCGATGGCGGACGCGGACATGCTGTGCGGGCTCGCCGAGACCACCGACGACATGAGCCTGGACACCGGGTTCGTCGAGGTGCTCTCCGCCGACGGCGAGCAGGTGTCCATCGACGAGGTGGCACCGCCGTTGCGCGCGGTGCTGCGGACCGTGCTCGCGCACGCGTACGGCGACCCGGCCGCGGCGGAGGAGCAGATGAGCCTGGCGTTCCGGGAGGACGACCCGGTCACCGGCAAGCACGTGCTCGCGCACACCGTGCTGTGGACGGCGCAGCTGATGGACGTGTGCGAGGAGCACGCCGTGTCGGTCCCGCCGTGGCTCATCCCGGGTGGGTTCCCGTGATCCGCTGCTCGCTCGCGGGTTCCAGGATGATCCGCTGGGAGCGCCGCCCGGTGGCCATCATCCACGTCCACTCCGCGACCACCGCGATCCGGTTGCGCCAGCCGATGAGGTACGTCAGGTGCACCAGCGCCCAGGCCAGCTTGCCGATGAGCCCGCTCAGCCTGAGCCCGCGCACGTCCGCGACGGCGTCACCGGGGGAGACCGTCGCCATCGTGCCGCGGTCGTGGTAGCGGAACGGCCCCGGCGGCCGGGTCCCGGCCAGCCGCGCGGTGATCACCCGGGCCACGTACCGCCCCTCCTGGATGGCCGGGGCGGCGACGCCGGGGATGGAGCCGAGGCTGATCATGTCGCCGATCGCGAAGACCTCGGGGCGGCCGGGAACCGAGCAGTCCGGTGCGACCAGGACGCGGCCCTTGCGGTCGGTCTCCGCGCCGGTGGCCTTGGCCAGCTCCTCGCCGAGCGGTGACGCCTTCACCCCGGCCGACCAGACCACCGTGCGCGCGGGCAGCCGCCGGCCGCCGGGGTCGAGCTCCACGCCGTCGGCGTCGACGCCCGAGACCTTCTCGCCGAGCCGGACCTCGACGCCCAGCTTCTCCAGCGTGCGCTTGGTGCGCGCGCGCAGCTTCGCCGGGAACGGCGGCAGCACGCTGTCCACCGCGTCGAGCAGCACCACGCGCACCCGGGTCGGGTCGAGCAGTCCGCGGAACTGCCTGCGCAGCGTGCGGCGCGCCATGGCGGCGACCTGCCCGGCGAGCTCGACGCCGGTGGGGCCCGCGCCGACGATCGCGATGGTCAGCCAGCGGTCGCGCTCGACGGGGTCCTCGGCGGCCGCGGCGTTCTCGAAGGCCGCCAGCAGCCGGGAGCGGAGCTCGACGGCGTCGCGGAGGGTCTTCATCGGCCGGGCGACCGCGCGCCACTCGTCGTGGCCGAAGTAGCTGTCGGTCGCGCCCGCGGCGACCAGCAGCGTGTCGTAGCCCAGCGACCGGTGTGACCCGTCGGAGAGGACGACCTCCACCGCACGCGCCTCGACGTCAAAGCCGACCGCCTCGCCCAGCAGCACCGTGGCGTTGTGCTGGTCGCGCAGCACGTCGCGGACGGCGGGCGCGATGTCGCCTGGCGGCAGCAGCGCGGTGGCGACCTGGTACAGCAGCGGCTGGAAGAGGTGGTGGTTCATCCGGTCGACCACGGTGACCGCGACGTCGGCGCCCTTGAGCGCCCGTGCGGCCGCGAGCCCGCCGAAGCCCGCTCCCACGATCACGACCCGGTGTGCGGCAGCTGTCATGCCACTGCGGATACCCCTGCGCCGCCCGGCTATTCGTCTGTCCACTGTGGACGACTCGCGCGCGGGGATTGCGGACTGCCGCGACGGGTAAACCGACTGTCGTCGGCGATGAGGGAGGAGAGCGGAGATGGCGGAGACCAGCAGGCTGCCCGCGCCGGTGGTGGAGGAGTGGGACTGGCAGCGGTTCGGAGCCTGCCGGGGGAGGGAGAGCGCGGTGTTCTTCCACCCGGACAACGAGCGTGGCCTGGCGCGGCGGCATCGCGACGACGAGGCCAAGAAGGTGTGCGCGCGCTGCCCCGTGCTCACCCGGTGCCGGGAGCACGCGCTGGCGGTCGAGGAACCGTACGGCGTGTGGGGTGGGCAGGATGAGGACGAGCGCCGCGCCGAGGTGCTGGCCCGCAAGGGCCGGAACCGGACCAAGGGGCGGCGGCACGCCGCGTGAGCACACCGTGCCCTACGATGTGACACCTGGCTTCAGTTTTTGGGATTGAGTGTCACATCTGGAGGACTTGTGGCTGGTCGGCGGGTTGTCGTGGTGGGCGCCGGAGTGGTCGGGGCCAGTGTGGCGCACCACCTCGCGGAGCAGGGGGTCGGCGAGGTCCTGGTGATCGACGCCCGGTCCGAGGGCACCCTGCCGGGTTCGACCGGCCTGGCCCCCGGCCTGGTCGGCCAGCTCAGCGCGGACCGGGACCTGGCGCGGCTGGCGATGGCCAGCGTCGAGCTCTACGCGCGGCTGCCCGGCCTGTTCCACCGCGTCGGCTGCCTGGAGGTGGCCACGTCCGAGGAGCGCCTGGCGAGCTTCGCGGACGACGTCCGCGACGGCACCGAGCTGGGGCTGACCCCGAGGGTGCTCGACCCGTCCTCGGCGGCGGAGCTGGCTCCCGGGCTGGTCGAGGAGTCGGCGACGGGGGCGCTGTTCGTGCCCGAGGACGGCGCGGTGGACCCGGTCGCGGTCACGGCCGCGCTGATCGGCTCGGCCCGCGCGCGGGGCGTGCTGTTCCGGTGGAACAGTCCCGTTCGGCAGCTGGAGGAGCACAACGGCCGCGTGATCGGTGTGCGGCTGGACTCCGGGGTCGTGCGCGCCGACACGGTGGTGCTCGCGGCGGGGATCTGGGGGCCGACGCTGGCCGCGACCGTCGGAGCGCGGGTGCCGATGGTGCCGGTGGAGCACCCGTACGCCTTCACCGCGCCGAGCGAGGACCTCACCGGCGAGGCGATCACGATGCCGATCGTGCGCTACCCGGAGCACGCGGTGTACTGCCGCACGCACGGCACGCGCTACGGCTTCGGCAGCTACGACCACGAACCGCTCCCCGCTGCCATGGGAGCCACCGCGGGCAGGGCGTTCCGGGACAAGACGTTCGAGCCCGCGCTTGCCAAGGCGCGCAAGCTGGTGCCCGCGCTGCGGACGGCGGAGGTGGAGAAGCGGATCAACGGCGTGTTCGCGTTGACGCCGGACGAGCTGCCGCTGGTGGGACCGGCGCCGGAGGTGCGCGGCCTGTGGCTGGCGGAGGCGAGCTGGGTGACGCACGCGGGTGGGGTCGGCAAGCTGCTCGCCGAACAGCTCGTCGGCGTCTCCACCGGCCTCGTCGACCCCGCCCGCCTGGCGCCCGCCCGCTTCGCGGGCTGGTCGGCCGACCGCGTCACCCGGGCGTCGCTGCCGCACTACCGGGGCATCTACCTCACCCACTGATCCGACAGGCTGGCGGACTCCCCGCGACACAGCTGGTCGGCGAGCCGGGTGGTCTCCGGCAGGCGGTAGGAGGGAGTCAGCCGGAGCGTGAGGGCGCAGGCGCTGTCCAGATCGGTCCGGTGCCCGACGGAGACGAAGACCGGCTTCACCCCGTCCCGGGTGCGCAGCGCGGCACCGACCTCGTCGCCGTCGTCGACCAGGGGAGAACGCGAACCCCGTTGTGCCGCGGGCATGTCGTAGCGGCCCAGCGGTGTCTTCGCCACGCCGATCGTCGGCAGCCCGGTGAGCAGCCCCAGGTGGCAGGCGAGCCCGAAGCGGCGTGGGTGCGCCAGTCCCTGGCCGTCGCAGACCAGTGCCTCCGGGGTCGCGTCAAGCCCGTCAAGCGCCGCGATCAGCGTCGGGATCTCCCGGAACGCGAACAACCCTGGTACGTAAGGAAAAGCTGTGTCGCCGTCGGCCACCGAGGTCTCGACCACATCGAGCGTCTCCGCGTCCAGCACGACCACGGCCGCGACGATCCGGTCGCCGTTGTAGTCCACGTCCAGGCCCGCGACGGTGCGCGCGGCGCTCACGTCCGGCCCGGTCAGCTCGACCCGGTGCCGCAGCCGCTGCTGGACCTCGATCGCCTCGGCCTCGGTGCTCGGCCACCGGTCTGTGCGCATCCGGTGAGTATCGCTGGTTAGGCTCGGCGCGCCGAAAGAGATGAGGATTGTTCTGATGCGCCCCCGTGTCCTGGCACTGCCGCTGGTCACCGCCCTGATCACCGCGTGCGGCCCGGCCGCCGACCCGGCGCCTCCCGCCGGGGCCACGATCGACAACTGCGGGGTCGCGGTCCCGGCCGAGCAGCCGCCGAAGCGGATCTTCGCCGCCTTCCACAACGCGGTCGAGCTCGTGCACGCGCTCGGCGCGGGGGACCGGCTGGTCGGCACGGCCTACCTCGACAACCCGATCCTGCCGGAGTTCGCCGCGAACCAGGCGCGCGCCAAGTACTTCCCGGACGAGTACCCCAGCCGCGAGGAGGTGCTGCGCCTGGACCCCGACCTCGTCGTCGCGGGCTTCACCGGCGCGTTCACCACCGAGGGCCTCGGCACCCGCGCGGAGCTGAGGTCGATCGGCATCGGCAGCTGGCTCAACACCCAGATGTGCCCGACCGAGGACGGCGCCGGTCAGGCCTCCCTCGCGGTCGGCGAGGTGTCGCTGGACGGCGTCTACCGCGAGATCACCGACCTCGGCCGCGTCCTCGGCACCGGCGACCGCGCCGCCGCGCAGGTCTCGCGCATGAAGGAGACCCTCGCGGCGACCAGGACCGCCTTGGCGGGTGTGACCACGCGGCCGCGCGTGGCGGTGCTCAACCGGCCTGGCGGCGGCGGAGAGCTGCGCGTCTTCGGCGGCGGCGACATCGTCCAGCCGATCATCGAGGCGGCGGGTGGCGAGCAGGTCTTCGCCGACATCCGCGGCAGGCTCGCCAGGATCGGAACCGAGGAGCTGATCAAGCGGGCCCCCGACGTGATCGTGGTCCCGGCGTGCTGCGGCTCCGACGTCGGCCCGGAGGGCGCGAACGCGGTGATCGACGCGCTGCGCGAGGACCCGTCGCTGGCCAACGTGCCCGCCGTGCGGGACAACCGGATCTACCCGACGACCTTCGCCGAGCTCAGCCCGGGAGTGCGCAACGCCGACGCGGTGGCGGCACTGGCCAAGCGGCTGCACCCCGACCGGTTCGGCAGGTGACGCTCCGGCGCCTCGCCGTCGCGCTGCTGGTGCTGGCGGTGGTGGCCGTCGGATCGGTCCTGATCGGCACCGAGCATCTCGGCGTCGGCGTGCTGGTCGACGCCTACCTGCGACCGGACGGCTCGGACGCGCAGCTGGTGATCCGCCACCTGCGCGTGCCGAGGACGCTGACCGGCCTGCTCGCGGGCGTGGCGCTGGGCCTGGCGGGGGCGGTGACGCAGGGGCTGACCCGCAACCCGCTCGCCGGTCCGGAGGTGCTGGGTGTCAACGCGGGCGCGGCGCTCGCGGTGGTGATCGGCATCGCGACGGCCGGGCTCAGCTCGGTGAGCGGCTACGTGTGGTTCGCCTTCGCCGGTGCCGCGCTGGCCGGGCTGCTGACGGCGGTGCTCGGCGCGGGCGCCCCGGTCCGGCTGGCGCTGGCGGGGGTCGCGGTGACGGCGATGCTCGGCGGCGTGACCAGCGCGCTGACGCTGCTCGACGCCTCGGCCTTCGCGGAGTACCGGTACTGGGTCGTGGGTTCGCTGAGCGCGGCCACACTGTCCACAGTGGTCCAAGCGCTGCCGTTCGTCGCGCTCGGAGCGGTGCTGGCGCTGGCCTCGGCGCGCGCACTCAACGCGACGGCGCTCGGCGACGACACCGCGCGGGCGCTCGGCCAGCACCTCGCGCGGACCCGTGCGGTGGCGGCGATCGCGGTCGTCCTGCTCACCGGCGCCGCGGTGGCGATGGCCGGACCGATCGCGTTCGTCGGCCTCACCGTCCCGCACATCGCCCGCGCGCTGGCCGGTCCGGACTACCGCTGGGTGCTGCCGTGGTCGATGGTGCTCGCGCCGACCCTGCTCCTGGCGGCGGACGTGCTCGGCAGGCTCGTCGCGCGCCCGATGGAGCTCCAGGCCGGCATCGTCACCGCGGTCCTGGGCGCACCGGTGTTCATCGCGTTGGTGCGCCGCCGTCGACTGGTGGCGTTGTGAGGACGGTGCTGCTGCTCGGCACGGTGGTCGTGCTCGTGTTGTCGTTGGCGCTGGGCGACTACCCGATCCCGGTCGGCGAGGTGCTCGCGGTGCTCACCGGTTCCCCGGGGACCGGCAGGGCGAGCTACGTGATCATGAATCTGCGGTTGCCGCGCGCGGTGGGGGCGGTGCTCATCGGCGCGTGCTTCGGCCTGTCCGGCGCGGTGTTCCAGCGGGTGGCGCGCAACCCGCTGGCCAGTCCGGACATCCTCGGTGTGAACGCGGGCGCGGCCCTGGCGGCGGTGCTGGTGATCGTCGTGCTCTCCGGCGGTCCGTCGCTGGTGGCGGTCGGCGCCCTGGTCGGAGCCGTGGTCACGGCGGTGGTGGTCTACCGGCTGGGCCACCGCAGCGGCTACAAGCTCGTGCTGATGGGCATCGGGGTGACGGCGTTGCTCACCGCGCTGACCTCATGGGTGCTGACCACGGCGGAGCTGTACTCCGGCCAGCTCGCGGCGCTGTGGCTCACCGGCACCCTGGCCGGCCGGTCGTGGGCGCACGTGGTCCCGGTTGCCGTCGCGGTGGCGGTGCTGTTCCCGCTCGTGCTCGCGTTGGCGCGGTCGTCGCGGGTGCTGGAGCTGGGCGACGAGGTCGCGGCGGGGCTGGGCGTGCGGCCGGGGCCGGCCCGTGCCGGGCTGCTGACGGCCGGGGTGGCCCTCGCGGCGGTCGCCACGGCGGCGGCGGGACCGATCGCGTTCATCGCGCTGGTGGCGCCGCAGATCGTCCGGCGACTCGGCGGCGGGTTGGCGGAGTCGGCGGCCTGCGGCGCGTTGCTGCTGTCGCTCGCGGATCTGGTGGGGCGGCGGGTGTTCGCCCCGGTGGAGCTGCCCGTCGGCGTGCTCACGGCCCTGCTCGGTGCCCCGGTTCTGGTGTATCTGCTGGTCAAGTAGTGGTTGTCAGACCGCTGTGTTTGAGTCTCCACCGTGGACTGGACTCTTGAGGTGATCGTCGTCCCGGTGTCGGACGTCGACAGGGCGAAGACCTTCTACGCGGACAAGCTGGGCTTCGCCGTGGACCACGACACCGACCCGGGTGGCGGGGTGCGCATCGTGCAGCTGACGCCGCGCGGCTCCGGCTGCTCCATCGTGATCGGCGCCGGACTGTCCACTATGGAGCCCGGTTCGCTCAAGGGGGTGCAGCTCGTCGTCAACGACGTGCGCGCCGCCCGCGCGGAGCTGGTCTCGCGCGGTGTGGAGGTCGGCGAGGTGCAGTTCGCCGGCCCCGGCGGGTTCCGCCCGGCGACCGAGGAGGACGACCTGAACAACTCCGGCTTCCTCTTCTTCTCCGACCCCGACGGCAACTCCTGGGCGGTCCAGCAGATCACCTCCCGCCGTTAGGTCGTGTTTCCCAAGTCCGTGTTCGCGACAGCCGGGCCGATCCCGCCTCTAGGTCCTGTCCTGAACCGGACAGGTCGCTTGGGGTGGACCGCGTTCCTGCCGTTGGATGATCGGAATGTGGGTTGACCTCTCCGAGGACGAGCTCCGCGCGTACCGCAGCTCGCAGACCGATCCGGCGGACTTCGACGCGTTCTGGGCCGACACGCTCGCCGAGTCGCGGCGGCACGACCTCGCCGTCTCGGTCACGCCGATCGCCGTCGGCCTGACCACCGTCGAGGTCTTCGACGTGGTCTTCGCGGGCTTCGACGGGCAACCGATCCGGGCGTGGCTGCGGGTGCCCGCGCGCCGGGACGAGCGGCTGCCCGCCGTGGTCGAGTTCGTCGGCTACGGCGGCGGGCGGGGACACCCGATGGAGAACCTGCTCTGGTCCTCCGCCGGGTTCGCGCACCTCGTGATGGATACGCGGGGGCAGGGCTCCGGCTGGAGCACCGGGGACACCCCCGACCCGGCGGGCACCGGGCCCGCGTTCCCCGGCGTGATGACGCGGGGCATCGAGAGCCGCGAGACCTACTACTACCGCCGCGTGTTCGTCGACGCCGTCCGCGCGATCGAGGCGGTGCGCACTGTGGACGTCGTCGACGCGGAACGGGTCGCGCTGTACGGCAACAGCCAGGGCGGCGGGATCGCCATCGCCGCGGCGGCGCTGGACGGCCACGTCAGCGCCGTGGTGCCGCGAGTGCCGTTCCTGTGCGACTTCCGCCGCGCGCCGGTGATCACCGACCGGCCGCCCTACCGCGAGATCGCGCAGTACCTCAAGGCGCACCGGCACTCCGTGGAGCGCGTGCACGAGACACTGCAGTACTTCGACTGCGTCAACTTCGCCCGCCGCGCCAGCGCGCCCGCGTGGTTCTCCACAGCGCTGATGGACGGCACCTGCCCACCGTCCACTGTGTTCGGCGCCTACAACGCCTACGCCGGGCCGAAGCAGATCACCGTCTGGCCCTACAACGAGCACGAGGGCGGCGGGATCGAGGACGACGCCATCGCGCTGGAGGCGCTGCGCGGGGTCTTCGACCGGGCGGAGCGTCACTAGCTCGGTTGACACCGCCAGGCGTGGCCCGGGTGTCAACGCTGCCCGAAACGGTTTCACGACCCATCATGGTGGGCACGACACGATGGAGGACCGAGGACGCCAGGGAGGTCGTGATGGCCGGGCCAGCGCAGCACGCCGAGCCGGACCTCACCCTGCTCGGCGGGCGGTACCGGTTGGACCTGCTGATCGGCCACGGCGGCATGGCCGACGTCTTCCGCGCCACCGACACGATGCTCGACCGCCCGGTCGCGGTGAAGCTGTTCCGGGGCGGCGGGCGCGGCAGCGACCGGCAGCGGTTCCTGGCCGAGTGCCAGCTGTCCGCGCGCCTGAGCCACCCGAACCTCGTCACCGTCTTCGACGCGGGCTCCGACAACGGCCGGGACTACCTGGTGATGCGGCTGATCGAGGGCAGGACCCTCGCCGACAAGCTCGACTGGGGCCCGCTGGGCGCCGGGTGGGCCTGCCGGATGGGCGGTGTGGTCGCCGAGACCCTGGCGCACGTGCACGCCAGCGGGGTGGTGCACCGCGACGTCAAGCCCTCCAACATCCTGCTGGGCCCGAACGAGCAGCCCTACCTCGCCGACTTCGGCATCGCGCTGGCCACCGACGGCAGGCGGCTGACCAAGAGCGGTCAGTTCATGGGCACCGTCGCCTACACCTCCCCTGAGCAGATCCACGGTGCGCAGGCCGGTCCGGCCGCCGACGTCTACGCGCTCGGGCTGGTGCTGCTGGAGGTGATCACCGGCCGCGTCGAGTTCGACGGGCCGGAGTCCGTCGCCGCGATGACGAAGCTGCGGCGCGCGCCCGAGGTCCCGGCCTCGGTGCCCCCGGCGGCCGCCTCGGTCATCCGGGCGATGGTGGCCGAGGACCCCGCCGACCGGCCCGACGCCGCGGAGTGCGCCCGCTCGCTCGGCAAGGCCGCGCGGGAGCTGGGCGCGGCGCCGATGCTGCCGGTCTGCTCCGTCCGGCCGGTCCAGGACGAGGTGCCGCGAGCACCGCTGCCCCAGCGCGTCGCCGCCGCCACTCCTCGTCCTCGTCCCCGCCACCGCCGCAGACGGGGCCTGTCCCTGGCGCTCGCGGGTGTGTTCGCCGCCGGGGCGCTGGTGGCCTTCCCCGCGGGCGTGCTGGACGCGACCACCCCCGCCCCGCCGAAGGGGCAGACCGTCGCCGACCGGCCGGTGAGCCCTGCTCCGACCCCGCCCGCGAACCCGGTGACGACCGAGATCGTCACCGTTCCGGTCGCCTCCGAGCGAAAGACCGAGGGATCGGCGAAGAACGGCAAAGGCAAGGGCAAGAAGGTCAAGGCCAAGAAAGGCGACCGGGGCGACAACGGTCGCGGATCTTCCCGCCGGGACGACGAAGACTGATCCATTCTGCCTAGTGACTACTCCATTTGTGCAGCTCAATGCCGTGTGGTGAAAAGTTGTCACTCTGGTGAGTGGAGTGCTCCAGCTGTTTTGTCACCATTCTGACAATGCGTAGAAATGGCATTTGTACTTCTTGTGCCGCATGTCATCGCTCGGTAACGTACCCGCCGGTAGGTTCCTTGTTCGTTTCCCCTGTGCTAATCCCTGTTCTCTTTGTCGTTGGGAGATCTCCCGTGAACAGACGTGGATTGATCGCGCTCGGAGTCACCGTCGGAGTCGGCGCGTCCCTGCTCGGGGCGGGCGCCGGGGTCGCCGTCGCGGGACCGGTCAGCACCACGCTGACCTACAGCTGTGAGTTCCCGCTGATCGGCCCGTACGACGTCAGCACCAAGATCGACGTGACGCTGCCGGACTCCGGCACCGTCGGCCAGCCCGTCCAGGCGACCAACCTCAGCGTCACCGTCACCGTGCCGGAGGACGTCGTCGCCGCCCTGGCGATCTTCGAGGCCGCCACCGTCGACGGCACCGCCACCGCGGGCGCCGTCGTCACCGACTCGGCCGCACAGGCCCAGGACCTCGCGCTCTCGCTGACTGTGCCGAGCGCCGTCATCCCGCCGACCGGACCGCTGCCGGTGCTCGCCACCGGAACGGTGCCACCCGCCACCGTGGCCAACGCGGGCACCGCCACCGTCTCCGTCGCGCCGACCTACCAGGCCCGGCTGACCCCGAAGAAGGCCGACGGGTCCCAGACCGACCTCGGCACCTTCGACCTGCCCTGCACCGCCAACCCCGCGACGCAGGACCGCACGCTGGGCACGATCCCGATCGCCGCCGCCGTTCCCGGGACCCGCTGACCGGGAGCGTGCGAGATGGGAACCGGACCGCCCCGCCCGGCGCGGGTGGCGGTGGCGCTGGCCGCCGCCGTCGCGCTCGTCGGAGTCGTCACCGCCCTGGCGGGCGCCCCCGCCTCGGCAGGCGCGACAACCCGCCCAGTGTCGCTGGCCTGCCGTTCCCCACAGGTGGGGGCGCACCCGGTCGCGGCGGAGGTCACCGTGGACCTTCCCGCGTCGGGCTCCGTTGGCCGGGCGGTCCGGATCTCCCGCGCCGCGCTCACCGCGCGGCTGCCGAACGCCGTCGTCGCGGCCTTGCTCGCCGACGGCAGGGACGCGGTCACCGGAGCCGGCACCGCCGCGGTGTCCGGGGGCGGGGCCAGCGCCGACCTCGCCCTGACCGTGCCAGCGACGGCCGTCCCGGGGACCGGGGAGCTCACCCTCACGTCCACCGGGGCGGACGTCGCGCTCACCGCCACCAGGCCCGGCGACCTCGTGCTGGCGCTGGGCGAGGTCACCTTCGCGCTGACCACCACCGGCGCGACCGACGGCCCTCCGGGCGTCCTGGAGCTCAGCTGCGCCCCGGAGCCGGGCGGGTCGGCGCCGCTGGCCACCATCCCGATCACCGGCACGCCGGTCACCAAGGTGCCCCGGCCCACAGCCACGACCACGACCACGACGGCGGCCCCGACGACCACCGCGACCGCCCCGGAGGTGCCCGTCGAGGTGCCGGGGCTCACCCCGTTCGCGCTCACACCGATCGACTTCAAGATCGTCGGAAAGTCGACGATGGCGAAGCTGAGGTCCGACCTGGCGATGGGGCCGGGGGAGATGCGCACGCTGCTCGACGCCAAGACCGGCGACGTCACCGGTGACCTCGTCCTGCCGCCGTCGGCGGGCTACTTCGTGATGTTCGGCTTCACCCCCGCGACGTCCACAGTGGAGTTCGCCCAGGACGGCAAGACCGTCGGCAAGATCGTCCGCGGCGTGCTCACCACCGTCTCGAAGGTCACCATCCGGCTGCGCGACGTCAAGGTCGCCGGTGTCCCGCTGGACGTCGGACCGAACTGCCGCACCGCGACGCCCGCGGTGATCGAGCTGACCAGCGGTCCGTCGCCACCGCCGTTCGTGCCACCGCGCCTGCTCAAACCGCTCTACGGCACCTTCACCATGCCGGAGTTCACCGGCTGTGGCGCGAAGGAACCCCTGGACTCGCTGCTGACCGGGCTGATCTCCGGGCCGGGCAACGCGATTCGCGTCGAGCTGACCCACATCCCCCGGTGAGGAGCGCCAGATGTCCCCGATCGCGCGGCGGCTGCTCGGGCTCGTCCTGCTGGTGCTGCTGGCCGCCGTCCCCGCGCTGGCGGTCGCGGTCTACCGCGACGCCTTCACCACGGAGGTGACCGTGACGCTGCGCACCGACCACACCGGCAACCAGCTCTCGGTGGCCTCGGACGTGAAGGTCAACGGGCTGCTGGTCGGCGAGGTCCGGCGGGTCTCCAGCCGGGGGGAGGGCGCCGAGCTCCAGCTCGCGCTGCACCCGGACAAGATCGGCGGCATCCCCCGGGACTCCACCGCCCGCCTGCTGCCGAAAACCCTCTTCGGAGAGCGGTTCGTGGCGTTGCGGCCGGGGTCGGGACCGCCGTTGGCCGCCGGGGACGTGATCGGGCAGGACCGCAGCAGCTCGGCCGTCGAGCTGGAGCGCGTGCTGGCCGGGGTGATGCCGGCGCTGCGGGCGCTCCAGCCGCACAAGCTCGCGACCACGCTGAGCGCGGTCTCCCAGGCGCTGCGAGGGCGCGGCACGCAGCTCGGCCGCACGCTGGTGGGGCTGGACGCCTACCTCCGCGAGCTCAACCCGATGCTGCCGGAGCTCACCGACGGACTCGGCAAGCTGGCCGATGTGTCCACTGTGTACGACCAGGCGGTCCCGGACCTGGTGGACGCGCTCCGGGAGCTGACGGTCACCAGCACCACCCTCGTCGAGCAGCGCGCGGGCAACGAAGCCCTGTTCCGCAGCGTCACCACCGCGTCCAACGACCTCGCGACCTTCCTCGACGCCAATGAGCACAACCTGATCCGCCTCGCCGCCGCGAGCCGCCCGCCGCTGGAGCTGTTCGGCGAGTACTCGCCGTCGTTCCCGTGCACCCTGGAGACGCTGACGAACCTGAAACCCATGCTGGACAAGGCGTTCGGCAAGGGAACCGGCAAGCCCGGCCTGCGCGTGTCGGTGCGGGCGGCACCGTCCAAGGGGCCGTACCTGCCCGGCAGGGACACCCCGCGCTACGACGCCACCGGCGGACCGAAGTGCTACCCGTTCGGCCAGCCACCCGGAGCGGGCGGGTTCGCGCCGATCTCCGCCGACGGTGACCTGGGGGTGCCGAACTCGCCGCAGGAGAAGGACGTGGTGGCCGCGCTGGTCGCGCCCTCGCTCGGTGTCCCGCCGGAGGCGGTCCCGAGCTGGAGCAGCGTGCTGCTCGGGCCGATGTTGCGCGGAACGGAGGTGAGCCTCGGATGAGGGGGCTGCTCGCGCCGCTGGTCAAGCTCGCGGTCTTCGCGACGGTGACGGTCACGCTGACCGTCGTGCTCGCGGTGACCATCGACGGAGCCGGGGTGGGCGACGGGGTCGGCTACCGCGCGCGGTTCTCCGACGTGACCGCCCTCAACACCGGGGACGACGTGCGGATCTCCGGCGTCCGGGTGGGACAGGTCGACTCGATGTCCCTTGTGGACGATCGCGTGGTCGAGGTCCGGTTCTCCGTCGAGGGCCGCCGCAGGCTGCCCGCCTCGATCCGCGCGGTGATCAAGTACCGCAACCTGGTCGGGCAGCGGTACCTCGCGCTCGAACAGGGGCCGGGGGATCTCGGAGTCCTGGCGCGCGGCGGGACGATCCCGCTGGAGCGCACCGCGCCGGCGCTGGACCTCACCCTGCTGTTCAACGGGTTCAAGCCGTTGTTCCAGGCGCTGTCGCCGGAGGAGGTGAACAAGCTGTCCATGCGCATCGTCCAGGTGCTCCAGGGCGAGGGCGGCACGGTGAAGAGCCTGTTGTCGCACACGGCCTCCCTGACCTCCACGATCGCCGCCAAGGACAAGGTGATCGGTGAGGTGGTCGACAACCTCAACTCGGTGCTGAAGACCGTCAACGACCGGGGCGACCGACTGTCCACAGTGATCACGACGACGCAGCAGCTGGTGAGCGGGCTGGCCAAGGACCGCAAGCCGATCGGCGACGCGGTCACCGCCCTCGCCGACCTGACCGACGCGACCTCCGGACTGCTCGGCCAGGTCCGGGAACCGGTGAAGCAGGACATCGACGGGCTGCGCCGATTGTCGGCCACCCTCACGGAGAACTCCGACGTGCTCGACGGGTTCCTGAAGCGGTTGCCGGTGAAGTACGAGAGCATCGGCCGGCTCGCCTCGTACGGCTCGTGGTTCAACTTCTTCCTGTGCTCGGCGGACGCGCCGAACGTGCCGCCCGCGCCGGGTGGTCCGCCCGTTGGCGTCCCGGTGACGGCGGCGAGGTGCCAGGGATGAGCGAGCAGCGCGATCCGGTCGTCGTCGGAGCGGCCGGCCTGGTCCTGATCACGGTCGCCATGCTCGTCGCGTTCTTCGCGGAGGACCTGCCGTTCATCGGCGGCGGCGCGCGGCACACCGCCGAGTTCGCCGAGTCTGCGGGCCTCGCCGAGGACGACGAGGTGCGCGTCGCGGGGCTGCGCGTCGGCAAGGTCGTCGCGGTCGAGCTGGCAGGGGACCGCGTGCTGGTCACGTTCCGGGCCGGTGACGTCCGGCTCGGCGACCGGACCTCGGCGTCGATCCGGATCAAGAACCTGCTCGGGCAGAAGTACCTCGCGGTGGAGCCACGTGGCGAAGGTGCTTTGAACACACCGATCCCGCGCGACCGGACGTACTCGCCGTACGACGTGACGGAGGCGTTCTCGGGGTTGTCGAAGACGGTGGACAAGCTCGACACCAAGCAGCTCGCGGACGGGTTCCGCGCGTTGTCCGAGGCGTTCAAGGACACTCCGGAGGACGTGCGCAAGGCGTTGGCTGGACTGTCCACATTGGCCACCACGATCTCCTCGCGCGACGCGCAGCTCGCGACGCTGCTCGGCAACACCGAGCGGATCACCCGCACGTTGTCGGGTCGTGACGGCGAGATCGAGCGGCTGCTCAAGGACGGCAACCTGCTGCTCGGCGAGATCGGCAAGCGCAGGCAGTCGATCCGCGCGCTGCTGATCGGGGTCCGCGCGATGTCCAAGGAACTGTCCGGGCTCGTCGATGACAACTCCAAGCAGCTCGGCCCGGCCCTCGAACAGCTCGAAAAGCTCGCGGATGTGTTGCAGCGCAACCAGGACAACCTCGACAAGGGGCTGTCGTTGTCCGGGCCGTTCTACCGGTTGATCGCCAACGCCACCGGTAACGGAAGGTGGATCGACAGCTACGTGTGCGGCCTCGTTCCAGCCGTGAACGGCTGCATCCCGCCGAAACCCACGGGAGGCACACGATGAGACGCGTCCTGATTCTCGCCGTTGTGCTGCTGCTGGTCGCGGCCACCGGTGCGTTGTGGGTGCTGCGGCCGTCCAGCACCCGGATCACCGCGTTCTTCAGCGCCGCTGTCGGCGTGCACGAAGGCACGGATGTCCGGATTCTCGGCGTGAAGGTCGGCGAAGTGCTTGAGGTGCAACCAGAACCGGAGCGGGTCAAGGTGATCCTTTCGGTCAAGTACGGTGTCGAGCTACCCGCCGACGCGCGTGGAGTCGTCGTCACGCCGACTGTGGTCAGTGACCGGTACGTGCAGCTGACGCCCGCCTACACCGGCGGGCCGCAGCTCGCCGACGGCGGTGTGATCCCCGTGGAGCGGACCGCGACACCGGTGGAGCTGGACCAGCTCTACGCGAGCCTGGACCGGATGACCACGGATCTCGGCCCCGGCGGGGCGAACAAGGACGGTGCGCTGTCGGAGCTGCTCGACACGGGTGCGGCCAACCTCAAGGGGAACGGGGCCGCGCTCAACGACACGATCACCAAGCTCGGGCAGGCGGCGAAGACGCTCAACGGCTCGCAGAACGAGCTGTTCGGCACCGTGGACAACCTCCAGCGGTTCACGTCGATGCTGGCGCGCAACGACAACCAGGTCCGTGCCGCTGAACGACAGCTCGCCGAAGTGACCGGCTTCCTGGCCGCCGATCGCGGTGACCTCGGTGCCGCACTGGCCGAACTACCGGGTGCGCTTGGCAAGATCCAAGGCTTCATCAAGGACAACCGGAGTCGCATCAAGTCCTCTGTGGACAAGCTCGCTGCGGTCACGAAGGTGTTGGTGGACCAGAAGGCCGCGTTGAGCGAGGCGTTGGACGCCGCACCGCTCGCGGTGAGCAACGTGATGAACGCCTACGACCCGGTGCGCAAGGTCCTGGACGGCAGGGCGAACATCACCGAGTTCGCACCGAAGCGCACAACCCTGGCGCCGATGCCGCCGGGAAGTCCGCAGCCGTTGTTCCCGTTGCCGCCTGTCGGCGACATCTACACATCAGCGGGGGGCTCGGGATGAGGCGGTTGACCGCGCTGCTCGCCGTGCTGGTCCTGGTGAGCGGATGTGTTGGTGCGTATGACGTTCCACTGCCGGGTGGAGCGGACGTCGGTGACCGCCCCTATCGGGTCACCGCGCAGTTCCAGGACGTGCTGGACCTCGTTCCGCAGGCGTCGGTGAAAGTCAACGACGTCGCTGTGGGACGAGTGGAGAGCATCGACCTCGCCGACGACGGGTGGACCGTGGACGTCCGGCTGGCGTTGCACGGCGATGTGCGCCTTCCCGCGAACACGGTGGCAGTGCTGCGTCAAACCAGTCTGCTGGGCGAGAAGTACGTCGAGCTGGCGCGGCCATCGGGTGCTCCGGTCGGGACGCTCACCGACGGCGCGGTGGTGCCCGTGCAGCGAAGCAGCCGGAACCCGGAGGTCGAAGAGGTCTTCGGCGCGCTCGCGATGGTGCTCAACGGCGGTGGCATCGCGCAGTTGCAGGACATCACCAAGGAGCTGAACGCGGCGCTCGGCGGGAACGAGAAGGAGCTGCGGTCGCTTCTGTCCACTGTGGAGACGCTGGTCCGTGGGCTGGACAAGAACCGCGACAAGATCACGACCGCGCTGGACGGGATGAAGAAGCTCTCCGCGACCCTGGACGCCCGGCGTGAGCCGATCGGCGTCGTCCTGGACAAGCTGGAGCCGGGCTTCAAAGTCCTCGCGGAGCAACGCGAGTCGCTCACCACGATGCTGAAGGCCCTGGACCGGCTCTCCGGTGTCGCGGTGCGGACGATCAACGCGAGCAAGGACGACATGGCCGCAGGGCTCCGGGCGCTCGAACCGACGCTGCGCAAGCTCGCCGAGGCGGGTCAGAAACTCCCGCAGGCACTGGAGGTCCTGCTGACGTACCCGTTCCCCGACTCCGCGCTCGACGCGATCAAGGGCGACTACCTCAACGTGTTCCTGACCCTCGTCGTGGACAAGGCCGACGCATCACCCGCGAACTTCCCGCTCCCGCCGGTTGGAGGAACCCGATGAGGAAGGTCCGTGTCCAGGTGACCGCGTTCGTGCTGATCGCCTTGCTCGGCGTCAGCTATCTCGGCGCGCGCTACGCCGGGCTCGGTCGGCTCTTCGGCGCGACGGGCTACGTGGTGCGCGCGCAGCTCGCGGACTCCGGTGGCCTGTTCACCAACGCCGAGGTGACGTACCGGGGCGTGGCGGTCGGCCGTGTCGGGCCGATGCGGCTCATCGCCGACGGCATCGAGGCGGATCTCGACATCCGGCTCGACGCGCCGAAGATCCCCGCCGACGTGGTCGCCGTGGTGGCCAACCGGTCCGCCGTGGGGGAGCAGTACATCGACCTGCGCCCCAAGGGTTCCGGTGGCCCGTTCCTCGAAGCGGGATCAGTGATCACGAAGCGCGACACCAGCACGCCGAAGTCCGTGGAGTCGTTGCTGACGAACCTCGACGGCTTCGTGCGTTCGGTGCCCAACGACTCCCTGCGCACGGTGATCGACGAGCTGGGCACGGCCTTTCAGGGCTCGGGAACCAATCTCCAGGCAATGCTGGACGCGACCAACGGCTTCACCGCGAAGGCCACCGAACACCTGCCGCAGACCACGCGGTTGCTGATCGACGCGCCCACGGTGCTCCAGACGCAGATCGAAGAGGGGGAGGCGCTGAAAGCCTTCAGCGCCAACGCGAAGCTCTTCGCGGAACAGCTTCGTTCCTCCGACGGCGACCTGCGCAGACTGATCACCGCGGCGCCGTTGGTCTCTGAACAGGTCAGCGCGGTGCTGAAGGAGAGCGGGCCTGGCATCGGCGCGCTGGTCGGCAACCTGATGACCACATCGGAACTGTTGCTGGTGCGGCAGAACGGACTCGAACAACTCCTGGTGAAGGTCCCAGAGGCGGCTGCGGCAGGGTCCACAGTGGTCGGTGCTGACGGGTTCCACCTGGGACTCGCGGTCACGTTCTACTCGCCGCTGCCGTGTGTCGCGGGCTATCAGGGAACGCAGTACCGCAACGGCCTGGACACCGGCCCCGGCAAGCCGTTGAACACCGCTGCGAGCTGTCAGGCCCCGGCAAGCAGCGGTACCAACGTCCGTGGTGCTCAGAACGCGCCGAAAGGAACACGATGAGAGTCCTGGCAGCAGTTCTCGCGGTCCTCACGGTGGCGGCCGGTTGGGCTTGGTGGAGCGCGGAATCCCCCGCACAGCACCGTGATGAGGCCCTCCGTGCGGGTCAGCGCTCGCTCGCGGTGTTCAACACGCTCGACCACCGGAGGGTGGACGAGGGACTGCGCCGCTGGCTGGAGGAGTCCGCCGGCGGGCTCAACGAGGAGTTCCGCCGGATGAGCGCGGAGAGCAAGGACCAGATCCGCCAGGCCCGGACGGTCACCGAGGGCCGGGTCACGGACGCGGCGCTGACCGAGCTGGACGGCAACGCGGGCACGGCGAAGCTGATCGCGTCGGTGGAGGTGGCGGTCACCCCCGACGGCGGCCCGCCGGCCACCAAGCGCAACCGCTACCAGGCCGACCTCCTCCGCACCCCCTCCGGCTGGAAGACCACCTCCCTCACCCCCGTCCCCCTCTCCGCCCCCGGGCCATAAGCGGGCTTATGGACGCTTTCGCACGCTCAGACAGGTCCATAAGCCCGCGAATGGCCGAGAGGAGAACGCGTGATGAGGGTGAGTGGTGGAGTGCGGCGGCGGAGGGTTGTGGCGGGGTTCGGGGGGAGGCGGCGCGGGAGGTGAGGGCGGAGCCGGAGCCGGAGCCGGAGGCGGAGGTGACGGAGCTGGAGGTGGGGGCTGAGCCGGAGGCTAAGGCTGAGCCGGAGCCGGCGGTGACGGGGGAGCTGGAGCCGGAGGCGGAGGTGACGGGGCTGGAGGTGGGGGCTGAGCCGGAGGCTAAGGCGGAGCGGGCGGGTGGGCGGTGGTGGGTGGTTGTGGTGGTGCTCGCGGTGGTGGGCGGGTGGTTCGGGGTTGAGGCCGTTGCCGTGCGAACCGGGCCCGCCAACCAGGCGCTGATCGACCGGGACGCGACCACACGGGTTTCCGATGCGGTGACCGAGGCCGTCGCCACGTTGTTCTCCTACCGCTTCGACGGCGCCGAGACGTTCGACCGGTCCACGTGGGAACTGTTGCGCGGCAACGCCGTCGGGCAGCACGAGCGGTTGTTCGCCCAGATCCGGCAGCAGGCACCCGCGCAGCGGCTCGTGCTCACCTCGAAGGTCGTCCGCACCGGTGTGCGCGCCCTTGAGGGGGACCGCGCCGTGCTGCTGGTGTTCCTCGACCAGACCCTCGCGCGCGGCGACAACGGCACCACCAGCGCTGCCGCCGCGCAGCTGACCGTCACCACCGAGCGCGTGGACGGCCGGTGGCGCGTCACCGACCTGCAACCCCGATGAGGAGACGAGAATGAGACGAGTGATCACGGTGCTCGCCACCGTGCCCCTGCTGCTCGGCTTGCTGGGCACCGCCCCGGCCTCGGCCGCTGTGAAGATCGACTACACGGTGACCGGGACCGACACCATCGCCAAGACCGGCTCCAAACTGGAGCTGGGGCCCGGCAGGCTCAGCACGGTGCTGGAGGCCTCGACCGGCTCGATCACCGGAACCCTGACCCTGCCGCCGGTGCGGACCACCTTCACCGTGCTCGGCTTCGTGCCGGTGACCGCCAAGGTCGAGTTCCTCCCGGTCGGCGAGACCACCGGCACCATCGTCGCCGGGGTGGTGAGGTCCCGCTCGCAGCTGCGCGTCAAGCTCAGCGACGTGACCATGGGCGGCATCCCCGCCTTCGTCGGCGACTCCTGCCAGAGCCGCACCCCGATGGTGGTGGAGCTGACCTCGGAGCCCGGCTTCACCCCGGTCCGAGGCGGCACGCTCTCCGGAAGGCACGACCTCCCGCCGTTCGGCGGCTGCTTCCTCGCCGAGCCCTTGATCAACCTGGTCGTCCCCGGCCCGGACAACCTCCTTTCGTTGGAACTGAAGCGAATCACCGGTTAGGCCGTGCCCCGCGAGCGACAACACCACCTCACCCCCTGGCGCCCCCACCCCGCGTGCCCCCTCATTTCGCGTTTTGTAGGCATAACGCGATATGGGAGCGCTCTTTCGCGCATTTAGGTGACAAAACGCGAAAACCCCGACCACGCCAGCCAGCGCACGCGCGCACGCGCGGACGTGGGGGGCACGGGGGTGGTGTCGCCTTGGGGGCGCGGGTGTCACGCCTTCGGCGGCTGGCACCCGCGCCGCTGGTGGAAATAACCTTCCCCAGCCGCCTTCGCCGCGACTCCTTCACCGTGGAAGGCCTCACTCGTGTGGAACCGAGCGTGAACAGGCTGATCGACGCGGGCAGCCCGTGGACCAAGCTGCCGAGCGAGCTCGCCCCGCTGATGCGGGCCCAGGTCCCCGGCGTCACCGCGCAGATCCTCAGCCGCATCCAGCAGGAGATCCCGGAGTACTCCCGGCCGTTGGACGGGCACTTCGGGCACGCGATCACCAACGGCATCGAGCACGCGCTGATCCAGTTCGTGCACCGCGTCGCCGACCCGCAGACCCCGCTGGACCCGTGCGCGGAGATGTACCGGCTGCTCGGCCGCGGCGAGTTCCACGAGGGCCGCAGCCTGGACACGCTCCAGGCCGCCTACCGGCTCGGCGCGCGCATCGCCTGGCGCAGCATGTCCGAGTTCGGCGAGCAGGTGCAGCTGTCCACGTCCACCATGCGCGCGCTGGGCGAGGCCGTCTTCGAGCACATCGACGACCTCGCCGCCCTCGCGGTGGAGGGCTACCTGGCCGCCAAGGCCAAGGCCAGCGGCTCGCTGGAGCGCCGCCGCCGCAGGCTGCTGGAGCTGGTGCTCGCCGAGCCGCCGACGCCGAAGCAGGTGATCACCGAGCTGGCCGCCGCGGTGAGCTGGACGCTGCCGGAGCAGGTGCACCTGGTCGCGCTGGACCCGGCGGGCGTGCCGGAGCCGTGGGTGGACGGGCCGATCCTCGCCGACCTCGAAGGCCCGGCCCCGCACCTGCTGGTGCCGGTGGGCGTCGACTGCGACGAGCAGCTCGGCGAGGTGCTGCGCGGAGGCCGCGCCGCGATCGGCCCCGCCGCCGCGCTCGACGACGCCGCGGAGTCGCTGCGCTGGGCCCGCCGGGCGCTGCGGCTGGTCAAGGACGGGGTGCTGCCGGACGAGCCGGTGCTGCGCTGTTCGGAGCACCTGGCCAGCCTGTGGCTGGTGAGCGAGGCGTTCCTGCGCGACGCGCTGATCAGGAAGTGCCTCGCGCCGCTGGACCCGCTCACCCCCAAGCAGTGGGAGCGGCTGGCCGAGACCCTGCTCGCCTGGCTGGAGACGCGCAGCGGGGCGCCGGGGGTGGCCGCCCGGCTCGGCATCCACCCGCAGACCGTGCGCTACCGGCTGCACCAGCTGGAGGACCTCTTCGGCGAGCGGCTCAACGACCCCGGCGCCCGCTTCGAGCTGGAGGTGGCGCTGCGCGCCGACCGGCTCGCGAGGGGGGATAAGGACACCGGGTAGGAGCTAGGGTGGGAGCAGTGCATCCACTGCTCACCGACACCACGCCGCTGCCCGAGGGGCTCGACGCGCGCCTGCGCGACCAGCTCACCTTCGTGATCGAGGTCGACCGGCTCAAGACGATCCTGCGCCAGTCCCCGCTCGCCGCCGCCGACCGCCGCGAGAACGACGCCGAGCACTCCTGGCACCTCGCGCTGATGGTCGTGCTGCTCGCCGAGCACTCCGACGAGCCGATCGACGTCGGTCACACGGTCAAGCTCGTGCTCGTGCACGACCTGGTCGAGATCTACGCGGGCGACACCCCGCTCTACGACGCCGAGGCCGCCCACACCCAGCAGGCCCGTGAGGAGGCAGCGGCGGACCGGCTCTTCGGCCTGCTGCCGCCGGACCAGGCGCGGGAGGTCCGGGCGCTCTGGGACGAGTTCGAGGCGCGCTCGACCCCCGAGGCGCGCTTCGCCAAGGCGATGGACCGGCTGCAACCGTTGCTGCTCAACTGGATGGCGCGCGGCGGCACCTGGAAGTCGCCGGGTGTCACCGCCGACACCGTCCGCTCGCGCAAGGCGGTCATCGGTGACGCGTCCACGGCGCTGTGGGAGGCGGGCCGGACGCTGATCGACGAGGGCGAGCGGAGGGGATGGTCGCGTCCGTCGCTGTCCTAGGACCTGTCCTGGTGGACAGAACGCTTGGCGGTCGTCCTCGCGCTGAAGCAGGATTCGCTCATGCGCTTCGCAGCGGCATCCCTGACCGCGCTCCTGGTGGGTGTTCTCCCGGTGCACGCGGACTGGGTGCGCGACCCGGCCGCCCACGTGGACCCGCTGATCGGTTCGGCCCGCGACGGCAACACCTTCCCCGGCGCGACCCGGCCCTTCGGCATGATCGCCTGGAGCCCGACGAGCACGCGCGGTGACCAGACCGGGACGGGAGCGGCCAACGGCTACTCCTACGACGTCACCCGTGTGCGCGGCTTCAGCCTCACCCACGTCAACGGCGCGGGCTGCAACCCGGGCGCTGCGGGTGACGTCCCGATCATGCCGCACGTCGGCGATGTCACCTCCTCCCCGACGGCGGACACCAAGGACGCCGTGTACGCCAGCGACTTCTCGCACGCCGACGAGATCGCGACGCCCGGCCGCTACCGCCTCGGACTGGCCTCGGGGGCCCGGGTCGACCTCGCGGTGACCGACCGCGCGGGCATCGGCGAGTTCGGCTTCCCCGCGGGCACACCGGCGAACCTGTTGTTCCGCACGTCGAACTCGCTCAACGGCAGCGAGGACGCGGACATCACCATCGACCCGGCCAACCGCCGCGTCACCGGCTCCGTGCTGACGGGCGCCTTCTGCGGCCGCCGCGCGAACGGCGGAGTGAACAACCGCAAGAGCTACTACCGCCTGCACTTCGTCGCCGAGTTCGACCAGCCGTTCGCGGGCACGGGCACCTGGGTGGACTCCGTGCTCTCCCCGGGCAGCACCCACGCGTCGGGCGGCGAAGGCTACGCGACGGGCGCCGACCGCGCTGGTCGGGGCTCCGGTGGCTACGTGACCTTCGCGGCGACCCGCGTCGGCATGCGCATCGGCATCTCCTACGTCGGCCTCGAAGGCGCCTCCGCGAACCTGCGCGAGGAGATCCGTCCACATGAGACAGTTTCGTCCGTCGCGTCTTCTGCTTACCGCGCTTGGGATTCCCGCTTGAATCGCATCCGCGTCGCGGGTGGTTCCGGGGATCGGAGAACGGCCTTCTACACGGCGCTCTACCACGCGTTGTCCCAACCGAACCTGATGAGCGACGTCGATGGCCGCTACTTGGGCATGGACCGCCAGGTGCATCGCGTCTCGCCGGGCCAGGGCGCCCAGTACAGCAACTTCTCCGGGTGGGACCAGTACCGCGCGCAGATCCAGCTGCTGGCGTTGCTCGAACCGCGCGTGGCAGGGGACTTCGCGCAGTCGTTGTACAACTACGCCCGCCAGAACGACGGTGTGTGGGACCGCTGGGTGCACGTGAACGGCGCGACCCATGTGATGACCGGGGACCCGTCAGCGGCGACGCTCGCGACGTTCTACGCGATGGGGGTCCGCAACTTCGACGCGCGTGGAGCCTTCGACTCGCTGTACGAGCAGGCGACGGCTCCGCGCCCGGAAGGCTTGCAGGACGCGGGTTGTCCCGGCCAGTGCGTCGGCCAACGTCCGAACCTCGCCCAGTACCTGTCCTCCCGGTACAGCGCCCAGGACGTGTGCCACTGCTGGGGCGGAGCGGCGGAGACCCTCGAAGCCTCGGTCGCAGACCACGCGTTGTCCCAGTGGGCCAGGAACCTTGGCCGTGTCGCGGAGGCGGACGCCCTGGCACCGCGAGCCGCCTACTGGCGCAACGTGTTCAACCCCGCCGGCTACGCGCAGCCCCGCAACCTCGACGGTTCCTGGTCGGGCGTGTTCGACCCGGCGAGCGGCCACGGCTTCGCCCAGGGCACGAGCGCGACGTACACGTGGATGGTGCCGCACGACGTCTCCGGTCTCGCGGAGGTGATGGGCGGTCCCGCGATCGCGGTCGGCCGCCTGGACGAGTTCTTCGGCGGGGGAGGCGGACCGCTGCGCTACGACCCGACCAACGAGCCGGGAATCCACGCGCCGTGGTTGTACAACGAGCTCGGCCAGCCGCGCAGGACCCAGGAGACCGTCCGCCGCCTCGTCGACACGGTCTACGGCGTCGGACCGCGCGGCCTGCCTGGCAACGACGACCTGGGCACGATGTCGTCCTGGTACGTCTTCGCGGTCCTGGGTCTCTACCCACGGTCGCCCGGCAGCGCCGACCTCCTCCTGTCCAGCCCGGTCTTCCCCCGCGTCCAGATCCGCCCGGAAGGCAGGCCCGCCACGCTCATCACCGCCAGCGGCCCAGCAGGAGCGGTCCACATCGACTCCGTGCGCCGCGACGGCCGCCCGCACCACGACTGGAAGGTGGACGGGAACCTCCTCCGTGACGGCGGCACCCTCCACTTCACCCTCAGCCCCTGACCAGAGCCGCGGGAGGTCTCCAGTCACGTTGCGGCGTCAGAGCTCCGGCCGCGTCGACGAGACCAACTTCACGCATACGTTGGCATTGCCGGTGCCGGGCGGTGGGGCCGAGGCCGTTGCGGAAAGCGGTGCCGCGGGATCTTCCTTGGCAGGGCGGCAACCGGGGCGCGTGATCACCGCCCACCACGGGCCGCTCCGGTCAACCCTTGCCGCTGGATCGGCCTAACTTGGTATCACTTGGCGCGCGAATGCTGGGAGACCGTAGGGCACGTGCCTACACTCTGGCCTATATGGACAGCAGGGAAGCCGCGAAGCTGGTCAGACGGTCGAAAAGCCGCTGGCGCGATCGCGGGTACCCGGCGTGGGTCCTGCTGGTCGCCGCCGCCGAGGACCGGTACCCGAGCGCGCTGGACGCGCTGATCACCATCGCCCGCGACCCGAGCCACCCCTACCGGGCCTGGGCCGGTGAGCTGGTCGCCGATCGCTGGGTCGCCACCAGGGACCCCGCGCTGCGCAAGGTGGTCCGCCAGCTCGACGTGCTGGCCACCGACGGCACGGCCCGGCTGGTCACGGCGGCGCTGCACGGGCGGCTGCTCAGCGAGTGGCGCAGCGGCGAGGAGATCGTCGAGCTGTTCGAGGACCCCGACGACGACGTGCGCGCGGGGGTCGCCGACGCCTGCGCCACCGCCACCGGGGAGCAGCTCTACGAGCTGTGGGCGATCAGCGAGCACGAGCCGGTGCTGAACGCGCTGCTGCACAATCCGACCAAACCGGACGCCCGGCGGGTGCCCGAGCTGTCCTCCATCGCGCTCGGCGCCGATGTGGATCCCGGGCAGCTGCTGGACGCCGCACTGCGGGCCGACCGCGCCATCGGCCGGATCGCGCGGCGGCGGATCCTGTCCACCGAGTCGCTGACCGACCGGCTGTGCGAGGCCGCGATCGGGCACCCGCGCCGGATCGAGTTCCTGGTCCGGCACGGGCTCCAGCCGGAGCACCCGGTCGCGTGCGCGCTGTACCTGCTGCGCGCCGACCAGATCGAGGAGTACCGCGAGCTCGACCCCGAGGGCACGCTGATCGCGCGCGCGAAGCTGACCGATGAGCAGGTCAAGCAGATCGGCCTCGCGCTGGCGGACAACGAGGAACACCAGCGGTTGTGGGACTTCGCCCGCGCGCTGACGCTGCGCCAGGCCGTCGAGCTGGTGCACCTCGCCGGTGACTGGCGGCCGGAGGAGGACTGGAGCCTGTTCGGCAGGCTCGCCGAGGTGGAGACCCTCCAGGTCGTGCACGAGCTGGAGGCGTCGCCGGAGCACTGGGCGCTGAGCTACCGCGTCGGGAACTCGTTGGTGCAGAGCGTGTCCCTGTCGCCGGACGCGACCAGGATCGCCGCGACGGCGGGCTTCAGCGCCCCGAGCTTCGACCCGAGGTACGGCAGGCAGAAGGAGCAGGGCTCGATCATCGAGCTGGAGGTCGACTCCGGCAACGAGATCGCCCTGCACACCGTGGAGGCCGGGTTCGCCCACGTCGTGCACCTGGGGCACGCGGTGATCACCGCGGAGAACACCCGCGAGGAGGGTTCGGTGCTGGCCCGGCACGTCGGCGCCGAGCGCGAGGTGCTGGCCAAGCACGAGCACACGATCGACGCGCTCGTCCGCTCCCACAACGGTTTCGTGGCCATCGCGAGCACGGGTGAGCTGATCGTCGGCAGTGGTACCGACACCGAGGTCCGGCGCGTGGTGCCCGAGGGCAGCCGGTCCCGCCCGGCCTCGCTGTCGGTCCACAGTGGAACGGGACGGTTCGCGCTCGGCGGCGCGGAGCTGGTGCTCTTCGGGGAGGACGCCGAGGTGCTGGCCACCGCGAAGGAGCCGGGCTGGATCCGGGAGACCGCCTTCGTCGACGCCGACAGCCTGGTGACCATGGACGGTGACGGCCACCTCTCGCGCTGGAGCCGCGACGGTGACGCGCTCGTGCGAGGGCTCCGCGCCAAGATCCCGCCCGAGCTGGGCGGCCCGCTGGTGGACCTGCGCGTGGTGCCCGAGCGCGGCCTGCTCGCGGCGATGAGCACCGTCATCGGCCCGGTCCGGCTGGTGCTGTTCGACCTGGAGACGCTGACCCACGCCGAGGGCTTCCAGCTGCCCGGCTGCACGCTGGCCACCTCCGCCGACGGCGAGCACCTCGCGCTGGGCACGGCAACGGGCTCGGTGTGGTTCTGCGGCATGCCGCCCCCCGGCCTGTTCGAGGTGCTGGCCAAGCCGATGAGCAAGATCGGCCCGGCCGACCGCGAGGTCATCGACGTGGCCCGCGCGAGCGCGTCCCGGCCCGCGGTGCGCCGGGTGCTCGACCTCTTCGCGGAGCTGGTCGGCTAACCCCTGCCCCTCTCCCGATGGCGCCCCACCCCCGCGCCGCGCTGTGCGCGCGCGGCCGGGTGCGCGCGAGCCTGGCTGCGCGCGGCTGGCTGGCTGCTCGCGTGGCTGGCTGGCGTGGTCAGAGTTTTCGCGTTTTGTCACCTTGATGCGCGAAAGAGCGCTCTCATTTCGCATTAAGGCTACAAAACGCGAAACGAGGGGCACGCGGGTGAGGGCGCCGGGTGGGTGCGCCGGGCGGGGCGCCGGGTGGGGGTGCCGGGCGAGGGCGCTGCCGGGAGGGGGCACGCGGGTGAG
>NZ_JBHLZU010000021.1:0-55847 GCF_042429765.1 Allokutzneria oryzae | reverse complement strand
AGGGGCCTGCCGGGAGGGGGAGGGGGAGCCGGGCGAGGGCGTCGGGGGAGGGCGCCGCCGGGAGGGGGCGCCGGGAGGGGTAGGCGCCGCCGGGAGGCGGTGCCGGGTGGGGGAGGCGCGGTTTGCGGGGGTGCGGCCTAGCGGCGCAGTGGCGGGTCCGGCGCGAGGGAGCCGTCCGGCGCGATGTGCTCGAAGATCTGGTCCACCAGCGTCAGCACGTGCGGGTCGTCCACGGCGTAGAAGTGGTGGCGGCCCTCGCGCCGCGCGGTGAGCACCCCGGCCAGGCGCAGCTTCGTGAGGTGCTGGCTGACGGTGGCGATGCTCACGCCGACGCGCTGGGCGAGCGTGCCCACGTCGTAGGAGCCGTGCGCGCACAGCCAGACCAGGTGGAGCCGGGGCGGGCTCGACAGCAGCGCGAACGTGGCCGCCGCGGCGCTGAGCTGCACCGTTGTCGGTTCCGTCGCGGCGTCCGCGGTGGGGTCGCCGGGGGGTGGTTCGGGATTTTTCGGCATGGCGAGAGTGATTCTTCCCTGCCCCGCAACCCGGAGGCCAGCCGCGCCAACATTTCGTCGATTGCGAAAACGTCGAACCGTGTGCCACGCTCGAAGCCGGTCGAGGGAAGGTGCGTCGCCGTGTTCGCCAAGCTGATCCGCCCGTTGTCGCTGTGCGGCGCGTTCGCGCTGCCCGCCTTGGTGATCCGGGCAACCGGGGGCGAGACGGCGCCGTGGCTCGCGCTGCTGCTGTTCGGCGCGGCGGTGGTCGCCGCGTCCTTCGTGCTGGCGTGGGCGGCGGAGGCGGCCCAGGTGGACATCTCCGGCGGCCTGGCGATCGCGCTGCTGGCGCTGATCGCGGTGCTGCCCGAGTACGTCGTCGACCTCTACTTCGCCTACACCGCCGGGCAGAACCCGGAGTTCGTCGCCTACGCGGCGGCCAACATGACGGGGTCCAACCGGCTGCTGCTCGGCCTTGGCTGGTCGACCGTGGTGCTGGTCTCGCTCGCGGTCGCCGCGCGCCGCGGTGGCCGCCGCGTCCGTGAGCTGGTCCTCGACCCCGAGCACCGCACCGAGCTCGGGTTCCTCGCGATCGCCTCGGTCGTGGCCTTCGTCGTTCCGGTCACGGGCCAGATCACGCTGCTGTTCGGGTTGGCGCTGCTGGGTTTCTTCGGCTTCTACCTCTGGAGGGTCTCCCGCGCGGAATCCGAGGAGCCGGAGCTGGTCGGCCCGGCCTCGGTCATCGGCGCGCTGTCCCCGGCGGTGCGGCGGCCCCTGGTGGCGGGGCTGTTCGTCTTCGCCGCCGTGGTGATCCTGCTGTGCGCCGAGCCGTTCGCGCACGCGCTGATCGACACCGGGACCCAGCTCGGCGTGGACCAGTTCCTGCTCGTCCAGTGGCTGGCGCCGCTGGCCTCGGAGGCCCCCGAGTTCATCGTGGCGATCCTGTTCGCCTTGCGCGGCAACGGTTCCGCCGCGATCGGCACCCTGATCTCCAGCAAGGTCAACCAGTGGACCCTGCTCGTCGGCAGCCTGCCGCTGGCCTACCTGGTCGGTGGTGGCTCCGGCACGCTGGTCCTGGACGCCCGCCAGGTCGAGGAGTTCCTGCTCACCGCGACCCAGACCCTGCTCGGCGTCGCGGCGCTGCTGGCGCTGCGCTTCCCCAGGTGGGCCGCGTGGACGCTGCTGGGCCTGTTCGCCGTGCAGTTCGTCCTGCCGGGCCAGGAGGCTCGCTACGCGCTGTGCGTGGTCTACGGCGTGATCGCGCTCGCGGCCCTCGTCCGCAACCGCGCGCACATCGTCCCCACCCTCCTGGCCCCGTTCCGCCGCTCGTCGGAGTCCGCCGAGGACCTCGTCTCCACCCGCTGACCGTCGCGCCAGGTCAGATGATGAAGTCCACATAGGACTGCGCGACCTGGTCGGCCGGGGTGCCGTCCGCCGGGTCGCGTCCCAGAGCGGCCAGGGTCTCCGCGATCCACCCCGGACTGACCACGGTGGCGGTGATGCCGCGCGGAAGCTCCGGGGTGGCGGTCTCCACGAAGGACTCCAGCGCGGCGTTGACCATCGCGCCGACGGCTCCCTTGCACAGGGGGCCGTCGAAACGCCCGGCGGTCAGGACGATGGAGCCGCCGTCGCGGACGTGGCGCACCGCGCGGTGGAACAACGCGAGCTGGCCGTACAGCTTCACCTGGGAGAGGTCGGCGTCGGTCAGGTCGAGCAGCGGCTTGAGCGGCGCGTGGGCCGCCGCGCACACGACCGCGTCGACCCCGGTGACCGAGGAGAACAGGTCGTCGAGGGTGCGGGTATCGGTCAGGTCCACGCGGACGGGGCCGGACCGGGAGGCGCGAACCACCTCGTGGCCCAGCTCTTCCAGCTTGCCGGAGACCGCCGCGCCGAGGGTTCCGCCGGCGCCGATAACGATGATCCTCATGGCACCAGCCTCGCCCGGCCCACCGAAGGTAACCAGGACCCTGACAGGGTCAGGAATACTGGAACAGTGGAGCTGGGCGAGTTTCTGCGGGCGCGTCGAGCGCGCATCAGCCCGGCGGAGGCGGGGCTGACCGACTACGGCGGGCGGCGGCGCGTTCCGGGGCTGCGGCGTGAGGAGCTGGCGCGGCTCGCCGGGGTGAGCGTCCCGTACTACACGCGGCTCGAACAGGGACGGGACCGCAACGCCTCGGACTCGGTTCTCGACTCCCTTGCCCGCGTGCTGCGGCTCGACGCCGATGAGCGCGCGCACCTCCACCGATTGGCTCGGCGCACCAGGAGCGCCGAGCCGGAACGGCTGCGGCCCAGCGTCCAACTCATGATCAAGTCCATTAAGGACGTTCCGGCGCTGGTGATGGGACGGCGCACCGATGTCCTGGCGTGGAACCGGCTCGCCCACGCCCTGCTCGCACCGCACCTGGACTTCGCGGCGCCGCACACCGTGAACCTGGCGCGGTTGGTGTTTCTCGACCGGCGCACGAGGCGTCTCTACGTCGACCACGACCGGAAGATGCGGGACGCCGTCGCGCACCTGCGCATGGTGACGGGGGTGTACCCGGACGATCCCGGTCTGGGTGCGCTGATCGACGAGCTGACTGCGCTCAGTCCCGAGTTCGTCACGCTGTGGTCCCAGCATCCCGTTCGCAACTGCGCGTTCAACGCCCGTGAGTACGACCATCCCGTTGTCGGGCGGCTGACGCTGACCGACGAGCTGATGCTGCTGCCCGACGACGAGGGGCAGCGCGTGGTGATGTACACGGCCGAGCCGGGATCGGCGTCCGAGGCCGCGCTCGCGGCGCTGACCTGAACTGTGGATTTCGCGTACAGCATCTGCTTTCCTGGGTTCCGGCGACGATGTCCCCGATCGTCCACTGTGGAATCAACAGGCGGTTCGCCGCGCCCGCGATGGCCGCGCGGGGCTTGACACCCGCCGCCCGCGTTCCTGACCGCGGCGAAAAACCCTGGTGTGCTGGGACGTTCGGCCCGCGCGGGTGCTCCGATCGGCGGCGCTTCCGACGACGGTTGTCCTGACCCGCTCTCCTGGCGTTGCCTGTGCCTCACCGGCCCGACCGCGGCCGGACCTCGTTCGAGGGCACGAGGAAAGGAGGGACCAGTGAGCTCCCTGCGCCACCTGGTCCGGTTCTTCGGCGTGGCGGCGGCCGCCACCACGCTCGGTCTCGCCGCGACGGCGACGGCCACCGCCGCTCCCGCGGCTCCGTCCGAAACGCTGTCGCCGATGATCGTCGGCGGCGGCGCGGCCACCACGCAGCAGTACCCGTGGACGGTCGCGCTGATGTACAACGGCACCCAGTGGTGCGGCGGCACGCTCGTCACGGCCAACAAGGTCGTCACGGCCGCGCACTGCACCAGCGGCAAGGCCGCCAGCTCCTGGCAGGTCCTGGCGGGCCGCACCGACCTGCGCACCAACGAGGGCGTCGCCGCCAAGGTCACGAAGGTCTGGCAGCACCCGAACTACCGCGGCGTGACCCAGGGTGACGACGTCGCCGTGCTGACGCTGGACCGCAACCTGCCGTACAAGACGCTGCCGCTGGCCACCACGGCCAACAACGACCTGTACGCGACCGGCACCGTGGCCAAGACCCTGGGCTGGGGCGACACCACCGGCAACGGCACCTACTCCAGCACGCTGAACCAGGTCGACGTGCCGCTGACCTCCGACAAGACCTGCGCGGCCGGGTACGGCGCGGACTACAAGAGCAGCGCCATGGTCTGCGCCGGGTACCCCAACGGCGGCAAGGACAGCTGCCAGGCCGACTCCGGCGGACCGCTGGTCGCGGGCGGCAGGCTCATCGGCGTCGTGTCGTGGGGCGAGGGCTGCGCCCTCGCGGGCAAGCCCGGCGTCTACGCCAGGGTCTCCTCCTACGCGAGCCTGATCAGCCAGCAGCTCTGACGCGCGGCACACCGCAAGGGCCCGGAGCCGTCGTGCTCCGGGCCCTCAGCGTGTCGCGACACTGATCACCTCGCCCCACACCGCGGGCCCGCGCGCGCTGAAAGTGGTGCCGTGCCCGCTGGTCAGACTCGTGACCATGGCGCGGGCCGCGGTGCACGCGGTGTCCTCGTGGGCGCAAGGCATGACCACCTTCGCCGGGTGCGCGAGCGCGGTGACCTCGACCCGCGCCACCCCGGGAACCGGCTCGGTCAGCGCGATCTCGCCCGCGCCGCCCGCGTGCGTGAGCACGTGGCCGACCAGCTCGCAGGCCAGCAGCTGGACGTCGAAGACGGTGGCGGGCGCCCAGCCGGCGAGCAGCTCGCCGATCCAGAGCCCGATCTCCGCCAGCGGCGTGCCCTCGGCGGGCACCCGGCGGCAGTGCCACTCCACCAAGTGCTCGTCCGTGTAGTGGTGGTGCTCGCACATCTCCGCGCCCTCCCTCGGTGGTCGGTCCCCATCGCACATCCGGAGCGGATGGTGACCCGGATGGGTCGGATGTCACAAAACCGCTCGTACGGGCTGTCGGGAGCGCGCACGCCTGGTCAGCGACGTAGGGTGACGGTGTCGCCGATCACGCCGGGCGGACCGTCGCGGGTCCGCCGCTCACGCGCGTCCGGCGGCGCGGTTCTGCGGCGGATCGAGGGACTGGTGGTGGTGTTCGTGAGCTACACGCTCGACGCGCGACGCGCTGTGCGCCTGCTCGACCGGACACCTCCCGAACGTGTGGACGTCCTCGCCGCCGACGGGCCGCGCCCCGCTGGGCGGTGACCTGAGTGTTCATCCTGATCGCCGCGCACTTCGTGGTCGCGGCGCTGCTGCCCGCTGTCGCCGGTCGCTGGGGCAGGGCGGCCTTCGTGCTCGCCGCGCTGCCGCCGCTCGCCGCGCTCGGCACGGCCCTGTCCTGGTCGTCGGCCGTCCTCAGTGGAGCCCCGCCAACCGAGACCCTCGCGTGGGCGCCGTCGATCGGCCTGGAGCTGACGCTGCGGCTGGACCCGCTCTCGCTGCTGATGATCATCCTCGTCGCCGGGGTCGGCGCGCTGGTGTTCGTCTACTACGCGGGCTACACCTCGCCCGAGGGCATCGGCCGCAACTCCGCGCTGCTGGTGGTCTTCGCGGGGTCGATGCTCGGCCTGGTCACCGCCGACGACGTGTTCTCCCTCTACATCTTCTGGGAGTTCACGACCGTCTGCTCGTTCCTGCTGGTCGGCGGCCTGGGGCTGACGAAGGCCGCGCGCCGCTCCGCCACCCAGGCGCTGCTGGTGACCGGCTTCGGCGGGCTGGCCATGCTGCTCGGGCTGATCCTGCTCGGCACCGCGGCGGGCACCTTCCGGATCTCCGCGATCGTGGCCTACCCGCCGACCGGTGCCGTCGTCGACGTCGCGGTCGCGTTGCTGCTGCTGGGCGCGCTCACCAAGTCCGCCCAGGTGCCGTTCCACCCCTGGCTGCCCGCGGCGATGGTCGCGCCGACCCCGGTCAGCGCCTACCTGCACGCCGCGGCGATGGTGAAGGCGGGTGTGTACCTGGTCGCCAGGTTCGCGCCGGGCTTCGCCGAGCTGCCGTCGTGGTGGGTCCCGCTGGTGGTGCTCGGCCTGTGGACGATGGTGCTCGGCGGGATACGGGCGCTGCGTGAGCACGACCTGAAGAAGCTGCTGGCCTTCGGCACGGTCAGCCAGCTCGGGTTCCTGATCGTCCTGCTCGGTTCCGGCGAGTACCTCGCCGCGTTCGCCGGGGCGACGATGGTGCTGGCGCACGGGCTGTTCAAGTCCGCGTTGTTCCTGTCCGTAGGCGTCATCGACAAGCTCACCGGCACGAGGGACATCCGCGAGCTCTCCGGGCTCGGCAAGCGGTGGCCGGTCTTCACCGGGTTCGTCGTGCTGGCGGCGGCGTCCATGGCGGGCGCCCCGCCGCTGCTGGGGTTCGTCGGCAAGGAAGCGGCGTTCGAGGCGTTCCACACCGGTGCGGTGCGGGATGTGTTCGTGCTCGCCGTCCTGGTGATCGGGTCGGCGCTGACCGTCGCGTACACCCTGCGGTTCCTGGTCGGCGCGTTCGGCACCAAACCCGCTGTGGCCCCCAGGGAAGCGCCCGCGCCGAGCGCCGTGCTCGGTGTCCCGGTGATCATCCCGGCGCTGGCCGGGCTGGTGTTCGCGTTCGTGCCGGGGATCGTCGAGCCGCTGATCTGGGCCTACGCGTCGGCCTACCCGTCGACCGCTCCGTACGGACTGGCCTTGTGGCACGGGTTCACCGTTCCGCTGCTGCTGTCCGCGGTCGTGCTCGCCGGTGGTTACGCGGTGCACCGCGTCGCCGGGGACAGGTCCGGCTGGCTGCCGGAGTCGGTGCACGCGCAGACCGGCTACGACCGCGTGGTGATGGCGCTGGACAGCGTCGCGCGCGGGGTGACCGGCCGGTTGCAGGCCGGTTCGGTCCCGGTCTACCTCGGCGTGATCCTCGCCGTCGCGGTCGTGGTGCCCGGCATGGGGCTGCTCGCCGGACTGGTCCCGATCCCGGCCATGCACTGGTTCGACTCGCCGCTGCAGGTGCCGCTCGCGGTGCTGGTCCTGGTCGCGGTCGGCCTCGCGGTCATGGCGCGGCGCAGGCTGACCGCCGTGCTGGTGACCGGGGTCATCGGCTACGGCATCGGCGCTCTGTTCCTTGTGGACGGTGGGCCGGACCTGGCGCTCGCCCAGTTCCTGGTGGAGTCGCTGACCCTGGTGGTGTTCGTCTTCGTGCTGCGCAGGATGCCGCCGAGGTTCACCGAGGAGCGGCGGCCGCTGAGCGAGGGCCGGTGGGTCAAGGCGGTGATCGCCTGCGTCGCGGGGACCTTCGTCGCCGTGCTCGCGGTGTTGTTCTCCGCCAACCGGAACGGCCTGCCCGAGGCGAGCCTGGAGTACATCCAGCGGGCCAAGGCGGACGCGGGCGCGAGCAACGTGGTCAACGCGATCATCGTGGACTTCCGCGCCTTCGACACGGTGGGGGAGATCGCCGTGCTCGCGGTCGCTGCGACCGGCGCGGCGAGTCTGATCCTGGCCTCGCAGCGGGCCCGCCGAAGAGTCGAGCCGAGCGAGGACACGGAGGTGGCGCCGTGAGCCGGGAACCGTGGTGGGAGTGGGACGCCCCGCGCGAGCGGTGGTTGCTGACCGAGCGCGACTGCAACGGGTGGCCGAGGTCGCTGCTGCTGGAAGTGTGCGCCCGGATCGTGTTCCCGACAGTTTTACTGCTGTCGGTGTACCTGCTCTTCGCCGGGCACAACAACAGTGGCGGCGGCTTCACCGGCGGGCTGGTCGCGGGCCTCGCGTTCGTGCTGCGCTACCTGGCAGGTGGCCGGGTCGAGCTGACCGCGGTGGTGCGGGTGCGCCCGCCGGTGCTGATCGGCACCGGGCTGAGCATCGCCGTGGTGACCGCGCTGGCGCCCGCCCTCGTCGGTCTACCCGTGCTGGCAACGGATCTGTGGACCTTCGCGCTGCCGCTCGTCGGTGAGGTCAAGCTCGCGACGAGCCTGTTCCTGGACGTCGGCGTCTACCTGCTGATCGTGGGCGTGGTGGTGGACCTGCTCGGCACCCTCGGCGTGAGCCTGGAGGAGGACCGATGACGATCAACCTCACCATGGCCGTGCTGATGGCCGGGCTCTACTCCGCGGGCTTCTACCTGTTGATGCAGCGGTCGTTGATGCGGGTCATCCTCGGCATCGTGATCCTGGGCCACGGCGCGAACCTGTTCCTCCAGGTGGCAGGCGGCCCGCCCGGGGTGCCGCCGTTCGCGGGGCTGGCGGCCCCCGAGGCGATGGTGGACCCGCTGCCGCAGGCGATGGCGCTGACGGCGATCGTGATCACCTTCGCGCTGACCACCTTCCTGCTGGCGCTGGCGTTCCGGTCCTTCGTGCTGCTCGGGCACGACGAGGTGCAGGACGACGTCGAGGACCGCCGCGTCGGCACCACCGCCGAGCGCAACGACCTGGTTCAGGAGGGCGCCGAATGAGCATCCTGGTCGCCCTTCCGGTGCTGCTGCCGCTGCTCGCGGCGGCGTTGTCGTTGGCGTTCAACACCTTCCCGCGCGTGCAGCGGGTGATCGGCGTGCTCGTGCTGACCGCGATCGTGGTCGACGCGGCGGCGCTGCTGGTGCAGGTCGACGCCGGCGGACCACTGGTGCTGCGGATGGGCGGCTACACCCCGCCGATCGGCATCACCCTGGTCGCGGACCGGCTCTCCGCGTTGCTGCTGCTGGTCTCCGCCGTGGTCACACTGGCCGTGCTGGTCTTCTCGATCGGCCAGCGGATCACCGACTACGGCAGGGACACCGCGTCCAACACCTTCCACCCGATGTACCTGGTGCTGTGCGCGGGCGTCGCGCTGTCCTACGTGACCGGTGACCTGTTCACCCTGTTCGTCGGCTTCGAGATCATGCTCTCCGCGTCGTACGTGCTGATCACCAGGCGCACCACGGCGCAACGCATCCGCGCGGGCATGACGTACGTGATCGTCAGCCTCACGTCCTCGCTGCTGTTCATCACGATGATCGCGCTGGTGTACGCGGCGACGGGCACGGTCAACCTCGCCGACCTCGCTGACAAGGTCGGTGCGCTGCCGCCGGGCATCCAGACCAGCCTCGGCCTGTTCGTCGTCGTGGTCTTCGGCATCAAGGCGGCGCTGGTGCCGCTGCACTTCTGGCTGCCGGACAGCTACCCCACCGCACCCGCGCCGGTCACCGCCGTGTTCGCCGGACTGCTCACCAAGGTCGGCGTCTACGCGCTCATCAGGACCCAGACGCTGATCTTCACCAGCGAGGCGATCTGGACGCTGCTGCTGGTGATCGCGCTGCTGACGATGATCGTCGGCGCCCTGGGCGCGCTCGCCCAGAACGACATCAACCGGATGATGTCCTTCCTGCTGGTCAGCCACATCGGCTACATGCTGTTCGGCCTCGCGCTCTACACCGAGATCGGCCTGACCGGCGTGATCCTCTACGTCGTGCACCACATCACCGTGCAGGCCTCGCTGTTCCTGGTCGGCGGTCTGATCACCCGGCACACCGGGACCGTGTCGCTGCGCGCGATGTCCGGGGTCGCCAAGGCCTACCCGCTGGTGGCGGTGCTGTTCGCGATCCCGGCGCTGAGCCTGGCCGGGGTGCCGCCGTTCTCCGGCTTCGTCGCGAAGATCGCGTTGCTGCGCGCGGGCGCGGAGTCGGCGACCTTCACCGCCTACCTGGTGACCGGCGGCGCGGTGCTGACCAGCCTGCTCAGCCTGTACGCGGTGACCAAGATCTGGGTCGGCGCGTTCTGGGGCGAGGTCCAGGCGCCCTATCCCGACCCCGATCCGACCGACGAGGTCACCGTCGGCACCGGCAACACCTCGCGCGGCATGGTGACCGCGACCGCGTCGCTGGTGGCGGCCGGGGTGGCGATCGCGTTGTTCGCCGGGCCGCTCGCCGGGGTGAGCGGGCGCGCCGCGAACGACCTGATCGACGGCAAGTCCTACCGCGAGGCCGTGCTGGGAGCCGCCCGATGATCTCGACCTTCCTCTGGCTCATCGTGGTGTGGCTGATGCTCTGGGGTTCGGTGGACCTCGGGCTGGTGCTGCTCGGCGCGGTGGTCGCGGCGGCGATCCTCACGCTGTACCCGTTGCCGTCGATCAGGTTCCGCATGCTCGCGCGGCCGCACCGCCTGGTGGGGCTCGGGTGGTACCTCGTGACCGACCTCGTGCTCTCCGGTGTCAGGGTGGCGTGGGACGCCCTGCGCTACGGGCCGACGGTGAAGACGGCGGTGATCGCGGTCCCCGTGCTCTCCGATGAGGACTACGTGATCGCCTCCGCGGCGAACCTGCTGTCGCTGGGGCCGGGCAAGTTCGTGCTCCAGCTGGACCGGCGGGAGCTGGTCTTCTACGTCTACGCCCTCGGCGTGCGCTCGGATGCCGACGTGACCCGCGTCCGCGACGAGGTGGTCAACCTGCAGCGCCGGGTCATCAGGGCCTTCGGCGCCCGAGAGGAGGAGCCCGCATGACCGTCGTGTTCACGATCACCTTCGGGCTGTTGGTGCTCGCTGGGGCGCTCACACTCGTCCGGCTCCTGCGGGGACCGCGCACGCTGGACCGGATCCTGGCGATCGACGTGCTCGTGGTGCTGATCGCGTGCGGGGTCGCCGTGGAGATGGCGGCATCGGGCCGGGCGATGAACATCGCGCTGCTGCTGGGGATCACGCTGCTCGGCTTCCTCGGCTCGATCAGCGCCGTGCGGCTGACCGAGGGCAGGAAGGACCACCGATGAGCGTGCTCGACGTGATCTCCAGCGTGCTGCTGCTCGGCGGCGCGACCTTCTGCGTGCTCGGTGCGGTGGGCATGCTGCGGCTGCCCGACGTGCCGAGCCGGTTGCAGGCGGCGACCAAGCCCCAGACCCTGGGGCTGCTGCTGATCCTGGCCGGGACGGCGTTGCGGCTCCCACCGTCCTACGCGGTGGGCCTGGCGCTGGTCGGCCTGTTCCAGGTGCTGACCGCTCCGGTGCTGTCGCAGTTCCTCGGCCGCGCGGCCTACCGCACGGGTGCTGTCGAGAAGTCGTCGCTGCTCTGCGACGACCTCGACACCAGGCTGCGCCGGTAGAGCCTGGCGGGCCGTCCGCCGTCGCGGGTGGTCATCGTGCCCGTGGGCGCGAGGAAGCCGGGCCTGCCGGTGACCTTGCGGTGGAAGTTCCTGGGGTCCAGCGGCGTGCCCATGACCACCTCGCAGGCGCGGCGCAGCTCGGCGACGGTGAACTCCGGCCGGCAGAACACCGTGGCGTTCTCCGGCATCGCGCGGGCCCGTGCCACGCCGTCGCTGAGGATGCGGTGGTGGTCGAAGGCCAGCCGCCCGGGATCGGCGAGCAGCTCCTCGACCGGCCACCAGCGCGCGTCGGCCGCGTCGCTGCCGGCGGTCGGCGCGGGCAGGTCCGGTGCCAGGGCGAGGTAGGCGATCGTGACCACCCGCATTCTGGGGTCGCGACCGGGTGCTCCGTAGCTGGCCAGCTGTTCGAGGTGGACCGTGCCGTCGGCGAGGCCGGTCTCCTCCTCCAGCTCGCGGCGGGCGGCCGCGTCGGTGTCCTCGTCCTCTCCGACGAAGCCGCCCGGTAGCGCCCAGCACCCGGCGAAGGGATCGGCGGCGCGCCGGACCAGCAGGGCGCACAGGGCGTCCTCGCGGATCGTCAGCACGACCAGGTCGGCGGTCACGGCGAAGGGTGGGTACTCGGTGTGGCTCACCCCACCACCGTAGCCGTTAATCGTCAGCTTGACGAGAACTGGAGATGCTGTTTATCGTCATCGCGACGATAAGAGCGGGAGGGCGAGATGGCCGACATCAGCGCGACGCTGGGACTGCGACACCTGCGCGGGGCACCGACGGTGCACGTGCGCCACATCCGGCACGGCAAGCTGGTGCACGAGGGCACGGGGCTGTCGTTCTGGTTCCGGCCGCGCACCGCGGTGCTCTCGGAGGTCCCGGTCGACGACCGTGAGCTGCCGATGCTCTTCCACGCGCGGACCTCGGACTTCCAGGACGTCACCGTGCAGCTCACGCTGACCTACCGGTTCGCCGACCCGGCGACCGCCGCCGACCGCGTGGACTTCTCGATCGACCCGGACAGCGGGGCCTGGCGCGGCGACCCGCTGGCCCAGGTCGGCGGACTGCTCACCGAAAGCGCCCAGCAGCACGCGTTGGCGCTGCTGAGCCGCACCCCGTTGGCAGAGGCCCTGGTCGACGGTGTCGGCGCGGTGCACGACCGCATCACCCGAGGACTCGGCGCGGACGCCCGCCTCGCCCAGACCGGGCTGGCAGTGGTGGACGTGCGGGTCGTGGCGATCCGCCCGGAGCCGGAGGTGGAGAAGGCGCTGCGGACCTCGGCGCGGGAGAAGGTGCAGCAGGACGCCGACCGCGCGATCTACGAGCGCCGCGCGCGAGCCGTCGAGCGCGAACGCGCGATCGGCGAGAACGAGCTGCAGAACCAGATCGAGCTGGCCAAGCGCGAGGAGCAGCTGGTCGCGCAGCGCGGCGCCAACGCCCGCCGCCAGGCGGAGGAGGCGGCGGAGGCCGACCGCGTCGAGAGCGCGGCGCTCGCCGCGCGCGAGGTGCGGCTGGCCGAGGCGAAAGCGGTGGGGGAGAAGGCGTTGGCCGAGGCGGAGGCGGCCAGGCTCAACGCCTACCGGGACCTGCCGGAGGCGGTGCTGATGGGCCTGGCGGTCAAGGAGCTCGCGGCCAACCTGCCCAAGATCGAGAACCTGGTGCTCACGCCGGACCTGCTCGCGCCGTTGCTGACCAAGCTCGGTGTCGGGCGGTGAGCCTCGCCCCGCGCGTGGTGCTGGTGCACCGCCGCACCGAGCTGGCCGATCTCCTCGCCCGGCACGGAACCCGTGGCCAGGCGGAGTTCTTCCTCGCCGGGCGGGGGCGGGACCTGGCCGAGGTCACCGCGCGCGACGCCGCCCAGTCCGCGGCGCTGGCCGAGGTGGCCGCGGCGATCCCGCTGGACTGGCGGCGCGGCTCGGTGGAGCGCGACGACCTGCCTCGGTTCCTGTTCGGGCCGGAGGACGTCGTCGTGGTCGTCGGTCAGGACGGACTGGTCGCGAACGTGGCGAAGTACCTGCGCGGGCAGCCGGTGATCGGCGTGGGGGACGGAGTCCTGGTGCGGCACAAGCCGAGCGAGTTCGGCAGGGTGCTGGGCTCGGTGGCGGCGGGGACGGCTCCGTTGCTGCGCAGGACGATGGTGGAGGCGGAGGCCGACGACGGCCAGAAGCTGTTGGCGCTCAACGAGATCTACCTCGGGCACGCGAGTCACCAGACCGCGCGCTACCGGTTGGGTGCCGAGCGGCAGGCGTCGTCGGGGCTGCTGGTGGGGACCGGCACCGGTGCGAGCGGTTGGTGTCGATCTGTCTGGCAGGAAAGGAAAAGCGGGCTGCGCCTGCCGGAGCCGCAGGAGCGGCGGCTGGTGTGGTTCGTGCGAGAGGCGTGGCCGTCACCCAGCACGGGAACCGAGAACACCGAGGGCGAGCTGTCGGCGGGGGAGCTGACGGTGCAGGTCGAGTCGGACCGCCTGGTGGCCTTCGGCGACGGCCTCGAAGCGGATGCTCTGGCGCTGTCGTGGGGTCAGCGCCTGAGCATTCGTCTCGCCGGGACCGTTCTCGTTACCTGTTGACCTTGCGGGGCAAGGGGAGTTCACTGCGAAGCGGGCCGCCGCCGAACGCGTAGTCGGAGGTGTGCGTGAAAATCCTGGGACTTGTGGTCGCGGCGCTGTTGGGCGTCGGTGCGGCGGCCCCGGCGGACGGCCTGAACGATCCGTACAAAAAGGACATCGCGATGCAGCTCGTGTCCAGCGCGGAGAACTCCTCGCTGGACTGGCGGGCCCAGTTCGCCTACATCGAGGACATCGACGACGGACGCGGCTACACGGCGGGCATCATCGGGTTCTGTTCCGGCACAGGCGACATGCTCGACTTGGTCCAGCGCTACACGGACCGCTCGCCGAACAACGTGCTCGCGAAGTACCTGCCCGCGCTGCGCAATGTCAACGGCACCGCCTCGCACGAGGGACTCGACCCCGGGTTCGTCGGGGACTGGCGCACGGCGGCCAACGACAGCGTCTTCCGGCAGATGCAGGAGGAGGAGCGCGACCGCGTCTACTTCAACCCGGCGGTGAACAGCGCGAAGTCCGACGGCCTGCGCACGCTGGGGCAGTTCGCCTACTACGACGCGATCGTGATGCACGGCGACGGCGGAGACCTCGGGTTCTCCAGCATCCGCCGCAAGGCGATGTCCCGTGCGGCCACGCCCGCCCAAGGCGGCGACGAGGTGGCCTACCTGCACGCGTTCCTCGACGAGCGGGTGCGGGCGATGAAGGCGGAGCCAGCCCACAGCGACACCAGCCGCGTGGACACCGCCCAGCGCCGATTCCTCAACGAGGGCAACCTGGACCTCAACACCCCGCTGCGCTGGCACGTCTACGGCGACTACTACGAGATCAACTGACCGCCATTCGCGGGCTTATGGACCTCTGAGCGCGCTCGCGAAGGTCCATAAGCCCGCGAATGGCCGGGTTAGCGGGGGTAGTGGCGCAGGGTTGGGTTGAGTGTGACGAGCAGGGTGACCAGGGCGATGCCCGCCGTGCACGCCAGGACCGCCTCGGCCGGCGGCAGCGCCGAGGAGAGCTGGCCGCCCAGCAGGGAGCCGAGGCCGAACGCCGCGCCGACGACGAGGGTGAGCACGCTGCCCAGCCTTCCGCGCAGCTCGTCCGGGGTGACCAGCAGCTGGTGCGTGGTGATCGTGGTGTTCGCCGTCGGCGCCAGCAGCGCCATCAGTCCGAAGAGGACACCGATCAGATAGCCGTTGTCGAACAACAACGTCAGCGGTGTCAGCAGGCTCACGCCCCAGAACACGCCGACGATCGACAGGTACGGGCTGAGCTTCTCGCACAGCCACGGCGCGAGCAGCGAGCCCGCGACGCCGCCGACCCCGAGCATCGCGGCCATGAAACCCATCTCGCCCGCGGGGACTCCCTTGCCCTCTGCCAGCACCAGCACCACGAGGTAGAAGCCCGCGAAGAACATGTTCAGCACGGCCGCGCAGAGCGTCGTCACGCGGATCTCCTTGCGCTGCCACACCCATCGCAGCCCTTCGCCGATCTCGCGGCCCAGGTGCGGCGGGTCGGCGCGCTCGACCGGCTCGCGCCGGGGAACCCGCAGGAACAGCAGCGCGACGAAGCCGACGAGGTGGGTGATCATGTCCAGCAGGAACGGCAGGGTCCTGCTGACGCCGTACAGGACGCCGCCGATCGCCTTGCCGCCCGCGTCGCCCAGCGCGGTGCGGGCGGCGTTGAGGCCGACCGCCGTGGCGAGCTGGCTCTCCGGCACCAGGTTGGGCAGGGTGGCGTCTTCCGCGGGCTCGAACAACGCCCGGCACACGCCCATCACCGCGGCGACCACGATCATGTGCGGGACCGTCACAGCGTCCCAGACCAGCGCCGCGACCAGGCTGCCCAGCGAGAGCACCTGGGCCGCCTCGCACCACACCATGACCCTCCTGCGGTCCCACCGGTCGACCAGCGCGCCCGCGGGCAGCCCGACGAGGACCTGGGCCAGCGACTCCACCGCCATGATCGCGCCCGCGACGGCGGGGGAACCGGTGATCACCAGTGCCAGCAACGGGAACGCGAAGGAGGTGGCGCTGAAGCCGACCTCCGCGAGCGCCTGGCTCGTCCACAGGATCGTGTAGTTCCTGTTCCGGGACAACGGAACCGTCTTGGTCACTTCGAACCTCGGCAATCCTCGGCGATGCCGCGCAGCGCGTCGGCGAAGTCGGCGGCGACCGCCTCGATCACCGCGGTGTCGTGCACGTCGGGGTGGTAGTACCAGGAGAACCCGAGCACTCCGTCGCCGACCTCACCGACAACGTCGACGAGGTGCGGACCGCGGTCGCGCGGATCGTGGTCGGCGCCGATGGACGGGCGCGCCGCCAGGTACAGGCTGTGCTCGGCGTCCTGGGCGCGGGAGTCGAACTGCCCGAGGTAGTTGAACGAGATCCGCGGACCCGCCCCGCTCTCCGGCAGGCCGCCGAGGTAGCGCAACGCGCCGAAGCCGAACCCGTTGGCCGGCAGCTTCCTCAGCTGCTTGCGCACGGACTTGACCAGGTCCCGCCAGCCGCCGTCGGAGACGGTCAGCGCGACCGGGAACATCGTGGTGAACCAGCCGACGGTGCGCGTCAGGTCCACGTCGTCGAGCACGTCCTCGCGGCCATGTCCCTCCAGGGCAACGGAAACCCGCTCCTGGCCGGTCCACCGCGACAGCGCCCACGCCAGTGCGGCGAGCAGGACGTCGTTGATCCGCGTCCGGTAGGCGGTCGGAGCGCCCCGCAGCAGCGCGTCGGTGTCCTCGGCGCTGAGCAGAACGGGAACCGAGCGCGCTTCGGTGCCCGGCGTGGGTTCGACGTTCCCGCCCGGCAGCTCCGGTGCGTCCATGGCTGATGCCCAGTAGTCGCGCTCGTGGTCGAGACCACCCTCGGCGACGAAAGCGGTGAGCCGGTGCGACCAGTCGCGGAACGACGTGGTCTTGCCGCCCAGGTCGATCTTGTCGCCACGAAGTGCCTGGTGGTAGCCGGTGTCAAGGTCGTCGAGGAGGATTCGCCACGACACGCCGTCCACGACGAGGTGGTGCGCGACGAGGAATAGGTACGGCCGCTCGGCACCGCGTTCGAACAACACCGCCCTGAGCAACGGTCCGGTGGTGAGGTCGAGACTGGCGTGCACCTCGTCGGCGATGAGTTCCATCGCCGCTTCCGAGTCCACTGTGGACACAGTCAGCGCATCGACCTCGTTGATGTCCGCGTTGTACTGGTGCCACCGGCCGTCACGCTGCTCGAACCGCATGCGCAGCGCGTCGTGCTGCGCCAGCAGCGCGTTCAGCGCGGCCCTCAGCGCGCTGTGGTCGGGCGGCCCGGTGAGCTCCACCAGGTGCGACTGGTTGAAGTGGTGCGGGTTCGTCCGTCCGGACTCGAAGAACCAGTGCTGGATCGGGGTCAGCGGGACCTCGCCCACCACCGCGGCGCGGTCGGCGGGGTTCTCCTCGACCACCGCGACGTGCGGCGCGAGCGCGCTGATCGTCTGGTGCAGGAACAGCTCCTTGGTGGCCAGCCGCAGCCCCGCCTGACGCGCCCTGGCCGAGACCTGGATGCTGAGGATGGAGTCGCCGCCGAGTGCGAAGAAGTTGTCCTCAACGCCGACCCGGTCCAGCCCGAGCACATCGGCCCAGATCTCGGTGAGCGTGGTCTCCACGGGAGAGCCGGGCGCCACGTACCGTGCGGCGAGCGCGGCGCTGAGATCCGGCTCCGGCAGTGCCTTGCGGTCCACCTTCCCGTTGGGGCTCATCGGGATCGCGTCCAGCTCCACGAAAGCGCTGGGCACCATGTACTCCGGCACCCGCGCGCCGAGGTGCTCCCGTAGCTCCGCGGCGTCGACGGTGCTGTCACCGACCACGTAGGCGACGAGGCGCTTCACGCCGTTGGCGTCCTCGCGGGCGATGACCGACACCTGGCTGACCGACGGGTGGGACAGCAGCTCCGCCTCGATCTCGCCGAGCTCGATGCGGAAGCCGCGGATCTTGACCTGTTCGTCCGCGCGGCCGACGAACTCCAGCTCACCGGCCGGTGTCCAGCGGACCACGTCGCCCGTGCGGTACATCCGTGAGCCGGGTTCGCCGAACGGGCTGGCGACGAAGCGCGAGGCGGTCAGCCCCGGACGGTCGAGGTAGCCGCGCGCCAGACCGTCTCCGGCCACGTACAGCTCACCGGAGACCCCGATCGGTACCGGGCACAACGCGTTGTCCAGCACGTACACCCGGGTGTTGGGGATCGGGTGGCCGATCGGCGGGACCGTGCCCGGAACGAGGGGATCGCTCCACGTTGTGACCACTGTGGACTCGGTGGGGCCGTATGCGTTGATCATGCGGCGGCCCGGGGCCCACTTCGCGACCAGCTCGGCGGAGCACGCGTCGCCGCCGACCACCAGGGTGCGGAAGGTCGGCAGCTCGACGTCCGGCACCGTGGCCATGGCCACCGGCGGGATCAGCGCGTGGGTCACCCCGTGCGCGTTGATCACCTCGGCGAGCTGGTCGCCCAGAAGTGGACCGGGCGGCGGGACGACGAGCGCGGCACCGGCTGGGAGCGACATGCACAGCTCCAGCACGGACGCGTCGAAGCTCGGCGAGGAGAACTCCAGGACGCGGTCGCCCGGCCGGACGTCGAAGCGCTCCACCTCGGCCGCCGAGAAGCTCGCCAGGCCGGAGTGCGAGACCACGACGCCCTTGGGGCGGCCAGTGGAACCGGACGTGTAGATCACGTACGCGGCGTTCTCCACGCGCAGCGGCGCGATGCGGTCCTCGTCCGTGACGTTCGAGGAGTCCATTGTGGACGCGTCGATGGACGGGTCGTCCAGCACGAAGACCGGCTTGGCGTCGGCGAGCATGAACTCGATCCGCTCAGCCGGGTACGCCGGGTCGACGGGCAGGAACGCCGCGCCGGACTTCGCGACCGCCAGCTCCGCGACGATGATCTCCACCGAGCGGGGCAACGACACCGCCACGATCCGCTCCGGACCGGCCCCGCGCTCGACCAGCAGCCTGGCGAGCTGGTTGGCGCGTGCGTTCAGCTCCGCGTAGCTCACCGCTCCGCCGTCGAACACCAGGGCGGGTGCGTCCGGAGTCCTCGCGACCTGTGCTTCGACCATCTCCGCGAACGTCGCCCCCGGGACCTCCCGTGCGGTGTCGTTCCACGTCTCGACGACCAGGCGTCGTTCCGCCTCGGTGAGCACCGGGAGCCGCGACAGCGGGCGCTCGGGGTCGGCGGCGACACCGCGCAGGACAACCGAGAGCTGGTCGGACAACCGCTGGGCCGTGCCCGCGTCGAACAGGTCGGTGTTGTAGTTGATCACACCGGTGAGGTCGCCGTCCGCCGGCTCGTAGAACTCCACCGTCAGGTCGAAGCTCGCCGAGGTGACGGGCAGCTCGACGTCCTCCGCCACCAGGCCGGTCAGCCCTTCGGCGTGGCCCGGCAGGTTCTGCAGCACCACCATCACCTGGAACAGCGGTGTCCTGCTGGTGTCGCGGTCGGGCTGCACCGCGTCCACGACGCGTTCGAACGGCACGTCCTGGTTGGCGAACGCGCTGAGCACCGTCCCCCGCACGTCGCGGAGGAAGTCGGTGAACGTCCGCGAGCTGTCCACTGTGGACCTCAACGTGATGGTGTTCACGAAGAAGCCGACCAGCCGCTCCAGCTCCGCCCGCTCCCGTCCGGAGGCGACTGTGCCGACCGCGATGTCGTCCTGACCGGACCAGCGGTGGAACAGCACCTTGCACGCCGCGACGAGCGCCATGAACAGGGTGCCGTCCTGCGCCCGCGCCAGCTCGCGGAGCCGGTCCGCCACCTCTGCCGGCACGGCGAACTCGACGTTGGCGCCGTTGGTGGTGTGCACGGCGGGCCGAGGCCGGTCGGTCGGCAGCTCCAGCGGCGCGACGCCGCCCAGGTGCCGCCGCCAGTAGCCGAGCTGCGTGTCCAGCACGTCAGTGCGCCCGCGCTGCCAGGTCGCGAAATCCGCGTACTGCACGGGAAGCTCCGGCAGCTCGGCGGGCACGCCCAGCACCTCGGCCCGGTAGAACTCGCTGAGGTCAGCCATGATCACGCCGCCGGACCAGCCATCCGTGACGATGTGGTGCATGCACAGCGAGAGCACGTGCTCCTGGGGGGAAACCCGGAACAGCACGGCCCGCAACAACGGCCCGGTGGCGAGGTCGAAGGCCTTGGTGGCCTCCTCGGCCAGCGCCGCGTCCAGGTCATCGGTGTCCACCACGGGGACTCGGACGGGTTGCGGTGGACTGACGCGCTGCACGCCTCGGCCGTCCACGGACTCGAAGGTCGTCCGGAGCGCCTCGTGGCGGGCGACGAGCGCGGTCATGGCACTGCTGAGCGCGTCCACGTCGAGGTCGCCGCGCAGGCGCACGGCGAGCGGCGTCAGGTACTCGGTGCTGTCGGGCTCGAATTCATTGAGGAACCACAACCGTTGCTGGGCAAAGGAAAGTGGCAGCTCGGAGCCGTCGCGCGGGACTACCGGGACCGCCTCGGTTGGCTGCTCGCCGGTGATCGCGGCGGTGAGCGCGGCGACCGTGGGGTTGGTGAACAGCTCCCGAGGGGAGATCTCCACGCCGAAGGCCGCTCGGACCCGCGAGGTGACACGAATGCTGAGGATGGAGTCGCCGCCGAGGGCGAAGAAGTTGTCCTCGGCGCCGACACTCGTGCCCAGGACGTCGGCCCAGATCCCGGCCATCGTCCGCTCGTCATCGGTGCGCGGGGCGATGGAAGACTCGGCCGGTTCCCACTCCGGCGCGGGCAGGGCCTTGCGGTCCAGCTTGCCGTTCGTGGTCAGCGGCAGCGCGTTCAGCTCCACGAACGCGGCCGGGACCATGTAGTCCGGCACTCGGACGCTGAGGTGGTCGCGCAGCGCGGAGCTGTCGCCGACCACGTAGGCGACGAGGCGCTTGACGCCGGGGTTGTCCTCGCGGGCGATGACGGCGGCCTGCCGGACCGATGGGTGGTCGAGGAGCGCGGCTTCGATCTCGCCGAGCTCGACGCGGAAGCCGCGGATCTTGACCTGTTCGTCCGCGCGGCCGACGAACTCCAGCTCACCGGAGGCGGTCCACCGCACGACGTCGCCGGTCCGGTACATCCGGGAGCCGGGTGCGCCGAACGGGTTGGCGATGAAGCGCGAAGCGGTCAAGCCGGGACGGTCCAGGTAGCCGCGTGCCAGGCCAACGCCCGCGACGTACAGCTCGCCCGCGACACCGGGGGGAACCGGGCGAAGGGCACGGTCGAGCACGTACGCCTGAGTGTTCCGGATCGGACCGCCGATGGTCAGGGCCTCGCCAGGAACCAACGCCCGGCTCCACGTGGAGACCACCGTGGCCTCGGTCGGGCCGTACGCGTTGATCATCCTGCGGTTCGGGGCCCACTTCGCGACCAGGTCGGCGGAGCACGCGTCACCACCGACCACCAGCGTCCGCAGGCCGGGCAGCGAAGCATCCACTGTGGCCAGTGCGACCGGCGGGACCAGCGCGTGCGTCACACCGCGCTCGGTGACCACTGCCGCGAGCTGGTCGCCGAGCAGTGGGCCGGGCGGTGGGACGACCAGGGCCGCACCGGCGGTGAGCGCCATGCACAGCTCCAGCACCGAGGCGTCGAAGCTCGGCGAGGAGAACTCCAGCACGCGGTCGCCCGCGTTGACCTGGAAGTGGTCCACCTCGGCGGAGGCGAAACTCGCCAGGCCGGCGTGCGGGACCACGACACCCTTGGGGCGGCCGGTGGAACCGGAGGTGTAGATGACGTACGCCGCGTTCTCGGGGCGCAGCTCGACGACCGGGTCAGTGGCGTTGTCCGACACGGTGTCCATGAGCAGCGCGTTCGCCGAGTCCGGCAGTGCACCGACCAGGTCCCGCCGAGTCAGGACCACCAGCGGGCGCGAGTCCTCCAGCATGAACGCGATGCGCTCGGCCGGGTACGCGGGGTCGATCGGCACGTACGCCGCGCCGGTCTTCAGCACCGCGAGCTGCGCGACGATGATGTCCACCGAACGCGGCAATGCCAGAGCGATGACCGTCTCCGGCCGGGCGCCGAGTTCGATCAGCTTGTGCGCCAGTCGGTTCGCGCGAGCATTGAGGTCCGAATAGGACAGTGACTCCTCGGTGCTGTCCACCGCGACGGCCGACGGGGTCCGCTCGACCTGGGCGCGGAACAGTTCCGGGAACGTCGCCGGGGCCACGTCGTGCGCCGTGGAGTTCCACTCGACGAGCACCCGGTCGCGTTCCTCTGCTGACATCCACGGCAGTTCGCCGATGGTGCGGCTCGGGTTCTCCGCGATACCGGTCAGCAGCAGTTCGAGTCGCGCTGCCAGAGTGTCCATAGTGGAGTCGTCGAACAGCCTCGGGTCGTAGGCCAGCTCCACGCGCAGCACCGGGTTGTCGTCGTCCAGGTAGGCCGCGACGCTGAGCGGGAAGTTGGTGGTGTCCAACCCCTCGGCCTGCCCGAGCTTCGGCGCGCCTTCGAGGGTGTCGTCGCCCATCGGGTAGTTCTCGAACGCCAGCATGCTGTCGAACAACCGCGATCCACCGACCAGGCTCTGCAACTGCGTCAGCGAGACGAAGTCGAACCGGCGCGAATCGCTCTGCTCCACCTGCAACGCCCGCAGCCAGGTGAGCGTGTCCTCGTCGTCTCGCACCTGAACCCGCGCGGGGACGGTGTTGATGAACATGCCGACCATGGACTCGACACCGGGCAGCTCGGCCGGACGGCCGGAGACCGTCGTGCCGAACACCACGTCCGACTCGCCGCTGTAGCGCGCCAACAGCAAGGCCCATGCGCCCTGCACCACAGTGTTCACGGTCAAGCCGCCGGAGCGGGCGACCGCGTTGAGCTTGTCGGCGGGGACCGCCAGCGTCACCGACGCCGACGACTCCGCGCGGTGGGCGTCCACCGGGGCGCGGTCGAACGGCAGGGGCGTCGGCGTCTCGAAGCCCGCGAGCACCCCGCGCCAGTGCTCGTCGGCCGCGTTCGGGGACTGCTCGCCGAGCCAGCGGAGGTAGTCGCTGAACGGCCTGCGCGCCTCGACGACGGGCGGCTTGCCGGTGACGAAACCCGCGTACTCCTCGATGACCTCGCCGAAGACCTGCGACGTGCTCCAGCCGTCGAGCAGGATGTGGTGCGAGGTCCACAGCAGATCGACCTCGTCGTCCGACACGCGCCCGATGGTCAGGCGCATCAGCGGAGCGACGGTCATGTCCATCCCGGCCGCACGATCGGCGGCGACGGTCTCGGCGGTCACGTCCGCGTAGGTGATCGGCAGCGTCACGTCGCCGTGCACGACCTGGAGCGGCTCGTCCACGCCTTCCCACACCACGGCGGTCCGCAGGATCGGAGTCCGGTCGACGACGCGCTGCCACGCCTCGCCCAGCGCGTGCGGGTCGCGGACGCCGGACAGCCGCATCCGGGTCTGGTTGAAGTACGCGGTCGTGTCGGTGTCCACCAGGCTGTGGAACAACATTCCCGCCTGCAACGGCGTCAGCGGGTAGACGTCCTCCACGTCGCCGATCGCGTCGACCTGCTCCTGGGTGAGCTTCGCCAGCGGGAAGTCCGACGGCGTTCGGCCACCGGCTCCCGGCTGGGCGCAGTGCTCGATGATCTCGCGCAGCGCCTGAGTCATGGCCTCGGCCAGCCGCCGCACGGTCGCCTCGTCGTGGATCTCGGTGGAGTACTCCCAGTCGAGCTGGAGCACCCCGCCCTCGACGCCACCGGTGATGTCGAGCAGGTGGCCCCGGGTGGCGTCGTCGGGCTGGTTCTGCCCGATCTCCGCGCCACGACCGCGGATCAGGCCGCTGGTCTCGGCTCCGCCGATGTCGAAGCTGCCGTGGTAGTTGAAGCAGATCTCCGGCAGCGTGTGCTCGTCAAGACCGCTGTCGGCCTTGAGGTAGCGCAACGCCTCGAAGCTCAGGCCGCGGTGCGGAACCGCGCGCAGCTGCTCCTTGACGGACTTCAGAGTGGCGCCCCAGTCCCGGTCGCCGACGGTGAGGGCCAAGGGGAACTGGCTGGTGAACCAGCCGATGGTGCGGGAGAGGTCGACGCCGTCGACGATCTCCTCGCGGCCGTGCCCTTCCAGGGCTACCAGCGCGGTGTCCTGCCCGGTCCAGTCGGCCACGACTCGGCCGAGCGCGCTGAGCAGCACGTCGTTGACCTGTGTGCGGTACACCCCGGGAACGCCGTGCAGCAACGCCTCGGTCTCGTCCCTGGTGAGGCTCACCGAGACGCTGCGCGCGGAGCCGACGGTGTTACCACCGCTGTGGTCAACCGGGAGCGGCCCTGGCGTCGGCAGCGCCGTCCAGTAGGGGAGCGCGTCATCAAGGAGTCCACTGTGGACGTACTCGGTCAGGCTCCTGGCCCAGGACCGGAAGCTCGTGCTCTTGACGCCCAGGTCGATCGGCTTACCCTCGATCGCCTGTGCGTAGGCCACCTCAAGGTCCTCCAGCAGGATGCGCCAGGAGACACCGTCGACCACGAGGTGGTGCGCCGCAATGAACAATCGGGGCGCCGGTTCGCGGAACAGGACCGCTCGGATGACGGGTCCATTATGGACGTCCAGAGTGGACTGGGCTTCGTATGCGGCGGCGTCGAGGTCGTCGGTGGACACCACGCGCAGCACGTCGCAGTCCGCCACGACGTCCTGGGTCCGCGCGGTGAACCTGCTGCGCAGTGCTTCGTGGTGCTGGACGAGCGCTTCGAACGAGGTTCGCAGCGCGTCCTCGTCCAGGTCCGGAGCCAGGTCCAGGAACATCGACATCGTGTAGTGCTTGTCGTGGTCCTGGGTGGCGAAGAACCACCGCTGGATCGGCGTCAGCGGGACCGGCCCGGTCGGCTCATCCTCGACCCGCTCGGCCACCACCTCCGGGGTGACGCCGACGGCCAGCTCGGCCACGGTCTGCCGGAGGAAGATGTCCTTCGAGGTGAGCCGCAGCCCGGCCTGCCGTGCCCGCGACACCACCTGCATGCTCAGGATGGAGTCGCCGCCGAGACCGAAGAAGTTGTCCCGCGCCCCGACCCGCCGCACACCGAGGACCTCCGACCAGATCGCGGCCAGCTGCGCCTCGACGCCCGCCCTGGGTTCGACGTAGCTGCCCGCGTTGTCAGCCTGGACGTCGACGTCGGGAAGCGCGCGCCGGTTCACCTTGCCGCTCGGCGTCAGCGGCATCTCGTCCAGCTCGACGAACGCGCTGGGCACCATGTACTCCGGCAGCGACCTCGCGAGGTGTTCGCGGAGGTCACCGCTGTCGCCGACCACGTAGGCCACCAGCCGGTTCCCGCGCGCCGCCACGGCCGCGTGGGTGACGCCGGGGTGGGCGAGCAGCGCGGCCTCGATCTCGCCCAGCTCGATCCGGAAGCCGCGGATCTTGACCTGGTCGTCGGTGCGACCGAGGTACTCCAACACCCCCGACGACGTCCAGCGGACGCGGTCGCCGGTGCGGTACATGCGCGAGCCGGGCTCGCCGAACGGGTTGGCCGTGAACCGGTCGGCGGTCAGGCCCGGACGGTCCAGGTAGCCGCGCGCGAGCTGGACACCCGCGAGGTACAGCTCACCCGGCACCCCGATCGGCGCTGGGCGCAGCCCGGAGTCCAGCACGTACGCCTGGAGGTTGCGCAGCGGTCGTCCGATCATCGGGCGTTCGAAGTCGCGGGCCGGACAGGACACCGAGTCGACGGTGACCTCGGTGGGGCCGTAGTAGTTGTAGGTCGCGGTGTCCTTGAAGGACGCCAGCTCGCGCCACAGCGGCTCGCTGACCGCCTCTCCGCCAAGGGAGAGCACCCTGGGCCGGTGCGGGCCGGAGAGCAGGCCCGCCGGGATCAGCTGCTGCGCGTAGGAGGAGGTGAGGTCGAGGAAGTCGATCCGGTGCTCCTGGACGTACTCGACGAACAGGTGCGGTTCCATCCGGACAGTGTCGGAGATCAGGTGCAGCTCGTGGCCGTCGGCCAGCAGCACCAGCCCTTCGAGCGAGGTGTCGAAGGAGAACACCGCGGACAACGCCACCCGGAGGCGATCCCCGCCGGTGTCGGCCACGAAGTCGTTGCGGTGGCTGACGAGCAGGTTCACCAGCCCGTCATGTGTGACCACGACACCCTTGGGCTTGCCGGTCGAGCCCGAGGTGTAGATGACGTACGCGGCGTGCTCGGGGAGCAGGCCGACCTCCGGCGCGGTGGCTGGCTGGTCCACAGTGGAGGGAAGCTCGGTGAGCACCAGGGTGGGTTTGGCGTCGGAGAGCATGAACTCCACGCGCTCCGCGGGCAGCTGCGGGTCGATCGGGAGGTAGGCCGCGCCCGCCTTCTGCACGGCGAGGATCGCGATCACCATCTCCGCCGACCTCGGCAGCTTCAGCGCGACGATCCGCTCTGGTCCCGCACCCTCGGCGATCAGCGCGTGCGCCAAGCGGTTCGCCTGCTCGTCCAGCTCCGCGAAGGTGTGGCGGCGATCCTCGAACACCAGCGCCGTCGCATCGGGTGTCCGTGCGGCCTGGGCCTGGAACATCGCGGGGAAGGTCGACCGGGGAACGTCGAGCACGGTGTCGTTCCAGCCCGTGAGCACCAGTTCGCGCTCGGCCTCGGTGATCAGCGGCAACGAGGACAGTGCCCGGTTCGGATCGGTGGCGATCCCGGTCAGCAGCACGACGAGGTGCTCGGCGAGGCGGGCGATGGTGCTCTCGTCGAACAGCTCTGTGCTGTACTCGAAGGCGCCGAGGAGCGCGTCGCCGGACTCCTGGAACTCCACGGTGATGTCGCAGGTGGAGGTGACCACCGGCAGCTGGACCTCGGAGACCTCCATGCCCGCGAGGGCGGGTACCTCGCTCGCGGTGTTCTGGAGGATCACCATGACGTCGAACAGCGGGTTGCGGCTCGGGTCGCGGTCGGGTCGCAGCGCGTCCACCACCCGCTCGAACGGGACGTCCTGCCGGGCGAAGGACTCCAGCGTCGTCCGCCGCACGTCGCCGAGGAACTCGGTGAACGTCCTGCGCAGGTCCACAGTGGACCGAAGAACCAGTGTGTTGACGAAGAAGCCGATGACGCGTTCGAGCTCGGCGCGCTCGCGGCCGGACGCCACGGTGCCGACGGCGATGTCGTCCTGGCCGGAGTAGCGCGCGAACAACACCTTGCACGCGGCGAGCAGCGTCATGAACAGCGTGCCGTCCTGCGCATTGCCCAGCCCCTTGAGCCTGGACAGGACCTTCGCGGGCACGGAGAACTCGTACATCGCGCCCGCCGCGCCGCGAACCGCCGGCCGTGCGTGATCAGTGGGCAGGTCAAGCGGTTCGACGCCGGTCAGCTGCTGCTTCCAGTAACCGAGCTGGTCGGCGAGCACGGGAGCGGAGAGCTGGTCCCGCTGCCACTGCGCGAAGTCGACGTACTGCAACGGCAGCTCGGGAAGCTCACCGCCCGCGTACAACGTGCTGAGCTCATCGGTGAGCACTGCCGTTGACCAGCCGTCAGTGATGATGTGGTGCAGCACGACGAGCAGCACGTGCTCGTCCTCGGACAGCCGCAGCAACCGCGTCCGGATCAGCGGTCCCCGGCGCAGGTCGAACGGAGTGCTGTTCTCCTCGGTGAGAATCCCGTCGAGCTGGTCGGCGGTGATGTCCTGCACCGGGACTCGGATCTCGAAGGGGCGACGCACGATCTGGACGCCCTCGTCGAAGACGGTGCGCAGCGACTCGTGCCTGATGACCAGCTCGGTGAGAGCCCGGTTGAGCGCGTCCACGTCGAGCTTGCCCCGCAACCGGAGCGCGGTCGGGGTGATGTACTCGGTGCTGTCCGGCTCGAACTGGTCGAGGAACCACAGACGCTGCTGCGCGAAGGACTGCCGCGCCGCACCGTCCTCGGCACGGGCCACGGTGGGGATGACCGCGGCCTTGGCCTTCGGCAGCGCGGCGGCCAGCCCTGCGACCGTGGGGTTGCGGAACACCGCACGCGGCGACAGGTGCACGTCGAAGGCCGCGCGCAGCTTGGAGATGACCCGGATGCTCAGGATCGAGTCGCCGCCGAGAGCGAAGAAGTTGTCCTCCGCCCCGACCCGCCGCACACCGAGGACCTCGGCCCAAGCGTCGGCGATGACCTGTTCGGTCTCGTTGCGGGGAGCGACGTGGGCGGTGTCGTCGGAGCTGAGGTCAGGCGCGGGCAGCGCCCGGCGGTCGAGCTTGCCACTGGCGCTCAACGGCAGCTCGTCGAGCACGACGAACGCGCTGGGCACCATGTACTCCGGCAGTGACTTCGAGACGTGTTCGCGCAGTCCAGCGCTGTCACCGACCACGTAGGCGACGAGGCGCTTGATGCCTGGTGCGTCCTCGCGGGCGATGACCGCGGCCTGGGTCACCGTGGGGATCGCCGTGAGCGCCGCTTCGATCTCGCCGAGTTCGATGCGGAAGCCGCGGATCTTGACCTGGTCGTCGTTACGGCCCAGGTACTCCAGCACTCCGGCCGAGGTCCAGCGGACTCGGTCACCCGTGGCGTACATGCGCGAGCCCGGCGCGTCGAACGGGTTGGCGACGAAGCGCGAGGCCGTGAGGCCGGGGCGGTTGAGGTAGCCGCGTGCGACCTGGTCGCCCGCCAGGTACAGCTCACCCGGAACCCTGGGCGGAACCGGCCGCAGCGAGGCGTCCAGCACGTAGGCGCGAAGGTTGCGGACCGGTGCGCCGATCACCGGGCGGTCGCTGTCGGCCATCTTCGTGCAGACAGCGTCCACTGTGGTCTCAGTGGGGCCGTAGTAGTTGTAGCCGATGACGTTCGACTCCCGGACGTCCCGCCACAGTGCTTCGCCCGTCGCCTCGCCGCCGAGCATCAGGGCGCGCAGACCCGTGTCGAGCAGCCCGGCCGCGATCAGCTGTTGCGCGTACGACGGGGTGAGGTCCATGAAGTGGATGCCGTGCTCGGCGACGTAGCGGACCAGCGCGGGCGGGTCCAACCGCAGCTCGTCGTCGATCACGTGCAGTTCCTGGCCCGCCGCGAGGAAGATCGGGCCCTCCCACGACGTGTCGAAGGAGAACACGGCGGTGACGGCGGCCTTGACCCGGCCGGACTCCGCCAGCGGCGTGATCAGGTCGTGCACGTGACCGTGGAACAGCGTCGCCAGGTTGTGGTGGGAGACCACGACACCCTTGGGCCTGCCGGTCGATCCCGAGGTGTAGATGACGTACGCGGCGTTCTCCGGCCGCACGGTCACGCCGGGGTTGGTGGTCGGCTGGTCCGCCAGCGGCGGTAGCTCGGACAGCACCAGAGCCGGTGCGGCGTCGGCGAGCAGGAACTCCACCCGCTCGGCGGGGAGCTCGCGGTCGATCGGCAGGTGCGCCGCGCCCGCCTTGAGCACGCCCAGGATACCGATGATCATGTCAGCGGAGCGGGGGAGCTTCAGGCCGACAACCTGCTCCGGGCCGACTCCGGCCGCGATCAGCTTGTGCGCCAGGCGGTTCGCGCGTTCGTTGACCTCGGCGTAGGTCAGCTTCTCCGCCTGGAACACCACGGCGGTGGCGTCCGGCGTCCGCGCGGCCTGGTGCTCGAACGCCTCCGGGAACAACACCGCCGGGGTCTCCAGGGCGGTGTCGTTCCACTCCGTCACCACGCGGTGGCGTTCGTCCTCGGTGAGCCAGTTCAGCTCGGCCAGCGGGCGGTTCGCACCGCTGGCGATCTCGCGCAGCAGCACGCGCAACCACTCGGCGATCCGCTCCGCCGTCACCGCGTCGAAGAGCCGGGGATCGTAAGCCAGGTCGAAGTTCAACCGATCGACCAGATGCGCGGTCAGTGTCAGCGGCAGGTTCGTGGTGTCCAGCGCGGCGACGCCAGCCACCCGCACCCCGTCACCGCCCGACGTGTCGTCGAAGGGGTAGTTCTCGAAGACCAGCACGCTGTCGAACAGCGTCGTTCCGCCGACATATCCCTGGAGTTGCGCCAGGGACACGAAGTCGAACCGGCGGGACTCGCTCTGCGCGGTCTGAAGCTCGCGAAGCCATTCAGCGGTGTCGCGCCGACTGTCCACAGTGGTCCGTGTCGGGACGGTGTTGATGAACATGCCGACCATGGACTCGACACCGAGAAGCTCATCCGGGCGGCCGGAGACGGTGCTGCCGAACGTCACGTCCGACTCGCCGCTACACCGGGACAGCAGCAGCGCCCACGCGCCGGACACCACGGTGTTCACGGTGAGGCCGTTGTGCTGCGCCATCCGGCGCAGTTCGGCCGACTCCTCAAGCGACAGGGAGACACGGACGGCCTCGGTTCCCTCGGCGCGATGTGCTTCGGTGGGCTGGCGGTCGAAGGGTAGCGGCGTCGGGGACTCGAAGCCGGACAACACCCGCCGCCAGTGCTCCTCCGCCCGCGCGGTGTCCTGTGCGCCGAGCCACCGCAGGTAGTCGCGGAACGGCCGCCGCACAACGGGAGCCGTCACCCCCGCGTAGATGTCGCACACCTCGCCGAAAACCTGCGCGGTGCTCCAGCCGTCCAGCAGCACGTGGTGCGAGGACCAGACCAACAGCACGCGGTCGTCGGTGTAGCGAGCGATCGCCACCCGCATCAGCACCTCGCCGGTGAGGTCCATGCCCTCGGCGCGGTCCTCGGTGAGCACCCGCTCCAGTTCGCGGTCACGGTCCTCTTCGGACAGTTCGCGCCAGTCGAAGTGCTTGACCGGCAGGGTGATGTCGCGGCGGACGACCTGAACCGGCTCGTCGACGCCGTCCCAGACCACGCCGCTGCGCAGGATCGGATTGCGGTCCACGACGCGTTGCCACGCCTCGGCGAGCGCGTTCGGGTCCCGTACACCGTCCAGTGTCAGCCGGATCTGGTCCACGTACACGCCCGAGTCGGCGTCGACGAGGCTGTGGAACAGCATGCCCGCCTGCAACGGCGTCAGCGGGTAGATGTCCTCGATGTTGTTCCCGTTGCCCGCGACGAGGTCGACCTGGGACTGGGAGAGCCTCGCCAGCGGGAAGTCCGACGGCGTGCGCCCACCGCTGCCCGGTCGTCCACAGTGGACGACGATCTCGCGGAGGGCGGACATCGTCTGCTCGGCGACCCGGCGCACGGTGCGCTCGTCGTGCACGTTCTCCGAGTAGATCCAGGTCAGCTCCAGCTCGCCGTTCTCGACCACTCCGGCGACGTCGAGCAGGTACGTGCGGGTCTCGGTCGGCGAGAGGTCCTGGCCGACGGCCCCGTGCCGCGCCCGGTAGAGCCCGTTGGAGCTCTGGGCCACGTCGAACTGGCCGTGGTAGTTGAAGCTCACGCCGGGCAGCACGTGCTCGTCCAACCCGCTGCCGGGCTTGAGGTAGCGCAGGGCCTCGTAGCTGAGGCCGCGGTGCGGGACGGCGCGGAGCTGCTCCTTGACGGACTTGAGGACGGTGCCCCAGTCCTCGGTCGGCATGCTGAGCGCGACCGGGAACTGCGTGGTGAACCAGCCGATGGTGCGGGAGAGGTCGACGCCGTCGAGGATCTCCTCCCGGCCATGCCCTTCGAGGGCGACCGCGACGGTGCCCTCCCCGGTCCACGACGACAGCGCCCGGCCGAGTGCGCTCAGCAGCACGTCGTTGACCTGCGTCCGGTACGCACCGGGCACCTGGTGCAGCAGCGCGTCCGTCTCGGCTTTGTTGAGCCGAACCGAGATGCTCCGGGTGGAACCGGCGGTGTTCGCGCCGTCTCGGTCGACGGGCAGCGGAGTACTCGTCGGCACGCTCGTCCAGTAGGCCAGGTCGTCGTCCAGCGCACCGCTCTCCACATGCGCGGCAAGGGCGTGCGCCCACTGGCCGAACGAGGTGCCGACCGGCTCCAGCTCGATGGGCTTGCCCGCGCGGGCCTGCTCGTACGCGGTTTCCAGGTCACCGAGGAGAATGCGCCAGGACACGCCGTCCATGGCGAAGTGGTGCACAGCAAGGAAAAGGCGGGGGAACTCCTCGAAGAGGACAGTCCTGATGAGCGGGCCATGAGACAGGGACAGCCCGGCCTGTGCCTCCTCGATGCCCGTGCCCCGCTCCAAGTGGATCACACCGTCCACAGGGGACTGCGTAGTGCCGTCGAGTCGGAGCCGCAGGGCTTCGTGGTGTTGGACGACGGCGTTCACCGCGCGCTCAAGGGCTTCGGCGTCCACGTCCGGCGCGATGTCCATGAGCGCGGACATGGTGAAGTGGTCGATCGGACCGTGCTCGGCGAGGAACCAGCGCTGGATCGGCGTGAGCGGCGCGGGCCACGAGACCGCGGGCGCCGTGTCTGCCACCGGGGTGGCGGGGGAGACGGCGACGGCCAGCTCTGCGACCGTCTGATGCAGGAAGATGTCCCGCGACGCGAGCTTGAGCCCAGCCTGCCGCGCCCGCGAGACCACCTGAATGCTGAGGATGGAGTCGCCGCCGAGACCGAAGAAGTTGTCCTGGACGCCAACCCGCTCGACGGAGAGCACGTCGGCCCAGATCCCGGAGAGCGCGGCTTCGACGTCGTTGCGCGGAGCCACGTAGGAGTCGCGGTCGCCTTCCCACTCCGGCGCGGGCAGCGCGCGACGGTCCACCTTCCCGTTCACGGTGAGCGGCAGCGCGTCCAGCTCCACGAACGCGGCCGGGACCATGTACTCCGGCAGCCGGACGCTGAGGTGCTCGCGCAGTGCGGTGCTGTCGCCGACCACGTAGGCCACGAGGCGTTTGACGCCGGGGTTGTCCTCCCGCGCCAGGACGACCGACTCGGTGACGGCGGGGTGGGTGCGCAGGGCGGTCTCGATCTCGCCCAGCTCGATGCGGAAGCCGCGGATCTTGACCTGGTCGTCGGTGCGGCCCAGGTACTCCAGCTCGCCCGACGCGGTCCAGCGCACCAGGTCGCCAGTGGCGTACATGCGCGAGCCCGCGGTGCCGAACGGGTTGGCGACGAAGCGCGAGGCCGTGAGGCCGAGGCGGTTGAGGTAACCGCGCGCGACCTGGGCTCCCGCGAGGTACAGCTCGCCCGCGACCCCGGTCGGCACCGGTCGCAGCGCGGAGTCCAGCACGTACGCCTGGAGGTTGCGCAGCGGGCGGCCGACCACCGGCCGGTCACCGGTCACCGGCGCGGACAGGGCGTCCACCGTGACCTCGGTGGGGCCGTAGAAGTTGTAGCTCGTTGTGCCCTCGGCCGAGGCCAGCTCGCGCCACAGCGACTCGCTCAGCGCCTCCCCGCCCAGCATCAGGACCTTCGGCCGGTGCGCGCCGCTGAGCAGGCCCGCGGGGACGAGCTGCTGGACGTAGGAGGGAGTCAGGTCCAGGAAGTCGATCCGGTGGTCACGGACGTAGGTGACCAGGGCGTCCGGGTCGAGGCGGGTCGAGTCGGCCAGGAGGTGCAGCTCGTGGCCGTCGGCCATCAGGACCGGGCCCTCCCACGAGGTGTCGAAGGAGAACACCGCGGACAGGGCCACCCGCAACCGCCCGCCGCCCGCCGCCGCCACGAAGTCGTTGCGGTGGTTGAACAGCAGGTTCACCAGGTTGCGGTGTTCGACGACGACTCCTTTGGGCCGCCCCGTCGACCCCGAGGTGAAGATGATGTACGCGCCCTGGTCGGGTGAGATCCGCACGCCCGGGTTGGCCGCCGATAACCCGCGCACACCGTCCACTTCGGATACGTCGGATACTTCCGACACTTCGGACAGCGAGGAGACGACGAGCAGCGGTGCGGCGTCGGCGATCATGTCCTCGCGGCGGGCCCGTGGCAGTTCCGGGTCGATCGGCAGGTACACCGATCCCGTCTTGAGCACCGCGAGGATCGCCACGACCATCTCCAACGACCGTGGCAGCGACAGCGCGATGACCCGCTCCGCCCCGGCGCCCGCGGCGATCAGCTTGTGCGCCAGGCGGTTCGCGCGTTCGTTGAGCTCCTTGTAGGTCAGCTCCTCCGTGCCGAAGACCAGGGCCGTGTCGTGCGGCCGCTGCGCCACCTGCGACTCGAACAGCTCGACGTAGGTGGTCCGAGGGACGTCAAGTCCGGTGTCGTTCCACTCCTCGGTGACCTGGTGCAGCTCCTCGGAGCCGAGCACGGCCAGCTGTCCCACCGGGCGCTCCGGCGCTGCCACGATGTCGGTGAGCAGCGTGGTCAGGTGGGTGGCCAGCCGCCGCATGGTCGTCGCGTCGAACAGGTCGGTGTTGTACTCGAAGACGCATTCGAGGACCTCGGCGACCTGCTGATGCTCGGACCCGCAAGCGGCCCTTCGTGCGGTGAACTCCACGCTCAGGTCGAAGTTCGCCGCCCAGCGGTTGAGGCTCACCTCCTCCGCCCGCAGTCCCGCGAACTCCGGCAGCCCGCGCTGGGCGTTCTGGAGCAGCACCATCACGTCGAAGAGCGCGTTGCGGCTGGCGTCCCGCTCCGCTCCGACCGCGTCCACCAGCCGGTCGAACGGAAGCTCGTCGTGAGCGAACGCGTCGAGTGCCGTGGTGTTGACCTCGCGCAGGAACTCGGCGAACGTCTTCTTCATGTCCACAGTGGACCGAAGGACCACGGTGCTGATGAAGAAGCCGACCACGCCGCTGAGCTCGGGGCGGTTGCGGCCGGAGCTGACCGTGCCCACGGCGATGTCGTCCTGGCCGGAGTACTTGGCGAACAGGACCTTGCACGCCGCCATGAGCACGGTGAACAGCGTGGTCTCGTTGGCGCGGGCGAGCTCGCCCAGCTTCGTGGTGAGTTCGGCGCTGAGCACGAACTCGTGCGCCGCGCCCGCCGAGGTGCGCACGGCGGGGCGGGGCCGGTCCGTCGGCAGGTCCAGCGGCGTGATGCCGTCGAGCTGCTTCTTCCAGTAGTCCAGGTGCTCGTCCATCGACGCCAGGCGTCCGCGCTGCCACACCGAGAAGTCGGCGTACTGCACCGTCACCTCGGGCAGCTCGGCGCCGCCCGCGTAGAGCGCGCTCAGCTCCGATGCGAGCACACCCATCGACCAGCCGTCCACCACGATGTGGTGCGAGCTGAGCAGCAGCACGTGCTCCTGGCCGCTGACCCTGGCGATCACCGCACGGAACAGCGGCCCGTTCCGCAGGTCGAAGGTCCACGAGAACTCCCGCTCCAGCAAGGAGCCCAGGTCCTCGCGGACGCAGTCCACCACCGGCACCGGCAGCTCGGTCGCCGGGTGCACGACCTGGACCGCCTGCCCGCCGGCATCGGTGAAGGTGGTGCGCAGCGACTCGTGCCGCTCGTGTAGCTTCCGCACCGCGGCGATCAGCCTCGGCACGTCCAGCTCACCGGTCAGCCGCAAGGCCAGCGCGCTGTTGTACTCGTTGTCCTCCGGCTGGAACTCGTACAGGAACCACAGCCGCTGCTGTGCCAGCGAGAGCGGGAGCGGCTCGTCGCGCGGGGCCTGGGGGATGACGTCGGCCCGCTTGCCCTTGCCCGCCAACCGCTTCCTCAGCTTCTCCTGGAGGTGGGCGGGCAGGGCGGAGACGCGGCTGTGCTTCGACGACATTGTGCGGGTCCCTCAGTCTTCTTCTGCGGCTGCCAGAGCTTCCAGCTCTCGCAGAACGGTTTCCTCGACGAGCTCGGCGAACGCGGCGACCGTGCGCGCGGTGAGTACGTCGCGGGGCGTCAGCGCGATGTCGAAGGCTTCCTTGGTCTTCGACGTGATGTGCAGGCTCAGGATCGAGTCGCCGCCGAGGTCGAAGAAGTTGTCGTCCATGCCGACCTTCTCCACGCCGAGCACCTCGGCCCAGATCTCGGCCAGCACCTCCTCGGTCTCGGTCTCCGGTGCCACGTAGCCCGCCGGGGCCGGGGCGAAGCGCTCGATGGCCACCTCGGCGGCCGGGGCCGCGGTCACGCCGGTGAACGCGGACAGACCAGCCACAGTGGACGTTCCGGACGCCATGCCGATGAGCAGGGCGCGCAGGTCCTCGCCGAGGCGGCTGATCGTGGTGGCGTCGAACAGCTTCGGCTCGAAGCCCAGCACGAACGTCAGCTTGGCCCCGGGGTAGACCGTGGCGCTGAGCGGGAAGTTCGTCGTCTCCACCGCGCGCAGCTCGCGCAGCCGCAGACCGTGCGCGCTCGCGGCCTCGTCGTCGATCGGGTAGTTCTCGAACACCAGCAGGCTGTCGAACAGCCCACGACCGCCCGCGACCCCGCTCCACGCCTGCATCTGGGTCAGCGACACGTGCTCGAACCCGCGCGCGTCCGCCTGAGCCGCCTGGAGCTCGCGCAACCAGCTGGAGACCTCGGCCTCCTCGCGCACCGGCACCCGCACCGGCAGCGTGTTGATGAAGATGCCGGTGATGGAGTCGACGCCGGCCAGGTCCGCCGGACGGCCGGACACGGTGGAGCCGAAGCAGACCTCGCTCCGTCCACTGTGGCGGGACAACAACAGCGCCCACGCGCCCTGCACGACCGCGCTCGGTGTCAGGTGGTGCTCCTTGGCGAACTCGTAGAGCCGAGCCGAGTCCTCAGTGGACAGACTGAACGCCTGCTGCTCCGAGGCGAGGGTGTTGTGCAGGCCGTCACCTGGACGGTCCTGCGGCAGCGGGGTCGGCTCGGTGAAGTCCCCGAGCACTTTGCGCCAGTGCGCCTCCGCGAGCCCCTTGTCCTGCTCCCGCAACCACCGCACGTAGTCGCGGAAAGGCCGCCGGTCCGGCAGGCCCAGGTGCTGTGATCCGCGACCCAGCGCCGCGTGGGACTCGAAGACGTCGGAGAGCACCTGGAAGACGCTCCAGCCGTCGAGCAGCACGTGGTGGAAGGTCCACAGGACCTGGACCTCGGACTCCGACAGCCGCGCCAGCGCCACTCGCGTCAGCGGCGCGGCAGCCAGGTCGAAGCCCTCGGCGCGGTCGCGCTCCAGCAACTCCGCCACCAGGTTCTGCCGCTGCTCGTCGGACGACCCGGTCCAGTCCAGGTGGGTGACCGGGAGCTGAACTGCCTCGTGCACGAGCTGCACCGGTTCGCTGACGCCTTCCCAGACCACCGAGCTGCGCAACACCGGGGTGCGGTCGACGACCCGCTGCCACGCCCGCGCGAACAGCTCGCTGTCCCGGACCCCGTCGAGCACGAAGCTCATCTGCTGGAAGTACGCGCCCTGGTCGCCCTGGGACAGGCCGTGGAAGACCATGCCCGCCTGCATCGGGGTCAGCGGGTAGATGTCCTGTGTGGACTCCCCTGCGAGCCGGTCCACCTGGTCCTGGGTGAGCTTCGCCAAGGGGAAGTCCGACGGCGTGCGGCCACCGGCTCCCGGTTGGGCGCAGTGCTCGATGATCTCGCGCAGCGCGCCGACCACCGCGTCGGCGAGCCGCCGGATGGTGTCCTCGCGGTGCAGGCCCTCTGAGTAGTACCAGGTGAGGCCGAGTGCGTCCCGCTCGACCTTGCCGACCACGTCCAGCACGTGCGCGCGCGGAGCAGCCGGGTCGGCGTCCAGCGCGAGGTCGCCCTGCCTCCCGTCGAAACGCCCCAGGTAGTTGAAGCTGACCTGCGGAGCGAGGACGGGCCCCGAGTCCTCGGCGAGGTAGCGCAGCGCGCCGTGCCCGATGCCGCGCCGGGGGATCGCCCGCAGCTGCTCCTTCACGGACTTGAGCGCGGTTCCCCAGTCGTCGCGGGGAACGTCCAGAGCGACCGGGAAGATCGTGGTGAACCAGCCGACCGTCCGCGAGAGGTCCACGCCCTCGACGATCTCCTCCCGGCCGTGGCCCTCCAGGTCCAGCAGCACCCGGCCGGAACCGGCCCAGTCGCCCAGCACCCGGCCGAGCGCGGTGAGCAGCACGTCGTTGACCTGCGTGCGGTAGGCCTTCGGCACCTCCTGGAGCAGCGCCGCCGTCTCCGCCTCGGAGAGCCCGACGGTGACCTCGCGCAGCGAACCCGTGGTGTTGCCACCCTGTCCACTGTGGTCGGTCGGCAGCTCCGCGCCCGCCTCCTCCACGGAGTGCCAGTGCCGGTGCTCGTCGGCGAAGCCGCCGTCGGCGGTGTGCTCGGTGAGGCGGCGGGACCACTCGCGGAACGACGTGGTCTTCGCTCCGATGTGGACGGTCAGGCCCTGGGACGCCTGGCGGTACCCGGTTTCCAGGTCCTCGGCGATGATCCGCCAGGACACGCCGTCGACCACGAGGTGGTGCGCGGTGAGCAGCAGCGTCCGCGCGTCGAGCAGCTTCGCCCGCAGCAGCGAGCCGGCGGTGAGGTCGAACGCCTCGTCCGGCTCGGCGTCGCTGAACGGCTCGATGTCACCGACCGGGGCGTTGTCCTGCTCCCACTTCCCGTCAACCAGGCGGAAACGCATGCGCAGCGCGTCGTGGTGCTCGATCACCGCGACCAGTGCGGTGCGCAGTGCGGCGAGGTCGGCCTTGCCGTCCAGCACGATCCGCGTCGACTGGTTGAACCGCTCGGGTGAGACCGTGTGGTTGGCGAGGAACCAGTGCTGGATCGGGGTGAGCGGCACCTCACCGGTGACCGGGCCCTGTTCCCCGCGCTGCTCGTCGCCCGCCTCGGTCACGTGCGGGGCGAGCGCGGCGATGCTCTGGTGGACGAAGATGTCCCTGGCCGTCAGCACGAGCCCGGCGCGACGCGCCCTGGTGACGACCTGGATGCTCAGGATCGAGTCGCCGCCGAGAGAGAAGAAGTTGTCCCGCACACCCACCCGTGGCACACCGAGGACCTCGGCGTAGATCCCGGCGAGGGTGGCCTCGACCGGAGTGCGCGGCGCGACGTGCCTGGACTCCGCGCGCGCCTCGGCCGGCACCTCAGGCAGGTTCTCCCGGTCCAGCTCGTCGACGACCACGAACACCGTCGGCACCATGTGGTCCGGCAGCGCCTGGGACAGGAAGGTTCGCAGCACCGCGGAGTCCGGCGCCACCGGACCGGGTTTGACGAACGCGGCGAGCCGGCCACGCCCGGACTCGTCGGTGGTCACGACCGCGACCGCGTCCACGACGTCGGAGTGCCGCAGCAGCACGGACTCCACGACCGAGGGGTCCACCCGGAAGCCGCGCACGCGGACGACGTCCTCGGCGGCGCCTGCCAGCTCCTCCGCCGTCTCGCCATCGGCGAGCATCGGCAGCTGGCCGACCTTGCGGTCCGGATCGGAGACGATCCCGTTCAGCAGCACCTCAAGGTGCTCGCTCATCCGTTCGACGGTGCTCGCGTCGAACAGGTCGGTGTTGTACTCGATGGTCTGGGTCAGTCCGTCCGGCGTTGGCCAGAACTCCACCACGACGTCGAAGCGCGCGGAAGGCCGGGGCAGCTCCTGTTCGCTGACCAGCAGCGGTCCCATCCGCTCGCGCCGCACCAGCGGCTGCTGCAACGCGACCATGGCCTGCACCAACGGGGTCCGGCTCGCGTCGCGCTCCGGTCGCAGGTGCTCGACGAGCCGGTCGAAGGGCACCTCGTCGTGCGCGAACGCCTCCAGGACGGTTTCCCTGACCTCGGACAGGAACTCCGAGAACTCCAGGCCCGGGTCCACCCACGACCGCAGCACCAGCGTGTTCACGAAGAACCCGGCCAACCCCTCCAGCTCGGTGCGGGAGCGGCCGGAGTTCACCGTGCCCACCGCGATGTCGCGCTGGCGGGAGTAGCGGGACAGCATGACCTGCACGGCGGCGGTCAGCGTCATGAACAACGTCGCGTCGTGCGCCCTGCCCACAGTGGACAGTCGTTCGACGAGCCTCGCGGGCAGCGCGCGCCGGTGCACCGCGCCCGCCGAGGTGCGCACGGGCGGACGGGTGCGATCGGTCGGCAGGTCCAGCGGCTCGATGCCGTCGAGCTTGTGCCGCCAGTAGGCCAGGTGCCCTGAGGTGATGCCGCCGAGCAGGTCGCTGTCCCGCCCGCGCTGCCACACGGCGTAGTCCGCGTAGGAGATCGGCAGTTCGGTCAGGACGGCGGGCAGACCCTGCACGGACGCCGAGTACAGCTCGGCAAGCTCCTCCAGCAGCAGCGAGACCGACCACCCGTCGGTGATGATGTGGTGCTGCGCCAGTACGAGCACGTGCTCGACGGCGCTCATCCTGACCAGCAGCACGCGGGTCAGCGAACCGGCGCGCAGCAGGTACGGGCGCTCCAGCTCGCGCTCCAGCTCCGCGTCGAGCTCGGCGTCGCGCTGGACGGCGGGAACGGGGGACAGGTCCACCATCCGCACCGGGATCTCGCCCCGCTCGGCGATGACCTGGAACGGCTGCCCGTCAACGGAGTCGAACGTCGTGCGCAACGCCTCGTGCCGCTGCGCGAGCTCGTCGAGGGCGGCCCGCAGCGCGGCGAGGTCGAGGTGTCCGCGCAGGCGCAGGCCGACGCCGGTGTTGTGCTCGGTGCCACCGGGCGCGAGATCCTCGACGAGCCAGAGTCGTTGCTGCGCCGAGGACAACGGCAGCCTGCGGTTCCGGTCGGCGCGGGGGATCCACTCGGCCGCCGTCGCGGTCTCCGGCAGCAGCGCGGCCAGCCTCTCCACCGTCCGCGCGTCGAAGACCGCTCGGGGCGAGATCGACGTGCCGTACTTCTCCCGCAGCCGCGAGAGCACCTTCACCGCGAGCACGGAGTCCCCGCCGAGGCCGAAGAAGTCGTCGGTGACCCCGACCTCGGTCCCCAGCGCCTCGGTGAACAGCCGCGCGACGAACGCCTCCCGCTCGGTGCGCGGCGCCGTGCCGGTGGGCGCGGCCACGGAGGAGGCCGGTGCCGGCAGCGCCTTGCGGTCCAGCTTCCCGTTGGGGCTCAACGGGAACGCGTCGAGCACCACGAACGCGGCGGGCACCATGTAGTTCGGCATCCTCGACGAGAGCGCCTCGCGCAGTGCCGCCGGGTCCGCGGTGCCGGTGAGGTAGGCGACCAGCCGCTTGTCGCCGGGGCGGTCCTCGCGCACCACCGCGACGGCCTGGCGCACACCGGGCAGCGCCTGGACGGCCGACTCGACCTCGCCGAGCTCGATGCGGAAGCCGCGCAGCTTCACCTGGTGGTCGGCGCGGCCGACGAACTCCAGCTCGCCGTCCTCCCGCCTGCGCACCAGGTCCCCGGTGCGGTACATCCGGGAACCGGGCGGGCCGAACGGATCGGCGAGGAACCGCTCCGCGGTCAGGCCGGGACGGCGGAGGTACCCCCGTGCCAGGCCGATCCCGGCGACGAAGAGCTCGCCGACCTCACCGACCGGCAGCTGCCGCAGCTCGCGGTCGAGCACGTACGCGGAGGTGTTCCAGATCGGCCCGCCGATCGGCGGCGTCCCGGTCGGGGCGAGCGGACGGCTCCACGTCGAGACGACCGTGGCCTCGGTCGGTCCGTAGGCGTTGATCATGCGCCTGCCCGGCGCCCAGCGCTGCACCAGCTCCGGTGAGCACGCGTCACCGCCGACGACCAGCGTCCGCAGCTCCGGCAGCCGGACCCCGTCGGGCACCGTGCCGAGCGCGACCGGAGGGATGAGCGCGTGGCTGATCCGGCCGCGGGCCAGGACCTCCGCCAGCTGCTCGCCCAGCAGCGGGCCCTCCGGCGGGACGACGAGCGCGGCACCGGCAGGCAGCGACATGCACAGCTCCAGCACCGAGGCGTCGAAGCTCGGTGAGGAGAACTGGAGCACCCGGTCACCGGGCCGCACGTCGAAGCGGTCCACCTCGGCGGCGGAGAAGTTCGCCAGGCCCCGGTGCGAGACGACGACGCCCTTGGGGCGGCCGGTGGACCCGGAGGTGTAGATGACGTAGGCGGCGTTGTCCGGCGACAGCTCGACAACGGGGTCGGTGTCCGGGAAGCCCTCGGTGTCCAGCGCCCCGGTGACCACCAGCAGCGGCCGGGCGTCGTCGATCATGAACGCGACCCGCTCGCGCGGGTAGGCCGGGTCCACCGGCAGGTACGCCGCGCCCGCCTTGAGCACCGCCAGCTGCGCCACCACGATGTCCACCGAGCGCGGCAGGGCGAGCGCGATGATGTCCTCCGGGCCGGCGCCGGAGGCGATCAGCCTGTGCGCCAACCGGTTCGCGCGCGCGTTGAGCTCGGCGTAGGTCAGCGTCCGCCCGCCGTCGATGACCGCGGTCGCCTCGGGCGAGCGCGCGACCTGGGCCTCGAACAGCTGGGGGAAGGTCTGCACGGGCACGGGGCGCGTGGTGTCGTTCCACTGGTGTCGGGTCAGGTCGGCGAACAACGGCGTCGGGGAGGCCGTCTCAGCGGTCATCGATGGTCGACCCTTTCGGGGCTAGGTCGGGGCATGCGTCAGGGCCGGGACGGACCCGGCGGGGGAGGGCCGCGTGTCCGGCGGCGTCAGGCGACTTCCTGCGCCTGGCGTCGGCGGCGCGCGAGGCGCCCGCCGACCTGGATCCGGTCGATGCCACCGGTGGGACCGGTGAGGAACCGCCCGGTCTGGCCGGTGTCGCCGGTGTCCACGTCGCGCATCGCGAACACCAGGCCGTCCAGCGGGGTCAGCTCGGCGAACGGCTCGCCGTCCACGGCCAGCGCGAGCCGCCCGCCACCGGCGTCGGTGACGGCGTACTCCAGGTCGCCGTTGACGTAGCGGCCCAGGCAGTCCCGGGGCGCGGGCACCCGGCAGGACGGCGCGGAGGACGCGGCGGGACCCGCGTAGTCGCCGAGGCCGAACTCCGCGGCGAACTCCTGCCACAGCGCGTACCCGGTGCTGCCGTTGGCGGTCACCGCGACAACGGTGCCGGAGGCGGGGCACACGCGCAGGTGCGCCGATGTTCCGTCGCTCGTGCCGTCGTGGCCGAACCACGTGGTCGCCCGCCGGGTGTACTGGGCGAGCCCCAGGCCCCAGCCGTCGGCCATGCCGAAGGGCTCGGCGTGCGCGACGGACTCGCGCATCTCCAGCAGGACCTCGTCGTCGATCAGCCCCGGGCCGTCGCCGAGCAGCATCCGGCCCAGCACCACCAGGTCGGCCGCGCTGGCCGCGACGGCGCCCGCGGGCGCGTCGAGCCCGGTGAGGGACTGCCGGACCGGCCGCACCCGGTGCGGGCTGGTGCGGACCGCGTGCCCGGTCACGAAACCGCCCGCCCCGTCCCCGGCCGTGTAGCGCAGGTCCAGCCCGAGCGGGGCGGCCAGCACCGCGTCGACGGCCTCCCGCCAGCTCATCCCGGTCACGGCCTCGACGATGCCGCCGACGAGCACGTAACCGATGTTGGAGTAGGAGAAACCCGTGCCCGCCGCGCCGACCGGGACCAGCGTGCGGCAGGCGTTGACCGCGTGCCTGCGCAACGAGGTCGCGCTCAGGTCCTCGGCGTCCGACGGCAGCCCGCTGGTGTGGCTGAGCAGGTGCCGCACCGTCACCTCGTCGCCGAGCTCCGCGGCCACCCGCCGCAGCTCGGGCAGGTACTCCGCGATCGGCTCGTCCAGCTCCAGGTCGCCGTCCGCGACCAGTGCCAGCGCCAGTGCCGCGGTGAAGGTCTTGCTGACCGAGCCCACCGGCACCTTCGCCTCCTCGGTGAGCGGCCGGCCGCTGCCGTGCTCGGCCTCGCCGACGGCGACCGACACCGACCGGCCGTCGTGGTGCACGGCCAGTTGGGCGCCGGGCACGGAGTGGCTCTCGCCGAGCTCCGCGAGCCGTCGCGACATGTGGGCGAAATTCATCGATCCTCGCTCTAGGGACTTCTCAGGGGCACGCGTGCTCGCAGCCGGTTCACCACGCCCGTGAACCGTCCCGAAGTACTACCCGAAGTACTACCTGAGAATGTGACCCACAAGACATCTTGGGCCGGTGCTGCGACTCCGTGTGCCCCGCACGGAGTATGTAAGGCCTTTGTTCTAGCTGGGTGCAGGGCAACGGTGTCAACCCGGTTCGTTTTCGGCGACCGCCAAATGGAGCATTCGAGGAACTATTGCCGAATGCAATGTCAACAGGGTGAAGAGTTGTAGTCCGAGGTTTGACCGGGGTCACCACTATTCACCCTATCGGCGACGTTTTTCCTGTAACGTCCTGCTCCGACGGGTGACGAGGGTTCATTTCGAGTGAAGTTACTGTCCGGTAGTCAGGCTTCGACCGGACTGTCGTCGATGAAGTATTCGAATCGGCCGACCGGCCGGTGGTACCAAAGTAACAGCCTTGGTCTGACTTTAGTACCACATTTTCCGCAAGGTGTACGGACATATTTGGCGTAGTCGTGCCATTCGGTTCTGCGTGCGCTTTCCCGAAACGCTTCCGTAGCTCCTCGGGGGTGTCCGCCCGTGCGGACCGGTGACCGGCCGGACGGCCGCACGTCCACGTCCCGTCCCGCAGACGTCCGGCGTAGCGCGATAGCACAGGTGGAGCAACTGCGGCCGGTTTTCTCCCACCTGATGGGACGCGCGTCGGGGCGGAAAAGGCCGAAGGCCCGCAATGCCCGACAAAATTCGACTCGTGCTCATTCGAGGCGATCATTGTCAATGAATTCACCGGTACCAATCCACTCGCGCCGGGACTACGGAACGGTCACGGATCCGGCCTTGCGCAACGGAGCGGCAACGGCCGCGCAACGACCGGGTGTGCCCGCGCGGCCGCGCTGGGGTGTTCGTCACCTTGTCCGGATGGCGGGAAAGTCGATCATGAGAACGGGGTGGAACGGGTGTGCGGCAGCGTGATCGCCGTTCCGATTCGGGATTGAGTTGGTCACGGCTTGGCCGATGTCCCCGGGAGGCGTTGATCGAACCGCGCGGCGCCGGTAAGACTCGGACCGGCCTCGGGGCGGCCACTGGACGTGGTCGAGAACCTGAGGACCCGAGGGAGAGCGCGTGGAATCGGCGCAGCAGCTGTTCGGCACCGCCGTCGACCTGGAAGCCTCTGGTGATCTTCGCGGGGCGAAGGCGTTGTACGACAAGGCGATCGAGACCGGTGACGAGGAGTACGCGCCCGCAGCGGCGGTCCGGCTCGGCGGTGTGCTCGCCGCGCTCGGCGATCTGGGGGGCGCTCGCTCGGCCTACCGCGACGCCGTCGACTCGGGGCATCCGCTGCACGCCCGGGTGGCCGCGCGCAGGCTCGGCGGCCCGGCGATGCCGCCGCTGGCGGCGGCCGAGCCGAAGCTGCTGGAGCCGGTGGCCAACCCGGATCTCTACCGCCGCAACGCTTTCCGGCTCAGCGGTCTTCCCGTCGACGCCACCGCGCGCGACCTGCGCCGCCGTGGTGAGCACCTGCGCGCCGCCGAGCGGCTCGGTGCCCCCGTCACGGTCACCTCCAGCCCGCTGCCGCCGGTGCCCGCACCCGAGCCCGCGGCCGTCCGTGAGGCGCTGAGCATCGTCCGCGACCCCACGAGACGGATCGTCGAAGAGGTTTTCTGGTTCTGGGAAAGGCAGTCGGAGCAAGCCGAGGACAGCGGTCCGGCCCTGCACGACGCCGCCGTACTGGCACATGCCCAAGCGTTGGACGCCGGGCACGACGCGGACCCGGCGCTGTGGCGGCGCGCGTACGAGTACTGGAACGCGGTGCTGGACGAAACCGAGTGCTGGCAATGGATCGAGCAGCGCGTGGCCCAGCTCGACGACCGCAGGCTGAGCCAGCGGACGGTGGACACCATCCGCGCGGAGCTGCCGAGGGCGCTGCTCGCCCCGCAGGCGACGCTGACGGTCCGCGCCGCCGAGGCGGGTGACGAGCGGACCGCCCGCGCGCACCTGGAGTCCCTGCGCCGGTCGGGGTTCGCCGCCGACACGGTCACCGAGGCGCTCGCGGCCGCGACCAGGCACCTCACCTCCCGCATCCGGGCGGCCTGCCAGCACGCCGAGCAGGTCACGGCCGCCGATCCTGAGGACGGCTCCGAGGCCGTCGACACGATGCTGGAGCAGGTGGAGCCGCTGCTGCGCGCACTTCGGCTGGCGCTGGGCGAGGGCTCAGCCGCCTTCGGCGCCGCCGCCGACGCGGTGGCGTTGTCGGTCAACACCTGCGTGATCCGCTACGTCAACGCGGGGCACGACTTCGGCGACGCGTTCGAGCAGTTGGAAGAGGTGCTGGACATCGCCGTCAGCCGCCAGGTGCGCGCCGCGATCGAGCCCAGCTTCGTCGCGGCGGGCTCCAACGTGCTCGGCGAGCACTGCGAGGACGCCGCCGCCCGCGCCGCCGCGCTGCCGGAGGAGGGCGCGCGGATCGCCGAGAGCCTGCTCGCCGTGGTCCGGCCGACCCTGACCGTCCTGGCGGAGCGCGTGGACCCGCTGGACGCGCACTACCGCGAGTGCCTGGACGGGGTGGCGCTGTGCGTGGTCAGCTGCCTGGGCTCCTACCACGGCGCGACCGGCGACGACGAGGCCACGATCGCGGGGCTCGGCAGCGCGCTGGGGGTCGCCGTCGGCGCCGAGGTGAGGTCGGCGATCGAGCAGGCGATCGAGGTGGTGCGGGGCGGACACGGCACGGACTGCTGGTTCTGCCGGGGCAAGGCCCATGACGGCACCACCTTCGAGGCCGCGCTGCACGGCGAGGTCGACCACTCCGCCCTGCCGAGGGTGACGTGGAAGACCGCCACGGTGCCGGTGCCGCGCTGCATCGGCTGCTTCGCCGAGCACAACAAGAAGGACTGGCTCGACTCCGGCTGGGTGGCCGCGCCGATCCCGCTGCTCGGCGTGCCCGCGCTGGTCATCGGTGCCGGGTGGCTCATCACCTCGGACACCGCCGTGGTCCTGGTCGTGCTGTTCGTGCTCGTCTTCGTCTTCGTGCTGTTCGCCGTCTACGGCGCCCTGATCACCGCGCGGCAGCGCAGGGCGGCGCGGCGGTTGTCGCACCTGAACGCGTCGGTGTCGGGGTTCCCGCCGATCCAGCACCTGGAAGCGCTGGGCTGGCGGATCGGCGCGCGCCCACCCGGTCTCTAGCCCCTGTTCGCGAGGAGAACCATGGCTGTCCAACCCACCCCCCGCACGGTCCAGGTGGAGTCCCGTTCGCTGGCCGACGTCGCCACGGCGGTGTGGCGGCTGAGCACCAAGCTCGCCGATGAGAGCTCGCCGGCGCGGCGGCACGCGCAGACCGCGATGGACGCGCTCGCCGAGGCCGGGATCGAGGTCCAGTCCTACCGCGACCAGGGTTTCGACCCCGGCCTGGCGATCCGGGTGCTGGCCTTCCAGCCCCGTCCCGGGTTGGCGCGGGAGACCATCGTGGAGACCGTCCGGCCCACGATCTACCTGCACGGCAAGGTGATCGGCATGGGCGAGGTCATCGTCGGGACCCCGGTCAGCGAGAGCACGGCGGAGGGTGAGCGGTGAGCGGCACGGTCGACGTCGGCATCGACCTCGGTACCACCAACAGCGCCGTGGCGTTGCTGCGCGGCGTGGACACCGAGGTGCTCAAGAACAACGACGGTGACCAGACCACGCCATCGGCGGTGTGGATCGACCGCCGCGAGCGGCTCTACGTCGGCAGGGCCGCCCGTGACCGCGCCGAGCTCGACCCCGGCAACACGTGCATGGAGTTCAAGCTGCGCATGGGAACCTCGGGCGCGGCCAAGCGGTTCGAGACCAGCGGCAGGGAGCTGACCCCGGAGGAGCTCTCCGCCGAGGTGCTCAAGTCGCTGCGGGCCGACGTCCGCCAGCGCACCGGCGAGGAGATCGGGGCCGCGGTGGTCACCGTGCCCGCCGCCTTCGACATGAACTCCTGCGACGCCACCCGCCGCGCCGCGCGGCTGGCCGGGCTGTCGTTCTCCCCGCTGTTGCAGGAGCCCACCGCCGCGGCGCTGGCCTACGGGTTCCAGGCCGCGGAGGACAACGCGCTCTGGCTGGTCTACGACCTCGGCGGCGGCACGTTCGACGCGGCCGTCATCCAGCTGCGCGACGGCGAGTTCTCGGTGGTCAACGACCGCGGTGACAACTTCCTCGGCGGCAAGCTGATCGACTGGAAGATCGTGGAGGAGCTGCTGGTCCCCGCGGCGGTCCGGCAGGTGCCCGCGCTGTCCGGGCTCCGGCGCGGCGACCCCAGGTGGTTCGCGGCGGTCAACAAGCTCAAGCTCGCCGCGGAGACGGCGAAGATCCGACTGTCCAGAGTGGACACAGCGAACATCCTGGTCGAGCTGGAGGACGCCGACGGCAGGCGGGTGGAGTTCGACCACGAGCTGACCCGCGCCGATGTCGAGCGGCTGGCCGAGCCCCTGCTGGTGCGCTCGATCAACCTGTGCCACAAGGCGTTGCGGGAGCGCGAGCTCGGCCCGGCCGACATCGAGAAGGTCATCCTGGTCGGCGGGCCGACCTTGACGCCGTACCTGCGCGAGCGGCTCGCCGACCCGAAGCACGGGCTCGGGGTCCCGCTGGACTTCGGACAGGACCCGATGACCGTGGTCGCCAGGGGAGCGGCGATCTTCGCGGGCACCCAGCGGATCCCCGACCTGGGCGCGCCCGCCCCGGCCGCGGGCGGCTTCGCGGTGCGCTTCGAGTACCAGCCGGTCGGCCCCGACACCGAGCCGCTGGTCGCGGGCCGGGTCGAACCGGCGGAGCCGGGGCTGTCGGTGGAGCTGGTCAACTCCGAGACCCGCCCGCCGTGGCGCAGCGGCCGGATCACCGTCACCGACGCGGGCCTGTTCGCGGCCTCGCTGTGGGCGGAACCGGGGCGGCTCAACACCTTCGCGGTCGAGCTGACCGACAGCACGGGCGCGCGCCGCGAGGTCGAGCCGGACCGGATCACCTACACGGTCGGCGCGGTGGAGACCGAGCCGCCGCTGACCCACTCGATCGGCGTCGGCCTGGACGGCAACCAGACGCTGTGGTTGCTGGAGCGCGGGACCGGTCTGCCCGCGCGCCGCACGGTGACGCTGCGCACCACGGTCGCGGTGCGCGGCGGACAGGGCGGCGGGCTGATCCGGATCCCGGTGCTGGAAGGGGAGTACCAGCGCGCCGACCGCAACCGCCGCATCGGGCGGCTGGAGTTCGGCACGGAGCGGGTCGACCGCGCGGTGCCGGTGGGCAGCGAGGTGGTCTTCACCATCGAGGTCGACGAGTCCCGGCTGATCAAGGCCAGCGCCTACGTGCCGATCCTGGACGAGGAGTTCCAGGACACGGTGAACCTGCGCACGGAGTTCGCGCCGAGCCAGCAGAGCCTGGCGCGCGCGGCCGACCTGGAGCGCGAGCGGCTGGCCACGGTCCGCGAACGCCAGCGCGTGCTGGGCAACCCGGTCGCGGACGTGCTGATCGCGCGGATCGACAGCGAGCGGATCGTGCACGACGTGGAGTCGCTGGTGCGGGCGGCGAAGGCCGATCCGGACGCGGCGACCGCCGCGGAGCGCAGGCTGCTTGACCTGCGGGTGGCGATCGACGACGTCGAGGACGAGCTGGCGTGGCCGGAGCTGGTCGGCGAGGCGCGCGGCATGGTCGCCGAGGCCCGCGACATGATCGCCACCTACGGCGAGCAGTCCGACCGCGACGACCTCCCGCTCTACGAGGACGCGATCAACGCGGCGATCGAGTCCAGGGAGGCGGACCTGCTGCGGCAGCGGATGGAGGAGCTGCGGCTGCACGTGATGCGAGTGCTGGACCGCACCGGCGTGCTCCAGGTGCACTTCTTCCACAGCCTGGCCGAGATGCGGGGCGAGATGCGCAACGGCCCGCACGCCGACCGGCTGATCGCCGATGGCCACGCCGCCGTGGACGGCGGCGAGCTGAACCGGCTGCGCGGGGTGAACATGCAGCTGCGCGACCTGCTCCCGGAACCGCCGCTGCCGCCGGACCCGTTCAGCACGGTGGACCGGGCCCGCTGAGCGGACCCGGTCCTGCCGCCGCGGTCAGTTCAGGGCGGCGTCGAGGGTGATGGTGGTGCCGGAGAGCGCCTTGGTCACCGGGCAGGTGCTCTCGGCGAGCTTGGCGAGCTCGGCGAACTTCTCGGCGTCCACGCCGGGCACCGTGGCGCGCACGGTCAGCGCGATGCCGCTGATCCGGAAGCCGCCGCCGGCCTCCGGCCCGAGGGTGACCTCGGCGCTGACGTCGATGGAGTCGGCGACCAGGTCGTTGGCGCCGAGCACGCCGGAGAGGTTCATCGCCAGGCAGGAGGAGTGCGCGGCGGCGATGAGCTCCTCCGGGCTGGTCTGGCCGTCCGGGTTGCCCGCGCGGGTCGGGAACGACACGTCGAACTGGCCCGCGTTGGACGAGTCGAACGTGACGGTGCCCTTGCCGTTCTGGAGTCCGCCTTCCCAGTGGGTGGTGGCGTCGCGGCTCGGCATGGGGTGCCTCCTGAGTGAGTGGGTCGGTGTTCGGCGGACGAGGGAAAACATAGCCCGCGTTTACATCGCGCACAACTCAACGAAGGAGTGACGTGCGTCTCCGACCGTGTCCTTCGAGCGGGTGTCCCCCACTGACAACCGCACGGTTGCTCCTGTCCGGGACCGCGCGGTCGCGGGCGCGGCACGCCCTAGCTTCGCGGTCGTGAAGATCCAGGGAAAGCACATCGTGGTCACCGGCGCCGCCGGTGGCATCGGCCGCGCTCTCGTGCACCGCTTCGTCGCTGAGGGCGCTCGCGCCGTCGTCGCCGCCGACTACGACCTCGCGGGCGCGCAGGCCACCGCCGAGGTCGCCGGGCCGACCGTGACCGCCCGCCGGTTCGACGCCGGTGTCGAGTCCGACGTCAAGGACCTCGTCCGCCACGCCAACGACACCAACGGCCGCATCGATGTCTTCTTCTCCAACGCCGGGGTCACCGGCCCCGCCGGTGGCCCGCTGGAGACCACCGACGAGGACTGGGACTCGTTGTGGCGCATCCACGTCATGGCGCACGTCTGGGCCTCCCGCGCGGTTCTGCCGCAGATGCGCGAGGCGGGCGAGGGCTACCTGCTGAACACCGCCTCCGCCGCCGGTCTGCTCACCCAGCCCTCCGCGCTGCCCTACACGGTCACCAAGCACGCGGCCGTCGCGCTCGCCGAGTGGCTCTCGATCACCTACGGCAACGAGGGGATCCGCGTCTCGTGCGTGTGCCCGCAGGCCGTGCGGACGCAGATGCTCGACGCCGCCATGGGACAGACCGAAGGAGCGTCCACTGTGGTCGCCGCGGCCGGGCTGATCGACCCGGAGGACGTCGCCCAGTCCGTTGTGGACGGTATGGACGCCGAGCGGCTGCTGATTCTGCCGCACCCCGATGTCGCACAGCGGATGGCGTTCAAGGGCGCCGACCACGAGGGCTGGCTCGCCGACCTGCGCGCCAAGATCTGACCACCCAGGGAGACGAAGTCATGATCCGCGGAGTCCACCACGTCGGTGTGGCCACGAAGGACATCGAAGCCATCCTGCCGTTCTACCTCGACCTGATCGGGTGCGAGGTCGTCACCGACTACCGGTGGGAACCGGGCAACAAGGCAGCCGACCAGGTCACCGGCCTGACCGGCACCTCGGCGCGAAGCCTCATGCTGCGCAAGGGGAACGCCTACGTCGAGCTGTTCCAGTACTTCACCCCCGAGCCCGGCAGGCCCAACGCCGAGCTGAAGCCGCACGAGCCGGGCGTCACGCACTTCTGCCTTGACGTCACGGACATCCACGGCGAGTACGAGCGGCTCAGCGCGGCCGGGGTGCCGTTCAACAGCGAGCCGCAGGAGGTCTTCCCCGGCGTCTGGACCGCCTACGGTCACGACCCGGACGGCAACATCGTTGAGCTGCAAGAGGTTCTCGACCCCCAGCACCGGATCGCCCTGCCCTGGCTCCCGGAGGAGAAGTGATGTCGTTGGACAGGTTCACCATCGCGGTCGGCGAGCACGAGTACGACGCGCTCGCGGCCGGACCGAGGGACGGGCAGCTGGTGTTGCTCCTGCACGGCTGGCCGGAGTTCGCCGACTGCTGGACCGAGGAGATCAACGCCCTCGCGGACGCCGGATACCGCGCGGTGGCGGTGGACCAGCGCGGCTACTCGCCGGGCGCGCGACCGCGGGAGATCGCCGAATACCACGTGGAGCACCTCGTCTCCGATGTGATCGCCTTCGCTGACGCCCTTGGCGCGCAACGGTTCCACCTCGTCGCCCACGACTGGGGCGGCATCGTGGCGTGGGCGGTCGCCGGAGCGCACCCGGACCGGCTGGTCACGCTGTCGGTGCTCGCGACGCCGCACCCGGAGGCGCTCGGCGAGGTGATCGCCAGCTCCGAGGACCAGTCCCGCCGGGTCGACTACGTCCGGTTCTTCCGGCAGCCGGGCGGTCTCGCCGAGCAGTCGCTGCTCGCCGACGACGCCCAGCGGCTGCGCGCCGCCTACGGCGGGCGGGTTCCCGCGCACCTGGTCGAGGAGAACGTGCGGCGGCTGTCCGAGCCGGGAGCGCTGACCGCGACGCTGAACTGGTACCGCGCCGCCAACGACCAGCTCCGCATCCCGGCGGGGCGGACCACCGTGCCCACGCTCTACCTCTGGGGCAGCGAGGACGTGGCGCTCGGCCGCGAGGCCGCGCACCGCACGGAGGCCTTCGTCGACGCGCCCTACCGCTTCGTCGAGCTGACCGGCGCCAGCCACTGGCTGCCGGAGGAGGCGCCGGACGAGGTGATCCCCGAGCTGCTGGCGCACCTGGCCCGCTGAACTGCCCGGAACCGGTTCCGCCACGGGTATTGCCCTTGGCGGTCCCGGCCGGACATACTCCCGATCACGCACGAGCCCGGCGGCCCCTGCACCTCGCCGGGCTCCTGTCCCGTAGTCACCGCTGACTGCCGCCTCAGTGGTGTCCACGGACGCCTCCGCCCCCGCGGAGCGTCCTGGGTCCCTGCATGAGAGGCGAGCGTGATGTCAACGAAACTCCCTGCGCGCGCGTTCCGCGCCGGTGCGGCCATGGTCGCCGTGCTGGCACTCGCACTGGGCGGCACCGCCCAGGCCGCCAACCCGGCTCCCGCCAGCGGGCCGACGACCATGGCGACGACCTTCTCCGACGAGTTCAACGCCCCGGCGGGCACCCCGGTCGACGGCTCGAAATGGCAGCTGGAGACCGGCGACAACGTCAACAACCACGAGCGGCAGTACTACACCAACAGCACCAGCAACGCGGTGCACGACGGTGCTGGCAACCTGGTCATCACCGCCCGCAAGGAGAACCCCGGCAACTACCAGTGCTGGTACGGCCGGTGCGAGTACACCTCGGCGCGACTGAACACCGCGGGCCGGTTCACCCAGGCGTACGGCCGTTTCGAGGCGCGGATGAAGCTCCCGCGCGGCCAGGGCATGTGGCCGGCGTTCTGGATGCTGGGCAACAACATGGGCAGTGTCGGCTGGCCGCAGGCCGGTGAGATCGACATCATGGAGAACGTCGGCTTCGAGCCGAACACCGTGCACGGCACGCTGCACGGCCCCGGCTACTCCGGCTCCGGGGGCATCGGCGCCGCCTACAACGGCCCCAACTTCTCCGACGGCTTCCACACCTACGCCGTCGACTGGGCGCCGAACCGGATCACCTGGTACGTCGACGGGAACGCCTACCAGACGCGCACTCCTGCCGACCTCGGCGGCCGCCAGTGGGTCTTCGACCACCCGTTCTTCCTGATCCTCAACCTGGCCGTCGGCGGCTACTGGCCGGGTGACCCCAACGCCAGCACGGTCTTCCCGCAGCAGCTGGTCGTGGACTACGTCCGCGTCACGGACGGCAACGGCGGAGGTGGCAGCCCGACCGGCCCGACCGGCCGGATCACCGGCCTCGCGGGCAAGTGCGTCGACGTGGCGAACGCCAACAACGCCAACGGAACGCCGATCCAGCTCCATGACTGCAACGGCAACGCCGCGCAGAACTGGACCGTCGCCTCCGACGGCACGATCCGCGCACTGGGCAAGTGCCTCGACGTGAACAACAACGGCGCCAACGACGGTGCGGCAGTGGTGTTGTGGGACTGCCACGGCGGAGCGAACCAGCAGTGGGCGACGCCCGCGGCGGGGGACATCGTCAGCATCTCGGGGAACAGGTGCCTGGACGTGACGGGCAACAACTCCGCCAACGGCACCCGGTTGCAGGTGTGGTCCTGCTCGGGCGCCGCGAACCAGAAGTGGAGCGTTCCGCGCTAGGTCCGAAAGAACGTAATCTGCCGCTTTTCCCTGCTGTAGAAGGGAAAAGCGGCAGGTCTCTTTTGGGTAACATGCCCCTGTTGTTGTGCTGACAGGGAGAGAGCGACTGTGCTGAACAGACTGAGAAAGACACGGGCGCTCGTACTGTGCGTGGGGGCCGCGGTGCTGGTGACGGCGAGCCCGGCGCTCGCGCACCCCGTCCCCGCGGTGACCTGGGGAGCCTGTTCCCAGCTCCCGGCGGAGCTGGAGTGCGCCAAGCTCGACGTGCCCCTGGACTACCGCGCCCCGGCTTCCGGCAGCCTCACGATCGACGTGAGCAGGCTGAAGGCGACGGGCGGCAAGGGGCGGGAGCTCCTGCTGCTCAACCCCGGCGGCCCCGGCGGCGAGGGCATCGGCCTGCCGATGGCGTTCAAGGACAACGCGATCGCGGCGAAGTTCGAGGTCGTCGGCTTCAACCCGAGGGGAACCGGGAGCTCCCTGCTGGACTGCGGCACCGGTCCGGAGCCCGGTCTTCCGGTCACCAGGCCGACCGAGGAGCAGATCCGGCAGTACACCCTGGACGCGCGGCGTCGCGAGCGCGCGTGCCAGCAGGCGGGAGGCGCGGTCCGGCGGCACATCAACACGCCGAACGCCGCACGCGACATGGACGTCATCCGGGCCGCCCTGGGCGGCAAGAAGATCAACTATCTCGGCTTCTCGTACGGGACGTACCTCGGAGCGGTCTACGGCTCGCTGTTCCCGCACCGGATGAACCGCAGCGTCTTCGACTCCTCGATGAACCCGGACTGGCTGTACTACGAGCAGGCCAAGCAGCAGGCGGTGTCCGCCCGCCAGAACTTCCGCACCTGGTCGGCATGGGCCGCTGAGCACGACGCCCAGTACGGTTTCGGCGCAACGGCGACGGCAGTTCAGTCCACAATGGACAACCTCGGGCAGCGGCTCGCGCGGAAGCCGTTGGTGGTCCAGGGCGCGCCGCACCCGATCGACCGCAACGCCTTGGACATCGTGCTGGGATCGCAGACCCCGAACCGCGCGGCGTGGGACGTGTTCGCCGCGACCATCAAGAAGGTGCGCGACGCGGCGGCGTCGGGAACGCTGGACCTGGACACCGCGAAGGCGATCGGCCTGATGCTCGACGATCTCCGGATCGGATTGGGACTGCTGCACTCCGGCGCGTTCGCCACGGTGACGTGCGAGGCGGACTGGTCGCGTGACACGCGGCTCTACGCCGACCAGATGCGCCACTTCGCGGCGATCTACCCCTACGGACGCGGTGCGCACGCCGCAGCAGCCTCGGAATGCGCGTTCCGGTCGTTCACCCCACCCGAGCCGATGGTGAACCTGCGCCGTGCGGGTTACCCGACGGGCCTTGTGGTGCAAGGGGACCACGACCCGGTGACGGGATACGCGGGCGGCCCCGTGATGGCATCGCGAATGGGCTACCGCCTCGTGTCCGTTGTAGACAGTGGAGTGCACGGGCACTACGCGCGCAACGACTGCGTCACCAAGGTGATCGACGCCTACCTAGTCGACGGAGTCCTGCCCGCGAACGGAACCGCGTGTGCGGCCGCCCCTCGCCCGGTCCCGGCCGCGTCGTCAAGCGGTTCGCTGGAGGACCGGATCCGAGACGTCCTGGCAACCTCGCGGGCCAGATAGCCCGCGCTCGTGCAGTGGCAGTCGCGGGGCCTCGGCAATGCCGAGGCCCCGCGTCCGTCTCGCCGCTCGGGTGCCGTCCCGTCTCGCCGCTTGGGTGCCGTCCCGTCGCCCGGTTGGGGAGTGGTGTGTCTTCGGTTTCCCTTTCGCTCCAACGGGTTTGCCCGTGCAGTGACTGTGTCGCCGAGGTGATCGTTGCCTGCCTCGTTGACGGAGTCCTGTCCGCGAGCGGGACCGTGTGTGCGGCCGTCTCTCGGCCGGTCCTGGTCGCGTCGTCAAGCGGTTCGTTGGAGGACCGGGTCCGGGGCGTTCTGGCAATCTCGCCGCTCGGGTACGGTCCCGTCACCCGGTTGGGGAGTGCCGCGTCTCCGATTTCCCTTTCACCCCAACGGTTTCACCCGCTCGCGCTTTGCTGTCGATCACGTGTTCGAGTTCAATGGAAACCGAAAGGAGGTGAACCCCCATGGACACCCACGACTACATCGATCACTTGTCGGAGCACCTCGCGTCCGGCCGTTCGAACCAGATGCCCGAAGCCGAGATCCTGCCCATGTTGCAGGCCCTGGAGAAAGCCTCCCGGCTCATCACCGCCGTCTCCCACGAGTTAGCGACCCAGGCCGAGCAGCGCAGCCTGCACACCCGGCACGGCTGCCGCGACATCGCCGCCCTGCTGCGCGGCGCGCTCAACCTGACCCCGCACGAAGCCCGCCGACGCGGCCGTCTCGTCCACGAACTCCCCGCCCTCCCCGAAACCCAGCAAGCCCTGCGGGAGGGTGCGATCACCCTCGACCACGCCCTCGCGGTCTCCGACGTCCTCCGCGCCCTCCCCGCCACCCTCCCGGTCGAGGTCACCGACGACGCCGAGAAAGTCCTGGCCGAGCAGGCCCGGTTCCTCAACCACAAAGAACTCCAGAAGGCCGGAAAAC
>NZ_JBHLZU010000011.1:0-319432 GCF_042429765.1 Allokutzneria oryzae | reverse complement strand
CCTGGCGCGGCACGTGAACCCGAACAAAACAGAACTCCCGGGATTAAACGCCCTCTAAGGTGACAAAACGCGAAAACCCCGACCACGCCAGCCCACGCGCACACCGCAGCGCGGCACGGCGCAGCGCAGCGCGGCGCGGTGCGGTGCGGCGCGGCGCGGCGCGGCGCGGTGCCGCGCGGCGCGGCGCGGCGCGGCGCGGCGCCAGGGCCGTACGGCGCCGACGGGGTGGCGATCCGGCCGGATACCGCTTGAAGCCGCGTGGCCTAGCCTCCGGCCTGCTGGCCTTCGCGCGGGTCCTTGCGGCGCAGGATCTTCGAGTCGTCCAGTGGCACCGCGTCGAACACCCGGCGGGCCTCCCGCTGATCCAGCCTCGGGCCCTCCGGCAGCAGCCGCAGGATGCTCTCCGGCGCGGGCGAGAAGGGCAACGCGAGGCCGAGGCCCTCCGCCGTGCGCACGTCCGGGATGCCGAACTTCACGCCACGGTCGGAGACGAGCTGGATCGGGCCGCTGTCGAAGTCGTGCTCCGAGATCGTCGCCCGCACCACGGCCCCGCGCCCTGGCGGCAGGTAGAAGCCGTCGAGCGCGTCGCCGTTGCCGTCGGCCTGGGCCAGCTGCACCGGCCGCACCGTCGGGCCGAGGCCGTCGCCCACGGTCACCGCGGAGTTCTGCCTGCCGTCTTCCGGCGACCAGGACAGGCAGGTGGTCGGGGCCTTCTCGATGCTCAGCACGGTCGGCGCGACCCGGGGGAAGTCCTTGACCGGCAGGCGATTCGCGGCCTCACGGATGCGGATCAGCTCGGCGGGGTTGTTCAGCTCCACCCAGTTCGACGCGGTCGGGGTCGCGGATCGGATCAGCTCGGCGACCGCCTCGGAGATCTGCTGCCTGCCGTCCTTGAGCAGCACGTAGAAGTCCATCTCGCGGTTGGCCCGCTGCAACCGGACCACGGTGCCGACGCGGTGGTTGGCGAAGGTGTAGTCGGGAGCCTCGCCGCGGTTGGGGATCTCCGGCGCACGCAGCTCGGCGACCTCCGGGATGGCGTTGAGCAGGCCGCTGCTGACCTTGCGCGGCTTCTGCCCGTTCAGCCGGAACACCTCGCGCACCGCGGCGTTGCCGAGATCGACCTTCGCGCGCACGGTCGCGGTTCCCGGCATGCCCTTGTCGTCATCGGAGGCGAAGACCAGGTAGGTCTGCCCGTTCGGCGCGGCCAGCAGGAGGCCGTCACCGCGGCCGAGACGTTTGCCCGGCGCGGGGGTCCCGGCGAGCACCGTGGTGCTCAGCTCCGGCCGCTCGTCCGGGTCCGGCAGTTCGGGCCGACGGCGGAGCTCGTCGCAGACGGCCCATTCGGGTGAAACTCTCAGGTCTTTGTCGGGAAGAAGCTCGGGAGCACCCGGAATTCCGGTGAATGCCCCTCTCGGCACGTCGGTGAGCTTCGATTCGTCGACCCGGGAGGGCTCTCCGGTCCCCCCGTTCCCGGTGCTCATCAGCAACAAGCGCGCCGACGCCATGTTCGCCACCGGGATCAGCTGCCTCGGGTTCGAGGTCGCGACGAAAACCGCCCCGGTTTGCTCGCTGATCACGATGCCGTTATCCGGCAGGGTGCCTTTCGGCTTGATCAGCCCGTAGACCAGGAATCCGAGAATGACCGCGACGGCGACGACCGCACCGGCGGCCGTGGCCCGCATTTGGGTCCGCGCGGGTTCATGGACCATCACAGAGTCCTTGCGCACCAAGGCGGACTCCATGCGGCGAACGACGAATCGATACGCCTGTACCTGTGACTTGGTTGTGGGAGTTGAGGGCATTCTCGTTTGCTGCTCTCCACTGCGCGGTAGCGTTACGGGCCGACTGACGAATCCGCCTTCGGGCACCTTACTGGCAGCCAGCGCGGGGAGAGACCGAACCGGAATGTCCGTGACCACGAACCCAACCGCGGCACCCGTCTCGATGCGGGCTCGACGGCGCACGGTGGGCGCGAGCCTCGGCGCACTGCCCGTCGCCAACCTCGTCGTCTTCCAGGTCGGCGCCGGGCTCGGCCTGCTCCTGCTCACGGTGAACAGCGCGCTGCTGCCCGCCGCCGCGGGGCTCGCGGGGCTCGGCCTGCTGGTCGCCGCGGCCCGGTGGCACGGCCGCTGGCTGACCCAGTGGATCGCCCTCACCACTCGCTACGCCCTGCGCTCCCACATGCGCACGGCCAGGCAACTGCCCACATCCGACCGCGCCGCGACCGACGAGACCGGCTCGGCGACGCTGGGCGCCGAGGACCGCAGGGTCGCGCTGCTGCGGCTGGCCGTGCCGGACCTGGTGGTCGCGCAGGCCACCGACCACGACCGCAACCCGATCGGCCTGGCCTGGCACGAGGGCACCTGGACGGCCGTGCTGCTGGTCGACCCGGCCCCCGGACTGATCACCAAGGTCGGCGGCGCGCCCAACCTGCCGCTGTCCGCGCTCGCGCCCTGCCTTGAGGACCGCGGCGTGGTGCTGGACTCCATCCAGGTGATCTGCCACTGCTACCCGGGGAGCGCGGCGCTGCCGCCGACCTCGCCCGCGCTGACCTCCTATCTGGAGGTTCTCGGCCCGCTTCCGGCAGCCTCGCGCCGCACCACGTGGGTGGCCGTGCGGCTGGACCCGCAGCGCTGCCTCTCCGCGATCCGTGAACGCGGCGGCGGGGTGGTCGGCGCGCACCGCGCGTTGCTCGGAGCGTTGTCGCGAGTCGGGAACGCGTTGGAGGCAAAGGGCGTTCAGACCCGCCCACTGGACACCGACGAACTGCTGCGCGCCGGGATCTCCGCCGCCGAGCTCACCACCGTCGTCGGCACAGCGGCCGACGTGCAGCTGCGAGAGCGGTGGACGGGGGTGACCACCGCCGGGATCGGCCACGCCAGCTATGCGGTGACCGGCTGGCCGGCCAAGGGAGGACAGGCCAGCCTGAACGCGCTGACCGGCGTGCGCGCGCTGTCGGCGACGGTGTCGGTGGCGATCTCGCCGAGCGACGAGGACGGCAGCGTGGGCCTGCGCGGCCTGGTGCGGGTCAGCGCCCGCACGCCGAAGGAACTGGAGCAGGCCGACGAGCGCCTGCAGACGATCAGCGGGCGGCTCGGGCTGTCGTTGACCCCGTTGCGCGGCGTGCAGCTCGCCGGGTTCGCGGCCTCGCTCCCGCTCGGGGGGAACACGTGAGCGGTCGCAGCCGGATGCTGGAGAACAAGGCGGCCGACCTCGGCGTCGCGCCGGAGTTCACCGTCTCCCCCGAGATGCTCGACGAGATCAGTCCTTCAGGCGACCGCGGTGGCATGGTGCTCGGCTGCGGTGCGCACGGCGAACCGCTGTCGGTTTCGGTCCTGCGCAACGCGCCGACCAGGATCGCCCTCGTCGGTGGCCTGTACCTGGCGCGGCAGCTGGCGATGCGGGCGATGGCAACGGGCGCCTGGGTGGTCGTGGCGACGGGCAGGCCCGCCGCGTGGCACGCGCTGACGAGGGCAGCGGGCCAGGGCCCTGACGGACGGCCGGTGCCGCTGGTGCAGATCCGCAGGCTCACCCCGGTGGAGCTGCCGCGCGGCTCCGAGGACGGCCCGCTGCTGGTGGTGCACGACGGCACGGCGGTCCCGCAGGAGCTGTTCCCGCCGCGATCCCCTTGGCAGACAACGCTCTACGTGCTCCCGTACCTGCATCCGCAGGCCGCGTCCACGGTGACCGGGGCGGACCTGGCCCTCATCCAGCGGCTGCCGGTCGGCCAGGCGCAGCTCGCCGGGCGGATGTGGCGGCTGCGGCCGCACCTGGTGCAGCAGCTGAGCTCGCTCAGCGACGACATGGCGATCGCGGTCGGCCCAAACCTGTGGCTGCCGATCCGGTTGATCACCACACCCGGCGAGCAGCAGCTGCTCGGCCCGATCCGCAGGGGCGACTGACGTTTCAGAACGTGAAGGGTTCCAGAACACTTCCCGGATTTTGTCAATCAGCCCTTCGGACGAAGATCATTGATTTCGGCCTGGTCTGAACCCTCGTGACAGTAGGGTCGCCCCGTCATTGATCACATTCTGAGGGGAATGACTTGATGCGCAAGATCCTCGGCCTGGCGCTGCCGCTGTTCGCGGTGCTGGGCATGACCGCGATCGCCGCGCCGAGCGCCTCGGCGGCGCCGTGCGGGTGGTACAAGATCGGCGACACCGGCTACCACAACCACTGCGGCACGGGCCTGATCCTGGTGAAGTACCACTGGAGCAACGGAAACACCGGCACCACGTGCCAGGGTCCCGGCATCATCCCGTTCTACCCGGACGGCCCGCACCAGCGCGTCAACGCGTACTACGTGCCGAAGAAGCCCGCGACGATGATCAACGCGGCGGGCCAGGAGATCTGCCGCACCGGTCAGCCCAGCTACCCGTAAGCACGCGCGACACCGCCGAGGTCACCCGCCGAGCACACGCACCCGGCGGGTGACCTCGGCGCGTTCGGCCAGCTGGTCGTCGGCCGGATAGTCAACCCCCACAAGGGAAAGCCCGTGCGCGGGGGCGACGACGACCGAACTCGCCCGCTCCGTGGAGCGCAGCAGCGACGCGGGCCACTCCGGCCCCTTGCGCCTGTCCCCCACCGCCAGTAGCGCGCCGACCAGGCTGCGCACCATCGAATGGCAGAAGGCGTCGGCGGAGACGTGCGCGACCAGTTCCCCGCCTGGCGCGGAAACCCATTCCAGGCGCTGCAACTGCCGCACCGTCGTCGCGCCCTCGCGACGCTTGCAGAACGCCGCGAAGTCGTGCTCCCCCAGCAACAACCGGGAAGCCTCGTTCATCGCGTCCACGTCGAGCGCACGCGGCCACGCGACGACCTCACGGGCCCGCAGCGGCGCCGCGCCGTACTCGGCGGTGGTCACGCGGTACTCGTAGTGCCGCCGCAACGCGCCGAACCGCGCGTCGAACGCGAGCGGCACCTGACGGATCGAGTAGACCCGCACGTCCGGCGGCAGCAGCCGCGCGAGCCTGCGCACCAGACCGTCCACTTCGGACGGATCAGGCACGTCGAGGTGGGCGACCTGGCCGGTGGCGTGCACCCCGGCATCGGTACGGCCCGCCACCGTCAGCTGGACATCACGGCGCGCCAGCAACGACAACGCGTCCTCCAGCACCCCGCACACCGTGCGCCTGCCGGGCTGCCGCGCCCAACCGGAGAAGTCCGTGCCGTCGTAGCCCAGGTCCAGCCGGAACCGGTAAGGCCCTGGGACGCGGACGAGCCCGCCGCCCTCCGAAGAGGAAGCGGCGGGCTCGCCGGACTGGGAACCAGTCGTCACTTCTCGGTCTTGTCCTCGGCCGCCTCGGCCTTGGCCTCGGTGGCCTCGACCTCGGTGGTCTCCTCGGCCTTGGCCTCCTCGGCGGCCGGGGCCGCCTCGACCTTGTTCTCGTCCTTGGCGAACTTGGTGCCGCGAGCGGCGTTCGCCTCGGCGGTGACGGTGCGCTCGGTGATGAGCTCGATCACGGCCATGGCCGCGTTGTCGCCCTTGCGCGGCACCGTCTTGGTGATGCGGGTGTAGCCGCCGGCGCGCTCCGCGAAGTGCGGGCCGATCTCGGCCATCAGCTTGTGCACGATGTCCTTGTCGCGGATCAGCTTCATGATCTCGCGACGGTTGTGCAGGTCACCGCGCTTGGCCTTGGTGATCAGCCGCTCCGCGTACGGACGCAGCCGACGGGCCTTCGCCTCGGTGGTCTTGATCCGGCCGTGCTCGAACAGCGAGGTGGCCAGGTTGGCCAGCATCAACCGCTCGTGGGCCGGCGACCCACCGAGCCGGGCTCCCTTGGTGGGGGTGGGCATCTCTTGCTCCTCTTGAGATCAAGCTGCGCGACGCTGCCGTCAGCGTCCACAGTGCGCGACGGCAGCGTCAGAGCTGCTCAGTCTCGGCGTAGTCGTGGCCATCGTCGTTACCGTGGTCAACCCCAGCGGACCAGCCCTCGGAGGAGTAGTCCGCGGCGGCGGCCGACGGGTCGAATCCGGGCGGGCTGTCCTTGAGCGCGAGCCCGAGGCCTGCCAGCTTCAGCTTGACCTCGTCGATCGACTTGGCGCCGAAGTTCCGGATGTCCAGCAGGTCCGCCTCACTGCGCGAGACGAGCTCACCCACGGTGTGGATGCCCTCGCGCTTGAGGCAGTTGTAGGACCGGACAGTGAGGTCGAGGTCCTCGATCGGCATCGCGAACGCGGCGATGGTGTCCGCCTCCGCGGGAGACGGGCCGATCTCGATGCCCTCGGCGTCCACGTTGAGCTCACGGGCGAGCCCGAACAGCTCGACGAGGGTCTTGCCGGCGGAGGCCACCGCGTCCCTCGGGGTGATCGAGGGCTTGGTCTCCACGTCCAGGATCAGCTTGTCGAAGTCCGTGCGCTGCTCGACACGGGTGGCCTCGACCTTGTACGTCACCTTCAGCACGGGCGAGTAGATCGAGTCGACCGGGATCCGGCCGATCTCGGCGCCCGCCTGCTTGTTCTGCATCGCCGGGACGTAGCCGCGACCGCGCTCGACGACGAGCTCGATCTCCAGCTTGCCCTTGCCGTTGAGGGTGGCGATGTGCAGGTCCGGGTTGTGCACCGTCACGCCGGCAGGCGGGACGATGTCACCAGCGGTCACCTCACCGGGGCCCTGCTTGCGCAGGTACATGGTCACCGGCTCGTCCTCCTCGGAGCTGACGACCAGCTCCTTGAGGTTGAGGATGATGTCGGTGACGTCCTCCTTGACGCCCGGAACCGTGGTGAACTCGTGCAGCACACCGTCGATGCGGATGCTGGTCACCGCGGCGCCCGGGATGGACGACAGGAGGGTCCTGCGGAGGGAGTTGCCGAGCGTGTAGCCGAAACCCGGCTCCAGCGGCTCGATGACGAAGTGGGACCGCGTGTCGTTGACCGAGTCCTCGGCCAGCGACGGACGCTGAGAGATAAGCACTGAGCTGTTCCCTTCCTAGCGATGCCCGCTATTTGACACCGCGAGAAACGACGCACCGGAGACAGGCGCGGGGCCTGAGAACCGGCAAGGCGACGGCACACCCTGAAGTGCCGCCACCTGGGCTGGACGCGGGTCCGGGGCGGTCGCCGCAACGACCGCCCCGGAACACGTCACTTCGAGTAGAGCTCGACGATGAGCTGCTCCTGGACCGGCACATCGATCTGTGCGCGCTCCGGGAGCTGGTGCACGAGCACCCGCAGGTTCGACGGGACGACCTGGAGCCAGGCCGGCACCGGACGGTCGCCGAGGGCTTCCTTCGCGGCCAGGAACGGCAGCGTCGGGAGGGACTTCGGCTTCACGTCGATGATGTCGTACTGCGAGACGCGGAAGCTGGGGATGTTCACCTTCTGGCCGTTGACCAGGAAGTGACCGTGCGCCACCAGCTGACGAGCCTGACGCCGCGTGCGGGCCAGGCCGGCGCGGTAGACCACGTTGTCCAGGCGCGACTCGAGGATGCGCAGCAGGTTCTCACCGGTCTTGCCGGGGAGACGAACGGCTTCCTCGTAGTAGCGGCGGAACTGCCGCTCCAGGACGTTGTAGGTGAAGCGAGCCTTCTGCTTCTCCTGCGTCTGGAGCAGGTACTCGCTCTCCTTGATCCGCGTGCGGCCGTGCTGGCCGGGCGGGTAAGGACGGCGCTCGAAGGCCTTGTCGCCCCCGATGAGGTCGACCTTGAGCCGACGGGACTTGCGAGTCGCGGGACCGGTGTAGCGTGCCATCTTTTTTTACTCCTCTCCCGCGCTCAGACCCGACGCCGCTTGGGCGGGCGGCAACCGTTGTGCGGCTGCGGGGTCACGTCCTGGATGGTGCCGACCTCCAGGCCGGCGGCCTGCAGCGAACGGATCGCGGTCTCACGGCCGGAGCCGGGACCCTTGACGAACACGTCCACCTTGCGCATGCCGTGCTCGGCGGCCTTGCGGGCGGCGTTCTCGGCGGCCATCTGGGCGGCGAACGGGGTGGACTTCCTGGAGCCCTTGAAGCCGACGTGGCCGGCGGAGGCCCAGGAGATCACGGCGCCGTTCGGGTCCGTGATGGAGACGATGGTGTTGTTGAACGTGCTCTTGATGTGGGCGTGCCCATGAGAGACGTTCTTCTTTTCCTTACGCCGGATCTTCTTGACCCCGGCGCCCTGGCGGGACTTGGGAGGCATGGTGCTTCTGATCTCCTAGCTACGCGGGGTCTTACTTCTTACCGGCCTTCTTCTTGCCGGCGACCGTCTTCTTCGGGCCCTTGCGGGTGCGGGCGTTGGTCTTGGTCCGCTGACCACGCACGGGCAGGTTGCGACGGTGCCGCAGACCCTCGTAGCAGCCGATTTCGACCTTGCGGCGAATGTCGGCCGCGACCTCGCGGCGGAGATCACCCTCGACCTTGAAGTTGTTCTCGATGTAGTCCCGCAGCTTGACGAGCTCGTCGTCGCCGAGGTCCTTGGCGCGCAGGTCCGGGCTGACGCCCGTCGCGGCAAGGATCTCCTTGGAGCGGGTTCGGCCGATGCCGAAGATGTAGGTCAGCGCGATCTCCATCCGCTTCTCGCGGGGGAGATCGACGCCAGAAAGACGTGCCATACGGCTCTCTAGCTCCTGTGATCGCTTCAGGTCTTCTCCCCGCCCGTCCCGGAACCGTGGTCCCGGGCCCCGGCCTGAAGTCCGGGGGTGTGTCCCGCGCCAGCTACGGCGCGAACAGGTACGAGGAGGCTTGTGTTGTGTCGTCTAACCGCGACGAGCGAGTGATCAGCCCTGACGCTGCTTGTGGCGCAGGTTCTCGCAGATCACCATGACCCGGCCGTGACGGCGGATCACCTTGCACTTGTCGCAGATCTTCTTGACGCTCGGCTGGACCTTCACGGTCGTGCACTCCTGCTTGGCCGCGTGTCCGGATCGCGTCCGGACACCGTGGAGGTCACTTGTAGCGGTAGACGATGCGGCCGCGGGACAGGTCGTAGGGCGAGAGCTCCACGACTACCCGGTCCTCGGGCAGGATGCGGATGTAGTGCTGCCGCATCTTGCCGCTGATGTGCGCGAGGACCTTGTGACCGTTCTCCAGCTCAACGCGAAACATCGCGTTGGGGAGAGGCTCGACCACGCGGCCCTCGACCTCAATGGCCCCGTCCTTCTTGCCCATGTCCTCCGCGTTTCGTGACGGTGACAGATCATCTGACGTGCCCGGGTTCCGGCGCGAGCCGGTGGCCGGGCGCGGACGTCCGCAACGTGAGGATCCTGTCGAGCCCGATCACGGAGGGAGGGGTGAGAACCCGCATACCACTATGGAGTCAGGCGCAATAAGAGCCAGCGCGACGGACGCGCCGTCCCAATAGTGTAAGCGCCCCGCACTGGCAGGCCAAACCGACCCCTGGTCAGGAGCGCTCGCGGTGCCGTTCACCGGCCCAGGACAGCACCTCCAGCGCGCCCCAGACCCCCACCGGCCAGACGAACCACGGATACCCCAAACCGCCGGTGACCAGGCCGGTAACCGACCACACCGCGATCATGACGAGGCTGGCCCCCAGCCACGTCCGCATGGATTCGCCCACGTCTGCAGAGTTTCAGTTGGCGAAGGACACAGTCGTCATCCGCGATGTGTATTCCGGAACACCCCCGTGGGAGGTAGCCGCACGGCCGCGCGGACCAGCACCTGAGCGGGCGCCGCCCACGCACGGCGCTGGTCGGGCCGCCGCCACCTCGACGCCGCCCGGAGAAGGCGCGAACGCGCTCGCCCCCGCACCGGAAACCGGTGCGGGGGCGAGCGGAAAGCCTTCGCGTACTAGCTCTCGGGGGCGGTGAGCACCCAGGGGCCGTCTTCGGTGACCGCGACGGTGTGCTCCCAGTGCGCGGCGCGCGTGCCGTCGGTGGTGATCACCGTCCAGCCGTCGGAGAGCTCCTCGGTGCGGTCGGTGCCCAGGGTCAGCATCGGCTCGACCGCGAGCGCCATGCCCACGCGCAGCCTCGGCCCCTTGCCCGGCTTGCCCATGTTGGGCAGGAACGGCTCCATGTGCATCTGGGAGCCGATGCCGTGACCGCCGTAGCCGTCGACGATGCCGTAGCTCCTGCCGTCCTTCTCCTCCGAGGCGTTGACCGAGCTCTCGATCGCGAAGGAGATGTCGGTCAGCCGGTTGTCGGCGCGGACCTGCTCGATCCCGGCCCACATCGAGGCACGCGTGGCGTCGGAGAGCTCCTGCTCGGCCTGGGTGATGGCACCGATGGCCAGCGTGACCGCGGAGTCACCGTGCCAGTTGTCCAGGATCGCGCCGCAGTCCACCGAGAGCAGGTCGCCCTCGACCAGGACCTGGGCCCGGTTCGGGATGCCGTGCACGACCTGCTCGTTCACCGACGCGCAGATGCTCCCGGGGAAGCCGTGGTAACCCTTGAAGGAGGGCACCGCACCCGCGTCCCGGATGGTCTGCTCGGCCAGCTCGTCGAGTTCGAGCGTGCTGACACCGGGCTTGGCCGCGGCACTGACCGCCGCCAGCGCTCTGGCCACCACGAGACCGGCGGCCCGCATGGCCTCCAGCTCGCCACGGGTCTTCAGCTCGATACCGCGCCCACGCTTCAGCACTCGGCTCACCCGTCCGCGCGAAGCGCCTTGAGAGCGCGCTCGGAGATGTCCTCGACCGAGCCGACGGCGTCGATGGTGATCAGGATGCCGCGGTAGTGGTCGAGCAGCGGAGCGGTCTCCGAGCGGTAGATCTGCTGCCGCCTGCGGATGATCTCCTCGGTGTCGTCGGCGCGGCCACGGGCCAGCAACCGCTCCACCACGATGTCCTCGGCGATGTCGAACTGCAGCACCGCGTCGAGCTTGGTGCCCTTTGCCGAGAGCAGCTCGCCGAGCACCTCCGCCTGGACGGTGTTGCGCGGGAAGCCGTCGAGCAGGAAGCCGTTGGCCGCGTCCGGCTGCGCGAGCCGGTCCTCGACCATCGCGTTGGTGACCGAGTCCGGGACCAGTTCGCCGGTGTCCAGGTAGCGCTTGGCCTCCTGGCCGAGCGGGGTGAGCTGGCCGATGTTCGCCCTGAACAGGTCACCGGTGGAGATGTGGGGCACGCCGAGCTTCTCGCTCAGCACCGTGGCCTGTGTTCCCTTGCCCGCTCCTGGCGGGCCGACGAGGACGAGTCTCACTACCGGAGGAACCCTTCGTAGTTGCGCTGCATGAGCTGGCTCTCGATCTGCTTCACGGTGTCGAGACCGACGCCCACCATGATCAGCACGGCCGTGCCGCCGAACGGGAAGTTCTGGTTGTTGCCCTCCTGGGTGACCGACAGGAAGAAGTTGGGCAACACGGCGACGATGCCGAGGTAGAGCGAGCCGGGCAGCGTGATCCGGCCGAGGACGAAGCGGAGGTACTCGGCGGTCGGGCGCCCTGGGCGGATACCCGGGATGAAGCCGCCGAACTTCTTCATCTCGTCGGCGCGCTCGTCCGGGTTGAAGGTGATCGCCACGTAGAAGTACGTGAAGAAGATGATCAGCACGAAGTACAGCCCGATGTGCACCGGGCTGGCCTGGCGCACGATGTGCGTTGCGATGAACTGCTGCCACCAGCTGGGCTCGGTCGAGGAGCCCGCGGTCAGCTTCGAGATCAGGTCCGGCAGGTACAGCAGCGAGGACGCGAAGATCAGCGGGATGACACCGGCCTGGTTGACCTTCAGCGGCAGGTAGGTCGAGGTGCCGCCGTACATCCTGCGGCCGATCATGCGCTTGGCGTACTGGACCGGGATGCGGCGCTGGCCCTGCTCGACGAAGACGACGCTGACGATGATCGCCAGCGCGAAGACGCAGACGACCGGGAAGATGATGCCGCCGTTGGGCTGCTGCAGGATCGCGCCACCCTCGGGGATGATCCGGGCCGCGATCGAGGTGAAGATCAGCAGCGACATGCCGTTGCCGACACCGCGCTCGGTGATCAGCTCACCCAGCCACATGATGACGGCGGTACCCGCGGTCATCGTGATCACGATGACGACCAGGTTGAACACGCTGTTGTCCGGGATGACCGGCTTGTCGCAGTTCTGGAACAGCTGGCCCTGGACCGCGAGCGCCACGATGCCGGTGGACTGCAGGATCGCGAGCGCGATGGTCAGGTAGCGGGTGTACTGGGTCAGCTTGTTCTGACCCGACTGCCCTTCCTTCTTCAGCTGCTCGAAGCGCGGGATCACCACGGTGAGCAACTGCACGATGATGCTCGCCGTGATGTAGGGCATGATGCCCAGCGCGAAGATCGAGAGCTTCAGCAGCGCGCCACCGCTGAAGAGGTTGATCAGCTGGTAGAAGCTCTGACCACTCCTCTCCGTCTGGGCGATGCACTCCTGGATGTTCACGTAGGACACTCCCGGAGACGGCAGGGTGGCGCCCAGCCGGTACAGCGCAACGATTCCGAGAGTGAAAAGGATCTTGCGACGCAGGTCGGGCGTCGTAAGAGCCGAGCGGAAGGCGCTGAGCACCCGAGACCTCCTCGGCGTGGCCGGCGTGACCGCCGACTACTGGCTGGGGCCGGCACGTCCTGCCGGCGGGATCAATTGCAGGCTTCAACCGCTCCGTGCGCGTGGCCGAAGCGTGCTGACGACTGTAACAGTCGCCGGTTCTGGCGCGGTGCCCCCGTCCGGAGTCCTTGTGGCGCTGGACAAAACACCGCATTCAGCTGGTCGCGAACAGGTTCCGTGCGAACGGACCTGGCGCCGGACAGACGTCGGGGCCGGAGAGCAAACCGCGCTCCCCGGCCCCGACGCCCTGACATCACACCTTGGTGGTGCTACCACCAGCGGCGGTGATCTTCTCGACGGCGCTGCCGGAGAACGCGTTCGCGCTCACGTCCAGCTTCACGCCACCCAGGTCACCGTCACCCAGCACCTTGACCAGGCTGTTCTTGCGAACAGCACCGGCCTGCACCAGCTCGGCGATACCGACCGTGCCGCCCTGCGGGAACAGCTTGGCCAGCGCCGACAGGTTGACGACCTGGTACTCGACGCGGAACGGGTTCTTGAACCCCTTCAGCTTGGGCAGCCGCATGTGGATCGGCATCTGCCCACCCTCGAAAGCGGCAGGCACGTTCTTGCGCGCCTTGGTGCCCTTGGTACCGCGACCCGCCGTCTTGCCCTTGGAGCCCTCACCGCGACCGACACGGGTCTTCGCGGTCTTGGCGCCGGGGGCCGGACGCAGGTGGTGAACCTTGATAGTCATGGTCAGTCGACCTCCTCGACCGCCACCAGGTGCCGCACGGTGTGGATCAGACCACGGACCTGCGGCGTGTCCTCGCGGACAACTGACTGGCGGATCTTGCGCAGCCCGAGAGTCCTCAGGGACTCCCGGTGGTTGCGCTTCGTGCCAATCGTGCTACGCAGCTGGGTGACCTTCAGGTTCGCCATCGGATCACACCCCCTGTCCAGCACGGGCGCGCAGCATGCCGGCGGGAGCGACGTCCTCGAGCGGCAGGCCGCGACGCGCGGCGACTTCCTCCGGCCGCTGCAGCATCTTCAGCGCGGCAACGGTGGCGTGCACGATGTTGATGGGGTTGTCGCTGCCCAGCGACTTGCTCAGCACGTCGTGCACACCGGCGCACTCCAGCACCGCGCGCACCGGGCCACCGGCGATGACACCGGTACCGGGGCTGGCGGGACGCAGCAGGACGACACCCGCGGCCTCCTCACCCTGCACGGGGTGCGGGATGGTGCCGGCGATGCGAGGCACCTTGAAGAAGTGCTTCTTGGCCTCCTCAACGCCCTTGGCGATGGCGGCCGGCACCTCCTTGGCCTTGCCGTAGCCGACACCGACCATGCCGTCGCCGTCACCGACGATGACCAGCGCGGTGAAGCTGAAGCGACGACCACCCTTGACGACCTTGGCGACGCGGTTGATCGCGACGACGCGCTCGATGTGGGGGGTCTTCTCCTGGGCCGCCCCGCCGCGGCCGCTGTCGCGACGGTCCCTACGGTCGCGACGCTCGCCGCGCTCGTTGCCGCCACCGGCGTTCCCGCCGGGGCCACCGCCGCCGAATTGCCGTGTACGTCCCGGCATCAGGCGTTCCTTCCGTTTCGACGAACCCAGATCTCGTTGTTCCGCATGATCAGAACTCCAACCCAGCCTCGCGGGCGGCGTCGGCGAGCGCGGCGATCCGGCCGTGGTAGTTGTGCCCACCACGGTCGAAGACGACCTGCGCGATGCCGGCGTCCTTGGCCCTGGCGGCGACGAGCTCGCCGACCTTGGCCGCACGCGCCTTCTTGTCGCCGTCCAGCGCGCGGACGTCGGCTTCCAGCGTGGAAGCCGAGACCACGGTGTGACCGGCCAGGTCGTCGATCACCTGCGCGACGATGTGCCGCGAGGAGCGGGTGACCACCAGGCGCGGACGCTCGGCGGTGCCGCTGATCTTCTTGCGGAGCCGGAAGTGCCGGCGTGCACGGGCAATGCGACGCACAGTGGAGACGTCCTTGCCCACCCGCTTGCGCTTCGTAGCAGTCTCGCTCATGCTCACTTACCCGTCTTTCCGACCTTGCGGCGAACGTTCTCGCCCGCGTACCGCACACCCTTGCCCTTGTACGGCTCCGGCTTGCGCAGCTTGCGAATGTTGGCAGCGACCTCGCCAACCTGCTGCTTGTCGATGCCCTGGACGGAGAACTTGGTGGCGCTCTCCACCGCGAAGCTGATGCCAGCGGGCGGGGTCACCTTCACCGGGTGGCTGAAGCCGAGGGAGAACTCCAGGTCGGAGCCCTTGGCCAGCACACGGTAACCAACGCCGTGGATCTCGAGCTTCTTCTCGTAGCCCTGGGTCACACCGACGATCATGTTGTTGACCAGGGTGCGAGACAGACCGTGCAGCGAGCGGCTCTTGCGCTCGTCGTCGGGCCGCGACACCTCAAGCGTGCCGTCCTCGGCGCGCTTCACGGTGATGGGCTCGGCGACCGTGTGGTTGAGGGTGCCCTTGGGCCCCTTCACCGTCACGAGCTGACCGTCGATGGTGACGTCGACGCCAGCCGGAACGGAGACCGGCAACTTACCGATGCGTGACATGCCGTAATCCCCCTTCCGCTACCAGACGTAGGCGAGGACTTCCCCGCCCACTGCCTGCTTGTTGGCCTGTCGGTCGGTCAGCAGACCGGACGACGTGGAAATGATCGCGACGCCGAGGCCACCGAGAACCTTGGGCAGGTTGGTGGACTTGGCGTAAACCCGAAGACCCGGCTTGGAGACCCGGCGCACACCAGCGATGCTGCGCTCACGGTTCGGGCCGTACTTCAGCGTGACGATCAGGTTCTTGCACTTCTCACCCTGCTCATCGCGGAAGCCGGCGATGTAGCCCTCACGCTGCAGGATCTCAGCGATGCTGGCCTTGAGCTTGGAGTGCGGCATCACGACCTCGTCGTGATAGGCCGAGTTCGCATTGCGCAGACGAGTGAGCATGTCTGCGATCGGGTCGGTCATCGTCATGGTGACCTTGTCAACCTTTCTCGCCCCGGTTCCACGCCTGGGTCCGGGTGTCCCGGATATACAGAGCGGCCTGTGGCGAAGTGGGAATCAGTGAGGCACGAGCAGGAGCTGGACTACCAGCTGGACTTGCTCACGCCAGGCAGCTCGCCGCGGTGCGCCATCTGCCGCAGGCAGATACGGCACAGACCGAACTTGCGGAAGACCGAGTGCGGACGGCCGCAGCGGTTGCAGCGGGTGTAGGCGCGCACCTTGAACTTCGGCTTGCGCGCGGCCTTGTTGATCAGAGCCTTCTTGGCCATCGTCAGCTCTCCTTGAACGGGAAGCCCAGGTGCTTCAGCAGCGCCCGGCCCTCCTCGTCGGTCTGGGCAGTCGTGACGACGGTGATGTCCATGCCACGCTGGCGGTCGATCGAGTCGGGGTCGATCTCGTGGAACATCGACTGCTCGTTCAGACCGAAGGTGTAGTTGCCGTTGCCGTCGAACTGCTTCGGCGACAGACCGCGGAAGTCACGGATACGCGGCAGGGCGATCGTCAGCAGCCGGTCCAGGAACTCCCACATGCGGTCGCCACGCAGGGTAGCGCGGGCGCCGATCGGCATGCCCTCGCGGAGCTTGAACTGCGCGATGGACTTGCGGGCCTTGCGGACCTCGGGGCGCTGGCCGGTGATCGTGGACAGGTCGCGGACCGCGCCCTCGATCAGCTTGCCGTCACGGGCGGCGTCGCCGACGCCCATGTTCACGACGATCTTCACGATGCCGGGGACCTGCATCGGGTTCGCGTAGGAGAAGTCGCTCTTGAGCTTGGCGACGATCTCCTCGCGGTACCGGGACTTCAGTCGCGGCAGAGTCTTCTCGGTGGTGGTCATGCTCAGATGTCCTTACCGTTCCGGCGCGACACACGGACGCGGCGACCCTCGTCGGTCGTGCGGGTGCCGACGCGGGTCGGCTTGCCGTCCGAGTCGACGACCATCACGTTGCTCACGTGGATCGGGGCTTCCTGGGTGACGATGCCGCCGGAGGAGGCACCACGCTGGGTCTGCGAGACCTTGGTGTGCTTCTTGATCCGGTTGACACCCTCGACCAGGACGCGGTTGCGGTCCGGGTAGGCCTGGATGACCTTGCCCTTGGCGCCCTTGTCCTTGCCGGCGATGACGACGACCGTGTCGCCCTTCTTGACCTTCATGGTCAGAGCACCTCCGGCGCGAGCGAGATGATCTTCATGAACTTCTTGTCGCGAAGCTCACGGCCGACAGGCCCGAAGATGCGGGTGCCGCGGGGCTCGGTGTCGTTCTTGATCAGAACGGCGGCGTTCTCGTCGAAGCGGATGTAGGAACCATCCGGACGACGACGCTCCTTGAGGGTGCGGACGATGACGGCCTTGACCACATCGCCCTTCTTCACGCCGGCGCCGGGCATCGCGTCCTTGACGGTCGCGACGATCACGTCGCCGATGCCGGCGTAGCGGCGACCGGAGCCACCGAGAACGCGGATGCAGAGGATTTCCTTCGCACCCGTGTTGTCGGCGACGCGCAGCCGCGACTCCTGCTGGATCACTTCTCTTTACTCCCTGACCCTGTGTGGCACACCAGATTTCCGACCTGATGCACGCGGTCTGATTTCCGACCAGTGCCCCGCACCCGGGATTCGGGTGCGGGGCCCTGGCGAACTTACTTGGCCTTCTCGAGGATCTCCACGAGGCGCCAGCGCTTGGTCGCCGACAGCGGCCGGGTCTCCATGAGGAGGACGCGGTCGCCGACGCCGGCGCTGTTCTCCTCGTCGTGCACCTTCACCTTGGTGGTGGAGCGCAGGACCTTGGAGTACCGCGGGTGCTTCTTGCGGTCCTCAAGGGAGACCACGATGGTCTTGTCCATCTTGTCCGAGACGACGTAGCCCTCGCGGACCTTACGGTTGTTACGCACGGTGCTCTTCTCGTCGCTCATGCCGCACCCTCATCCTGAGAGGAGGTCCCGTCCGGGGACACGGACAGGCCCAGCTCACGCTCGCGCATGACGGTGTAGATCCGGGCGATGTCGTGACGGATGGCACGGAGCCGACGGTTGTTGTCGAGCTGACCGGTCGCCATCTGGAAGCGGAGGTTGAACAGCTCCTCCTTGGCTTCCCGCAGGCGCAGGACGAGCTCCTCGTCGGTGAGCTCACGCAGCTCGGAAGCGGTGGTCGCCGCTGCCATCAGAACTCACCACCCTCTCGCGTAACGATGCGGCACTTCATGGGGAGCTTGTGGATCGCGCGGCGCAGGGCCTCGCGAGCCGTGGCCTCGTTCGGGTAGTTCATCTCGAACATGACCCGACCGGGCTTGACGTTGGCCACCCAGTACTCGGGCGAACCCTTACCGGAACCCATGCGGGTCTCGGCAGGCTTCTTGGTGAGCGGGCGGTCCGGGAAGATGTTGATCCACACCTTGCCACCACGGCGGATGTGCCGGGTGATGGCGATACGCGCGGACTCGATCTGCCGGTTGGTCACGTAGGCCGGCTCCAGCGCCTGGATGCCGAACTCACCGAAGACCACCTTGGTGCCACCCTTGGCAGCGCCCGAGCGACTCGGGTGGTGCTGCTTGCGGTGCTTGACCTTGCGTGGGATGAGCACGTCTCAGCCCTCACTCTTCTCGGCCGCGCTGCCGTTGTTGACCGGCGCGGTCGACTCGGTCGCAGCCGACGCCTTGGCCTCGGCCGGAGCCTCGGCAGCGGCACGTCCGGCCTCGGTGCTCGTCGCGGTGGTGCCGGAGGCACCGGAACGACGGCGGGTCGGACGCTCGCGACGCGGTGCGCGGGACTCGGGGGCGACGGACTCGCTCGGCCGACGGCCGCCGACGACGTCACCCTTGTAGATCCACACCTTCACGCCGATGCGGCCGAAGGTGGTGCGGGCCTCGAACAGGCCGTAGTCCACGTCCGCGCGCAGCGTGTGCAGCGGGACGCGACCCTCGCGGTAGAACTCCGAGCGGGACATCTCGGCGCCGCCGAGACGGCCCGAGCACTGCACCCGGATGCCCTTGACCTGCGGGGAGCGCATCGAGGACTGAATGCCCTTGCGCATCGCACGACGGAAGGACACGCGGTTGGACAGCTGCTCCGCGACGACCTGGGCGACGAGCTGGGCGTCGGCCTCGGGGTTCTTGACCTCGAGGATGTTCAGCTGGACCTGCTTCTTGGTCAGCTTCTCCAGCTCGCTGCGGATGCGGTCGGCCTCCGCGCCGCGACGGCCGATGACGATGCCCGGCCGGGCGGTGTGGATGTCGACGCGAACCCGGTCCCGGGTCCGCTCGATCTCCACCTTGGAGATACCGGCACGCTCCATGCCCTTGGAGAGCAGGCGGCGGATCTTGACGTCCTCCGCCACGTACTCCGCGTACTGCTTGTCGGCATACCAGCGGGACTTCCAGTCAGTGGTGATCCCCAGCCGGAAGCCGTGCGGGTTGATTTTCTGACCCACTACCGGGCACTCCCCTTCGCGCTGGTCTTGCGGCCCGAGGCGGCCTTCACGGCCTTCGGGCGCGACTCGACCTCGACGGTGATGTGGCTGGTGCGCTTCCGAATTCGGTACGCACGGCCCTGGGCCCGCGGACGGATCCGCTTGGCCGTCGGGCCCTCGTCCACGTACACCGTGCTCACCCAGAGGGTGTCAGGGTCGAGGTCGAGGTTGTTCTCGGCGTTGGCCATGGCACTGGCAAGCACCTTCGACACCGGACCGCTGGCGGCCTGCGGCGCGAACTGGAGCACTGCCAGGGCCTCCTGGGCGTTGCGGCCCCTGATCAGCTCGACCACGCGCCGCACCTTCATGGGCGACATGTGGACGTAGCGGGCCCGCGCCACGGCGCGCGGGAATTCCTCCGCGCTTGCGGCATCGTTACCCATTGCTGCTACCCCTTGCTCTGCGTTCGGTCACTGGCCTAGCGGCGACGCGACTTGCGGTCGTCCTTGATGTGGCCCTTGAAGGTGCGGGTAGGGGCGAACTCGCCCAGCTTGTGCCCGACCATGGCCTCGGAGACGAACACCGGGACGTGCTTGCGGCCGTCGTGCACCGCGATGGTGTGCCCCAACATGTCTGGAATGATCGTCGAACGACGGGACCAGGTCTTGATCACCGTCTTCTTGCCCGACTCGTTGAGCGCGTCCACCTTCTTGAGCAGGTGGTCGTCAACGAAGGGGCCCTTCTTCAGGCTGCGTGGCATCCTTCACTCCCTCCCTGCTCAGCGCTTCTTACCGGTGCGACGACGCCGGACGATGAGCTTGTCGCTGGGCTTGCTCCGACGGGTACGCCCCTCGGGCTTACCGGCGGGGTTGACCGGGTGGCGACCACCGGAGGTCTTACCCTCACCACCACCGTGCGGGTGGTCGACGGGGTTCATGGCGACACCACGGACGGTCGGGCGCTTGCCCTTCCACCGCATACGGCCGGCCTTGCCCCAGTTGATGTTGGCGTGCTCGGAGTTACCGACCTCGCCGATGGTGGCGCGGCAGCGCACGTCGACGTTGCGAATCTCGCCCGAGGGCAGCCGGAGCTGCGCGTACGGGCCGTCCTTGGCGACGAGCTGAACGCTCGCGCCCGCCGAACGGGCCATCTTCGCGCCGCCACCCGGGCGGAGCTCGATGGCGTGCACCACGGTGCCGACCGGGATGTTACGGAGCGGCAGGTTGTTGCCCGGCTTGATGTCGGCCTTGGGGCCGTTCTCCACCATGTCGCCCTGGCGAAGCTTGCTCGGCGCCACGATGTAGCGCTTCTCGCCGTCGACGTAGTGCAGCAGGGCGATGCGGGCGGTGCGGTTGGGGTCGTACTCGATATGAGCGACCTTGGCCGGCACGCCGTCCTTGTCGAACCGACGGAAGTCGATCAGACGGTAGGCGCGCTTGTGGCCACCACCCTTGTGCCGCGTGGTGATCTTTCCCGATGCGTTGCGGCCGCCACGGCCGTGCAGGGGACGAATCAGCGACTTCTCCGGCGTCGACCGAGTGATCTCGGCGAAGTCGGACACGCTGGAGCCTCGACGACCGGGGGTCGTCGGCTTGTACTTGCGAATGCCCATCTCGTCAGCAGTCCTCGTTCATCAGGCGGCCGGGCCGCCGAAGATCTCGATCGGCTTGCTCTCGGCGGACAGCGTCACGATGGCGCGCTTGGTGTCCTTGCGCTTACCGAAACCGGTGCGGGTCCGCTTGCGCTTTCCCTGCCGGTTCAGCGTGTTGACGCTGACGACCTTGACGCCGAAGACCTTCTCGACCGCGATCTTGATCTCGGTCTTGTTGGCGTCCGGACGCACCAAGAACGTGTACTTGTTCTCCTCGAGCAGCCCGTAGGACTTCTCGGAGATCACCGGTGCGACGAGGATGTCGCGCGGGTCGGGGATCACTTCGCGACCTCCTCCAGCTCGCTGGAGCGCGCGACCGCCGTGGCCGACTTGCCCTTGATCGGGCCGGCGACGAAGACGTCGAACGCGTCCTTGGTGAACACGACGTCGTCGTTGACCAGCACGTCGTAGGTGTTGAGCTGGTCGGGCGCGATGGCGTGCACGTTGGGCAGGTTGCGCAGGCTCAGCCAGGCGGAGTCGTCGCCACGTCCCACGACCACGAGGACCTTGCTCGACTCGCTGGCCAGGGCCAGGACCTTGCGAGCGTCCTTGGTGGAGGGGGCGTCGCCGGCGACGAGGCCGGTGAACACGTGCACCTTGTCGTTGCGAGCCCGGTCGGAGAGGGCACCGCGCAGAGCGGCGGCCTTCATCTTCTTCGGGGTCCGCTGGTCGTAGTCGCGCGGCTGCGGGCCGTGCGAGACACCACCGCCGGAGAAGTGCGGCGCGCGGGTCGAGCCCTGACGGGCGCGGCCGGTGCCCTTCTGCCGGTACGGCTTCTTGCCACCACCGGAGACGGCGCCCCGGGTCTTGGTGGCCGCGGTGCCCTGACGGGCGGCCGCGAGCTGAGCGACGACGACCTGGTGCATCAGCGGGATGTTCGCCTGCACGTCGAAGATCTCAGCGGGAAGCTCGACGGTGCCGTCGGTCTTGCCGTCCGGGGTACGGACGTCGAGGGTCTTGCTCATCACGCACCACCCTTCGCGGCGCTCTTGACGAACACCAGGCCACCCTTGGGACCGGGGACGGCGCCCTTGATGAGCAGCAGCCCGGCGTCGGAGTCGACCTTGTGCACGGTCACGTTCTGGGTGGTCACCCGCACGTGGCCCATCCGGCCGGCCATGCGGACGCCCTTGAACACGCGGCCCGGGGTGGCGCAGCCACCGATCGAACCGGGCGAGCGGTGCACCTTCTCGGCACCGTGGCTCGCGCCGAGGCCCGAGAAGCCGTGCCGCTTCATGACGCCCGCGAAGCCCTTGCCCTTGCTGGTGCCGACCACGTCGACGACCGCGCCGGTCTCGAAGACCTCGGCGGTCAGCTCCTGGCCGACCTCGTAGGTGTCGGCGTCGGGCGTGCGCAGCTCCACCAGGTGGCGGCGGGGGGTCACGCCCGCCTTGGTGAAGTGACCGCCACGGGGCTTGTTGACCTTGCGGGGGTCAATGGCGCCGAAGGCGAGCTGCACGGCCTTGTAGCCGTCTTTCTCATCGGTGCGGACCTGGGTAACCACGCACGGCCCGGCCTTCACGACGGTCACCGGGACAACCCGGTTGTTCTCGTCGAAGACCTGGGTCATACCGAGCTTGGTGCCCAGGATCCCCTTAACCTGCTTGTCAGACATGGGTCTCGTTACTCTCCGCCGCGCCTAGCTCACTGAATGTTGACGTCGACGCTGGCCGGCAGGTCGATACGCATGAGCGCGTCAACCGTCTTCGGCGTGGGGTCGAGGATGTCGATCAGACGCTTGTGCGTACGCATCTCGAAGTGCTCGCGCGAGTCCTTGTACTTGTGCGGCGATCGGATGACGCAGTAAACGTTCTTCTCAGTGGGCAGCGGCACCGGCCCGACGACCCGAGCGCCGGTGCGCGTCACGGTCTCGACGATCTTGCGCGCGGACGCGTCGATCGCCTCGTGGTCGTAGGCCTTGAGCCGAATGCGGATCTTTTGTCCCGCCATGGTGGCTTGCCGTTCCTCGTCTTCTCGTACCGCTGCTGCGGGTTCCTCGTTGCCCATCTGCCCTGGACTCTTGTCGCCCGGGAGGCATTCAGGCCGCGGCTTGCGCCCCTGTTCAGGTGTCACGGTGCCCGGTCCACGCGGTCGGGCGTGTTGCGCCCGTGGGCATGGATCGGCCCCACTGACAACGTCTGTGGGGTGGCCCATCGGCCTTAGCGCCCCCAGCTCCCGCGAGGGAGAACCAGGGCGCTAGGCGCTCGTGCAGAGGCGGCCGGATCGCAGATGTCCCCGACCGCCTCGCCGAGCAACCCAAACAGGATGCCACACGCGGACGTGGGCTTCCAAATCGGGGCAGGCGTTCTGCTGAACGCCGTGGGGGAGGTCACTCGCGACCTCCCCCACCGGGTACTACTTGATGACCTTGGTGACCTGGCCGGCGCCGACGGTCCGACCACCCTCGCGGATGGCGAACTTCAGGCCCTCCTCCATGGCGATCGGCTGGATCAGCTGAACCGACATGTCGGTGTTGTCGCCCGGCATGACCATCTCGGTGCCCTCGGGCAGGGTCACAACGCCGGTCACGTCCGTGGTGCGGAAGTAGAACTGCGGACGGTAGTTGTTGAAGAACGGCGTGTGACGGCCACCCTCGTCCTTGGACAGGATGTAGGCACGGCCCTCGAACTCGGTGTGCGGGGTGACGCTGCCCGGCTTGCACAGCACCATGCCGCGCTCGACCTCTTCGCGCTTGATACCGCGAACGAGCAGACCCACGTTGTCGCCGGCCTGGCCCTGGTCGAGCAGCTTGCGGAACATCTCAACGCCGGTGACGGTGGTCTTCATCGACTTCTCCTTGATGCCGATGATCTCCACCTCCTCGTTCACGTTGATGACGCCACGCTCGATACGACCGGTGACGACGGTGCCACGACCGGTGATCGTGAACACGTCCTCAACGGGCATGAGGAAGGTCTTGTCGATGTCGCGAACCGGCTCGGGGATGTTCTCGTCCACGGCCTTCATCAGGTCGAGGAGCTTGGCGCCCCACTCCTTGTCGCCCTCAAGAGCCTTGAGCGCGGACACGCGCACGACCGGCAGGTCGTCGCCCGGGTACTCCTGCGAGGACAGCAGCTCGCGGACCTCGAGCTCGACGAGCTCCAGGATCTCCTCGTCGTCGACCATGTCGGCCTTGTTCAGCGCGACGACGATGTAGGGCACACCGACCTGACGGGCCAGCAGCACGTGCTCGCGGGTCTGCGGCATCGGGCCGTCGGTCGCCGCGACCACCAGGATCGCGCCGTCCATCTGCGCGGCACCGGTGATCATGTTCTTGATGTAGTCGGCGTGACCGGGGCAGTCGACGTGCGCGTAGTGGCGCGCGTCGGTCTGGTACTCGATGTGGGCGATCGAGATGGTGATGCCGCGGGCCTTCTCCTCAGGCGCCTTGTCGATCTCGTCGAACGGCGTGAAGGGGTTCAGGTCCGGGTACGCGTCGTGCAGAACCTTGGAAATCGCCGCGGTCAGCGTGGTCTTTCCGTGGTCGATGTGACCGATGGTCCCGATGTTGACGTGCGGCTTGGTCCGCTCGAACTTCGCCTTCGCCACTGGATTGTCCTCCTGGACTTAGTTCTTGAGTGTTCGCCGATCGAACGGCGTCCCTGTCAGGGCCGGTGTATCGCGGGAGCCGGGGTCTCCCCCGCCTCCCGCGCACCGAATGTGCGTTGCTCGGGACTTACTCGCCCGTCGCCTTCGCGATGATCTCCTTCGCCACGTTCACCGGAACCTCGGCGTAGGAGTCGAACTGCATCGAGTAGTTCGCACGTCCCTGGGTCTTGGACCGCAGGTCACCGACGTAGCCGAACATCTCCGACAGCGGAACGAGCGCCTTGACGACGCGAGAACCACTGCGCTCGTCCATGGACTGGATCTGCCCACGGCGAGAGTTAAGGTCACCGATGACGTCGCCCATGTAGTCCTCGGGCGTGGTGACCTCAACGGCCATCATCGGCTCCAGGATTACCGGATCGGCCTTGCGCGCGGCCTCCTTGAGGGCCATCGATCCGGCGATCTTGAACGCCATTTCCGAGGAGTCGACCTCGTGGTAGGCGCCGTCCAGCAGGCTGACCTTGAGACCCACCAGCGGGTAGCCGGCGAGCACGCCGTACTGCATGGCGTCCTGGGCACCGGCGTCGACCGACGGGATGTACTCCCGCGGGACACGACCACCGGTCACCTTGTTCTGGAACTCGTACGTCGCACCCTCGTCGGACTGCAGCGGCTCCAGCGCGATGACGACCCGCGCGAACTGACCGGAGCCACCGGTCTGCTTCTTGTGCGTGTACTCGTGCTTGTCCACCGTGCGACGGATGGACTCACGGTAGGCCACCTGCGGCTTACCGATGTTGGCCTCGACCTTGAACTCGCGGCGCATCCGGTCGACCAGGATGTCCAGGTGCAGCTCGCCCATGCCGGCGATGATGGTCTGCCCGGTCTCGTCGTCGAGGTTGACCCGGAAGGTCGGGTCCTCCTCGGCGAGCTTCTGGATCGCGGTGCCCAGCTTCTCCTGGTCGGCCTTGGTCTTGGGCTCGATCGCCACCTGGATGACCGGCTCGGGGAAGGTCATGGACTCCAGCACGATGGGCGCCTGCGGGTCGCAGAGCGTCTCACCGGTGGTGGTGTCCTTGAGACCGATCACCGCGTAGATGTGGCCCGCGATGGCCTCGTCGACCGGGTTCTCCTTGTTGGCGTGCATCTGGAAGATCTTCCCGATGCGCTCCTTGCGGCCCTTGGTCGAGTTGATGACCTGGGTGCCGGAGGCGACCTTGCCCGAGTAGACCCGGATGTAGGTCAGCTTGCCGAAGAACGGGTGCGCGGCGATCTTGAACGCCAGCGCGGAGAACGGCTCCTCGAAGGAGGGCTTGCGGGAGGCAGGAGTCTCGCCGTCCTGCAGGGTGCCCTCGACCGGCGGGAGGTCGTTCGGCGACGGCAGGTAGTCGATGACCGCGTCGAGCATGGGCTGGACGCCCTTGTTCTTGAACGCGGAACCACACATCACCGGGAAGCCGGAGCGGTCGACCACGATCTTGCGGATACCCGCCTTGATCTGCTCGACGGTCAGCTCCTCGCCACCGAGGTAGAGCTCCATGAGCTCGTCGTCGGTCTCGGCGACGGCCTCGACCAGCTTCTCGCGGTACTCGGCGACCACGTCGGCCATGTCGGCCGGGATCTCCTCAACCGTGTAGTCCTCGCCCTTCTGGACCTCACCGCGCCAGGTCAGCGCGCGCATCTCGACCAGGTCGACGAGGCCGATGAAGTCGGACTCGGAACCGATCGGGAGCTGGATGACGACCGGCTTGGCGCCGAGGCGCTCAATGATCGTCTTCACGGTGAAGTAGAAGTCCGCGCCGAGCTTGTCCATCTTGTTGACGAAGCAGATCCGCGGCACGTCGTACTTGTCGGCCTGGCGCCAGACCTGCTCGGACTGCGGCTCGACGCCTTCCTTGCCGTCGAACACGGCAACGGCGCCGTCGAGCACGCGCAGGTTGCGCTCCACCTCGACGGTGAAGTCGACGTGGCCCGGCGTGTCGATGATGTTGATCTGGTGGTTCTTCCAGTAGCAGGTCGTCGCGGCGGACGTGATCGTGATGCCGCGCTCCTGCTCCTGCTCCATCCAGTCCATCACGGCGGCGCCGTCGTGCACCTCGCCGATCTTGTAGCTAATCCCGGTGTAGAACAGGATCCGCTCGGTCGTGGTGGTCTTGCCCGCGTCGATGTGGGCCATGATCCCGATGTTGCGGACCTTGGCCAGGTCAGTCAGCACGTCGAGTGCCACGGGTCTCGTCCTCGTTTCGTGTTTGCAAAAGGCGCGGTGGGGCGGGCGGTGAAAACTGAGCTGAAAGGTCCTGCCGGCAGGCCGTGCGGTGGATCGCCGCTCGACCTGCGAGCAGGCCCCTCGAGCCCGGCGCCCGCCGGACTCACCAGCGGTAGTGCGCGAAGGCCTTGTTGGACTCGGCCATCTTGTGCGTGTCCTCGCGGCGCTTGACGCTCGCGCCGAGGCCGTTGCTCGCGTCGAGCAGCTCGTTCGCCAGGCGGTCGATCATGGTCTTCTCGCGACGGGCGCGGGAGAAGCTGACCAGCCAGCGCAGCGCCAGCGTGGTGGAGCGGCCGGCCTTGACCTCGACCGGCACCTGGTAGGTGGCGCCACCGACGCGACGGCTCTTGACCTCGATGGTCGGCTTCACGTTGTCCAGCGCGCGCTTGAGCGTCACGACCGGGTCGGCCTGGTTCTTCTCACGGCAGCCTTCGAGGGCGCCGTAGACGATGCGCTCGGCGATGGACCGCTTGCCGTCGACCAGGACCTTGTTGATCAGCTGGGTGACCAGCGGCGACTGGTACACCGGGTCCGCGATGAGCGGCCGCTTCGGGGCCGGGCCCTTGCGAGGCATTAGCTCTTCTCCTTCTTGGCGCCGTAGCGGCTGCGGGCCTGCTTGCGGTTCTTGACGCCCTGGGTGTCCAGCGACCCACGGATGATCTTGTAGCGCACGCCGGGGAGGTCCTTCACACGACCGCCACGCACGAGCACCATCGAGTGCTCCTGCAGGTTGTGGCCCTCACCGGGGATGTATGCGGTGACCTCGATGCCGCTGGTCAGCTTCACGCGAGCGACCTTGCGGAGGGCGGAGTTCGGCTTCTTGGGCGTGGTGGTGTAAACGCGGGTGCACACACCGCGCCGCTGCGGACACGCCTTGAGCGCCGCGGTCTTGGTCTTGGTGACCTTGTCCTGGCGGCCCTTGCGGACCAGCTGCTGGATCGTGGGCATGGACCGTCTTTCTGTAGCGTTCGCGTCTTCGGGCACCCAGCCGGGCGCCGCAGGCACTGTGTACTTGGGTTCCTCCGTACCCCGAGGTCGGGCGTGTCGCCCGCTCCTGGGTCCTCCTGGCGACCACGAAAATCCATGGAGCGCCCATCAGAGATGAGAAGGAGTTCCGTGCTCTCGCCCCGGGCCTGGTGCACGAAACACGCACGGCACCTGCCCAGAGGCAGACGGAGCGGCCCGACGCTAGTCGGGCACGAGCAGCAAAGATACCTTCGCGTGCTCGCCCGGGTCAAAACGGGGGGCTGTTATCCGCGCGACGCGGCCGGTCAGTGGCGCCGACGCCGCTGAACCAAGGCTATCGCGCCAGGTCCGCGCCCCTGCGCCCGGGGTGACTCGACCCCGGAGTGTGACGAGCGTGACGTCTCGGACCACCCGTCCGGTTCGCTCGATCCCGCCGTGCCCGGACACGCGAAGCGAGACACTCGACACGCAGCGCGATCAGAGCGAGGGGGACGACGTGACCGAGGAATTCGACCGGCTGGTCGAGCAGTTCGAGCGCTTCCAGGAAGACAGCAGACGGGCTGAGGACCGGCTCGCGCGCTACGACGGGATGCAGCAGCAGATCGCCGCGCTGGAGGCGACCGCCCACTCCCCCGGCCGCGAGGTGACGGTGACCGCGGGTCCGGGCGGGGCGGTGACGAACATCGAGTTCACCGACCGCGCGTTGCAACAGAGCCCCCAGGCGCTGAGCGCCACCGTGATGACGACGCTGCGCACCGCGGTCGCCGCCGCTGCCCGCCAGCAGGCAGCGGTCGTGCAGGAGTTCGTCGGCGACGACATGAACGTGCTCGACCAGGTGCTCCAGACGCAGTCGGAAATGCTTGGCGTACCAGTGGATCAGCTCACCTCGGACCTCCCGGGCTCCGGCGCGCCGAGGTCGGAGTACCTGCGCGGCCTCTACAACGAGGACGACCAGTGAGCGGCGGGTTCCGGGTAGACCCGGACGCCCTTGACCGCGCCTCGAAGCGGGTCGGCGCGCTGCGCGCGAAGGCGGACGGCGCCAGGAAGAAGCTGACGGAGGCGGATGTCCCCATGATCGCGTGGGGACTGCTGGGCACCATCACGATGCAGTCGGCCTGCTATTCCGCGTTGATCTCCGACCTCCACGACTGCATGAAGCGGACCACCGAAGGCGTGACGCGCGCCGGAGACAAGCTCAAGAGCTGCGGCGCGGCTTATCGGGATTCCGACACCAACACCCGCGACGCGGTTCTGAAGCTCGTCAAAGAGCTGGAGACGATGAACCGACCGCAGGGAGACTGAGATGGCCGAGAACTTCTTGGACCGGAATCTCCAATCGGTCCACGACAACGCCTTTCCTGGCTGGTCAAAGTTCGGTGAGAATGTCGCGACAAACCTTCCGGGCCCACTCGGCTCTGCCGCAAAACTCATCAAAGGCGGTGCCACCTACGGCAAGGACGGCACTCAGGCAGCCGACTTCGCTGCCATCATCGGCGATGCGAGCTCGCTGATCACATCATGCGCGGGTATGGCGGCCAGCTTGCGGGTCGACCCCCTCGGCTTCCTCATCAACCAGGGCCTCTCATTCCTCATCAACGTGTGCACGCCGATCAAGCAGGCAATCGACCTCGTCAGCGGAAACCCGGACGCGTTGAGCGCCTCCGCCACGAAGCTCCACGAGGTGAGCAAGGACCTTCTCGCGCTCAGCAAGGACTTCTCAACGGCTCTTGACGAAGAACTCAAGGACTGGGACGGCGCGACTGCCGAGAAAGCACGGGAACGACTGCGCGATTTCGACATCGCCGTCCAAGGCGTCGCAGGTCAGAACGGCGACGTCGCGACCGTGTTGCAGTGCAACAGCATGGTCATGAAGATCGCGGAGGACTTCCTCAAGGGCCTGTTGGTCGACCTTGTCGAGTGGCTGATCGTCACGTGGATCGCCGCGGTCGCGTCAGCACCGGTCACCCTTGGCGGCTCGACCGCCGTTGCAGGCAGCTTGACCGCCGCCAAAGCGGGCCAGAAGGCCATAGAAGCGTCCGCGCTCGTGAAGAGACTGCAGAAGTTCCTCGGGCTCAACACGAAGTTCATGCAGAACATTCGGTCGAAGCTGAGCGGGTCCGAATGGGAGAGAAAGTTCCTCACCGAAGGGACAGGCAAGGCAGCGAAGGCCGCGAGCGGACTCGGCGGCGCACTGAGGGAGTCAGTGGCCGGCCAGGGGAAGAAGCTGGTCGGCATGGACAAGACAAAAGTCTGGGAAGAAACGGGGAAGGCAGACGAAAAAGTCGAGTACACCGACCCGCTTAAGATTGCCAGCAAGGCTGCGGGCTACGCGAAAGGGGTCTACCTCGCAGCCAAGTACGGTACCGAAGGAGAGGATGTCTCGAACGCCGAGATGAAGAAGGGACTCGACATCTAGCTGGACTCGCCACAGTTCGCCGCGCGATCTCGTCCATGCAGATGCGCTTCCTCTGCTACCGGAATGTCTTTGGGGGCAAGGAAGCCTGGCAAGCGGCACACCACGAAGAAGCCCCCGGCACTCCGGGTGCCGGGGGCTTCTTGCGTTACTGACTAGGGCTTCAGCGGAAGTCGCGGCCGAAGTCGTAGTCGTCCAGCGGGACCGCCGCACCAGTGCCCGTGCCGAAGACGTCCGGCGTGTAGTAGCCGTCGTCGTAGGACGGGATGGCGTAGGCCGCGGCCCGCGCTTCCTCCGTCGGCTGGACCTGGATGTTGCGGTACCTGTTGATGCCCGTACCGGCCGGGATCAACTTACCGATGATCACGTTCTCCTTCAGGCCGATCAGCTTGTCGCTCTTGCCGTTGATGGCGGCGTCGGTGAGGACTCGCGTGGTCTCCTGGAAGGAGGCCGCCGACAGCCACGACTCGGTGGCCAGCGACGCCTTGGTGATACCCATCAGCACCGGGCGGCCGGAGGCGGCCTCGCGGCCCTCCGCCACGACGCGGCGGTTCTCCGCCTCGAAGTCGGCGCGCTCGATCAGCGCACCGGGCAGGAACTCCGCGGCACCCGAGTCGATGATCGTCACCCGGCGCAGCATCTGCCGGACGATGACCTCGATGTGCTTGTCGTGGATCGACACGCTCTGGGTGCGGTACACCTTCTGGACCTCGCGGACCAGGTGCAGCTGGGCCTCGCGCGGACCCATGACGCGCAGCACCTCGTGCGGGTCGACAGCACCCTCGAGCAGCTGCTGACCGACGGTGACGTGGTCGCCGTCCTGCAGCGGGCGCTCGGAGCCGTCCGCCTTGATCGTCGCGAGCCACTGCCTGCGCGACAGCTTCTCGTAGACGATCTCCTCGGAACCGTCGTCCGGAGTGATGGTGATCTTCCGGAAGCGGTCGCCCTCCTCGATCTGCACGCGACCGTCGGTGTCGGCGATCGGCGCCTTGCCCTTGGGGACGCGGGCCTCGAAGAGCTCGGTGACACGGGGCAGACCGGTGGTGATGTCGTCGCCGGCCACACCACCCTGGTGGAAGGTGCGCATCGTCAGCTGCGTGCCGGGCTCACCGATGGACTGCGCGGCCACGATGCCGACGGCCTCGCCGACGTCCACCAGCTGGCCGGTGGCCATCGAGCGGCCGTAGCAGGTCGCGCAGACGCCGACCTTGGACTCACAGGTCAGGACGCTGCGGACCTTGACCTTCTGCACGCCACCGGCGAACAGCGCGTCGATGGCCGGGTCACCCAGGTCGCCACCCTTGCCGACGAGCAGGTTGCCCTCGGCGTCGGTGATGTCCTCGGCGGCCGCACGGGCGTAGACGCTGGTCTGCACGTAGCGGTGCTTGACCGGGGTGCCGTCCGCGCCGGGCTCGGTCAGCGGCATCACGATGCCGCGCTCGGTGCCGCAGTCGATCTCGCGCACGATGACGTCCTGCGAGACGTCCACCAGACGACGGGTCAGGTAACCCGAGTCGGCGGTACGCAGCGCGGTGTCGGCGAGGCCCTTGCGCGCACCGTGGGTGGCGATGAAGTACTCGACCACGGACAGCCCCTCGCGGAAGCTGTTCTTGATCGGCCGAGGGATGTACTCACCCTTCGGGTTCGTCACCAGGCCACGCATACCGGCCAGCGACCGGACCTGGGTCATGTTGCCCGCCGCGCCGGACTTGACGATCACCTTGATCGGGTTGTTGTCCGGGAAGGCGTCTTCCATGATCGCGGCGACCTCGTTGGTCGCGTTGGTCCAGATCTTGACCAGCTCGTTGTTGCGCTCGGTGCGCGAGAGCAGACCGCGCTGGTAGCGCTTCTCGACCTGGGCGGCCTTGTCCTCGTGCTCGTCCAGGATGCCCTGCTTGGCCTCCGGCACGAGCACGTCGGCGATCGCGATGGTCACGCCGGAGCGGGTGGCCCAGTAGAAACCGGCGTCCTTCAGCCTGTCCAGCGTCTGGGCGACGGTCACCATCGGGTAGCGCTCTGCGAGGTCGTTGACGATCTCCGACTGCCGCTTCTTGGGCAGCACCTCGTTGATGAACGGGTAGTCCGACGGCAGCAGCTCGTTGAACAGCACCCGGCCCAGGGTGGTCTCGGCCAGCCACGGCTGACCGGGCTCCCAGCCCTCCGGCTGCGCGCCACGCGGCGGCACCTGGTCGGTGAGGCGGATCTTGATCTGCGCCTGCAGGTCGATCACGCCGCGGTCGAAGGCCATGATGGCCTCGGCAGGCGAGGTGAACGCGCGGCCCTCGCCCTCGGCGTTCTCCACCCCCTTGGTCAGGTGGTAGAGGCCGGTGACCATGTCCAGACGCGGCATCGCCAGCGGCCGCCCGGAGGCGGGCGAGAGGATGTTGTTGCTGGACAGCATCAGGATGCGGGCCTCGGCCTGCGCCTCGGCCGACAGCGGCAGGTGCACCGCCATCTGGTCGCCGTCGAAGTCGGCGTTGAAGGCCTCACACACCAGCGGGTGCAGCTGGATCGCCTTGCCCTCGACCAGCTGCGGCTCGAACGCCTGGATACCCAGGCGGTGCAGCGTCGGAGCACGGTTGAGCAGCACCGGGTGCTCGGTGATGACCTCTTCCAGCACGTCCCACACGGCGGGGCGCGAGCGCTCCACCATCCGCTTGGCGGACTTGATGTTCTGCGCGTGGTTGAGGTCGACCAGCCGCTTCATCACGAAGGGCTTGAACAGCTCCAGGGCCATCTGCTTGGGCAGACCGCACTGGTGCAGCTTCAGCTGCGGGCCGACCACGATGACCGAACGGCCGGAGTAGTCGACGCGCTTGCCGAGCAGGTTCTGGCGGAACCGGCCCTGCTTGCCCTTGAGGAGGTCGGACAGCGACTTCAGCGGGCGGTTGCCGGGACCGGTGACCGGGCGACCACGGCGGCCGTTGTCGAACAGCGCGTCGACGGCCTCCTGCAGCATCCGCTTCTCGTTGTTGACGATGATCTCGGGCGCGCCGAGGTCGATCAGTCGCTTGAGGCGGTTGTTGCGGTTGATCACGCGGCGGTACAGGTCGTTGAGGTCGGAGGTCGCGAAGCGGCCACCGTCGAGCTGCACCATCGGACGCAGGTCCGGCGGGATGACCGGAACGCAGTCCAGCACCATGCCCTGCGGGTTGTTGCGGGTCGCCTGGAACGCCGCGACGACCTTGAGCCGCTTGAGCGCGCGGAGCTTCTTCTGCCCCTTGCCAGAGCGGATGGTCTCGCGGAGGTTCTCGCCCTCGGCGTCGACGTCGAAGTTGGCCAGCAGCTTCTGGATCGACTCCGCGCCCATGGCGCCGGTGAAGTAGTCGCCGTAGCGGTCGACGAGCTCGCGGTAGAGCAGCTCGTCGGCGATCAGCTGCTGCGGCGCCAGCTTGACGAAGGTGTCCCAGATCTCGTCGAGACGGTCGATCTCGCGCTGCGCCCGGTCACGGAGCTGGCGCATCTCACGCTCGCCGCCCTCCTTGACCTTGCGGCGGACATCGCTCTTGGCGCCCTCGGCCTCCAGCTCGGCCAGGTCGGTCTCGAGCTTCTGGGCGCGGGCCTCGATGTCGGCGTCGCGCTTGTCCTCGACGCGCTTGCGCTCGACCTGGATCTCGTTCTCGAGGGTGGCCTGGTCGTTGTGGCGCATCTCCGTGTTCACCGTGGTGATCACGTAGGCGGCGAAGTAGATGATCTTCTCGAGGTCCTTGGGGGCCAGGTCGAGCAGGTAGCCCAACCGGCTCGGGACGCCCTTGAAGTACCAGATGTGGGTGACCGGGGCGGCCAGCTCGATGTGGCCCATCCGCTCACGGCGCACCTTGGCGCGGGTCACCTCGACGCCGCAGCGCTCACAGATGATGCCCTTGAAGCGGACTCGCTTGTACTTGCCGCAGTAGCACTCCCAGTCCCGGGTCGGACCGAAGATCTTCTCGCAGAAGAGTCCGTCCTTCTCGGGCTTGAGGGTGCGGTAGTTGATGGTCTCGGGCTTCTTGACCTCGCCGTAGGACCACTGACGGATGTCGTCGGCCGTCGCGAGGCCGATGCGGAGCTCGTCGAAGAAGTTGACGTCAAGCACGTCGGCTCTTCTCCCCTTTTACATTCGGGATTTAGGGGCAGGTGACTGACCGGAGGCGGGTGGGCGCGAGGCCCTTCCCCGCCTCCGGCAGCGAGGTCAGTTCATGACGTCGTCGACGGACGGCGACTCGACCCTGGACAGGTTGATCCCGAGGTTCGCCGCGGCGCGCTCGAGGTCCTCGTCGTCGGTGTCGCGCATCTCGATGGCGGCACCGTCGCTGGAGAGCACCTCGACGTTCAGGCACAGCGACTGGAGCTCCTTGAGGAGCACCTTGAAGGACTCCGGGATACCCGGCTCGGGAATGTTGTCGCCCTTGACGATGGCCTCGTAGACCTTCACGCGGCCGATCACGTCGTCGGACTTGATCGTCAGCAGCTCCTGGAGCGTGTACGCGGCTCCGTAGGCCTGCATCGCCCAGCACTCCATCTCACCGAAGCGCTGGCCACCGAACTGGGCCTTACCGCCGAGCGGCTGCTGGGTGATCATGGAGTACGGACCGGTCGACCGGGCGTGGATCTTGTCGTCGACCAGGTGCAGCAGCTTGAGGATGTACATGTACCCGATGGAGGTCGGGTACGGGTACGGCTCGCCGCTGCGGCCATCGAACAGCTGCGCCTTGCCGTCGCCGCCGACCATCCGCTCGCCGTCCCGGTTGGGGCGGGTCGAGGACAGCAGGCCGGTGATCTCCTCCTCGCGAGCACCGTCGAACACCGGGGTGGCGGTGTTCGTGCCGGGCTCGACCTGGAGCAGCTCCTCGGGCATGCGCTTGGCCCAGTCCGGGTCGCCGTTGATGCTCCAGCCCTGCTGGGCGATCCACCCGAGGTGGATCTCCAGGATCTGGCCGATGTTCATACGACGCGGGACACCGTGGGTGTTGAGCACGACGTCGACCGGGGTGCCGTCCGCGGTGAAGGGCATGTCCTCGACGGGCAGGATCTTGCCGATGACGCCCTTGTTGCCGTGGCGGCCTGCGAGCTTGTCGCCGTCCTGGATCTTGCGCTTCTGGGCGACGTAGACCCGGACCAGCTCGTTGACGCCGGGGGGCAGTTCGTCGTCGTCCTCGCGGCTGAAGACCCGGATGCCGATGACCTTGCCGGTCTCGCCGTGCGGGACCTTCAGCGAGGTGTCGCGCACCTCGCGGGCCTTCTCGCCGAAGATGGCACGCAGCAGGCGCTCCTCGGGGGTCAGCTCGGTCTCGCCCTTGGGCGTGACCTTGCCGACGAGGATGTCGCCGTCGCGGACCTCCGCGCCGATCCGGATGATGCCGCGCTCGTCGAGGTCGGCGAGCACGTCCTCGGAGACGTTCGGGATGTCCCGGGTGATCTCCTCCGCGCCGAGCTTGGTGTCACGGGCGTCGATCTCGTGCTCCTCGATGTGGATCGAGGTGAGCACGTCGTCCTGCACGAGGCGCTGCGACAGGATGATCGCGTCCTCGTAGTTGTGGCCTTCCCACGGCATGATCGCGACGAGCAGGTTCTTGCCCAGCGCCATCTCGCCGTTCTGGGTGCACGGACCGTCCGCGATGACCTGGCCCACCTCGACCCGGTCGCCCTCGTTCACGATGGGCTTCTGGTTGATGCAGGTGCCCTGGTTGGAGCGGCGGAACTTGTGCAGGCGGTAGGTCTGCCGGGTGCCGTCGTCGGCCATCACGGTGGCGTAGTCGGCGCACAGCTCCTCGACCACACCGGCCTTCTCCGCGACGACCACGTCACCGGCGTCGACCGCGGCGCGCAGCTCCATGCCGGTGCCGACCAGCGGGGACTCGCTGCGCAGCAGCGGCACCGCCTGGCGCTGCATGTTCGCGCCCATCAGGGCGCGGTTGGCGTCGTCGTGCTCGAGGAAGGGGATCATCGCGGTCGCGACGGAGACCATCTGCCGCGGCGACACGTCCATGTAGTCGACGACCTGCGGGGACACCAGGTCGATGTCGCCACCCTTGCGGCGGATGAGGACGCGGTCCTCGGTGAAGTTGCCGTCGGCGTCGAGCACGGCGTTGGCCTGCGCGATGACGTGGCGGTCCTCTTCATCCGCGGTCAGGTAGTCGATCTGGTCGGTGACCTGACCGTCGATGACCTTGCGGTACGGCGTCTCGATGAAACCGAACGGGTTGACCCGCCCGAACGACGCGAGCGAGCCGATCAGGCCGATGTTCGGGCCTTCCGGCGTCTCGATCGGGCACATGCGGCCGTAGTGCGAGGGGTGCACGTCGCGGACCTCGAAGCCGGCGCGCTCACGGGAGAGACCACCGGGACCCAGCGCCGAGAGGCGGCGCTTGTGGGTCAGACCCGCGAGCGGGTTGGTCTGGTCCATGAACTGCGACAGCTGGGAGGTTCCGAAGAACTCCTTGATCGCGGCGACGACCGGACGGATGTTGATCAGGGTCTGCGGCGTGATCGCCTCGACGTCCTGAGTGGTCATCCGCTCCCGGACCACGCGCTCCATCCGGGACAGACCCACGCGGATCTGGTTCTGGATGAGCTCACCGACGGTGCGCAGGCGGCGGTTGCCGAAGTGGTCGATGTCGTCGACCTCGACGGGGACCTCGACGGCCTCCTCACCCTCGCCGACCGTCATCTGCACCTCGCCCGCGTGCAGGCGCACGAGGTACTCGATGGTGGTGACGATGTCGTCCTCGGTCAGCACGCCGGTGGTGAACGGAGCGGCGGTGCCGATCTTCTTGTTCACCTTGTAGCGACCGACCTTGGCCAGGTCGTAGCGCTTCTCCTTGAAGAACAGGTTCTCCAGCAGGGTCTGCGCGCTCTCCTTGGTCGGCGGCTCGCCGGGACGGAGCTTGCGGTAGATGTCCAGCAGGGCCTCGTCCTGGCCCGCGGTGTGGTCCTTCTCCAGCGTCTGCATCAGCGTCTCGCTGAAACCGAACCGCTCACGGATGGCCTCGGTGGTCCACCCGAGCGCCTTGAGCAGCACGGTGACCGGCTGACGGCGCTTGCGGTCGATGCGCACACCGACGGTGTCGCGCTTGTCGACGTCGAACTCCAGCCAGGCACCCCGACTGGGGATGATCTTGACGCTGTAGACGTCCTTCTCGGTCGTCTTGTCGATCGCGTGATCGAAGTAGACGCCCGGGGAGCGCACGAGCTGGGAGACCACGACCCGCTCGGTGCCGTTGATGACGAAGGTGCCCTTGTCGGTCATCCGCGGGAAGTCACCCATGAACACCGTCTGGCTCTTGATCTCGCCGGTGGTGTGGTTGGTGAACTCCGCGGTGACGAACAAGGGCGCCGCGTAGGTCATGTCCTTGTCCTTGCACTCCTCGACGGAGGCCTTGACCTCGTCGAAGCGCGGGTCGGAGAAGGACAGCGACATCGAGCCGGAGAAGTCCTCGATCGGGGAGATCTCGTTGAGGACCTCCTCAAGACCGCCGACGGGGATCTCGTCGCCGGCGTCGATGCGTCGCTGGAACCACGCGTCGGCGCCGATGAGCCACTCGAAAGACTGGGTTTGCAGAGCCAGGAGGTCGGGAACCTCCAGCGGCTCACGAATCTTCGCGAACGAGACCCTCTTGGGCGCTCCAGGGATCCCCGACGTGGAGTTGGTCGCAGTGGCCTTGGTCGCGCGGGAGACTGCCAAGATGCGTCCTTCCAGGGACTGTTGCTAGCTTGAGCTGCGCGAGCAGCCGATCTAGCACAGTTGTCAAGAGGTGCGGTAGTGCCCTGAGATCCTAAGCCCCGGGGTAGGGCGCGGAGAAAGAGGGCAGCGCAAAGGGGCAGTCTAGCCACGCGAACGGCGACTGTCGAGTGGGGCCGGCCAGAAGAACCGCCCACTGCTCACGGACAGAGTGACCTCAGCGCGGCCATCCGTCAAGGTGCCACGCGTTGATCACTCCCCTGGCGCAAAGCGCTCTCACCAGCCGTAACCGGGGCGGACCGCGATCACCGGCGGAAACACACGATGAGCGGCCTCTCGCCACCTGGCCAGGAGCGTCACGGACGAGTATGGCGAACGCCACACCGACATCGCCAACCGGGGGTCTTTACAAATGGCCCAAGTCACGTTTTTCCAGCGCCGAACGGTCGGTCAGCGCAGGTATGTCGTGGGCGGCCAGTCGTCATCGTCCATCGGATCGGGCTCCTGGCGGACCGGCGGACGCGGCCGCCGCGGTCGGACGTCCTCGGCGCGGACCTCGCCCAGGTACGCCTCGCCACGGGCGGAGTGCTTCTCGCGTTCCACGTCGGACAGCTGGCCGTACCACTGCATGAAGTCGGCCGCCCTGGTGTTGATGGCTTCCTCGTAGGCGGATGAGGTCATCAGCTTCCGAAGGTCTCCCCTCCCCGCAAGCACGCCGGTCGCCAGGTCCCTCAGTTCCGGCCCGGCCGCACCGGTCGCCATCTGCTCCAGACCATTCCGGAGGAGCTTGGCCAGTGCGGGGTCGTCCGCGAGACCTGCCAAAGGGTCGTGCTGGCTCATGTCACGCTCCCGGATGCCGATAGTCGATGACGGGCATCTTCATCGTGGTGAAGGCTGGGTCGTTCGCCATGCTCTGCATGACGCCGATGGAGCTGTGGAGAACGTTCTGCACTTTGGTCATCAACTGTGTCGCTTCTCCCCACAAGCTGATGATTTTGGCGCATTGGAAGGCACCCAGCCCCAAGCTGACAAAAACCCCAGCTCCACTTGAAGCGATAAACGGGGCAACCATCAATGTGAGACCCAGCACGACGAGACGATCAAGGATACCCTTCAGGATATCGGCCGTAGCTTTGGCACAATGCCACACGGTCTCAGCGACGAGCAGGTACTCCTCGTGGAGCTTCTGAAGTGCCGCTGCCTGCGACTCCAGTGCACGGATCGTGTAGTCGAAGTAGCCGAACGCGGATTCGGCTGCTTTCCCGTCCCACCTGGCATCCACGGGCTGCAATCCCCACCTCAGGTTGCCAGCAGTCGTTGTAGAGCTTGAGTGGATCGGTGAACTCCTTCGGCTTGGCGGGAGGAACGAGGTGCCGCCTCGGATCCTCGCGGTCGGCGCAGGGGGCTATCGGCCCCTGGGCGTTCGGATCCCCAGGCTTTGACCGTGGTTGCACCGATGCGTCCGGATAGGTGGCGTCCAGCCGCTCGGCGCTTGCCCGGTCGAGGCGTCGGTAGAGGCCGCCGCCGCGCCCAGGCCGGAATTGGCAGCAGCGAGCACCTGTTCCCCTCGCTCGAGGTTCGCTCGGACCCGGGGAAGGATCGCGTTGCGCCCCACCAAGGCCTTCTGGAAGAAAGCAGCTGGCCAGGATGTCACGCCGGTGAGGTCGCAGTTCTTGTTCGCGTAGTCTTTCGCCGCTTTGGCGTGTTCAGCCGCCCGACCCACCTGAGAGCCGTAGGAAGCGACCTGTCCGGGGTCTACCCAAAAATTCAGTTTCCCCCTTAGGCATACGTGCGGCACACGTACTATCACGCCATGACCCCGCAGCGCTCAAACCGCCAAGATTCCGAAGGGGACGGTCTTAACAAGACCTCAGCCGTAGGATCGATAATCTTCGGCATCTACGGCATTTTTCTGATCGTGCTGGCTCTCACCGACCTGGAGAACATCGCAGCCACGATCACCGGCGTCACCATGGGAGCGATATGGGTCGTGGGTGGCTACTTCGGTGTCCTTGCCCGATGGGGCGAAACGACGCAGGACCTCTCCAGGAATTCGGCGATCGCAGGAGTCATCACCCTGTCCGGTATCGCGGTGGGCGTACTGATGGAGTGGTTGCTCAGATGACCCCGGTCAGCGCAGGACGATGTCGCTGATGCGCCAGCGGCCGTCGATGCGCTCGGTGGTGAGGGTGACCTGGACCGGGACGTCCTCGCGGCGACCGTCGGCGGTGCGTTCGACGTGCTGGTCGGCGAAGACCAGGACCAGCGCGCGATCGCCTTCGACCGACTTCACGCCGACCTGTCTCGTCGTCGTGGTGAGCACGATCTTCTGCTCGGGCGCGAGCTTGCGGACCTCGGCGAAGAGGGCGTTGTACTGCTCCACCGCCTTGCCGGTGAGCACGTCCTTCGCGGTGCGCTCCGCCTTGCCCATGTCCGCGTAGTCCAGCGAGAACACCGACTGGACCGCCGTCGTGACCTGGCCGGCCACCTCGGTGGTGACGCCGGTGTCGACCAGTGCCCGGTTGTCGACCCCGCTCGCCGCGCGCTCGTTGGCCGCGCCCGCCGCGAACCACACCGCGAGCGCGGCGAAGACCACGGCCACGGCGACCAGGGCCGCGGGCAGCATCCACCAGGGGCGTTCCTCCCCCGCCGGTGCGGGCTCGGACGTCTCCGGCTCTGATTCGGGCTGTTCCGGCTCCGGCTCGGGTGCCGCGTGCTTCGCGCGGGGCTTGGACTCGGGCGCGGACTCGATCACCGCGGGAGCGACGGTCTCGACGGGTTCGACAGTCTCGGCGGCCTCGACCTCGACGACCTGGGCGTTCTCGGCGACGGGTTCGTCGCGCGGCTCCTCCGGTGCCTGGGCGGGCTCCGGGCGGGGCGCGGCCGCCGGGCGGCTCCGGGTACCCGCGACGTGGCGCTTGCGCGGGGCGGGAGTGGGGCGGGAGCGACGGGGCGGGGTCATGAGGCACCTCCGGCCTGCACCTTGACCGGGGCGAGCGCGTTGAGCTTCCAGCCGGTGTCGGTCTTGGTCAGCTCCGCGAGGAAGCGGAAGCGCAGCGGGACCGCCGGCTGATCTGCCAGGGTCACCATGCGCTCGACCACGGTCATGATCGTCGCCTTGCCCGCGCGGGTGTCCAGTGAGGTCACGGCCGCGTCGAGCACCTTGGCGGTGGTGACCTGCTTGAGCTGTTCGAGCTCCTTGCGGGCTCTGTCCTTGTCCGCGACGACGCCCTCCTGGAGCGCGCCGGTGGACGCCTCCTGCCAGCGGGCGATCATCGCGTCGAAGTTGCGGTAGTCGAGGGTGTTGAAGTTGACGATCGCCTGCTGGCCGACCGTGGACACCTCTTCGCGCTGCTGGGCGAACTCCACCGACTCGTCGCCGGAGAGCCGCAGCCACGACACCCCGAACCAGGCGGCGGCCAGCACCGACGCCGCGGCGAGGCCCGCGCTGATCCACAGCACGATCCGCCGGTGCTGCGGTGGGCCGGGGTCGGCTTCGCGAGTCGGTTCGCGGTCGTCCATGGCGCTCCAGGGTAGGGGGATGAACCGGTCTCAGCCCGGCAGGCCGAACAGCTGGCCGAGGCTCGACGGGCCGTTCAGCCCGGTCGTCTTGAGCAGGTCGAGCAGGCCACCGGGCTGCTGGACGACCTGGGTCGACGGGGTTCCGCCGGTGCCGACGCCCGGGACGGGCGGTGGGCTGACCGGTTTGCCGCCGTACGGCGCGTTCTGCGCGCCGCGCACGGTGACCGGGCTGCCAGGCCCCTCCGCGCAGTACGCCTGCGTGTTGAGCGGGGCCGCACCGGTGTCCGCGCCGGTGCGGCGCTTCGTGGTCTCGTAGCCCTTCACGCAGGCGGGCGGGTCGAAGAAGTTCAGCGCGAGGCCGAAGTGGGCGGTGCCGTCGCCCGGCGCGACGGTGAACGCGCCACCGACCACCAGCGGGTAGGTCACGAGCAGTTGCTCGATGCCGTTCTTGCGGGGCAGCGCCACGTTGGCCGTGGTGAGCAGGTTCGCGATGGTCTCCGACAGGCCCTGGCCGGACTCCCGCACGACACCGCTGACCTGCTCCGCCGCACCGGGGGCGGTGGTGATCAGGTTGCGCAGGTCGGGGTCGGAGGTCTTCAGCTGGTCGGCGAGCAGGCGCAGGTCACGGCTGAAGTCGGTGATCGCCGAGCCCTTGGCGCTCTGGGTGTCCAGCACCGTACGGCCGTCGCGGAGCAGCTGCAGCGTCTGCGGGAGGTGCTTGACCGCATCGCCGGTGAAGGAGCGCGCGGTGTCGAGCAGCCGCTGGAGGTCCGGGCCCCGGCCGTCGAAGGCGGTGCCGAGCTGGTCGACGACGGTGCGCAGCGACTCCGTCGGGACCGACGAGGCCAGGCTGTCCAGGTTGCCGAGGAGCGTCTGCACCGGCAGCGGGGTCTTGCTCTGCTCGCGGCGGATCACCGAGCCCTCCGCGAGGAACGGCCCCTCGTCGGACCTCGGGCGCAGGTCGACGTACTGCTCGCCGACCGCGGACCGGTTGGTCACCACGGCCTCGACGTCGGTCGGGATCTTCGCGGCCGAGGAGTCGATGTCGAGCTGGACCTCGACGCCTTCCGCGGTCAGCCGCAGCGGACCGACCCGGCCGACCGCGACGCCCCGGTAGGTGACCTCGGCGTTGGTGAAGATGCCGCCGGAGTCGGCCAGCTCCATGGTCACGACGTAGCCGCGCGGACCGAAGAGCCGGTCCAGCCCGGCGTAGCGCGCGCCCGCGTAGCTCACGCCCACCAGCGCGATGAGCACGAAGCCGATGAGCTGCAACCTTGCTCTGCGGGTCAGCATCTAGCGTCCACCTCCGAGGAGTCCGCCGAGCAGGCCGCCCAGGATCCCGCCGCCGCCGGGCTGACCGCCCTGGCCGGGCTGCGGGGTGCTCTGCTGTTGCCCGCCGAGCCCCGGCAGCTGCAAGGGCAGCCTGGGCAGCGGGTTGGGGTCGGTCTGCTGCTGGCCGTTGAGCCCGGGGATCGGCAGCTGGATCAGCGGCTGCCGCGATCTGCCCAGGTTGTCCAGGATGTTGCCGAGGTCCAGGTCGAGCTTGGCGTAGAGGTTGGTGTAGTCGCCCTTGATCCCGGCAACGGCCGCGTCCGGGAACGGGAAGGTCAGCAGCAGCTCGAAGGACTTCGGCAGGTTAGTGCCCGCCTCCGCCAGCTTCTTCAGCGTCGGGGTCAGCGCCTTGAGGTCGGCGACCAGGTCCTGCTTGCTGCGGTTGATCACGTCGGTGGCGACCCCGGAGAGCTTGTCCAGGCCGGTCAGCATGCCGACCAGCTGCTCGCGCTGGTCGGCGAGGACCTTGATGCCCGGGGAGAGGTCCTTCAGCGTCGTCTCGATGTTGCCGCGCTGGCCGGACAACGTCGCCGACAGCCGGTTCACACCGTCGAGCGCCCTGGTGATCTCGTTGCGGTGGCCGTCGAGGTCCTTCGCCAGCGTGTTCACGTTGGACAGCAGCGACCGCAGCTGCGGCTCGTTGCCGGACATCGCGGCGTTGAGCTCCTTGGTGATGTCCTGGAGCTTGGCGACCCCACCGCCGTTGAGCAGCATCGACAGCGCGCCGAAGACCTCTTCGACCTCGGGGTTGCGGTTGGTGCGCTCGATCGGGATCTGGGCGCCGTTGGCCAGCCTGCCGGTCTCGCGGCCCTTGGGCGGCGCGGCGAGCTCGACGAACTTCTCGCCGAGCAGGCTGGACTGGCGCAACCTGGCGTCGGAGTTGGCGGGCAGCACCACGTCGCCGTTGACCGACAACGTGACCATCGCGGTCCAGCCGTCCGGGGCCAGCTCGACGCCCTCCACTCGGCCGACCGGCACGTCGTTGACCTTCACCGACGCCTGAGGGACCAGGTCGAGCACGTCCCGGAACTGCACCTTCACCTGGTACGGCCGGTCACCCAGGTCGGCGCCGCCCGGCAGCGGCATGGTGTAGAGACCGCCGAACTCACCGAGCCCGCAACCGCTCACGCTGAACGCGACCACGGCCAAGGCGGCGACGACACCCGTTCGGCGCTTCATCGTCCACCTCCCGAGGGCGGGGCGGACGGAACGGCGGGAGTGCCCTGGCCGGGTTGCCCGGAGCCGCGCACCGACGGCGACAACAGCGGGATCGGCAGCGAGGGCAGGCGGCCCTGCTGGAGCGACTGGATCACCTCGGAGACGCTGGGCAGCTTCACCACCCCGTCGACGACCGGGGCGAGCTTGTCGCAGGTGTCGGCGAGCAGCTGCGGGAGCTGCTTCGGCGTGGTCTGCCTGACCAGCTTGCAGACCATCACGATCGGTGGCTCGGTCAGCTCGTTGAGGTGCGCCCTGGTGTCCAGGGTCCCTGACGCCGCGTTGTAGGAGTTCTGCAGGTTGCCCAGCGCGAGCGGGCCGACGTCGAGCACCTCGGCGAGGGCGGCGCGCTGGTCGACGAGGACCTTCGTGATCCCGCTCAGCTTGTCCACATTGGACTTGAGCTTGTCCCGGTTGTCCTTGATGAACCCCTGGACCGTGCCGAGCGCGGTGGCCAGCTCGGTCAGCGACGCACCGAGGTTCTTGCGCTCGTCGGCGAGGAACTTGCTGACGTCGGCGAGCTGGTCGGTGAACCGCCGGACCTGGGCGTCGTTGCCCGCCAGCATCGTGGTGAACTTCTGCAGCCCGTCAACGGTCCCGAACAGGTCCTGACGCGAGTCGGAGAGGGTTTCCGTTGCGGCACCGAGGTTTCTGATGGTGTCGCCGAGCTTCTTGCCGTTGCCGTCGAGGTTCTTGGCCGCGGTGTCCAACAGCTGCGACAAGGCACCGTCGGCGTTCGCGCCCTTGGGGCCCAACGCGGTGGTGAGCTTGTCCAGGCTGGCGTAGACCTCGTCGAGCTCGACGGGCGTCGCAGTGCGCTCGCGCGGGATCACCGCTCCGTCTGCCAGCCTGTCGCCGCCGGTGTAGGCAGGAGCGAGCTGGACGTAGCGGTCGCTCACCACGGCGGGGTTGACGACGACCGCCTGCGCGTTGGCCGGGACGTCGACACCGTCGTCCACCCGGAAGTCGACCTTCACCACACGGCCCTGCGGCTCGATCTTCTCGACCTGACCGACGCGGACGCCGAGCACCCGGACATCACCGCCCACGTAAACACCCACTCCGGCGGAGAAGTACGCGGTGACGCGTTTGCCTTGTGTGCGAAGGAAAACGAACCAGATGCCCGCAGTGATGACGAGCGCGACGACGCACAGGAAGGCGACGAGGCGCGCCAGGTCGTTGCTCAGCTTGCTCGCAGAAGGGCTCATGGGCGACACCCCTCCGGGTTGATCGGGCCGATCGACGGCGGTAGCAGGCCGCAGATGTAGGTGTCGAACCAGCGGCCGTTGCCGAGGGTGTTGGCGAAGACCCGCACGAACGGCGCCATCAGCTGGATGCTCCTGCCGAGGCTGTCCTGGTTGCGGTCGAGCATCGAGGTGACCCGCTCCAGCTGCTCCAGCGCGGGCCGCAGCTGGGCCTTGTTGTCCGCAACCAAGCCCTGGAGCTCCTTGGACAGGTTCCGGGTGCCGGTCAGCAGGTTCCTGATGGCGTCGCGGCGCTTGCGGATCTCGTCGAGCAGCTTGTTGCCGTCGCCGAGCAGCTTCTCGAACTCGGCGTTGCGGTCGGAGACGGTCTTGCTGATCTGGTTGGTGTTGCGCAGCAGCGTCGCCAGCTGCTGGTCCCGCGTGGAGATCGTCTTCGACAGCGCGGAGAGCCCGTCCAGCGCGCCCCGCACCTCGTCCGGGGTGTCGCGGAAGGTGTCGGTGATGACCCGGAAGCTCGCGGCGAGCTGGTTGGTGTCGATCTCGGTGAGCGTGGTGGCCAGCCCGGTGAACGCCTCGGTGACGTCGTAGGGAGCGATGGTGCGCTCTCGCGGGATCGCCTCGCTCGGCCGCTGGGCCGCACCGCCCTGCGGGTCCAGTGCGAGGAACTTCTGGCCGAGCAAGGTCTTGATCTTGATGGCGGCCGAGGTGCGGTCCCCGATCCAGGCGTCGTCCACCCGGAAGGACACCAGCACGTGGTCGCCCTCCAGCGCGATGTCGGTGACCTTGCCGACCTTCACCCCGGCGACGCGCACCTCGTCGCCGTCGCGCAGGCCGCCCGCCTCGGCGAAGTGCGCCCTGTACGTGGTGCCCCCGCCGATGATCGGCAGGTCCTCGGCGAAGAACGCGGTGAGCAGGCCGAGCACGATCACCACCAGTCCGGCCGCGCCGATGGTGACGGGGTTGCGCTCGCGGAAGGGCTTCACGGGCGACACCTCGGCTGCGTCGGCGGCAGGACCGGGACGGCGACCTTGCCGACCACCGGGAGCGCGACCTCACCGGAGGCCCCGCACAGGAAGAAGTTGAACCACGAGCCGTAGGTCGCGGTGCGGGTGATCGTCTCCAGCTTGTTCGGCATCCGCTGGAGCACCCCCTCGACGATGTCGTTGCTGTCACCGAGGGTCTTGGACAGCTTGCCCAGCTCCGCGATGTCGTTGCGCAGCGGCGCTCGCACCTCGGTCAGCAGCCCGGCGGTCGTGTCGGTGAGGTCGGCGAGGGCGGTGACCGCCTTGCCGATGGGCTCCCGGTCCTTGGCGAGCCCGGAAACCAGTTGCTGCAAGGAGATCACCAGTCCGGACAGCTGCGCGTCGCGCTGGTTCACGGTGCCCAGCACGTCGTTGAGGTTGCCGATGACCTCACCGATCACCTTGTCCTTGCTCGCGATCGTCGACGTCAGCGACGCCGTGTGCGACAGCAGGCTCTGCACCGTGCCGCCCTCGCCCTGCAGCACCTGGATGATCTCGTAGGACAGCTTGTTCACGTCAGCGGGGTTGAGCGCCTGGAACAGCGGCTTGAAGCCGTTGAACAACGAGGTCAGGTCCAGCGCGGGCCGCGTGCGCTCCACCGGGATCGTCGCGCCCTCCTGCAGCTCGCCCGTGCCGCCCGCGCCGCGGTCGAGCGCGATGTAGCGCTGGCCGACGAGGTTGCGGTACTTGATCGTCGCGGTGACGGACTCGGGCAGCTTGCGGCCGGTGGTGACGGTGAAGCGCACCTCCGCGAGCCGGCGGTCGGCGACGCTGACGCTGCGCACCTCGCCGACACGCACACCCGCGATGCGCACGTCGTCGCCCTCGTTGACCGAGGTGGCGTCGGTGAACCGCGCGCTGTACTCGGTGGCTCCGCGCAGGTCCACGTTGGCGATCGTGATGGCCAGCAACGCGGTCGCCAGCACGGTGACCGTGGCGAAGATGACGAGCTTCGTCAGCGGTCCGGCGAGTCCCCTCACCTCAGGGTCACCTCCGTCCCTCTCAGCATCGGCCCGAGCAGGATGCCGCTCCAGCCAGGAACCTGCTGCGGCGAACGCCCCATGCCGGGTGCGAGCAGCGCGGCCAGGTACCGCTGCTCCGCCGGGGAGTTGGCGATGCCGAGCTCCTGACCGGCGGCGGTCGACGGGGCCGATGCCGGGATGACGTTGCCGTTCTCGTCGATCTCGCCGGTGGGCAGCGTCAGCCCGTCACTGGCGTTGCGCGCGGGCGGCGGCGGCTTCGAACCGTCCTTCACCGGCCCCTCCGGCGGGTACTGCGGGAACGGCTCGGGCCGCGGCTGGATGTCGTAACACCGCGGCCCGCGCTTGTCGCCGTACTCCGGCTCGTCCTGGTTCGGCACGTACTTGCCCCGGTTCGCGGTGATCTCCAGGGTGATGTGCAGTCCGGGCTCGTTGGTGCCCTTGCCGAACGCCTTGCTCAACCGGGGCTCCAGTTCGGCGAGGCTCTTGAGCAGGCACGGGTACTCCGGCGCGTACTTGCCGAGCACCTCCAGCAGTGGCCTGCTCGACTTCGTGACGCCGATGATGTTGTTGCGGTTGGCCGCCAGGAACCCGCCGAGATCCGCCGACGCCGCGTTCACCGTGCCGTAGAGCGTCTGCAGGTTGTCCCGCTGCTCCACCAAGGTCCGGCTGGTCACGGTCAGGTCGGCGAGCGCATGCAACAGGTCGGGTGCCGCCTTGTCGTAGACCGCGCTGACGTCGGCGAGCTTGCTGATGTCGGCCTTGAGGTCCGGCAGCGCCGGGTTCAGCTCACGCAGGTACCCGTTGAGCTCGACCAGGGTCTCGCCGAGCGGCTTTCCCCTGCCCTGCAAGGCCGTGGACAGGGACCCGAGCGTGCTCGCGAGCTTCTGCGGCTGGACCGCCTGCAACACCGGCATCAGGTTGGACAGCACGCGCTCCAGCTCGACCGCGGAGCTCGACGTGTCCTGCGCGATCACGTCACCGGCCGCGAGATGGTCACCGCCACCGCGCTGCGGCGGCACCAAGGCGACGTAGCGCTCGCCGAACAACGTCTTGGGCAGCAGGCGCGCGGTGACCCCGCGCGGGATCAGGTCGATCTTGTCTCGGTGCAGGGCCAGCTGCAGCTCAGCGCCGTCACCCTTGCTGGAGATGCTGCGGACCTCGCCGACCAGGACGCCGTGCACCTTCACGTCGGACTCGGTGAGCAGCTGGTTGCCGACCCGGTCCGTGCGCAGCGACACGAGCACGTCGGAGCTGAAGGCGTTGCGGTAGATCGCGACCGTCAACGTCAGGAACAACGCGATGATCGCGAGCAGCGCCACGCCGAGCAGCCGCTGGCGCACCTTGGTCATCGTGGTCCTGGCGCTCATCCGACGATCCTCACGGTCGTGGTCGTGCCCCAGATCGCCAGGCTGAGGAAGAAGTCCAGCAGCGCCGTGGTCACGATCGCCGTCCGCACCGCCCTGCCGACGGCGATGCCGACGCCCGCGGGGCCGCCGCTGGCGCGGTAGCCGTAGTAGCAGTGGGTCATGATGATCACGACGCTGAAGACCAGGACCTTCACGAACGACCACAGCACGTCTTCCGGTGGCAGGAAGAGGTTGAAGTAGTGGTCGTAGGTGCCGGCCGACTGCCCGTAGAAGTTCACCGTGACCGTGCGGGCGGCCACGTACGAGGTGAGCAGGCCGATCACGTAGAGCGGGATCACGGCGACGAACCCGGAGATGATCCGGGTGGTCACCAGGTACGGCAGGCTCGGCACGCCCATGACCTCCAGCGCGTCGATCTCCTCGGAGATCCGCATCGCGCCGAGCTGCGCGGTGAAACCCGATCCGACCGTTGCGGAGAGCGCGAGCCCTGCGACCAGCGGAGCGATCTCGCGGGTGTTGAAGTAGGCGGAGATGAACCCGGCGAAGGCCGACGTGCCGATCTGGTTGAGCGCCGCGTAGCCCTGGAGCCCGACCACGGTCCCGGTGAACAGGGTCAGGCCGATCATCACGCCGATGGTGCCGCCGATGACCGCGAGCGCCCCGCTGCCGAAGCTCACCTCGGCGAGCAGCCGCAGCGTCTCGCGGGTGTAGCGGCGCAGCGCCCTCGGCACCCACGCCAGCGCCCGCAGGTAGAACCACATCTGGTCGCCGAGCTGGTCCAGCATGGCCAGCGGGCGGTTCGCGGCGCGGCGAGCGCGGTCCTGAAAGGCCACCGTCACATCCCCTTCGCCGGAACAAGCTGCAGGTACAGCGTGGTCAGCACGAAGTTCACGAAGAACAGCAGCAGGAACGTGATCACCACGGCCTGGTTCACCGCGTCGCCGACCCCCTTCGGCCCGCCCCTGGGGTTGAGGCCGCGGTAGGCGGCGACGATCCCGGCGATGAACCCGAAGATCACCGCCTTGATCTCGCTGATCCACAGGTCCGGCAGCTGCGCGAGCGCGGAGAAGCTGGCCAGGTAGGCCCCTGGTGTGCCCCCTTGGAGCACGACGTTGAAGAAGTAGCCGCCGAGAACGCCGACCACGCTGACCATGCCGTTGAGCAGCAGGGCGATCAGCATCGCGGCGAGCACCCTCGGCACGACGAGGCGCTGGATCGGCGAGACGCCGAGGACCTCCATGGCGTCGATCTCGTCGCGGATCTTGCGCGAGCCCAGGTCCGCGCAGATCGCCGAGCCGCCGGCGCCCGCGATCAGCAGGGCGGTCACGATCGGGCTCGCCTGCTGGATCACGGCGAGCACGCTGGCAGCGCCGGTGAAGGACTGCGCGCCGAGCTGCCTGGTCAGCGACCCGAGCTGGAGCGCGATCACCGCGCCGAAGGGGATGGCGACCAGCGCCGTCGGCAGGATCGTGACGCTGGCGATGAACCAGCACTGCTGGATGAACTCACGCAGCTGGAACGGCCGCTTGAACACCGCGCGGCTGGTGTCCAGACCGAGTGCGAACATCCGGCCGGTCTCCCGCAGCGCACCGACGCCGGGGAACGACGGGCTCGGTGTGGTCATGTCCGGTCCCCCCGCTCCCGCTGCCAGTCCGACTCGGGCAACCGTGCGACATCGACGCCAGGACCCGCAACCGGACCTTGGACGTCCTGCGCCGGGTTGCGCGGGTACGGCGTCGGCCGCGAGTCGTAGGAGGTGGGCATGGCCATCGGCTGGGTCCGCGCGCCCGTCCCCCGCGGGGGACGGGCGCTGGCGGCGTAGACCCCGAACCGGGCGCGCTCCTCGTCGGTCAGGCTGGCGATGATCGCCTCCCGCGCGACCGGCGGCAGCGTGTGCAGGATCCCCATCACCCGCTGCTTCCTGCGGTCGGCGGCCTGGCGCACCGGCAGCCCTGGCGAGGGCTGGATCTGCGGCACGATGCCGGTTCCCCCACCGCCCTTCGGGCCACCGAGCACGTCGGTGCCCCCGTTGGCGCGCAGCTCGGCGAGCTCGGCCGCGGCCTGCGCGGCGTCCTTCTCCTCGCTCATGCCGATCGGCCCCTGCCTGCGGCCGTTGAGGAACTGCTCGACAACCGGCTCGGTCGAGGTCAGCAACACCTCGCGCGGACCGAACATGACCAGCTCGCGGCGGAACAGCATGCCGATGTTGTCCGGCACCGTGCGCGCGGTGCCGATGTCGTGGGTGACGATCAGGAAGGTGGCGTCGATCTGCGCGTTCAGGTCGACGATCAGCTGGTTGAGGTACGCGACGCGGACCGGGTCGAGACCGGAGTCCGGCTCGTCGAACAGGATGATCTCCGGGTCCAGCACCAGGGCGCGGGCCAGACCCGCGCGCTTGCGCATTCCGCCGGAGATCTCGCCTGGCAGCTTCTTCTCGGCCCCGATGAGGCCGACCATCTCCATCTTCTCCAGCACGATCCGCCGGACCTCGGCCTCGGTCTTGCGGGTGTGCTCGCGCAGCGGGAAGGCGATGTTGTCGAAGAGGTCCATCGACCCGAACAGCGCGCCGTCCTGGAACAGCACGCCGAAGAGCTTGCGGGTCTCGTAGAGCTTGTGCTCGGAGCAACGGCAGATGTCCACGCCGTTGATGACGACCTTGCCGCGCTCGGGACGGAGCAAGCCGACCAAGGACTTCAGGAACACCGACTTCCCGGTGCCCGACGGCCCCAGCAGAACACTGATCTCCCCTGGCGGGAGGTTCAGGGTGACGTCCTGCCAGATGGTCTGTTTCCCGAAGGACTTGGACAGGCCCTCGACGACCACCTCGACGCCCATCGCACCTCCTGCTCGGACTGCTCACCGGTGAGGGGAGCATGAAAGCAGACGCCGTGGCGATCGGCGTCACACCCGTGCAACGAGCGTGTCCCGCAGAAGTTACTGCCGAGTTCGTTGATCAGTCACAGCTGGGTGACGGGGCCGGCGTACGACAGTGGGGCAGGCCCTCCGAAGAGGACCTGCCCCACTGCGGCAGTTCTCACACGCGGCTCAGGCCGCGATGATCACTTGATGGAGACGGCGGCGCCGGCGGCGACCAGCTTCTCCTTGGCGGCCTCGGCGGCCTCCTTGTTGACACCCTCGAGGATGGGCTTCGGCGCGCCCTCGACCAGCTCCTTGGCCTCCTTGAGGCCCAGGCCGGTGACGACCTCGCGGACGACCTTGATGACCTGGATCTTCTTGTCACCCGCGGAGTCGAGGACGACGTTGAACTCGGTCTGCTCCTCGGCGGCGTCCGCGCCACCGGCAGCGGCGGCACCCGGGGCGGCGGCGACGGCGACCGGCGCGGCGGCGGTGACCTCGAACTTGTCCTCGAACGCCTTCACGAACGCGGAGAGCTCGAGCAGGGTCATCTCACCGAAAACGTCGAGCAGCTCGTCGGTGCTGAGCTTCGCCATGGTGGCGGTTTCCTTTCCTTACGTGCGCCGTTGGTGTTGCTACGCGCGGGCGCGGAATGTGGGGGTCGGTCAGCTCTCGTCCGCAGGAGCGGCGTCGCCTGCGGCGGCGCGCTTGTCCTGCAGAGCAGCTGCCAGGCGAGCAACCTGCGAGGCCGGCGCGGCGAACAGCCCGGCGGCCTTGGTGAGGTTGCCCTTCATCGCGCCCGCCAGCTTGGCGAGCAGGACCTCACGGGAGTCGAGGTCCGCGATCTGGTTGACCTCGTCGACGGACAAGGGACGGCCATCCATGTAGCCGCCCTTGATGACAAGGGCCTTGTTGTCCTTCGCGAAGGTACGAAGCGCCTTCGCGGCGTCCACCGGCTCGCCCTTGACGAAGGCGATCGCGGTGGGGCCGACCAGAAGGTCCTCGAGCCCGTCGAAGCCCGCCTCCGAGGCGGCGCGCTTGACGAGGGTGTTCTTCGCGACGGTGTACGTCACGCCGTCACCGAGGGCGCGACGCAGCTCGGTGAGCTGCGACATGGAAAGCCCGCGGTACTCGGTGACGACCGCAGCCGAGCTGCCACGGAACTTGTCCGTGATCTCGGCGACGGCCTCAACCTTTCCAGGCTTCGCCATGGTCGCCTCCTCTCTGCTTCTTCGTCTCAATCCACAGCGAAGAGCGCGGACCGGGGGGTCCACGCCGGTGCAGGCTGGGAGAAACGAAAAAAGCCCCGGCGCAGGGGCACGGGGCTAGCAGATCCGACGCGCGCGAGCGTGTCGGTGAATCGCCTCGTCCTCCTGCGCGGGCGCCCTCCCGGGCCTTAGTCCTCCTTGCCCTGGGGCACGGAGAAAACCAGCGGTCTTCGGTGGAACTGCGGCAAGCCTACGTCAAGCCCCCGCACGCACCCAAATCGGGGTCTCCACCCCCGTCGGCTACCGGCGGAGGCGGGTAGCGGGCACGATGGACGGCAACAGGAGGTGACCGTGTCGCAACCGCCCCAGAAGACCTTCCAGGTCAACGAGAAGGTCAAGAAGACCGCGATCAAGGCGGGCAAGTACGTCGGGATCAAGCTGCTCAAGTGGGCCGCTTTCCTGCTCGTGCTGGCCCTCGCCTGGTGGTACTTCTTCGGTGGCAGCGGTGGGAACGGCAGCGATGGGAAGGCAAGCAACTCGCCAACGCGTGGCCTGAGCCCTGAGCACACGCTGCGGATGGTCTACACATACGCCGAGGCAGGAGACGGCGGAGCAGCCTGCTCGTTCTTCAGCACTGCTGGCGCGGAGGAGTTCGCCAAGAACATGGGTGCTGTGAACTGCCTTCAGGCGATCGACGACATTGCTGCCAAGGCGAAGACCGAGCCCTTGGCTAAGGCAAAGGTGCCCCCAGTGCCAGCCTTCACAAGCGGCGGCAAGTCCGAAGCAAGCTCGTGCCAGATGCGAGAGAACGACGGCAGGCGGCTGGGCGCCTTCCTGTTGACCCGGCAACCCGACGGGGGGTGGCAGATCACCGGCCACGAGGCGGAGCCCGCCGACTGCGTCACCGGCTGAACCCCATCCGCACCGAACGCGAAAAGGCGGTCACCCCCGAGGGGATGACCGCCTTTTCGCGTTCGGTGCGGGCTGTCAGGCGGACACCTCGTCCGAGAGCAGCGCGCGGGTGCGGTTCGGGTCCACCGGGATGCCGGGGCCCATGGTGGTGCTGAAGGTGACCTTCTTGACGTAGCGACCCTTGGCGGCGGACGGCTTGGCCCGCAGGATCTCGTCGAGGGCGGCGGCGTAGTTCTCCACCAGCTTCTCGGTGTCGAAGGAGGACTTGCCGATCACCAGGTGCAGGTTGGCCTGCTTGTCGACGCGGAAGTTGATCTTTCCGCCCTTGATCTCGTTGACCGCCTTGGTCACGTCCGGGGTGACGGTGCCGGTCTTCGGGTTCGGCATCAGGCCACGCGGGCCGAGCACGCGGGCGATGCGGCCGACCTTGGCCATCTGGTCCGGGGTGGCGATGGCGGCGTCGAAGTCCAGCCAGCCCCCCTGGATGCGGGCGATCAGCTCGTCCGAGCCCACGGCGTCGGCGCCGGCGGCCTCGGCCTCGGCGGCCTTGTCGCCGACCGCGAAGACGATGACGCGGGCGGTCTTGCCGGTGCCGTGCGGCAGGTTCACGGTGCCGCGGACCATCTGGTCGGCCTTGCGCGGGTCGACACCGAGGCGCATCGCGACCTCGACGGTGGCGTCCTGCTTGGTGGAGGCGGTCTCCTTGGCCAGGGCGACGGCCTGCAGCGGCGAGTACAGCCGCTCGCGGTCGATCTTGGCCGCTGCCTCGCGGTAGGCCTTGCTGCGCTTCATGTTCTGTTCCTCTGGTTTCGGATCAGTAGTGGTACGAGCCGCGCCGGCTCTCCCACGCTTGCGGTGTTGCCGCCCGGCGAACCGGGTCAGATCTTGGAGACCTGGGTGAACGACAGCTCGACCGGGGTCTCCCTGCCGAAGATCGACACCAGGACCTTGAGCTTCTGGGCGTCCGGGCTGACCTCGCTGATGGTGGCGGGCAGCGTGGCGAACGGGCCGTCCATGACGGTGACGGACTCGCCGACCTCGAAGTCCACCTCGATGGTGGACTTGACCACGTTGGCGGTGACCTTCTTGCCGGGCTCCGCCGCGGTCTTGTCCTTCTCCACCTGCGGGGCGAGGAACTTGAAGACCTCGTCCAGGGTCAGCGGGGAGGGCTTGGAGGTGGCGCCGACGAAGCCGGTGACGCCGGGGGTGTTGCGCACGGCGCTCCACGAGGCGTCGTTGAGCTCCATCCGGACCAGGATGTAGCCGGGCAGCACCTTGCGCTGCACCTGCTTGCGCTGGCCGTTCTTGATCTCGGTGACCTCCTCGGTCGGCACCTCGACCTGGAAGATGAAGTCCTCCATGTCGAGGGTCCCGATCCGGGTCTCGAGGTTCGCCTTGACCTTGTTCTCGTAGCCGGCGTAGGAGTGCACGACGTACCAGTCACCCGGCGCGTGCCGCAGGGCCTCGCGCAGCTCGGCGACGGGGTCCTCGACGGGCTCGCTGACGTCGGCGTCCTCGGCCGAACCAGCGGCGTCCTCGGCGACAGCGTCCTCGACGGAGTCGCCGACGGAGTCGTCGCCGACCGGTTCGACGTGCTCGGAGTCACCGTCGCTGATCGCGGCGCGCACCTGCTCGTCGGACAGGCCGGCCAGCTCCTGGCCGCCGTCGGTGGAGGTCACAGTCGGTCTCGCTTCCTCTCGTACGTCGCGGACCCGACCGGGCGCATTGGTGTCTCTTGCCCGGCCGACCGGCCCGTCGTCTCGGGCCTGGGCGACGACATGGTCTTCGTACTCGGTTCCCCGCACCGGGTTCCCTGTGCAGGTTCCCCGCAGTCTCCGCGCCGCGCCACCGGAGCACGCCGTGGCCAGCGGCCGGAACCGCCTCGAGGAACCAGCCCTAGCCGAAGAGCCAGAGCACGCCCTTGCCGAAGACGACATCCAGGCCCGCGACCAGCGCCACCATGAAGGCGACGAAGACCAGCACCACGGCGGTGTAGGTCACCAGCTGCTTGCGCGTCGGCCAGATGACCTTGCGGAGTTCTGCGACGACCTCGCGGAGGAACCGGCCAAGACGCTTGAAGGGGTTGCCCTTCGCCTCCTGACGGTCGCGGGACGGCGTCGGCCGCCCCTTGGCGTCAGGAGCGCTCTTGGAGTCGGCCTCGGCACGCTTGGCCGCTCGACGCGAGGCCGGACGCGCGGAACCGCGGCGCTCACGCCGCGCCGCAGCGGTAACCGGACGGGAAGCGTCGTCAGACCCTTCCGACCGTTCCTGCTCGCTGCGCTCACTCACGCGAACTCCTCGCTTTGCTGACCGACTGCGTCGACGCAGGGGCGACAGGACTTGAACCTGCAACCTGCGGTTTTGGAGACCGCTGCTCTGCCAATTGAGCTACGCCCCTTTGTGGTCGCCCGGTAGATCTCGACCACGCTGTCAAAGCGTACTCCACCGTCTCGCGTGGTCCGCGAGCAGGTGTCGAGAACGCTTCAGCGTGAGGAGTCTAGGGCACGGAGCCCCCCGGACTCCAACCGGTTGCCCGCGCGGGGTGGGCGGCGTGAAAAGCGCTCACCCCGACGTGCCACGATTCCCCCATGGCTGCCTCCGACGCACCTACCGTCACCAGCGACTCCGTTGACCCAGCCCCCCGACGCCGCGTGTCCGCCCGAGTGGGCGGGATCAGCGAGTCGGCCACCCTCGCCGTGGACGCCAAGGCCAAGGCGCTCAAGGCCGCAGGCCGCCCGGTGATCGGGTTCGGCGCGGGCGAGCCCGACTTCCCGACCCCCGCCCCGATCGTCGAGGCCGCTGCCGCGGCCTGCGCCGAGGCGCGCAACCACCGCTACACCCCCGCGGCGGGGCTTCCCGAGCTGCGCGAGGCCGTCGCCGCGAAGACCGCCCGGGACACCGGCTACCAGGTCAAGGCCAGTCAGGTCCTGATCACCAACGGTGGCAAGCAGGCCGTCTACCAGGCGTTCGCCACGATCGTCGACCCGGGCGACGAGGTGCTGCTGCCCGCGCCGTACTGGACCACCTACCCGGAGGCGATCGGCCTCGCGGGCGGCGTCGCGGTCGAGGTGCCGTCCGACGAGACCACCGGCTACCTGGTGACCGTCGAGCAGCTTGAGGCGGCGCGCACGCCCAGGACCAAGGCGCTGCTGTTCTGCTCGCCGTCCAACCCGACCGGCGCGGTCTACTCACGCGAGCAGGTCGAGGCGATCGGCCGCTGGGCGGTCGAGCACGGCATCTGGGTGATCACCGACGAGATCTACGAGCACCTGACCTACGACGGCGTCGAGGCCGTGTCCATGCCGGTCGTGGTGCCCGAGGTCGCCGACACCTGCATCGTGGTCAACGGCGTCGCCAAGACCTACGCGATGACCGGCTGGCGGGTCGGCTGGCTGATCGGCCCTGAGGACGTGATCAAGGCGGCAGCGAACTACCAGTCGCACCTGACCTCCAACGTCTGCAACGTGGCACAGCGGGCGGCGCTCGCCGCCGTCTCCGGCCCGCTGGACGCGGTCGCGGACATGCGCGCGGCGTTCGACCGGCGCAGGCAGACGATCGTGAAGCTGCTGTCGGAGATCCCGGGTGTGAACTGCCCCACTCCGCAGGGCGCCTTCTACGTCTACCCGTCGGTGAAGGGCTTGCTGGGCAAGGAGATCCGCGGTGTGCGCGCGAACACCAGCGTCGAGCTGGCCGCGCTCGTGCTTGAGCACGCCGAGGTCGCCGTGGTCCCCGGTGAGGCGTTCGGCACCCCCGGCTACTTCCGGCTGTCCTACGCCCTCGGTGACGACGACCTCGTCACCGGTGTGACCCGCATGGCCGAGCTGCTCCGCGAGGCCGAGTAGCGGCCAGGCAGGGACGCGAAAGCGGCGCTGAACGACGAAAGGCCGTTCCGGCCCCGACAAGGGGCGGAACGGCCTTTCGCTTGTCTGGAGCCGAATCAGGCCAGTCGCACGATGGCGTAGCAGCGACCGAAGATCAGCTGCCCCTCGCACTTGGCGTAGATGTCGATGCGTGCGGTGTTGTCGTCGTTGACGAGGCCGACCTTCGCGGTGACGTCGATGGTGGTGCCCGCCTCGTCGTCCGGGACGACGACGGGACGGCCGAAGCGGGCCTGGTAGTCGATGACCGCGGCCGGGTCGCCGACCCAGTCGGTGACGATCCTGGCCACCATGCCCATGGTCAGCAAGCCGTGCGCGATGACGCCGGGCAGCCCGGCCTCCTTGGCGCGCTTGTCGCTGTAGTGGATGAAGTTGCAGTCGCTGGAGATGCCCGAGTACCTGATCAGGTCCCTGCGGGTGACCTTCAGCGTCAGCGGGGGCAGCTGGTCGCCCTTGCTGATCTCGGCGGCGCGGCGCAGCCCGGTAACGGTGGTGCTCATGCGTCCTTCCCTTCACCGAGGCCGATGCCGTCACCACGGACGATCAGGGTGGCGATCACGGTGCCGACCTTCTCGCCCTCCTCGGTCTCGAACTCCGACCGCAGGATGAGGTAGTCGTTGCCCGCCCTGCTGGTGATGTCGTCGACGTGCGCGGTGCTGAGGATGCGGTCACCGGGGCGCACGGGGCGGTGCAGGGTGAAGCGCTGGGCCCCGTGCACCATCCGGCTGTAGTCCAGCCCGAGCTCCGGGTCGTCGGTGACGATGTGGTGCGACCGGGTAGCGAGAACGCTCAGGAACGTCGGCGAGGCAACGGAGTCGGGGTGCCCGAGCGCCTTGGCCGCCTCGGGGTCCCGGTACACGGGGTTGACGTCGCTGACCGCGTACGCGAACTCGATGATGTTCTGCCTGCCGACCTCATAGGTCCACGGCAGCCGGTACGAACGACCGACGAAAGACTTGTTTAGCGCCACGGAAGGGCAGATTACCTGGTAAACGAAAGCTGCCCCGCACAGTGGCGGGGCAGCTCGTCGAGGCTGTGAACAAGACCGCACGCGCGGCCGGCTCAGGTCAGCGGGTCTCCTTGTGAGCCCGGTGCGAGCCGCAGTTCGGGCAGAACTTCTTGACCTCAAGACGGTCGGGGTCGTTCCGACGGTTCTTGCGGGTGATGTAGTTGCGGTGCTTGCACTCCTCGCACGCCAACGTGATCTTCGGGCGAACGTCACTCGCGGCCACGGGGTGCCTCTCTTTCCGTCAGAACATCCCCGCAACAGCAGGGTTCTTGGTCCCCACAAGGATAAGTGGGGTATCCAGGAGCAGGGCGCCCACCCCCACCACCAGTGGGGGTCCAGGGGGCAAGCCCCCTGGCTGGGGTCTGGGGGCCAGGCCCCCAGAATGATGGCGAATCGAGCCAGGTCCGCGCTTTCCGCGGACAGCGCTCGCCCACTCGAGTAGCGGTGGCCGGACTTGAACCGGCGACACAGCGATTATGAGCCGCTTGCTCTACCACCTGAGCTACACCGCTTCGTACGGTTCACACCGCACCTATTACGTGAGTAAGCCGCGCTGCCAGCTGAACTGAGCATCGCGGCTGTCCTCATCGAGCCCCAAAACGGAATCGAACCGTTGACCTTCTCCTTACCATGGAGACGCTCTGCCGACTGAGCTATTGGGGCCTGTCTGGCGAAGCAAGAGGAACCTTACACACCCCTGGCGCGGCAACAAAATCGGGGGGTCCCTTCAGCGGACCAACGTGAGGACCATCTCGTCGTGGCGGCCCCGCGCGCGGATGGTGCGGGCCCGCAACCAGGCCTCGAAGCGGTCCTCGGCCAGCGGCCGGGAGATCAGGTAGCCCTGGGCGATGTCGCAGCCCATGCCCACGAGCTGCTCCCGCGCCGCGTCGTCCTCGACGCCCTCCGCGACCACGGTGAGGCCGAGCGAGTGCCCCAGCTCGACGATGGAGCGCACCACGGCCATGTCGCCGAGGTCGGTGCCCATGCCGAGGACGAAGCTCTTGTCGATCTTCACCTCGTCCACCGGGAGCTGCCGGAGGTAGGCCAGCGAGGAGTAGCCGGTGCCGAAGTCGTCAACGGCGAGCACGACGCCGAGCGCGTGCAGCCTGCGCAGCACCGGCAGCGACCGCTCCGGGTCGGCCATCACGCCGGACTCGGTGAGCTCGAAGGTGAGCAGCCTCGGCGGCACGTCGTGGCGGCGCAGGGCGTCGGCGACGCGGTCGGGGAAGGTCTCGTCGGCAAGGTTGCGCACGGAGAGGTTCACCGCGGCGGACAGCCGGAGTCCCCTGTCCAGCCACTGGCGCACGCGGACCAGCGCGCACTCCATGACGAAGCCGGTGAGCGCGTCGACCAGGCCGGTGGCCTCGACCGCCGGCACGAACTCGTCCGGGTCCAGCGGGCCGTACTCCGGGTGCCGCCAGCGGACCAGCGCTTCGACGCCGACCACCTCGCGGCTGGGCAGCGCCACCTTGGGCTGGTAGTGCACGGTGACCTGGCCGCTGTCCAACGCGTGCCGGAACTGCGTGACCAGCTCGAAGCGGCGCTTGAACATCTGGCCCATCGCGGGCACGTACGCGCGCACCGCGTCGTCGCCCGCCTTCGCCTGGCGCACCGCGACGTCCGCGCGCTGGATGAGGGTGTCGACGTCGAGCTCGGGTTCGCCGTCCTCCTCGGTGCTGAGCACGTACCCGACGACGGCGCTTGCCTCGACGGTGAGGCGGTCGACCGGGTACGGGGCCGCGACCTGGGCGCGCAGTCGCGCGGAGAGCCGGTGCGCCTCCTCGGCGTCGCAGTCGATGAGCAGGGCCGCGAACGCGCCGCCTTCGAGCCTGGCCAGCGGGACGTCGGAGCCGAACGCCTCGCGCATGCGCCTGCCCGCCGCGACCACCATGCGGTCGCCCCAGGCGTGTCCGAGGGCGTCGCTGACGGTCGAGAGCACGTCCAGGTCGATGCGCAGCACAACGGAGTTCGGATGCGCCCGCAGCGGCTCGGCTGCGGCCTCGCGGAAGCCGGGCCGGTTGAGCAGTCCGGTCAGCGGATCGTGATAAGCGTCATGCCGCAGACGGGCGAGCAGCCTGCGGTTGTCCATCGCGGTGGCGAGGTGGCTCGCCAGCGTCCTGAGCAGTCGCACGTCCGCGCGGCCGAACCCGCGCCAGCGGCTGAGCCGGTCATGCGCCTCGACGGCACCGAGGAGCTGGTTCGCACCGCGCAGCGGCACCACCAACGCCTCGTGCGCGCCACGGCGGCCGAGCGCCTCGCGGATGTCGTCGGGCGCGTCGACCGTCCGGAAGTAGCGGACGTGCGCGCCGGGGAGCTGGAGCATCGGGTCGTCGCGCAGGCCGAGCGAGTCGTTCTGCGGGGCGTCGTCCGGCAGCGGCTCCCCCGCGACCAGCGACCGCACGCCCGCGGGCGCGTCCGGCCGGAGGTGCAGGACCACCCGCGCCGCGTTCAGCTGCTCACGGATGCGCTCGGCGATCTGCCGCCACTCCTCGCTCGCGCTCTCGGCGTGGATGTCGTCCGGCTCACCGGTCGGCCTGCTCGCGGCCTGCTGCCCGGAACGCGCGACGGTGAGACTGACGTCGCTGAGGGCTTCGAGGTCGCGCTGTTCACGCAGGAGCCCCGAGTAGGCCCGGTAGAGGAGGACGAGCGCGGCGGAGACGAGGACCAGCAGCACCCAGCCCCACGGACCTCGGGTGCCGATCTCGTAGCCGACGAGCCCGACCGAGGTGTTCAGCAGGCCGACGACAAGGGTGCGCAGACCCAGCCGCGCCGCACCTCCGACGCGCAGCTCGCCGCCGAGCACCCGGACAGCGGCGAGCGCGAAGGCCACGCTGACCATCGGTGACGCCACGGTGCCCGCGACCGCGCCGAGCCAGTCCGGACCGGAGGTCACGGCCGTGCTGACCAGGTGCGCGATGCTGAAGGGCACCGCGATCTCCAGGCACATCACGCCCGCGTTGTAGACGACGTGGTCGCCGCCCCTCCTGCTGAGCTGGGCGCCGAGCCCGGCGAGCAGGTGCGCCCCGAGCACGACCTCGAACGGCGCGGTCAGCAGGCCGAGGACCAGCGGGATCTCGGTGAAGGAGATGGTCCAGCCCACGGTGCGGACATCGACGTCGATGGTGAGCTGTTCGGCGAGCAGGAAGCCGAGTACCAGCAGCGGGCCGATCCACAGCAGCTCGGGACCGAACTCCCCGCGCAGCCAGGTCCCGACCCCCACAGCGGACAGCACGCCGACGAGCAGGACGACCCAGGAGAACCTGGCGAACGTCCGCCCACGCGCCGCCGGGTCGCCGGTGAACCCCAGCGCCGGCTCGCCCAGTGGGCGCGGTGCGTCGGGGGAGGACTCCGGGTCAAGCGGGCGGCGACGGTCGGACATCCACCCTCCTCATCGCGCTGCCACTACCGGGCAGCCCACGGTGCCTGCCGATCGTGACCGACCACGGGGCGTCTTGACTAGAGCGTCCGGCGGTCAACTTCACCCCAACAGGCGAAAGCGGCCGAGTGGCCGCACAAGCGGAAAGGGACCCCGGCCGAGCATCAGGGCCCCTTTTACCTGCGACTATACCCTCGGATGGGTAACGGTTACCCGGTCGAGTTGCCTTCTCCCCCGACACAGAGTGATCACGGGATGATCTCGCCCACAGCACGCGGCGGCCTCGGCGATCCCGCGCTGGAATCGTTTCCCGCCCACCGCCGAGGCAGCGGAGTTCACCGCCGCGGGTGTTACCGGTCGGTCCGTCCGGCCGGCCCGGGGCGGCGGAGGTACACCGGGTTCGGCCGGACATCCCGGCCCCGCCCGTCCCAGGAGGAGCCATGAGAACCCGGCACGCTCTGCTCGCCACGGCGCTGGCGGCCGTCGCGGCGTCCACCGCTCTCACCGTCCCCGCCACCGCGGCCCCCGAGGACTCGACCCTGGAGCTGATGCTCGTCCACGGCGACACGGTGCGCAGGGCAACGCTGACCTGCCAGCCGCACGGCGGCAACCACCCGCTCGCCGAGGCGGCGTGCAAGGACCTCGAACAGGCCCACGGCAACTTCGCCAAGCTGCCCGGAGCCGCGGACAAGGCCTGCACCATGGAGTACAACCCGGTGGACGGCACGGCCAGGGGCACGTGGCGCGGCACCCCTGTGGAGTTCACCAAGCACTTCGGCAACCCATGCGTGGTCAACGCCGAGACAGGCCCGGTCTTCCGGTTCTGACGCCACTCGCATCACTCGTCGCCAAAGCCGAAGTGGTTGGACTCCTCGCCGACGAAGTCGCCGTCCTCGTGCAGAAGGACCCGCACCTCGGCCTCGTCCAGCAGGAACTGGATGCCGGCCAAGGCCCTGTCGAGGCCGTAGAACCGTCGTGGGCGCACTCCTTCGCCCGCTCCGGGTCCGCGAACGCCCGATCCCGTTCCTCCGGGACACGCGGGTGAACGACAGGACCGTGCCCACGGCCCCAGCACCTCACGTCGGTCGGCCGAACGGGGGTCGAAGCGCCGGCACGACAGAAACCCCCGTGACCGGTTTTGCTGGTCACGGGGGTTTCTGTGTGCAAGTGGCGGGTAGAGGATTCGAACCTCTGTAGCTTTCGCGACGGATTTACAGTCCGCTCCCATTGGCCGCTCGGGCAACCCGCCCCGCTTGCAGGAGAGAGCTTACATAGCGCCCGCGAGCGAGTTCTCACACCCCCCACCCGGTAGCGTCTTGGGCCGGAAGTGCCCGTGGCAGCGGGCGTGGTGAGCACCCGATCAGGAAGGACGGCGACGTGGCGGATCCCTCGTTCGACGTGGTGAGCAAGGTCGAGCACCAGGAGGTGGACAACGCGCTGAACCAGGCGGCCAAGGAGCTGTCCACCCGCTTCGACTTCCGCGGCACCGGCTCGGAGATCGCCTGGGCAGGCGAGGAGGCGATCACGATCCAGTCCGAGACCGAGGAGCGGTGCCTGGCCGCGATCGACGTCTTCAAGGAGAAGCTGATCAAGCGCGGCATCTCGCTGAAGGCGTTCGAGGTCGGTGAGCCCGCGATCTCCGGGAAGATCTTCAAGGTCACCGGCAAGATCATCCAGGGGATCGAGTCCGACAAGGCGAAGAAGATCGCCAAGACCATCCGCGACGAGGGCCCCAAGGGCGTCCAGGCGCAGATCCAGGGCGAGCAGCTGCGGGTGACCGGCAAGAAGAAGGACCACCTGCAGGAGGTCATCGCGCTGCTGAAGAACAAGGACTTCGGCATCGCGCTGCAGTTCACCAACTACAGGTAGCGAACCGAGGGGGAAGCCGGTGAAGGGGATCATCCTCGCCGGGGGCAGCGGCACCCGCCTGCACCCGATCACGCAGGCCGTGTCGAAGCAGCTGCTCCCGGTCTACGACAAGCCGATGATCTACTACCCGTTGTCCACGCTCATGCTGGCGGGCATCCGGGAGATCCTGATCATCTCCACCCCCACCGACCTCCCGATGTTCCGCAGGCTGCTCGGTGACGGCTCGCAGTTCGGACTGGACCTGCGCTACGCCGAGCAGCCCGCGCCCAACGGGCTCGCCGAGGCGTTCGTGATCGGGGCGGACTTCGTCGGGGACGACCCGGTCGCCCTGGTGCTGGGCGACAACATCTTCTACGGGCAGGGTTTCTCCGCCCAGCTGCAGCAGCTGGTCGCCGACCTGGACGGCTGCGTGCTCTTCGGCTACCGGGTCAAGGACCCGCAGCGCTACGGCGTCGGCGAGGTCGACGCCGACGGCAGGCTGCTGTCCATCGAGGAGAAGCCGGAGCGCCCGAAGTCCAACCGGGCCATCACCGGCCTGTACTTCTACGACAACCAGGTCGTGGAGATCGCCAAGGGGCTCAAGCCGTCCAAGCGCGGCGAGCTGGAGATCACCGACGTCAACCAGACCTACGTGCGGCAGGGCAACGCCCGCCTCGTCGACCTCAGCCGCGGGTTCGCCTGGCTGGACACCGGCACGCACGACTCGCTGCTGCAGGCCGGGCAGTTCGTCCAGGTACTGGAGACCCGGCAGGGCGTGCGGATCGCCTGCCTCGAGGAGATCGCGCTGCGGATGGGCTTCATCGACGCCGAGGCGTGCTTCGCGCTCGGCGCGAAGCTGGCCAAGTCCGGCTACGGCGAGTACGTGATGGAGGTCGCGCGCTCGGCGGGCGCGACGGGCTGACCGGCGGACGCGCGGTCACCAGCCGGGCGGCTGCTGCCTGCCCGCCATCTCCTCCAGCCTGCGGATCCGGTCGGCGATCGGCGGGTGGGTGGAGAACATCCTGGACATGCCGTCGCCCGGCCGGAACGGGTTGGCGATCATCAGGTGCGACTGGGAGACCAGCTGCGGCTCCGGCGCGAGCGGGGCCCGCTGCGTGCCCAGCTCCAGCTTGCGCAGCGCCGAGGCCAGGGCGAGCGGGTCGCCGGTGAGACGGGCGCCGGACTCGTCGGCCTGGTACTCCCGCGACCTGCTGACCGCGAGCTGGACGATGCTCGCCGCCACCGGCCCGAGTATCGCGATCAGCAGCAGCGCCAACGGGTTGGGCCGGTCCTCGTCGTCACCCCCGCCGAAGAGCCCTGCGAACATGGCCAGGTTGGCGAGGAACGTCACAACGCTGGCCAGCGCCCCGGCCACCGACGAGATCAGGATGTCGCGGTTGTAGACGTGGGCGAGCTCGTGCCCGAGCACCGCGCGCAGCTCGCGCTCGTCGAGCAGCTCCAGGATGCCGGTGGTGCAGCACACCGCCGCGTGCCTCGGGCTGCGCCCGGTGGCGAAGGCGTTGGGCGCCTGCGTCGGGCTGATGTAGAGGCGGGGCATGGGCTGCCGGGCGGAGGTCGCCAGCTCGCGGACGATCCGGTACATCGCGGGCTGTTCGGCCTGGGACACCGGCCTGGCGTGCATCGCCCGCAGCGCGAGCTTGTCGGAGTTGAAGTAGGCGTAGGCGTTCATGCCGAGCGCCACCACCAGCGCGACCACCAGCCAGGTTCCCCCGAAGAGGGAGCCGACCAGGATGATCAGCGCGCTGAGTCCGCCCAGCAGCAGGGCCGTCCTCAACCCGTTGTAATGCCTGTGCACGTCGCTCAGCCTCCGGATGAATGCGCAAGGTTCCGAGGGTCTGCTCGGTCGATGGCCTCCACTGGGACAACGCTCGCGGCGGGGCGGAAGTTCCGTCAGCGACCCGGGCGAGCACCCCGCTGAGCTGCTTCCGGAGCCGGTTCCGCCGCCGGGTCCAGCGGTGGCGGCGGCGGCACGGCGGCCACCCACTCGCCGAGCGCCGGGCGCTCGTGGACCAGCTCGGCGACCGCCCCGGAGCCGTCCAGGGTGCCGGTGCCCGGGTAGTCGAAGTCGGGCGCCCAGTGCAGGGCGTCGAAGGGGCAGACCTCGACGCAGATGCCGCAGTAGAGGCACTGCCCGTAGTCGATGGCGAAGCGGTCGAGCACGTTGCGCTGCCGGGGCCGCTTGGAGCCGGGCTCCTGCACGGTCTCGGTGTGCGAGGTGATGTGCAGGCACCAGTCGGGGCACTCGCGCGCGCAGATCATGCACACCGTGCAGTTCTGCTCCAGCAGCGCGATCACGCCCCGGGTGCGCGGTGGCAGGTGCTGGTCGGTCACTGCTGCGGCTCCTCTCGGCGGGGTCCCCACTCGGGGCCGGGCACTCCGGGCGGGGCGAGGCGGCGCCTGCTCGGCGCGCTGGTGTCGGCCTCCCCCGGTTCGAGGCCGCCCGGCCACGGCCGCACCACTCTGGCGGCCAGCACGAAGTCCTTGCGCAGCGGATGGCCGGTGAAGGACTCCGGCAGCAGCAGCCTGCGCGGGTCGGGGTGGCCGTCCAGTGCGATGCCGAACATCTCGGCGGCCTCGCGCTCGTGCCAGGCCGCGCCCGCCCAGACCTGGGCGACGCTCGGCAGCGCTTGGTCCTGAAGCAGTTCGGTCCGCATGAGCAGCCCTGCTCGCTCTCCCGGGTGCACGACGTGCAGCGTGACCGCGTGCCGCTCCCCCACCGCGCCCGGCCTGCCCGCGTCCTCGACGCCCAGCCAGTCGAACATCGCGCAGCCCAGCACGTCCTTGGCCGTTGCCGCCGCCCGGCGCCAGGACTCCAGCGGGACGAGCGCCCGCTCGCGGCCGAACTCGACGCGGGTGCTCACACCGTCCACTTCGGACGCGAGGGCCTCGGCGATGCTCATGCCGGCACCGTCCCGGTGATCAGCCGGTGCAGCGCGGCCAGCCCTTCGAGCAGCGCCTCCGGCCGGGGTGGGCAGCCGGGCACAGCGACGTGCACCGGGAGCAGCTGGTCGATGCCCTTGGTCACCGCGTAGGAGTCCCAGTACGGGCCGCCGGTGTTGGAGCACGCGCCGACGGAGAGCACGTACTTCGGCTCGGGCATGGCGCGGTAGGTGTCCAGCACCGCGGGCAGCATCACGTCGGTGACCGTGCCGGAGACGACGAGCACGTGCGCCCGCTCGTCGCTGACCACGGGAGTGACGCCGAGCCGGTCCAGCGCGTCGCCGTCCAGACCGTGCAGCGCGGCCATCACCTCGACGCCGCAGCAGGCGAGTCCGAGGTCCAGCACGGTCAGCTCGTAGCTGACGCCCCAGTCGAGGCGCAGGGGGGTTCTCACGACTGCCGAGGGTAGGAGAAGACCTTTTAGGCACCTGCTCAGGGCGGGCCTGCCGGAACCTCGGACAGTAGTCAATTGACTACGGATTGAGAGTACCCTCGGTCGGTGGGGCAGAGGGGTTTCGCGACCTTGAGCGGGCAATCGACAGGAAGGCAGTCCCAGTGGCTGATCCGGGCTCTGCGTACCGGGTGAAGTTTCGTGGCATCGCAGACGAACTGCGCACAGCGATCCTGGCTGGCAAATACCCGCCGGGTTCTCGTCTGCCTGGGGAGAACGATCTGATGGAGCGCTACGGCGCGGCACGGATGACCGTGCGCGCCGCGCTGGACGTGCTCAAGAACGAGGGCCTTGCGTGGTCACGGCGGGGATCGGGGGTCTACGTCCGCGACGACCGGCTGATCCGGCGGTTGCCGCCGCAGCGGGTGCGCGGGGACAAGCAGGACGCGTGCGCGCCGAGGTGGAAGACCGATCCGAGCTCGCTGAGCCTGACCATCGACAGCGTGGACGTGGTCGAGCAGGAGACGCCGGAGCACGTCGCCAGGGTGCTCGGCATGCCGTCGCAGAGCCGGGTGTGGGCCAGGCGCAGGCGCAACCTGGTCGACGGCCGCCCGGTGATGCTGTGCGTGTCGTTCTTCCCGTCCCGGCTGGCGACGGGCACCCCGCTCACCAAGATCAATCCTGGCCCCGGTGGCGTGTACGCGCGGCTGCGGGAGCTCGGCAAGCCCGCGATGGTCTTCCGCGAGGAGATCCGGGCGCGGATGCCGCAGGGAGACGAGGTCACCGCGCTGCAGCTGGAGCCGGGCACTCCGCTGATGGTGGTGGCAAGGACCGCGTTCACCAACAACGGCGAGCCGGTCGAGCTGACGGAGATGACGATGGACGCGGGCAGCTACGTCCTGGAGTACGAGTTCCCAGCACAGCCCTGATCCCCTTCGCACCGGGTGCGCGCCGGCGGGCGGCCGGCGGGAGATCACGGCACAAGTGAGGCACCACCCGCTCCGAGCATGAACAGGGGCGGTCACGGCTCGCGTCGGGGCGAGCCGGCTTGGGATGACGAGGTCTTGGGGGTCCCTGGTGGCTGGGGGACCCCCGTTCGACGTTTCGGACGCGCCGAACGGGCGCTTTTGATCTTCAAACTCGTACGCAACGCGTATTCGGGCTTGGCGCGCATTTCCCCTTGAGTCCGGCCTCGGTGTCGCGTGCGACGGTGTGTGACCTGCCAGGACAGCGCGCGCGGTGATGTGGCTCAAAGGGGAAAGAACGGCCCCGCGATTCGGGGCCGTTCTCCCCACCCCCGATCGGCGCGTTGGTTCCCCCCTGCGCCGATCCCCCCAAGAACAGGCCTCAGCGGAGGCGGAGGGCGTACACCTCGATGGGCGGAGCCGGGCGCACTGCCTTGACCGCCTGGAAGAACCCGGTGCTCGCCGGGACCCAGAGCAGGGTCAGCGCTGCCACCTGGAGGATCTGGCCGATCATCACGACGGTGACGATGATCGACGGGTAGCGCGCGTCGGCGCCGAGGAACCCGGCCAGGACCGTGAGCACCATCATGATCGTCAACAACACCCGCGCCGCGGAGCCGCCCTTCGCGGCGAGCAGACCGAGCACCATCACCAGTGCGCAGCAGATCCCCTGGAAGATCGCGGCCGACAACAAGTGGTCGTCGAACTCGGGGCCCGCGACCCGGAGCACGGTGTCCTGGCTCAGGATTCCGCTCGCGATATCGGCCACGGGTTCCACGGCGGCGCGCAGGATCTCGTCCCGGTAGGCGAAGGTCAGCACCAGTCCGAGGACCGTGCAGACCACCGACGCCGCGACCAGTGCGAACGCCGCCCTCATCGCGGACGGCGCCGACGGTCCCGCGTCGGCCGCACCGTGGAAGGACACAGAAATCTCCTCGTTGACAATGGTTTTTCGCGGGTCGGACGTGTACGAAGGAAAGCGATTCACCGCCCGCCGCGTGACGGGCAGTATTCAAACCAGTCGGGGCCGCTATTGTCTAGTCGGATAGAAGAGACTTAGCGATCAGTTCGGATTGAAATGGAATCAGGTTCAGTTCAACTGGACTCGGAACCAGTTGGACACGACAGGAAAGGAAGCGACTTGACCGCCGTCCCTGCCTCGGACCCCCTGCCAGAGCGGGCCCTGGACCGGCTGCTGGACTGCCCGCCGGCGCTGCTGGACGTCACCTTCGACCAGCTGCGCACCCTGCTGGTGGTGCACGAGAAGGGCTCGGCGTTGCGCGCGGCTCGCGCGCTGGGGCGGGACCAGTCGAGCGTGCAGAAGCAGCTCGACACCCTCAACCGGAACTTCCAGTCGCTGTGCGGGACGGCGCTGGTGGAGAAGCGCGGGCGCGGCCAGGACTTCCTGTTCACCCAGGTCGGCCGCAGCGCGGTGGAGCTGACGAGGACCGCGCTCGAAGGCGGTCTTGACGCGATCCAGCTCTGGCGGCACCAGCTCGGCAGGACGCTGACCGTGGGCACGACCAGGTTCACGCTGGAGTACCTGGGGCAGGCGTGGCGGCACGTCGCCGAGGAGTTCCGCAGCCGGGAGGTGGAGCTGCGGATCGTGCACGTCCGGTCGAAGGACCTGTGGGGCAAGCTCGACACCGGCGAGCTGGACCTGGTGTGCGGCACCACGATCGTCGACCCGGCGGACAGCGGTGAGCTGGACCGGTTCGAGGTGCTGCCGTGGTGGCGGCAGAGCAGGCCGGTGGTGCTGACCAACCTCTCCGAGGCGGAGCTGCCGGGACGGGTGGTCGACGCGGAGCGGCTGCGGCGGCTGCCGATGATCCTGCCGTCGGCGGGCATGGTGAACGACTTCCTGCGGCGCTGGTACGGCCCGGAGTACCGCGGTCAGCTCACGGTGGCCGCGGAGATCGAGGAGATCCACTACGGCACGACGCTGCTGCGCTCGCGGTTGGCGCGGGGCTGCATGGTCGTCGCCCAGGGCGTGGGGCAGGCGGCGCTGGACGGGCAGTTCGGCGAGTCCGTCCCGTTGCGGGTGCTCGAACTGGACGACGAGACCAGGCCGAGGTTGCAGCAGTTCACCGGGGTCTTCGCGCGCAAGGGCGAGCGAGCGAGGCACGGCGCCGACCACCCGTTGAACCTGCTGTGGGCGGCGTTCGAGAAGGAAGCTCCGGTCACCGCGTCGCGGACGTGAGGTGAGAAGGAATCCACCCTGATCATGGATCGGCCCGGCGAGAACTGGCTTCGATCCCGAACCACCTGGGAAAATGAGGTCTTAGGGGGTCCCCGGCGCGAGGGGGACCCCCTCGTGTCGTTCAGCGCGGAGATTCCGGTCGAGGACACGCGCGACGACGGTGCTCAACCAGTTGGTTGATCTTGTCAGCCCTCCGGATGACGATGTCCGTGCCACGGATACGAGACGACGCGCGTCACCGGCGGCGTCGGACGCGTTTCGCCACGTCAAGCACACCGAACGTCCGCGCTCGCGCCGGGGCTCGACGGCAGCTGACGCTCACCGGAATGCTCCAGCGCTCCTGGATTCCACGAGCGAAATCTGGCGAGCGCGGATCAATTCAGCAAATCCACCTCGCTGGCTCTCGGCTAATTCCACAAAGGCCCGGGGAGCCTTGTGCGCAACCCGACAGGCCGGGGGAAAATGCCGATCGCCCTGGCCGGAGCGACTTCGAGCACCGCTACCAACCAGGGCGATCACGCTACGAAACGTTCCCCATCAGGCGCGGAGTTCCATCGTGCAGCACTTCGGGCCGCCGCCGGACTTGCGCAGCTCCGAGATGTCCACGTAGTGCGCCCGGAAACCGCGGGCCTCCAGTGCCGTGCCCAGGGCGGTCGCCTCGGTGGGCAGGACGACGTTGTAGCCGTCGGAAACACCGTTGAGGCCCAGGCACGCGGCGTCGGCCTCGGTGGCCAGGACCGCGTCCGGGAACAGCAGCTCCAGCACGCGCTGCGACCCCGGCGAGAACGCGTCCGGGTAGTAGGTGACCAGCGGGTTGTCGCGGCTGTCGTCGAGCACGGTCAACGCCGTGTCCAGGTGGTAGTAGCGCGGGTCGACGAGCTTCAGGGAGACCACGGGCACTCCGAGGATCTCCTGCGCCTCGGCGTGGGCGCCCGGGTCGGTGCGGAAACCGGTGCCCGCCAGCAGCACGCGGCCGCTCCAGGCGAAGTCGCCCTCGGCCTCGTTGATGTTGCTCGGCATCACCACGTCGCGGTAGCCGTGCTCCAGGAACCAGCGGCGGTAGAACTCCGCCTCGCCCGCCCGCTCGGCCGCGCGGAAGCGGGCACCGAGGACGCGGCCGTGCACCACGGTGCCGGAGTTCGCGGCGAAGACCATGTCCGGCAGACCGGGCTGCGGCTCGATCTCCTCGACGACGTGGCCGAGGCTCTCGTAGGTCCGCTTCAGCTCACCCCACTGCTCCAGGGCACGCTCGGTGCTCACCGGTTCACTGGGGTCCATCCACGGGTTGATCGCGTACTCGACGGTGAAGAACTTGGGGGCACACATGAGGTAGCGCCTGGTGGTTGGCGTGCGAGCGGCGGCGAGCGCGCTGGCCCCGGCGGCGGGGCGGACCTCAACAGCGGACGACATGATTCGAAATCTAAATGGCGAACTTACCCGCGAACAACGCCGCTTCATGCTGAAATATCGGCAGAATGTTGCGTATGGACGCGATCGACCATCGAATCATTTCGTGCCTGGTAGCCGACGCCCGATCGAGCTACGCGGAGATCGGCTCGACCGTCGGGCTGTCCGCGCCCGCGGTCAAGCGCCGGGTGGACAAACTGCTGGACGCCGGGGTGCTGCGCGGCTTCACCGCCGTCGTCGACCCGGAGGCGCTCGGCTGGGGAACGGAGGCGTTCGTCGAGGTCCACTGCCACGGCAACGTGGCCCCCGGCAAGATCCGCGCGGGGCTCGAACCGCTCGCGGAGGTCAAGGCCGCCTACACCGTCTCCGGCTCGGCCGACGCGATCGTGCACCTGCGCGCGGCGAGCATCCACCACATGGAGACCGCGCTGGAGCGGCTGCGGGCGGTGGACTTCGTCGACCGGACCGTCTCCACCGTCGTGCTGTCCACGCTGCTGGAGCGGCCACCCGCCCCCAGGCCCTGACCCGGGCTGGCAGGATCGCGGGTCATGAGCACTGCCGAGGTGGTCTTCGAGCGGCGGGGTGCCGTCGCGGTCGTGACCGTCAGCGACCCGGAACGGCGCAACGCGCTCACGCTCGACCTGTCCCAGGCGCTCGCCGACACGATCGCCGCGTGCGAGGCGGACGCCGGGATCGGCGCGGTCGTGGTGACCGGGGCCGCACCCGCGTTCTGCGCCGGGGCCGACCTGACCCAGCTCGGCGCGTCCCGCGAGGAGGGGCTGCGGCGGATCTACCAGGGCTTCCTCGCGGTGGCGAACTGCTCGCTACCCACGGTCGCCGCGGTGAACGGGGCCGCCGTCGGCGCCGGGCTCAACCTCGCGCTCGCCTGCGACCTCCGGGTCGCCGGGCCGAAGGCGCGCTTCGACGCGCGGTTCCTCGACCTCGGCATCCATCCCGGCGGCGGCATGACCTGGATGCTCCAGCGGCTGGTCGGACCGCAGACGGCCAAGGCCATGGTGCTCTTCGGCGAGATCCTGGACGCGGACGCGGCGCTGCGGAACGGCCTGGTCTGGAGCACGGCGGAGGAAGCTGTCGCCGCGGCCGTCGAGCTGGCCGGGAAGGCCGCGTCCGCACCACGCGAGCTGTCCGTCACCACGAAGTCCTCGATGCGGGTCACCGCGGGCCTCGGCGCGCACGGCGATGCGGTCGAGACCGAGCTCGTGCCGCAGGTCGCCTCGATGGACAGCCCCGCGTTCGCGGAGCGGCTGGCCGCGCTCAAGAGCCGGATCCACCGGCGCTGAGCCCGCGTTCCTAGCACTCGGGAACGGCCATTGTGATCTGGGTTTCCTCCATCGATTCAGATATCGGTCGATACTTACCGTTGAGCCCAGTGTCATCGGGCGGTAACCGGGCTTACAGGACCTCGGTAAGGCAGGACTACCCTCGGAGGCAGCAGGGTCCGTTGTGCGTGCCCACCGGCCCGGACGGTGTCCCTGGACCCCATCGCGGGCAAGGTAGCCCCGCGAACCCTGTGAGAGAGGGATCGCCACCCTATGAGCGTCAGCACCTCGGGACGCGAAACCGAGATCCGCAAACTGGACCGCGTCGTCATCCGTTTCGCAGGCGACTCAGGCGACGGCATGCAGCTGACCGGTGACCGGTTCACCTCGGAGGCTGCCGCGTTCGGCAACGACCTCGCGACGCTGCCCAACTTCCCGGCCGAGATCCGCGCGCCAGCGGGCACCCTGCCCGGCGTCTCCAGCTTCCAGCTGCACTTCGCCGACTACGACATCCTCACCCCTGGCGACCGCCCCGACGTGCTCGTCGCGATGAACCCCGCCGCGCTCAAGGCGAACATCGCCGACCTGCCGCCCGGCGGCATCCTCATCGTCAACACCGACGAGTTCTCCAAGCGCGCCCTGACCAAGGTCGGCTACGGCTCCGACCCGCTGGAGGACGGCTCGCTGGAGGAGTTCCAGGTGCACAAGGTCGCGATGGCGACCCTGACCCGCGGAGCGCTGGAGCCGACCGGGCTGTCGAAGAAGGACGCCGAGCGGGCGAAGAACATGTTCGCGCTCGGCCTGCTGTCCTGGATGTACCACCGGCCGACCGAGGGCACCGAGCGGTTCCTGCGGGAGAAGTTCGCCAAGAAGCCGGAGATCGCCGAGGCCAACGTCCTGGCCTTCCGCACCGGCTGGAACTACGGCGAGACCACCGAGGCGTTCGCGGTCACCTACGAGGTCTCCCCCGCCAAGCTGGCCACCGGCACCTACCGCCAGATCACCGGCAACACCGCGCTGGCCTACGGCATCGTGGCCGCCGGGCAGCGCTCGGAACTTCCGGTCTTCCTCGGCACCTACCCGATCACCCCGGCCTCGGACATCCTGCACGAGCTGTCCAAGCACAAGAACTTCGGCGTGACGACGTTCCAGGCCGAGGACGAGATCGCCGCGATCGGCGCGGCCCTCGGGGCTTCCTACGGCGGCGCGCTCGGCGTGACCACCACCTCCGGCCCCGGCGTCGCGCTGAAGTCGGAGACCATCGGCCTCGCGGTGATGACCGAGCTGCCGCTGCTCGTGGTGGCCGTGCAGCGCGGCGGTCCGTCCACCGGTCTGCCGACCAAGACCGAGCAGGCCGACCTGCTGCAGGCGATGTTCGGCCGCAACGGTGAGGCCCCGCTGCCGGTGATCGCGCCGTCCACGCCCGCGGACTGCTTCGCGGCGACGCTGGAGGCCGCGAAGATCGCGCTGACCTACCGCACGCCGGTGATGCTGCTCTCCGACGGCTACATCGCCAACGGTTCCGAGCCGTGGCTGATCCCGGCCGTCGAGGACCTGCCCGACCTGCGGGTGGAGTTCGCCAGCGAGCCGAACGCGCTCGACGGCTCCGGCGAGTTCTGGCCCTACGTGCGCGACCCCGAGACGCTGGCCCGCCCGTGGGCGGTTCCCGGCACCAAGGGGCTGGAGCACCGCATCGGCGGCCTGGAGAAGGCCGACGGCAAGGGCAACATCTCCTACGACCCCGACAACCACGACAAGATGGTCCGGCTGCGCCAGGCCAAGGTCGACGGCGTCGCCGTGCCGGACATCGAGGTCGAGGACCCCAGCGGCTCCGCCGACGTGCTCGTGCTGGGCTGGGGCTCCACCTACGGCCCGATCGGCGCCGCGTGCCGCCGGGTCCGCAGGCAGGGCATGAAGATCGCGCACGCGCACCTGCGTCACCTCAACCCGTTCCCCGGCAACCTCGGCGAGGTGCTCCGCGGCTACCGCCGGGTGGTCGTCCCGGAGATGAACCTCGGCCAGCTCGCGCTGCTGCTGCGGGCGAAGTACCTGGTCGACGTCATCAGCCACACCAAGGTCTCCGGGCTGCCGTACAAGGCCGAGGAGCTGCAGGACGTGTTCATCGAGATCGTGCAGGGGGTTCAGGCATGACCATCGAGCTGGGTCTTCCCACGATCGGTGGCCTGGAGGGTGTTCCCACCACCGACGAGAAGCAGACCGCCAAGGACTACAAGTCCGACCAGGAGGTCCGCTGGTGCCCGGGTTGCGGGGACTACATCATCCTCAACGCGGTGCAGAGCTTCATGCCCGAGCTGGGGCTGAAGCGGGAGAACGTCGTCTTCGTCTCCGGGATCGGCTGCTCCTCGCGGTTCCCGTACTACATGAACACCTACGGCGTGCACTCCATCCACGGGCGCGCCCCGGCCATCGCCACCGGCCTGTCGGTGTCCCGGCCGGACCTGTCGGTGTGGGTCGTCACCGGTGACGGCGACGCGCTGTCCATCGGCGGCAACCACCTGATCCACATGCTGCGCCGCAACGTGAACCTGAAGATCCTGCTGTTCAACAACCGGATCTACGGGCTCACCAAGGGCCAGTACTCGCCGACCTCGGAGGTCGGCAAGGTCACCAAGTCCACCCCGATGGGCTCGCTGGACCACCCGTTCAACCCGATCTCGCTGGCCATCGGCGCCGAGGCCACCTTCGTGGCGCGGGCGATGGACTCCGACCGCAAGGGCGTCACCGAGGTGCTGCGCGCGGCCGCCCAGCACCGGGGCACCGCGCTCGTGGAGATCTACCAGAACTGCCCGATCTTCAACGACGGCGCGTTCGACGTGCTCAAGGAGCCGGGCGAGCGGGAGCGGCGGATCATCCCGCTGACCCACGGCGAGCCGATCCGCTTCGGCGCCGAGGGCGAGTACGGCGTGGTCAGGGACGCCAAGACCGGCACGTTCTCCGTGCGCAAGGTCGCCGAGGTCGGCGAGGACGCGCTCGTGGTGCACGACGCGACGCTGGAGGACCCGTCCTACGCGTTCGCGCTGTCCCGTCTGGGCGGCCAGGACCTCGACCACACCGTGACCGGCGTGTTCCGGCAGGTGCAGCGGCCGACCTACGACGACCTCGCCCGCGAGCAGGTCGCCGACGCCAAGTCCGCGAAGCCCGCCGACCTCGGCGCGCTGCTGCGGGGCAAGGACACCTGGACGGTCGTCGGGGACTGACCGCTCCGGCTCGAAGACCACCGTGGCCCTGCTCGCCGATCGCGAGCAGGGCCACGGTTCGTCTCAGCTGTGCGCCCTGCCGTTCGGCGAGCCCGCCACGCTGTCGGGGTCGACCACCGGCTCGAACAGCGACCGGGTGCGCTGCTGGGCGGGTGCGGGCTTCTCCTGCAGTTTGCGCAGCTCGGCCTCGCGCTGGGCGGCTTCGGCGCGCTCCTGCTCGGCGCGCTGCCGTGCCTCGGCCTGACGCTGAGCTTCGGCCTGACGCTCCGCCTCCGCACGCTGCTCCGCAGCCACGCGCTCGGCCTCCAAGCGCTCGGCCTCGGCGGCCTCCGCCTGACGCTGAGCCTCCGCCTGCCGCTCCGCCTCCGCACGCTGCTCCGCAGCCACGCGCTCGGCCTCAGCCTGGCGCTCCGCGTCGGCCCGCTCTTCGGCGTCCTCGCTCCGCTCCACCTCGGGTTCGGCGGACTGGGCGGGCACAACCGGGATCTGACCGGTGGCCGAGCCACGGCTGAACGCGACCTGGCGCTGCGGGATCTCGGGCTCGGCCAGCTCGCGCTGGGGAAGCTCGCGCTCGGGCTCGCAGTCGGCGCCCTGGCCGGGGGCCGCGCCCGCGTTCGGGTCGTCGACGTCGTCGTCGGTGGCCGTCTCGGCGGTGGGCTTGCCCGCGTCGGGGTAGCCGCCGCGCCACTCCACCCTGGGGATCAACGCGGTCGGCGTGTGGTCGGCCAGCTCCATCTCCATCGGATCGACCTCGGGCGGCGCGGTCGGCTGGGTGGAGCGGGGGGCCGGGCTGGGCTGGGGCCGCGCGGTGTGGTCCTCCGCCGCTCCCGCCGCGCGAAGCTCCTGCTCGATCGCGGCCTGGCTGATGCCCATCGGCGGCGTGGTGGCCTCGAAGAACAGCGGTTCGTGGTCGTCGGCGGCGCTCGCAGCCCTGGCGTGTTCCGCCTCGCGCTCGCGCTGGAGCTGCTCCAGGTACTCGGTCGGCGCGGGCGGGATCGGGATGTCGGAGAGCGTGGATGGCTTGCGGACGTCGATCTTCGCCGTCGGCAGGTCGATGCGCGCGGTCTCGTCGCGGACCGGCTCCGGCCGGACCGGCTCGGGCGGCTCGACCAGCTCGGTCCTCTGGGTCGGGACCGGCTCGGCGAAGACCGGGTCGACCAGCTCCTGCACCGGCGGCTCCGGCAGCGGGGGTTCGGGCCGGGCCGGGTCGAGGAGAACCGGAGCGGGCTGGATCGCGGTCGGCTGCACGGGCACGGCGTGAGCCTTGGTGGGCTTGGCGCGGGCGAGCTCGTCCTCCAGCTCGACCAGGCGGCGGCGGGCAGGCCGGACGTACCACAGCCAGGTCGCCCCGACCCCGACCAGAAACGCGAGCAGGCTGTAGACCCACACCTCCCCGAACAGCGACGACACCGCCAGGACCTCCTTGTTGCCCGTGGGCAGCCAAACAGCAGTTGAGAGCCTCATCATGTGACGAACGGTCTGTCCCGCTCATCCTGTCCAGCGTAAACTCCTTCGAGTGCCGTCGATGAGCAACTCAGTGGACTCGACGGCTTCCCCACACTCCCCGAGGCCGCATCCGGCCGCATCCGGACTGCTGCTCGGCGCGGGCGCCTACACGATCTGGGGTCTGTTCCCCGCCTTCTGGCCACTGCTCGGACCTGCGGGTTCGGTGGAGATCCTGGCCCATCGGATCGGGTGGACCATGGTCTTCATGATCGGCGGGCTCCTGCTGTTCGGGCGTTGGTCACGATTGCGCGAGCTGTCCGCGCGGTCCTGGCTGCTCGTGTCGGCCGCCGCGGTGCTGATCGCGATCAACTGGGGGACCTACATCTACGGGGTTACCTCCGGCCAGGTGGTCGAAACGGCGCTCGGTTACTTCATCAACCCCCTGGTGAGCATGGTGCTCGGGGTCGCGGTGCTGAACGAGCGGCTGCGCCCGATGCAGTGGGTCGCGGTGGTGATCGCCGCGCTCGCCGTGATCGTGCTGACCATGAAGTTCGGCTCGGTGCCCGTCCTCGCCCTGGTACTGGCGCTGTCCTTCGGCGTGTACGGGCTGATCAAGAAGACCGTGCCGATGGACTCGGCGACCAGCCTGACGGCGGAGAGCCTGGTGCTCGGTCCGCTGGCCATCGGCTACCTGGTGTTCCTCGCGGCCGTCGGCACCGGGACCTTCGCGCAGCACGGGCTCTGGCACGCGCTGCTGCTGGTGTCGGCCGGGCCGGTGACCGCGCTCCCCCTGCTGATGTTCGGCACGGCGGCGCGGCGGCTGCCGATGGTGACCCTCGGCGCGCTGCAGTACCTCGCACCGATCCTGCAGTTCGCGTGGGGCGTTCTGGTGCTGCACGAGCCGATGCCGCCGGAGCGCTGGCTGGGCTTCGCGCTGGTCTGGCTGGCCCTGGTGGTCTTCACCGTGGACGGCGCGCTGACCGCGCACCAGGCCCGCCGCCGGCTGGTCTACCGGGCGCCCGCCGCGTCCGAGGTGGTCGTCGACGAGCCGGTTCGGGACGAGGACGAGGCAGTGAGTAGTTCGGCTCAGGCTGCCGAGCAGCCCAGAACATAGGTTCTGCGCATGACCGTGGAAGCCGCCAGACGAGTCGTGTGGATCGCGCAGGCCGTCGTGACGTTGTTCTTGGTGTGGCCGACGCTGCTCTTCGGCTCCTACTCGTTGCTGTGCTTCGCGTATCCCGGCGCAGGCTCGTGCTTCGCGTCCGCCTTCATGCTGGTCTTCCCCGGCATCCTGGGCGTGGTCGGCGGTTTCGTCGTGCACGCGACCTGGACGGTGAAGGCCGGGACAACCAAACAGGTGCTGGTGCGCGGCGTGGTCACGCTCGTGGTCAGCGCCGCCCTGATGCAGCTGACTCCGCTGTTGATGGGCGCACGCTGACCGGTCGGGCTACTTGGTGCGGTCCACCACGTAGTCGGCGAGGCCCTCCAGCGCCGACCGCGCGGGGCAGGACGGCAGGTAGGCCAGCTCGTCGCGCGCCTGGTCGGCGTAGCTGTAGACCGTCTGCCTGGCGCGCTCCATGCCCTCCGACTCGCGCAGCAGCCGCAGGGCCTCGGTCACCAGGTCGTCCTCGGTGATCGGGGCGGCCAGCAGCTCACGGAGGCGGTCGCCGCGAGGGCCCTCCTCCTCCAGCGCGTAGAGCATCGGCAGCGTCTTCACGCCCTCGCGCAGGTCGGTCCCCGGCGTCTTGCCGGACTCCACCGCGGGCGAGGCGATGTCGATGATGTCGTCGGAGATCTGGAACGCGGTGCCGATGACCTCGCCGTAGCGCTGCAACGCGACGATCGACTTCTCGTCGGCCCCGGAGAACATCGCGCCGTAGCGGCCTGCCGTGGCGATCAGCGAGCCGGTCTTCTCCGCGATGACCTTCAGGTAGTGCTCGACCGGGTCCTGGCCCGGCTTCGGGCCGACCGTCTCGCGCATCTGGCCGGTGACCAGCTCACCGAAGGTGACCGCGATGATCTCCGCGGCCTCCGTGCCCAGCCCGGCCACCAGCTTCGAGGCGTGCGCGAACAGGAAGTCGCCGGTGAGGATCGCGATGGCGTTGTCCCAGCGGGCGTTGGCGCTGACCGCCCCGCGCCGCATGGTCGCCTCGTCCATCACGTCGTCGTGGTAGAGCGTGGCCAGGTGGATCAGCTCGACCACGACGGCCGCGGTCACGACGTCCTCGTGCTCCGCGTCACCGAAGTGCGCGGCGAGCAGGGTGAACAGTGGGCGGATGCGCTTGCCGCCCGCTTCGACCAGGTGAAGCGACGCCTCGGTGACGAACTCGAAGTCGCTCTGCAGAACCGTGTGCAGCAGGCGCTCCACCCGCTCCAGACCGACCTGTACGGACTCGGCAAGCTCGGGGTCGGTCAGCACCGAACTCGCGTCCCGGTCCCGGCCAAGGCGGGCGTGCTCACTGGTGGTCACATCCGAAGCCTACGTAGGGCTGCCGAGACCGTGGCACCGACCTGCGCATAACGGGGTATGACTTCCCCAACACGAGCGAACCAAGCAGGGCAATCACGTCGAACGGCCCATCCGCCGACGGGCGGATGGGCCGTTTCGAGTGATGCTGTCCTGGTCCTAGGAGACGAAGGCCCCCACGACCGACCAGTCGAGTGCCGCCGCCGGGAAGACACCCAGCAGCACGGTCACCGCGACGCCCAGCGCGATGGTCACCGTGGTGAACACGCCCGGCAGGCTGACGGTGGGCCCGTCCTCCTCCGGCTCGCGCATGTACATCAGCACGATGATCCGCAGGTAGAAGAACGCGGCGACGGCACTGGCCAGCAGCGCGATCACCACCAGCGGGGCCATGCCGTCGGCGAGCGCGGCCGAGAACACCACGAACTTTCCGACGAAGCCGCTGGTCAGCGGGATACCGGCGAGCGCGAGCAGCAGCACGGTGAAGATGCCGGCCACCATCGGCGACCGCTTGGCCAGACCGGCCCAGGAGCTGATCTGGGTGGCCTCGCCGTTCGCGTCGCGCACCAGGCTGATCACCGCGAACACCGCCAGCGTGGTGAAGCCGTAGGTGAGCAGGTAGAACAGCGTGGCCGCGCGGCCCTCGTCGGTGAGCGCGATGGAGCCGATGAGCAGGAAGCCCGCGTGCGCCACCGAGGAGTAGGCGATCATCCGCTTGATGTCGGTCTGGGTCAGGCCCAGGACCGCGCCGATGAGCATCGAGACGATGGCCACGCCCCAGAGGACGGAGCGCCACTCCCAGCTGGTCGCCTCGAAGGCCACCGAGAACACCCGCAGGATGCCGCCGAAGGCCGCGACCTTGGTGCACGCGGCCATGAAGGCGGTGACCGGGGTCGGGGCGCCCTGGTAGACGTCCGGGGACCAGGTGTGGAACGGGCCGACGGCCGCCTTGAACAGCAGGCCGACCACGAGCAGGCCCATACCGGCGAACAGCAGCGTGTCGGAGCGGTCGGAGCCGCCCGCCGCCTGGGCGATCGCGGAGAGCTTGATCGAGCCCGCGTAGCCGTAGAGCAGCGCGAGGCCGTAGAGGAAGAACGCCGAGGCGAAGGCGCCGAGCAGGAAGTACTTGACCGCCGCCTCCTGCGAGATGAGGCGGCGACGGCGGGCGAGGCCGCACATCAGGTACAGCGGCAGGCTCAGCACCTCAAGGGCGATGAACATGGTCAACAGGTCGTTGGACGAGGTGAAGACCATCATGCCGCCGAGCGAGAACAGCGCCAGCGGGAAGACCTCGGTCTGCATGACCGCGGTGGCCTGCGCGCGGTCCTGGACGGTGCCGGGCCGCACCGCCGCGTCGGCGGCGAAGGCGCCACCGGGCTCGACTGTGCGGTCGGCCATCAGCAGCACCGAGCCCAGGCCGAGGATCAGCAGCGTGCCCCAGAGGAACAGCGCGGGCTTGTCCACGGCCAGTGCACCGGAGAGCGTGGTGACCCCGGCTGCGGGCGCCTTGCCCGCGTAGAGCAGCAGCGCGGCGCCCGCGCCGACGAGCGCGAGCACGCTCAGCGCCACCTGCGCGCCCCAGCGGGCCGATCGCGGCAGGAACGCCTCGAACAGCACGGAGACGCAGGCGGCGGCGAGCACGATCAGGATCGGCGCGGCCGCTGCGAGGTCCAGGTCGGGCACCTGGACCTGCTCGACCTGAGCGAGAAGCATCGGGACGTTCACGTCACTTGTTGCCTTCCTGCGCGACAACCGGGTCGGTCACGCCGGCCTCGGTCATCGTCGCCGTGACGGACGGGGTGATCACGTCCAGGACCGGCTTCGGGTAGACGCCGAGGCCGATGATCAGTGCCACCAGGGGGGCCAGCACGATCAGCTCGCGGCGGGAGAGGTCGGCGACCTTGGACTTGAGGGTCTCCGACTCCGGGTCGGTCGCCGTTCCGGGACCGCCTGCCAGGCCGACCAGCGCGTTGCCGCGCACCGGGCCCTGCATGACCTGCTGGTAGGCCCGCAGCACGTACAGCGCGGCGAGCACCATGCCGACCGAGGCCAGGATGGTGAACACCGGCTCGTTCGGGAAGGAGCCGACCAGCACCAGGAACTCGCTCACGAAGGAGTTGGTTCCCGGCAGCGCGAGCGAGGACAGACCGGCGACCAGGAACAGCCCGCCCAGCACCGGGGTCAGCTTCGCCATGCCGCCGTAGTCGGCGAACTCCCTGGAGCCGCCGCGCGCCATGACCATGCCGACGACCAGGAAGAGCATGCCGGTCGAGATGCCGTGGTTGACCATGTACAGCACCGAGCCGGAGATCGACTGGCTGCTGAAGGCGAAGATGCCCAGCGCGATGAAGCCGAAGTGGGCGATCGAGGTGAACGCCACGAACCGCTTCATGTCGCTCTGGCCGAAGGCCAGGAACGCGCCGTAGAGGATGCCGATCACGGCGAGCACCAGGACCAGCGGGGCGAGCTGCTTGCTGGCCTCCGGGAACAGCGAGAGGCCGTAGCGCAGGAAGCCGAAGGTGCCGACCTTGTCCAGCACGCCGACGAGCAGCACACCGACGCCGACCGGGGCCTCTGCCGCCGAGTCCGGCAGCCAGGTGTGCAGCGGGACCAGCGGCGCCTTGATGGCGAAGGCCACGAAGAAGCCGAGGAACAGCCAGAACTGCGCGGTCGGCGAGAGGTCCTTGGAGATCTCCGCCAGCTTCGCCCACTCGAAGGTGCCCTTGCCGAGCACGTTGGCGCTCGCCACGTACACGCCGATCACCGACGCCAGCATGATGAGGCCGCCGAGCAGCGAGTACAGGAAGAACTTCATCGCGGCGTAGGTCCTGCGCGGTCCGCCGAAGCGGCCGATCAGGAAGTACGCCGGGATGAGCATCGCCTCGAAGAAGACGTAGAACAGGAAGACGTCCGTGGCGGCGAAGACGCCGACCATGAAGGTCTCCATGACCAGGATCAGCGACAGGAAGCCGCCGAGGGTCCGGCCCTCTGGCAGCTTGTCCTCCCAGGACGCGCCGATCACGATCGGCACCAGGAAGGCGATCAGCGCGATCATCACCAGCGCGATGCCGTCGATGCCGAGCGCGAAGTTGACCCCGAACTGCGGGATCCACTCCACCGAGGTGGTCAGCTGCAGCCGGGCGCCGTTCGCGTCGAAGGCGATCCAGGCGAACACCGCGAGGACCAGCTCGGCGAGGGAGAAGCCGAGCGCCGTCAGCTTGGCCAGCTTGTCGTTGTTGCGCAGCAGCGCGACGACGACACCGCCGACCAGCGGCAGGAAGAGGAGTGCCAGCAACAAGAATCCGCTGTTCACGCGAACCTCACCACCAGCATGGCCGCGATCACGAGGACCGAACCTCCAAGCATGCTCAGGGCGTAGGAGCGAACGAACCCGGTCTGGGTCCGGCGCAGCACGCTGGAGCCGCCGCCGAGCACCGTGGCGGTGCCGGTCACGACGCCGTCGACGCCCTTGTTGTCCAGCACCAGGAAGGCCCTGGTGAGCAGCAGGCTCGGCTTGACGACGAGCCAGTCGTTCAGCGCGTTGGTGTACAGGTCGGCGCGGGCGGCCCGCACCGGCCACGCGGCGGCGGGGCGCTCGACCGGGACCCGGACCGACTTGCGGCCGAAGATCACCCAGGCGACCAGCGCGCCGAGCGCCGACAGCGCCACCGTCAGGATCGGCACCACCGAGTGCGGCAGGACGCCGTGCTCGGCCTCCTGCAGCTCACCCAGCGACGGGGCCAGCCAGCCCGCGAGCAGGTCGCCGTTGCTGAGCAGGAAGCCCGCGAACACCGAGCCGAAGGCGAGGATGATCATCGGGATGGTCATCGACTTCGGTGACTCGTGCGGGTGGTAGTCCCTGCCGTCGGCCGACTTCAGCTTCTCCCAGCGCTTCTCGCCGAAGAAGACCAGCAGCATCAGGCGCGTCATGTAGAAGGCCGTCAGCGCCGCGCCGAACACCGCGGCACCGCCGAAGACCCAGCCGCGCCAGCCCTCCTGGCCGAAGGCCGCCTCGATGATGGCGTCCTTGGAGTAGAAGCCGGACAGGAACGGGAAGCCGATCAGCGCCAGGTAGCCGAGACCCCAGGTGACGAAGGTGATCGGCATCTTCTTGGCGAGGCCGCCCATCCGGCGGATGTTGCCCTCGTCGTTCATGCCGTGCATCACCGAACCGGCGCCGAGGAACAGCCCGGCCTTGAAGAAGCCGTGGGTGAGCAGGTGCATGATGCCCAGCGCGTAGCCGAACGGGCCGAGGCCGACCGCGAGGATCATGTAGCCGATCTGGCTGACCGTCGAGTACGCCAGGACCTTCTTGAAGTCGTCGTAGGCGCAGCCGATCACACACCCGATCAGCAGCGTCAGCGCGCCGATGATCGTCACGACCAGGCGGCCGTCCGGGGTGAGGTCGTAGATCGGGTTGGCCCGCGCGATCAGGTAGACACCGGCGGTGACCATGGTCGCGGCGTGGATGAGGGCCGAGACCGGGGTCGGGCCCTCCATCGCGTCCGGGAGCCACGCCTGGAGCGGGAACTGGCCGGACTTACCGCAGGCGCCCAGCAGCAGCATCAGCGCGATGGCAAGCACCACGCCGCCGGAGAGCTCCCCGGCCCGCTCGAAGACCTCGGTGTACTGGGTGGTGCCGAGGTTGGCGAACATCAGGAAGATCGCCACCGCCAGGCCGATGTCGCCGACCCGGTTCATCAGGAACGCCTTCTTGGCCGCCTCCGCCGCGGCGGGCTTGTACTGCCAGAAGGAGATCAGCAGGTAGGACGCGAGACCGACGCCCTCCCAGCCCAGGTACAGCGTCACGAAGCTGTTGCCGAGGACCAGGACCAGCATCGCGCCGACGAACAGGTTCAGGTAGGCGAAGAACTTGCGCCGGTTGTCGTCGTGGCTCATGTAGCCGATCGAGTAGATGTGGATCAGCGAACCCACACCGGTGATCAGCAGCACGAACGTGACCGACAGCGGGTCGAGCCGGAGACCGAAGTCGACCTTGAGCGCCTCGACCGGGATCCACGAGAACAGGCTCACCTCGCGGACCCGCTGCTCGGGGTCGAGGCCGACGACGGAGAAGAACAGCGCGAGGCCGTAGCCGAACGCCGCGATCACCATCGCGCTGCCGAGCAGGTGGCCCCAGCGGTCCGTGCGGCGCCCGCCGATCAGCAGGATCGCCGCGCCGAGCAAGGGCAGGGCCACCAGGAGCCACGCGTACTGCGCGATGCCCTCGGCGGCCAGCACCCGGGCGGGCTCGGCAGCCAGATACGTACTCGTCACCTCTGGCCCCTCAGTACTTCAGCAGGTTCGCGTCGTCGACCGAGGCCGACCGGCGCGTCCGGAAGATGGACATGATGATCGCCAGTCCGACGACGACCTCCGCGGCCGCGACGACCATCACGAAGAACGCCATCACCTGGCCGTCGAGGCCGCCGTTGATCCTGGCGAAGGTGACCAGCGTCAGGTTCACCGCGTTGAGCATCAGCTCCACGCACATGAAGACCACGATGGCGTTGCGCCGGACCAGCACGCCGACCGCGCCGATGGTGAACAGCAGCGCCGACAGCAGCAGGTAGTAGGTGGGGGTCACTTGTCGCCCTCCTTACCGGTGAGTGCGTGCGCGTCGGGTCCGGGCACGCTGCCCGTGACCTCGGCGACGTCGGAGTCCAGCGCCTTGCGCGAGGTGGCCTCGATGAGCTCGGAGACCGACTCCGGGGCGACCGAACCGTCCGGCAGCAGCGCGGGGGTGGCCACCGAGTTGGCGGTGGCGAAGACGCCGGGGCCGGGCAGCGGCGAGACGCGGTCGTGCTCGCCGCGGAAGCGCATGTCGGCCAGCTCCCGCTGCGTCTTGCGCTCGGTGTGCTTGCGGTCGACGAAGGCCAGCACCATCGCGCCGAGCGCCGCGGTGATCAGCAGCGCCGAGGTCAGCTCGAACGGGAAGACGTAGTCGGTGAAGACCGCGCGCCCGATGTTGCCGACGTTGCCACCGTTGGTGGTGTTGGGCCCGGCAAGGCCGCGCGCCGGCACGTCGGTCAGCGACCGGGCCAGCGCGGAGACCATCAGGACACCGAAGCCGATGCCGAAGAGCGCGGCGGCGAACCGCTGGCCGCGCAGGACCTCGACCACCGAGTCGGAGGCGTCCCTGCCGACCATCATCAGCACGAACAGGAACAGCATCATGATCGCGCCGGTGTAGACGATGATCTGCACGAACCCGAGGAACGGGGCCTGCTGGACCATGTAGAGCACACCGAGGCCGAGCATGGTCAGCACCAGCCACAGCGCGGAGTGCACCGCGTTGCGGGAGAAGAGCATGCCGAGCGCGCCCGCGAGTGCGAGCGGTCCGAGGATCCAGAAGGCGACGGCCTCGCCGGTGGTCACCTCGCCCGCGGTCGCGGCGCCCGCCTGCGCGAGAAAGAGCGCGGTGTTCACGCCTTGGCCCCCTCGCCGCCTTCGGTGGCGGGCTGCTGGCGAGCCAGCTCCGGACCGTTGACGTAGTAGTCGGTCTCGTTCTCACCAAGGCGCATCGGGTGCGGCGGCTGCTCCATGCCTGGCAGCAGCGGCGCGAGCAGCTGCTCCTTGGTGTAGATCAGGTTCTGCCTGCTGTCGTCGGCCAGCTCGTACTCGTTGGTCATGGTGAGCGAGCGGGTCGGGCAGGCCTCGATGCACAGGCCGCAGCCGATGCACCGGAGGTAGTTGATCTGGTAGTCGAGGCCGAAGCGCTCACCGGGCGAGTAGCGCTCCTCCTCGGTGTTGTTGCCGCCCTCGACGAAGATCGCGTCCGCCGGGCAGGCCCACGCGCACAGCTCGCAGCCGACGCACTTCTCCAGCCCGTCCGGGTGCCGGTTGAGCTGGTGCCGACCGTGGTATCGCGGCGCGGTGACCTTCTTGACCTCGGGGTACTCCTCGGTGACGACCTTCTTGAACATGGTTCCGAAGGTCACGCCGAAGCCCTTGACGGGATCAAACATCCCCATCGCTGGCCTCCTTCTCACCCTTGGACGACGCCTCTGAGTCACTGCCCGCGGGGGTCGTGTCGGGAACGTTCGGGGAGTGCTGCTTGCCGGTGAGCTCCCCGCTGGAACCCGCACCGACCTTGGCCTCGACCGGGGCCGCCGCCTTGCGCTTGGGCGGCTTGGGCACGCTCAGGTCCAGCGGCGGCACCGGGAATCCGCTGTGCGCCATGGGGATCTGCGGCCCCTCGTCGACCTTGCGGTCGGGGATGAGGAAGGCCACCACCAGCAGCACGACCAACAGCCCGCCCCCGATGTAGAGCACCTGCTCCGGGGTGACGCCCTGGTTGCGGATGGTCTTGATGGTCGCCACCGCGACGATCCAGACCAGGCTGAACGGCACCAGGAACTTCCAGCCCAGCTTCATGAACTGGTCGTAGCGGTAGCGGGGCAGCGTGCCGCGCAGCCAGATGAAGCCGAACAGGAAGGCCAGGGTCTTCAGCAGGAACCAGACCAGGCCCAGCCAGCCGTCGTCGATCCACGGGACCGCGGTCGCCAGCCCGAAGGGCGCGTGCCAGCCGCCGAGGAACAGCGTGGTCGCCAGCGCGGAGACGGTGACCATGTTGATGTACTCGGCGAGGAAGAACAGCGCGAACTTCAGCGACGAGTACTCGGTGTGGAAGCCACCGACCAGCTCCGACTCGGCCTCGGGGAGGTCGAAGGGAGCGCGGTTGGTCTCACCGACCATGGAGATCACGTAGATCACGAAGCTGACCGGCAGCAGCAGCGCGAACCAGCCGTTCTGGTTCTGCGCGTCGACGATGCCCGCGGTGGACATCGTGCCGGAGTACATGATCACGGCGACGATGGACAGACCCATCGCGATCTCGTAGGAGATCACCTGCGCTGCCGAGCGCAGCGAGCCGAGCAGCGGGTACGGCGAGCCGGAGGACCAGCCCGCGAGCACGATGCCGTAGACACCGAGCGAGGAGCAGGCCAGCACCACCAGCACGCCGACCGGCAGGTCGACCAGCTGGAGCGCGGTCTGGTGGCCGAAGAGGTTGACCTCGCCGCCGAGCGGGATGACCGAGAACGCCAGGAAGGCGGGCACACAGGAGATCACCGGTGCCAGGAAGAACACCCACTTGTCGGCCAGCACGGGCCGGATGTCTTCCTTGAACGCCAGCTTGAGGCCGTCCGCGAGGGACTGCAGCCAGCCGCCGGGGCCGACCCGGTTCGGGCCGGGGCGCTGCTGCATCCGCCCGACGACCTTGCGCTCCCAGTTGATCATGAACAGGGTCAGCAGGACCAGCAGGGCGAAGATGCCGACGACCTTGATGATCGTGATCCAGATCGGGTCGTCCGCGAGCAGTTCGGGAGTACTCACGCGTTCCCTCCGTCAGCAACCGTCACGGTCACGACCGAGCCGTGGCCCGCGCCGAGGGTGCGGCGCACGGTGGACGGCCCGGAGTTCCCTGGCAGCCACACCACGCCGTCGGGCAGGTCGGCGACCGCGAGCGGCAGCGTGATCGCGCCGCGCTCGGTCCGCACGGTGACCTCGGCGCCATCGGCGGCGCCGAGCTTGGCCGCGGTCTCCGCCGAGAGCCGGGCGACCGCGGGGCGGGCGGTGCCAGCCAGGTTCGGCTCGCCGTCCTGGCCCCGGCCGTTGTCCAGCATCCGGGTCCAGCTCGCCAGCACCGCCTGACCGGCGGCGGCCTTGGCGGCGCCGGTGCCCGCCACGGCAGGCGCGGCGGGGCGGGTGCCCCGGTACTCGCCGATGCGGGCCAGGTCACCGGCCGCGGCGGCCGGGGTCTGGGTGAACAGGTCGGCGTCCATCTCCACCGCGAGGGTGTCGAGCACCCGGCAGTCCGGCACCACGTTCGGCACGGACAGCCCCGGCTCGAAGGAGCGGCTGCGGCCCTCCCAGTTCAGGTAGCTGCCGCCGCGCTCGACGGCCGCCGCCACCGGCAGCACCACGTCGGCACGGGCGGTGACCGCGGACTCGCGCAGCTCCAGTGAGACCAGGAACCCGACCGCGTCGAGAGCCTTCTCGGCGAGCTCGGGGTCCGGCAGGTCGTCGGGGTCGACACCGCCGACGACCAGCGCCGCGAGGTCACCGGACGCTGCAGCGGCGAGGATGCCGTCGAGGTCGCGACCGGGCTGCGCGGGCAGCGCGCCGGAGTCCAGGCCCCAGGCCAGCTCGATCTCGGCGCGCGCGGCCTCGTCGGCGACCGGGCGACCACCCGGCAGCAGCGTCGGCACCGCGCCGACCTCGACCGCGCCCCGCTCACCTGCGCGACGCGGGACCCAGGCGAGCTTGGCGCCGGTGGTCTCGGCGAGCCGGGTGACAGCGGAGAACAGGCCGGGGATCTCGGCGGCGCGGACGCCGACCAGGATCACCGCGTTGTCCGAGCCGAGCGCCTCGCGGACGTCGGCGCCGTCGGCGTGCGAGCCCAGCGCGTCGACCGCCGCGGCCTCGGCACCCGGCGTGCAGGCCAGCAGCTGGCCGAAGGACTTGCGCACGCTGGAGGTCGTGTACTGGCCGAGGTGGAAGATCTTGGTCTTGTTCTTGCGGGCCGCCTTGCGCAGCCGCAGGAACAGGATCCCGGCCTCTTCCTCGGGCTCCAGCGCCACGCACAGCACGGCGGGCGCGGACTCGATGCCCTGGTAGGTCACGCCGTTCTCGGGCGTGGTGCCCACGACGCGCGCGGCGAGGAAGTCCAGCTCCTCCGCGGAGTGCGGCCGGGACCGGAAGTCGATGTCGTTGGTGCGCAGGGCGACCCGGGCGAACTTCGAGTACGCGTAGGCGTCCTCGACGGTCAGCCGACCACCGGGCAGCACACCGACGCCGCCGTTGTCGCGGGCCTTGGCCAGCCCCTCGGCCGCGACGCGCAGCGCCTCGGTCCAGGAGCTCTCACGCAGCTCACCGGTCTCCGCGTCGCGCACGAGCGGGCGGGACAGGCGGTCGGCCTGCGTGGCGTAGGTGAAGGCGAAGCGGCCCTTGTCGCACAGCCACTCCTCGTTCACCTCCGGGTCCTCACCGGCGAGGCGGCGCTGCACCTTGCCGCGGCGGGTGTCGACGCGGGTCGCGCAGCCGCCCGCGCAGTGCTCGCACACGCCCGGCTTGGAGACCAGGTCGAACGGGCGGGAGCGGAACCGGTACGCGGCGCTGGTGAGCGCGCCGACCGGGCAGATCTGGATGGTGTTGCCGGAGAAGTAGCTCTGGAACGGCTTGTCGTCGGCGACACCGATCTGCTGCATCGCGCCGCGCTCGAGCAGGTCGATGAACGGGTCACCGGCGATCTGCTCGGAGAAACGGGTGCAGCGCTGGCAGAGCACGCAGCGCTCGCGGTCCAGCAGGACCTGGGTGGAGATCGCGATCGGCTTGACGAAGGTCCGCTTCTTCTCCTCGAAGCGGGAGTCCGCGCGGCCGTGCTTGAGCGCCTGGTTCTGCAGGGGGCACTCGCCGCCCTTGTCGCAGATCGGGCAGTCCAGCGGGTGGTTGATCAGCAGCAGCTCCATCACGCCCTGCTGCGCCTTGTCGGCGACGGGCGAGGTGAGCTGCGTCTTGACCACCATGCCGTCGGCGACGGTCATCGTGCAGGACGCCTGCGGCTTCGGCATGGGCCTGCCGCCCATCTCCACCTCGACCAGGCACTGGCGACAGGCGCCGGCCGGTTCGAGGAGGGGGTGGTCGCAGAACCGCGGGATCACGGTGCCGAGTCGCTCGGCCGTGCGGATCAGCAGTTCGCCCTTGGGCGCCACCACATCGACACCGTCGATGGTCAGGCGCACGTGGCCTTCGGGTACCGGCGGCAGGTCCTGGTTCTTCTCAGGAGCCGTGGTCATGAGCTTGCTCCCGCCAGCTCGGGCTGCGCAGCGGCGTTCTGCTGCTGGCACAGCTCAAGGAACTCGTGCTTGAAGTACTTGATGGCACTGGTGATCGGGCTCGTCGCACCGTCGCCCAGCGCGCAGAAGGACCGGCCGAGGATGTTGTCGCAGATGTCGAGCAACGTCTCGATGTCCGAGGGAGAGCCCTCACCGCGCACCATGCGCTGCAGGATCTGCGTCAACCAGAACGTGCCCTCGCGGCAGGGGGTGCACTTGCCGCAGGACTCGTGCTTGTAGAACTCGGTCCACTTCATGACCGCCCACGGCACGGACACGGTCTCGTTGAAGATCTGCAGCGCGGTGGTGCCCAGCATCGAGCCCGCCTGCGCGCAGCCCTCGAAGTCCAGCGGCACGTCCAGGTGCTCCGCGGTGAACATCGGGGTGGAGGAGCCGCCCGGCGTCCAGAACTTCAGCGGGATGCCGTCCTTCATGCCGCCCGCCATGTCCAGCAGCTCGCGCAGCGTGATGCCCATCGGGGCCTCGTACTGGCCGGGCTTCTCCACGTGGCCGGAGAGCGAGAAGATCTTCGGCCCCGGCGACTTCTCCCGCCCCATCGCCCGGAACCAGTCGGAACCGCCGTTGACGATGTAGGGAACAGAAGCGATGGTCTCCACGTTGTTCACCACAGTGGGCGACGCGTAGAGGCCCGCCGTCGCGGGGAACGGAGGCTTGAGCCGCGGCTGGCCACGACGCCCTTCGAGGGAGTCCAGCAGCGCGGTCTCCTCGCCGCAGATGTACGCGCCGGCGCCGGCGTGCACGACGAGGTCGAGGTCGAAGCCCGAGCCGAGGATGTTCTTGCCGAGGTACCCGGCGGCGTAGGCCTCCTGGACCGCGGCGTTGAGGCGGCGGATGCAGTGCAGGACCTCACCGCGCACGTAGATCGCGCAGAAGTTCGCGCGGATCGCGAACGAGGTGATGATGCAGCCCTCGATCAGCGAGTGCGGGTCCGCCATCATCAGCGGGATGTCCTTGCAGGTGCCCGGCTCGCCCTCGTCGGCGTTGATGACGAGGTAGTGCGGCTTGCCGTCGCCCTGCGGGATGAAGCTCCACTTGAGGCCGGTCGGGAAGCCGGCACCGCCGCGGCCGCGCAGGCCGGACGCCTTGACCAGCTCGATCAGCTGGTCCGGGTGGGCCTTGAGCGCCTTCGGCAGGGCGGTGTAGCCCTCCAGCTGCTCGTAGGTGTGCCGGGTCCACGAGTTCGGCGACAGCCAGCGCTTGGTCAGCACCGGTGTCAGCACGTGGTTGTTCTCCGTCATCACGCCCTCACTTCTTTTCCGGCAGCGCGGGCAGCGGCGCGTCGTCGGGCATGGACGGCGCGGTCCAGCCGCGCTCCTGGGCGAGCTTGGCGCCCCGCACGGTCTCGATCGACGCGGACGGACCGTCGTTGTCGCCGTCGCGCCCCTCGAAGAAGCCGGCCAGCTGGAGCTCGGCCTGCTTGAAGTCCGTCAGCGGCGCACCGCGGGTGGGGGCGGGCTTCTCCCCCTTGCGCAGCTTCTCGACCAGCTCCGAAGCGGACTCCGGGGTCTGGTTGTCGAAGAACTCGTAGTTCACCTGGAGCACCGGGCCGAGGTCGCAGGCCGCGAGGCACTCGGCGTGCTCCAGCGTGATCGAGCCGGGAGTGCCGGGCTCGCCGGCGGTCTCCTCGTGGCCGAGCGGCTTGCCGTCGGTGCCCAGCTGCTCGCGCAGCTTGGCGTAGATGGCGTCACCGCCGAGCGCGGCGCACAGCGTGTTGGTGCAGACGCTCACCAGGTGCTCGCCGCAGGGACGGCGCTTGTACATGGTGTAGAACGTCGCGACCGCGCTGACCTCGGCGGTGGTCAGGTCGAGCTGGGCGGCGCAGAAGGCGATGCCCGCCTGGCTGACGTGCCCCTCAACCGATTGCACCAGGTGCAGCATCGGCAGCAGCGCCGAACGCGCCACCGGGTAGCGCGCGATGATCTGCTGCGCCTTCCCGACGATGTCCTCGCCGAACATGCTGATGTCCACAGTGGACTGCTCAGGCCGAGTAGTTGTCACCGGTCCACACCACCCATCACCGGGTCGATCGAGGCAACCGCCGCGATGACGTCGGCGACCATGCCGCCCTCGCTCATCACCGGCATCGACTGGAGGTTCACGAAGCTTGGTTCGCGCACGTGGACGCGCAGTGGCCTGGTGCCGCCGTCGGAGACGAGGTGGTAGCCCAGCTCGCCGCGCGGGGACTCGATCGGCACGTAGACCTGGCCCGGCGGCACGTCGAAGCCCTCGGTCACCAGCTTGAAGTGGTGGATCAGCGACTCCATCGACTGACCCATGATCTTGCGGACGTGCTCCAGCGAGTTGCCCATGCCGTCGGAGCCGATGGTCAGCTGCGCGGGCCAGGCGATCTTGGCGTCCTCCACCATCACCGGGCCGGGCTCCAGCTTGTCGAGGCACTGCCTGACGATCTTGAGCGACTCGTGGATCTCGGCGAGACGGATCTTGTACCGCGCGTAGCAGTCGCCGTCGTTCTCGGTCGGGACCTCGAAGTCGTACTCCTCGTAACCGCAGTACGGCTCGACCTTGCGCAGGTCCCACGGCAGGCCGGCGGAGCGCAGGATCGGACCGGTGAGGCCGAGCTGCAGGCAGCCGTCGAGCGGCACGTAGCCGACGCCCGACAGCCGGTTCTTCCAGATCGGCTGACCGGTGAGCAGCTTGTCGTACTGGGGAAGGCGGGAGTCCATGACCTTGATGAAGTCGCGGATCTTCTGCTCGTAGCCCTCCGGCAGGTCCTGCGCGATACCGCCGGGCCGGATGAACGCGTGGTTCATCCGCAGGCCGGTCAGGAACTCCAGGAGGTGCAGGACCTCCTCGCGCTCGCGGAAACCGGCGGTCATACCGGTCAGCGCGCCGAGCTCCATACCGCCGGTGGCCAGGCAGACCAGGTGCGAGCTGATGCGGTTGAGCTCCATCAGCAGCACGCGGATCACCTGGGCGCGGCGCGGGGCCTCGATGCCCAGCAGCTTCTCGACCGCCATGCAGTAGGCCGCCTCGTTGTGCAGCGGCGCCAGGTAGTCCATCCGCGTCACGAAGGTGACGCCCTGGGTCCAGGTGCGGTACTCGGTGTTCTTCTCGATGCCGGTGTGCAGGTAGCCGATGACGGCGCGGCCCTGCGTGACGACCTCGCCCTCCAGCTCCAGCACGAGGCGGAGCACGCCGTGCGTGGACGGGTGCTGCGGACCCATGTTGATGACGACGCGCTCGTCGTGGGTGGCGTCGGCGAGGACGTCGTCCCAGTCGCCGCCGCTGACCGTGTAGACGCGGCCCTCGGTGGTCTCGCGGGAGTCCGCGTAGGCGTCGTGGCTCATGAGTAGGACCTCCGCTGGTCCGGCGGAGGGATCTCCGCGCCCTTGTACTCGACCGGGATGCCGCCGAGCGGGTAATCCTTGCGCTGGGGGTGTCCGTCCCAGTCGTCCGGCATGAGGATCCGGGTCAGCGCGGGGTGGCCGTCGTAGACGATGCCGTACATGTCCCACGCCTCCCGCTCCTGCCAGTCGGCGGTCGGGTAGACACCGACGACGCTGGGGATGTGCGCGTCATCGATGTCAACGGCCACCTCGAGGCGGATGCGGCGCCGGTAGGTCATCGAGGTCAGGTGGTAGACCGAGTGCAGCCGCTGCGGAACGTCGACGCCGTAGTCCACGCCCGACACCGAGCTGCACAGCTCGAAGCGCAGGCCCGCGTCGTCACGCAGCAGGGTGCACAGTTCGACCAGGTCCTCGCGGCGCACGTAGAAGGTGATCTCGCCGCGGTCCACGGTGATCTGCTGGACGGCCTCGGCCGGGACGCCGTGCTCGGCCATCGCCGCGGCCAGCTCGTCGACGAACTCGTCGAACCAGCCGCCGTACGGGCGCTCGGCGGGGGCGGGCACGTGGGCGGGCAGCCGCAGGCCGCCGAAGCCGGAGGTGTCACCGGAGCCGCTGATGTTGAACATGCCCTTGCGGGCGCGACCGGCGACGACCCCGCCGCGGTCTGCGTGCTCGCCGAACACGGCGGGCTGAGCGGCAGCCTGGTCGGCGTCGTAGCCGCCGACCGGCTTGTCGTCCGCGCTACTCATCTCGCTCACTTCTTCTTCGCGTAGCGGACCGAGGACGGGATCAGCTCGGTGCGGTGGCCGGCCTCGGCCAGCAGCGCGGCCCGCTTGGGCCCGAGCGGCTCGTCCATGATCTTGGCGTGGATCTTGAGGATCGCGTCGATCAGCATCTCCGGCCGCGGCGGGCAGCCCGGCAGGTACATGTCGACCGGGACCACGTGGTCCACGCCCTGCACGACGGCGTAGTTGTTGAACATGCCGCCGGAGGAGGCGCAGACGCCCATGGCGAGCACCCAGCGGGGCTCGGGCATCTGGTCGTAGATCTGCCGCAGCACCGGGGCCATCTTGTTGCTGACCCGGCCCGCGACGATCATCAGGTCGGCCTGGCGCGGTGATGCGCGGAAGACCTCCATGCCGAAGCGCGCCAGGTCGTACCTGGGCGCGCCGGTGGTCATCATCTCGATCGCGCAGCACGCCAGACCGAAGGTGGCGGGCCACAGCGAGGACTTGCGGGTCCAGTTGACCAGCTTCTCGACGCTGGCCAGCAGGACACCGTTGGGGAGCTTCTCTTCAAGACCCATTGCTCAGCTCCAGTCCAGGCCGCCGCGGCGCCACACGTACGCGTAGGCGAACCCGACGGTCATGATGAACAGGGCGATCTCCACCAGGCCGAACAAGCCCAATGCGTCCGCGGAGACCGCGAACGGGTAGAGGAACACCATTTCGATGTCGAACAGAATGAACAACATCGCCGTCAGGTAGTACGCGACGGGCATCCGGCCGCCGCCGACGACCGGCTGGGGCGAGGGCTCGATCCCGCACTCGTAGGCGTCCAACTTGGCCTTGTTGTACCGGCGGGGGCCGATGAACGGCGCCGCCGTGACCGAGAAGACCGCGAAGCCCGCGGCCAGGACGAACATGAGTACGAGGGGGATGTAAGGCTGGAGCACTCTCTCCGCCGTCCTTTCCTCATCCGCGCTCGTCAACAGCCCTAGTCAGGCCGCTGCCAGGGGCACTCTAAGGGTGTCTCTGAACCGCTTCGGTAGTTAGGCGCACCTAACCTGTAGCGGGCTTGTGAACTGCTTCACAAGTACCTCGCGCAGGAGTGTAGGTCGTGGCAACCACGCCTGCCGGACGGGGTCAGCGGGGTTCGACCGTCCGGACTACACGTGCGCGCCCGTGACCTGCGCGGCGAAGTTGATCTAGGTTCCGGCGCGGGGCCCGCGAACCGAGGGCGGGCTACCCGAGCAGCCCGCGGAGCTGGGCGAGCAGCGCGGCCGGACCGGCGGGGGTGAGCGTCAGCTGACCGTCGGCCGTGGTGATCGAGTACCGGCCGTCCGGGGTGTCCAGCCAGGTCACCGGAACCTCGGAGACCCGGGTCCCGATCCGGTCACCGCAGCGCGAGAGCGAGGTGGCCCTGCCGAAGGCGGTGGCGGTCGAGTACACGTCGAAGAACTCCCCCGGCGCCCGGTCGTCCTCGGCGGCGGCGCGGGGCTCCGGCACGAGGGCCGCCGCGCGCTCCGGAACGGCGGCCAGGGCGCTTTCCGCGAGCCGCGCGGGGTCGATCCAGGTCAGCCGCACCTCATCGCCCCGCAGGACCGCGCACAGCCCCTCCGCGCCCCGCACGAAGCAGCCCACGCGGGTCTGGCCGGTCTCGTCGGCGAACACCAGCGCCAGCTCCACGTCGAAGTCGGCGATCACGCGCAGCGCCCCGGCCAGCTCGGGGCCGACCCGCGTGCCGTTGCCGAGCCCGTGCTCGCCGAGCCAGCTCCCGGTGCGCTCCCGCCCCTGCTCGGAGTGACCGAGCACCACCAGGGGGAAGGGCATGACACCGAGTCCGAGCAGGTTCCAGCACGCCTCGTACACCGGTGCGGGGATCGGCGGCAGGTTCGCTCGGCGCAACGCGGAGAGGGACACGGTGGACACCCCAGCCTCGGGCTCGGACTTTCAGTGGCTCAACGACCAGGAACGCGGGGAATGGCCCGCGACGACATACCGAAGGGAATGCAACCCTGGCAAGGCTCTCCACACAAGCACCGAGAACCGATCGGGCGAATCGCGCGGCCGCTACTTGGGTATGTGCCGGAATCCGCGGGGTGTTACTACGAGAAACGCCCGCTGAGCAGGCCGGAGAGGTGCCGGGAAACGGTTCCGGAACTCGCGGCGGCCAGGGACATCCAGCCGTCTGAGTGCGTGACCGCGTAACGGCCTTCCGGGGTGTCCAGCCAGGTCACGGGCGACTGCGCGACCAGTTTGCAGCTGCGCGGCGTCGACGGGCGCAGAGCGCTCGCCTGACCGACAGCGGTTGCGGTCGCGTAGATGCCCAGGAAGCGTTCCGCGTCCACGCGACCGGTCTCCCGGATCACCCCGGAGCGCTCCCAGTGCCGCCCGGCGCGGGCCAGGTCGTCGGCCGCGACGCGCACCGGAGAAGCCGTGCCGGGGCCGTACTCGGGCACGACGGCGAGCGCGCTGGCCGCGAGCAGCTCGGTCTCGATCCACCGCAGCTCGACGGTGTCGGCGCGCAGCACCGCGCGCAGCGCCCTGCCGCCCCTGGCGAAGCTGCCGATGCGGGTCTGCACCTCGTGCTCGGTGTAGACGACCGCGAGCTCCATGTCGAAGTCGGCGATGGTGCGCAGCGCCTCGGTCAGCTCGGGGCCGATCCGGTGCTCGTCGCCGAGGTCGTGCTCGCGCAGCCAGTGCGCGGCGCGCGCCTGCACGGCGCTGTGGTCGTCCGGGTCGTCCGAGGTGCGCAGGACCACGAGCGGGAACGGCATCACGCCCAGCCCGAGTCTCGCCCAGCAGACCTCGTAGACCGGCGCGGGAATCGCGGGCAGCGAGGTCCTCACCGTGTACGTCTGGGAAGTGCTCGTCATGGCACTCAGCACAGTGACCTTCTCCAGGCTCGACTATGTCGTGAGGAATTACCTACCACGACAATCGCTCGGAGCCCTCATGTCGTTTCGAGATCCGATTCACACGAATGGTCCCTAGCGGGCGAAGAGCGCCGCGATGACCAGGGGAAATCCACACGTGATAATTGCACTATGGAAAGTCGGCGAGCGTATGCCCAAACGACGACATCCTAGCTTAAGGAAGATTTGAGATAAGCGAGGCGACGATAAGGGGCGGCGAGCGCCGCCCCTTATCCAGAGTTCTCAGGCGCTGGGCGCCAGCCTGACGGCGGTCGCGACCAGCTTGTCCATCGCGTCGCCGTCCTTGGGGTCGTATAGCCCGGCCAGCGTCTTGAGCACCAGCTTCATCAGCCCGTCCATCGGCAGGCCGTACTTGGTGGCCGCCTTCATGATGTGCGGGTTGCCGATGAGCTTGCTGAAGATGTTGCCAAGCCGGTAGTAACCGCCGAGCGCCTGCTTGATGGCCACCGGGTAGCGGCCGAGGGCGCGCTCGCGGCTGGGGCCCTCAGCGCGGGCGAGTGCGTGCACGACGCACTCCGCCGCGATGCGCGCGGACTCCATGGCGTAGGCGATGCCCTCGCCGTTGAACGGGTTGACCATGCCGCCGGCGTCGCCGACGAGCAGCAGGCCGTTGCGGTAGTGCGGAGTGCGGTTGAAGCCCATCGGCAGCGCGGCGCCGCCGACCTTGCCGATCGCGTTGGCGTCGCGGAAGCCCCACTCCTCCGGGGTGCCGTCGAGCCAGGACTTCAGCAGCGCGCGGTAGTCGGTCTTGCCGTACGCCTTGGAGGTGGACAGGATGCCCAGCCCGACGTTCACGGTGCCGTCGCCCATGCCGAAGATCCAGCCGTAGCCGGGCAGGAGCTTGGGGTCGGCGGGGTTGCCGCGGTCCCACAGCTCCAGGTGCGACTCCAGGTAGTCGTCCTTGGTGCGCGGGCTCTCGTAGTAGCGGCGGACCGCGACGCCCATCGGGCGGTCCTCGCGCTTGTCCAGGCCCACGGACAGCGCGAGCCGGGCGGAGACCCCGTCACAGGCCACGATCAGCGGAGCGCGGTAGCTGACCGGCTTCTTGTCCGGACCGGTGACCGCCTTGACGCCGATGACCCGGCCGGTGCGCTCGTCGGTGATGGCCGACTGCACGGTGGTCTGCTCCAGCAGCCGCGCGCCCGCGTGCTGGGCGGTGCGGGCGAGCATCTCGTCGAAGTCCTGGCGCGGCCGCACGACGCCGTAGGGCGGGAAGGTGGCCAGGTCCGGCCAGTCCAGCTCGATGGTCCGGCCGCCGCCGACGACGCGCAGGCCGCGGTTGTGCAGCCAGCCCGCCTTCTCGGTGGTGTCGATGCCCAGGTCGATGAGCTGCTTCACACCGCGCGGGGTGAGCCCGTCGCCGCAGACCTTCTCCCTGGGGAAGGAGCTCTTCTCCAGCAGCAGCACGTCCAGGCCTGCCCGCGCCAGGTAGGTGGCGGCGGTGGATCCGGCCGGACCCGCGCCGACCACGATGACCTCGGCGTCCTCGCCCGGACGACGGCGGCTTGACGTGATCATGGGTCTCCTTGTGAAAGCGTTCACGAACTGGGTCCGAGTCTAGGCGAGCGAGCGCGGGGTGTCCGCGCGCTCCCGGCTCAGGGTTTGACAGCGCGGTGCAGCGCGACCACGCCGAGGCTCAGCGGCCGCCACGCCACGTCCGTCCACCCGGCAGCGGAGATGATCTCGGCGAGTTCTCGCTGGCCAGGCCAGGCGCCCATGGACTCGGAGAGGTAGCGGTAGGCCTCCGGGTTGGACGAGACCGGGCGGGCCAGCAGCGGCAGCACCCGCAGCCCCAGCCGCTGGTAAAGGAACCGGAACGGGCGAAACTCGGGTTGAGAGACCTCACAGATGACCATGCGCCCGCCGGAGCGCACGACCCTGGCCATCTCCCGCAGCGCGGCCTCGGTGTCGACGAAGTTGCGCAGCCCGAAGGAGACGGTGACCGCGTCGAAGGCGTTGTCGGCGAAGGGCAGCCGCATGGCGTCCGCGGCGACCATCGGCACCTCGCGGCCGATCTCCCTGCCCTGCTCCAGCATGCCGAGGGAGAAGTCGGCGGCCACGCACCACGCGCCCGAGCCGGTGTACTCGACGGTGGAGACCGCCGTGCCCGCCGCGAGGTCGAGCACCCGCTCGCCGTGCTTGAGGTCGAGCGCGCGGGCGGTGCGGACGCGCCAACGCCGGTCGAACCCGGCTGTCATGACGGAGTTCGTGCGGTCGTAGCCACGGGCCACGCCGTCGAACATCTCGGCGACCTCGCGTGGCTTCTTGTCCAAACCGGCCCTGACCATGCCCTGAGCCTACGGAACGGCGCTCAGCGCAGTGCGTCGAGCATGCCGTCGACGGCGGCCGACCACGGGAAGCGCTCGGCGCGCGCGCGAGCGGCAGCGCGGCGCTCCGGCTCGGGGATCGACAGCACGCGGCCGACCGCGTCGGCGAAGGCCGCCGGGGTGTCGGAGGCCGCGACCGCGCCGGAGGCGGAGTCGACGATCTCCGGCAGCGCGGAGGAGGCGGAGACGACGACCGGCGTGCCGGAGGCGAGCGCTTCGAGGGCGGCGAGGCCGAACGTCTCGTGCGGACCGGGGGCGAGCGAGATGTCCGCCGTGGCAAGGAGATCGGCCACCTCGGCGCGCGAGTCGAGGAAGCCGAGGAAGGTCACGGGCAGCCCGTCGGCGAGCGCTTCGAGCGCCCGCCTGCGCGGCCCGTCGCCCGCGATCACCAGCCGCACCCGGTGCCCCCTGCGGTGCAGCTCGCGCACGGTCTCGACGCTGCGGTCGACGTGCTTCTCCGGCGACAACCGTCCACAGTGGACGAGCAGCGAGTCGGCGTCGCCGATCAGCCGGGCGTGCAGCGAGTCGTCGTAGTTGCCGGGGTCGAAGGTGTCGAGGTCCACACCCAGCGGGACCTGGCGCAGGTTCGCGGTGCCGATCCGGTCGAACTCCGCGCGGGCGAAGGCGGTGGTGCACACCACGTTCGCGAAGCTGCGGGCCATCCAGCCGTTGGCGACGTCGGCCGCCCACCGCGCGGCGGCGGGCGGCAGCAGGAACTGTTCGAGGATCCGGTCGAGCCGCTCGTGCGAGATCACCACGCTGGACGCGCCGTTGCGGCTGGCCCACCGCCCGAGCCCGCGCAGCGTCGCGCGGTCGGAGACCTCGATCGCGTCCGGCTTCAGCCGGTCCAGCAGCGCCCGCACCCGGAACGGGTCCAGCACGCGGTAGCCGCCCATCCCGGGCACGGTCGGCCCGTAGAGCGTGATCCGCCGGACCCCTCCCGGCAGGTCCTCGACGGCGCGCCTCGGCCCTGGGACGACGAGGACGACCTGGTGCCCCCGCGCCACGTACCCCGGCCCCAGGTGGTTCAGCGCCGTCCGCAACCCACCAGAACGAGGCCCGTAGAAGTTCGCCAGCTGGACGATCCGCATGCTCCGAGCCTCCCAAACCCCGACTCCCCGGCCATTCGCGGGCTTATGGACCGTTTTGAGAGCGCGCACACGTCCATAAGCCCGCGAATGGCGGAAGTGGGGTTATGCGGCGGTGGTGGTGGGGTGGGGGATGTTGGCGATCTCGACGTAGTGGTCGAGGAGCTGGTCGCAGATGACGGGCCAGGTCCGGGCCAGGACCGAGCGGCGGGCCGCCTCGGCGAAGCGGGCGCGGGTGGCCGGGTCGGCCAGGGCCGCGATGCCCTCGCGGAGGCCCTGCTCGAACTCCGCCGCGTCCCACGCGGGCAGCAGGTAGCCGGTGCGGCCCGGCTGGACCAGGTCGCGCGGGCCGCCCGCGTCCGGGGCGAGCACCGGCAGGCCCGATGCCAGCGCCTCCTGGACGGTCTGGCAGAAGGTCTCGAACGGGCCGGTGTGCACGAACAGGTCCAGGCTGGCGTAGGCCGTCGCCAGCTCCTCGCCCTCGCGCATGCCGAGGAAGGCCGCGTTGGGCATGGCCTTGCGCATCGCGTCCAGCTCGGGGCCGTCGCCGACCACCACCAGCTGCACTCCCGGCATGTCGTGCGCGGCCTGGAGCCGGTCCACGCACTTCTCCAGCGCGAGCCTGCCCACGTAGCCGACCAGCAGCTCTCCGTTGGGGGCGAGGCGGGCGCGCAGGGCCTCGTCGCGTCGGGACGGGTGGAACCGGTTCACGTCGACGCCACGGGCCCAGTGGTGCACGCGGGGGATGCCGTGCTCGCCGAGCGCGTCCACGGCCCAGCTCGACGGCGCCAGGGTGCGGTCGGCCATGCCGTGCAGCCAGCGGGTCCAGCGCCACGCGGCGCGCTCGGCGAGACCGAGGCCGTAGGTCCCGGCGAAACCGGCGACGTCGGTCTGGTAGATCGCGATGGTCGGCAGGCCGAGCTTGCGTGCGGCGACCATGCCGCGCATGCCCACGATGAACGGCGAGGCCAGGTGCACCACGTCGGGGTTGAACTCGCGCAGCGCCTTGACCACCTTGCGGCTGGGCACGCCGATCGGCTGGGCCTTCAGCACGGGCAGCTGCACCTCGGGCAACCGCACGACGGGGTAGCCCGCATACTCGTCAGGACCGCTGCCGGGAGCGATCACCATCGCCTCGTGACCGTTCCGGCGCAGGTGCTCCAGCACCCGCAGAACGGAGTTGGTGACTCCGTTGACGTGCGGGAGGAAGCTCTCGGTCACGATCGCTACGCGCACGGCTCTCACACTGCCCACCTTTTCAGCCCCGCGTCCGCCCGTCGCATGAAGGGTCGCCGAACCGCGGGAGAAGTCCTGGTTCGCGGGGCCGCCAACGCGGCGGCCACGGCTCGGGCACCGCGTGGACGCCCACCTATGCAGAGACGTCTGACCCGCACTTTTGGTCTGGTGATCCTCACCACGTCACCTCGGTTTCGCGCTGCGGACACCGTTGCCGGTCACGCTCGGACGGCATGACGGCCTTGTCTTCCCAGCAGGCGCCCGCGCTCGAACCGGCCCTGCTCTCCCGCGCGCTGGAGGTGGCGGGGCGACTGGCCAACGACGCCGCCGACGTGATCACCGCGACCGCGGGGCGGGACGTGCGTCCCGACACCGACGACTCCCCCTTCGACTGGGTGACCGACACCGGCCGCACCCTGGAGCGGCACACCCGCCGGGTACTCGCCGCGGAGTTCCCCGGGGTCCCGGTGATCGGCGAGGAGTCCGGGGCGGGAAAGCTGCCGGTGGCCGCCTCCACCGAGTACCGCTGGGTGGTCGACCCGGTGGACGGGACGATCAACTACGTGGCGGGCATCCCGTGGTGCTCCTACAGCCTGGCGCTGATCGACCGGTTCGGCCCGGTGGTCGGCGTGGTCGCCGATCCCTACCGCGCGCAGATCTACGCGGCGGCGCGCGGGCGGGGTGCCCGGGCCAACGGCACTCCGGTGCGGCTGGCACCGCGACCGGAACTGACCGGAGGGGTGGTCTGCACCGAGCTGAGCCGGGGCGGGATCTGGCCGGGGATGGCCGCATTCACCGAGCGCGCCGGACGGGCCAGGGTCGCGGTGCGGGTGCTCGGCTCGACGGCGCTGGCCATCGCCCAGGTCGCGCTCGGCCACGCGGTCGGAGCCGTGCTGCACGACTACGAGGAGTGGGACGTGGCCGGGGCGATCGCACTGGCCACCGAGGCGGGCGCGGAGGTGCTCGACCGCACGGGCCGCCCGCACCCGATGCCGACGGGCGGGCTGCTCGTCGCGGCCCCGGAGGTCGCCGAGGAACTCCTGTCGTGGTGGCGGGACAGCGCGTAGCCGTTCGGCGGGCACTACCCCGTTCGGCCCAATACGCTCGCCGCGTCACTGTCCCCGCCAGCCACCACATGACAGCGAGAAAGGTCTTCCGGTGTTTCTCAAGAATGCGACCCGCCGAGCCTTGATCAGCGTCATCGGTGCCGCCGCGGCGACGGCGACGCTGGTGACCCCGGCCCAGGCGGGAATGCGGGGCTGCAACGACATCACGTGCATCGCCATCAACGGCAGCGGCCTGACGGTGGAGTCGGTCACGGCCTCGCTGACCTGGCGGAGCCGCTTCTACGGCCACTTCCACATCTGGGGCGGCGGCATCGACCTCAACACCCGCACGGACACCTGGAGCCACCCGAACAGCTACACCCTGACGGTGCGACGCGACCTGCCCAACCGGTCCGTGGTGTGCGTCGAGGGCTGGGAGCACTACGGCGGCGAAATGCGCTCACTCGGCAGGCCCTGCGGCGAGATCAAGTTCTGACAGCGGCCGTTGAGTCCCGCTTAGCGGGCATTGAGCCGGAATTGAGCAGTCCGGAAACCGCGAGAAATACGCTTGGAATCGTGGCATTCGCCACCCCTCACCCTTCTCCGAAAGGTCTTCCATGCGTTTCCGGAACGCGGTTCGTCGCAGCCTGGTCAGCCTCGCGATCGCGGCGGGGGCGACGGCCGCACTCGTCGCCCCCGCCAACGCGGGCATGGGCGGGTGCAACCGCGACGTGTGCATCACGATCCTCGGCAACGGGCTCCGCGTCGACTCCGTCACCGCCCGCCTGGCCCACGGCGTCAGCTTCACCGGCCACTTCCACATCTGGGGCGGCGGCATCGACTTCACCACCCACACCCAGAACTGGAACGGCTCCAACGCCAGCTACCGGCTGAACGTGGGGCGCGACCTGCCCAACGGCTCCGTCGTGTGCGTCGAGGGCTGGAGCGGCGGCCGTTCTCTCGGCAGGCCCTGCGGCGAGATCAAGTTCTGAGCTGTGAACGACGAAGGGGCGCCCCGATGCGGGGCGCCCCTTTCGCTGTCGTGGTCAGCCCGCGCCCCGCACCACGGTGGTCGCGATCTTGTTGACGATCAGGTGACCTTCTGCCCCTGCTGCGCCGGGGACTTGTAGCCGGTCACGGTGAACGCGTAGCCGGTGTCCTCGATCAGCAGGTGGTACTAGCAGTAGGTCTTCGGCTCGGCGGGAGGTGCTGTGCGTTCGTGGCCCCGGAAAGTCTTCTCCGGGCCGGAACCAACCGGAAGTCCTGACCCGAACGGACTAGCGACGCAGGTCAGACGCGTCGGTGGGGGCTGTGGTTTCGCCGGGGCCACCGGCATCCCGTGCGGACGGGCGGGCCGGGCGGGTCCGGACGCGCTGGAGCCACCACAGCACGCCGCCCGCGATCGCCCACACCACCAGCACGATCGTGGCCGCTGGCACCAGCGTCAGCCACGCCCCGCGGCCCGCAACCCGCACCAGGTCCGGGTTGGCCTGGTCGTACTCCACCCGGACCACCTGGCCGACCTGGAGCCCGCCGGGGTAGAGCACGCCGTAGCGCGGCACCCGCACGGCGCCGTCCGGCGTGCTGAACCGGACCACCGTGCGGTTGTAGGAGGCGGACATCACCTCGGCCGCGGCGACACCGGGACGCGCGGTGATCTTGAAGTCGTTGGTGTAGGCGCCGATCACCAGGAGCAGGCAGGACGCGGTCGCCAGGGCGGCGACGCCGAGCGTGATCAGCGTGGCCCTGCGCAGGTCGCGGAGCTGGGCCCGGATGGCGGTCCACACCGCGCGCGCCTGCGCCAGCCGGGGGTTGGCCAGCTCGGCCGCCGAAGCCCCCACGGAGGCTTCCAGCGCGTTGTCGAGCGCCTTGTCCCCGGCGTGCCGGTCACCCTCCGCGCGCGGTTCGGCGGCCGAGCTCGTCGGTGTGCTCACGACTGCGTCCTCCGCCACATCAGGTCACTTTATGCCAGACCGGCAGCGCGGCCCGCGCACGTGGCTCATACGCTCGAAGGGTGACCAGCGCTCCGGAGAAGGGCATCGCAGCCAGACTGCGCGTGCACAGCCGCCCGATGGGCGCGGACACCGAACTGCTGGACCTGCTGCCGGCGCCGGACGGCGTGCTGACCTGGCTGCGGGACGGAGAGGGCCTGGTCGGCTGGGGTGAGGCGCTGCGGTTCACCCCGTCCGGGCCGAACCGGTTCACCCAGGCCGACCTGTGGTGGCGCGGGGTCTGCGAGCACTCCGAGGTGCTCGACGAGGTCCGGCTGCCCGGCACCGGCGCGGTCGCGTTCGTGAGCATGGCCTTCGCCGACCACCCCGGCGACTCGGTGCTGGTGGTCCCGAGGGTGCTCGTGGGCAGGCGCGACGGCGTCACCTGGGTCACCGAGATCAGCGCCGACGGTGACGGCGCGCCGGTGAACCGGTCGGTGCAGCCGGTGCGGCGCACGGGCACGGTCCGCTACTCCGAGGGCGAGCTGCCGGTGACCGGCTACCGGCGGGCGGTGCGCGCGGCGGTCGACCGCATGCGCGCCGGTGAGCTGGGCAAGGTGGTGCTCGCGCACGACCTGGTCGCCACCGCGGAGGAGCCGTTCGACCCGAGGTTCCTGCTGCACGGGCTGGCCGAGCGCTACCCGAGCTGCTGGGTCTACGCCGTCGAGGGCCTGCTGGGCGCGACGCCGGAGATGCTGCTGAGCAAGCTCGACGACGAGGTGACCTCGCGGGTGCTCGCCGGGACCAGCTGGCCGCACGGGGGCGTGAGCGCCGACGAGCTGGCCGCCCGGCTGCTGAGTTCGCCGAAGAACCGCGAGGAGCACGCCTACGCCGTCGAGTCCCTCGTGGAGACCCTGCGCCCGCACTGCGCGACGTTGCGGGCTCCCGCGTCGCCGGAGGTGCTGCGGCTGCCGAACGTGCTGCACCTGTCCAGCGACGTCACCGGGCGGTTGCGGCAGACGACCGACGCCCCGTCGCTGCTGCGGCTGGCCGCCGCGGTGCACCCGACCGCCGCCGTCGGCGGGACGCCGCAGAAGGCGGCGGTGGAGATGATCGCGGAGCTGGAGCGGATGGACCGGGGGCGCTACGCGGGCCCGGTCGGCTGGATCGACGCGCGCGGGGACGGCGAGCTCGGCATCGCGCTGCGCTGCGCCCAGGTCATCGGCACCACCGCGCGGCTGTTCGCGGGCTGCGGGCTGGTCGCGGACTCCGATCCCGACTCGGAGGTCACCGAGGCCGCCGCCAAGCTCGTCCCCATCCGCGACGCGCTCGAAGGAAACTGATCTCAGTTCGGCGCAATCCGAAAAGCGACGTTCTGCATCCAAAAGAGGGAACAGAGCGGGACACCCGCTTGATATTTCCTTAACTTGTCGGCATGAAGCCAGCAAGAAGCCTGCTGTTAGCCGCCATGGTGGCGACCTCCTTTCTCGGCTCGACCGCGGTAATCGCTCCGGCGGCCTGGTCCGTCGAGGAGCGCGCGGGCGACGACTATCCGTACAAGGGACAGAGCGGCACCGACAAGTGGGGGTTCTCCAAGCGGTACTGCACGTCCTTCGTCGCGCACCGGCTCAGCCAGCACGGCGTGAACTTCAAGCACGCCAAGTACAAGGGTGAGAAGTTCGGCAACGCCAATACGTGGGACGAGGCCGCGCGCCGCGCGGGGATCAAGGTCAACGGAACGCCGAAGGTCGGCTCGGTCGCCGTGTGGAACAGCGGCGGAGGTGGTGCGGGGCATGTCGCCTACGTGTCGAAGGTCAGCGGCAACAAGATCACTGTCGAGGAATACCACTACCGCAACCACCTGGCGTACGGAAAGCGCACCATCGACAAGTCGGTCCCGTCGACGTTCATCCACTTCTGAGCCCGGAAAGCCTCCGGCCCCGCGGCCGGGGGCTGCGGGGCCGGAGGTGAAAGGGACTACTTGTTGCTCAGGTTGTGCATGATGGCGTGACCGGCCTCGATCTTCGGGACCGACTTCGGCACGATGTTCGCTCTCACACCGGGCGCCTTCGCCCGCGCCGCCGCTTGGTCCGCGCTCAGCTGCGGCTTGCCCTTGGTGAACAGCCACTTCTGGAACAGGTCGTAGAGCGGCTTGCCGGAGATCTTCTCCGACAGCGCGATGAACTCCTCGATGGTGGCGTTGCCGTACTTCTTGTCGGTGTTCCAGGTCTTGAGGATCTTCTTGAAGTTGTCGTCGCCGACCGCCAGGCGCAGCTGGTGCAGCGCCATCGGACCGCGGGTGTAGACGCCGAAGCCGTCGAAGAGCTTGGCGGGCGTGGGGTCGCCGGTGACGACCTGCCAGGCCGGGTCCTCGGCGGGGCGCTGGTAGTAGTGGTCGAAGATCTCCTGCGCGGTGCCCTCGCCCTTGGCCTCCGACCACAGCCACTCGGCGTAGCTGGCGAAGCCCTCGTTCAGCCAGATGTTGCGCCACTTGGCCACCGAGACCGAGTCACCGGCCCACTGGTGCGCCAGCTCGTGCACCACGACCGACACGTGCGAGCCCGCCGAGAAGAATGCCGGGCTGTACACCGGGCGGGTCTGGTTCTCCAGCGCGAAGCCGAGGCCGTAGCTCGGCACGACGCCGCCCTGGGCCTCGAACGGGTACTCGCCGAAGTAGTCCTCAAGGAACGCGATCACCTCGGGCGTGCGCTCGACGCTCGCCTTGGCCGCGGCCTCGGCGTCACCGAGGTTGGCGCCGTAGGCGTTGACCAGCGGCTGCCCCTTGTGCCCGGTGCCGGTCACCAGCTCGTACTTGCCGACCGCGAGGAAGGTCAGGTAGGTGGCCTGCGGCTTGGCGCTGCGCCAGCTCCAGCGGGTCCACCCGGCGAGGCTGGAGCGGCCGAGCAGCTTGCCGTTGGACAGCGCGGTGGTGCCGTCGGGCACCGAGACCGAGACGTCGAAGGTGGCCTTGTCCGTCGGGTGGTCGTTGCTCGGGAACCACCACGCGGCGACGTGCGGCTCGTCGACCGCGAGCGCCCCGTCCGAGGTGCGCTTCCAGTTGTTCTCGCCGTTGACCACCACCGTGGACGGGGTCGCCTCGTACTCCACGACGATCGTGGTCAGCAGGTTCTGGTACAGCTGCTGCGCGGGGGTGACCTGGAGCTCGGTGCCGGTGCGGGTGAACTTCGCCGGCAGGTTGTTGACCAGGACCGACTTCGGGTCGATCGCGAAGTCGAGGTTGAACTGGGTCAGTCGCTGGGTGGGCTTGGCGGTGATGACCGTCGTGCCCCACAGCTTGTCGTCGGCGGGTTGGTAGCGGAGCCGGATGTCGTAGTGCGAGACGTCGTAGCCGGTGTTGCCGTCGCCGGGGTAGTACTCGTCGCCGATCCCGGCGCCCCCCACGGTGTTCGGCCCCGCGGACGCGGGCCAGGCGAGCAGGGCTATCGCGGCGGCGGCCGCCGCCCCCATCCGGAGGCTGTTCTTGCGCAGCACGAAAATCGAACCTCTCGGTCATGGCCGACTTCCCCACAAACAGCCGGCTCGGCGAGCAAGGTAACGCCGAGAATTCGCGGCACACCAGACCCGTCCGTTAACACCCACCAGATGGGATTGACGGGGTTGGCGTTGTCGGCCGACCGGGCCTACGTGCGGGCGCGCACCGCAGAACGCAGGCGTTCGTGCAGCTCACGCAGGGTGGAGCGCTGGGTCCGCACCTCAACCACCCGCAGCCCCGATGACGGTTGGACCTCGGCGAGGAACTGCTCCCTACTGTGAACAAGCACATGCGGTACCCGGTAGGCCGCACACAAAGCGGACAGATCGGCACCGTGCGGAGTAGCGAAAACGCGTTCGAATGAATCAGCGTGTTCGGCCGATCCCTGCTCCAGCAAAGAGAAGATCCCGCCACCGTCGTCGTTGAGCACCACGACGGTGAGGTCGGGGCGCTGTTCGGCCGGTCCGATGAGCAGTCCGTTGGCGTCGTGCAGGAACGTCAGGTCGCCCAGCAGCGCCGCTCCCCACTGGCCGATCCGCTCCTCCGCGTCGCGCGCGCCGAGCACGGCGCCCACCGCGGTGGAGACGCTGCCGTCGATCCCGGCGAGGCCCCGGTTGGCCAGCACGTCGGCGCGGTCGGTGGCCGCGACGAGATCGACGTCGCGCACCGGGTTGGACGAGCCGAGGAACAGCACGGCATCCTGCGGCATGGCCGCGACGAGATCGCGGGCGACCTGCAGGCCGGTTGGCCACGGCTCGGCGGCGAGCAGCTCGTCGACGGCGGTCGCGGTGGCGGCGTCGGCGCGCTGCCACGCGGTGAGCCACTCCGGGTCCGCCTCGCACTCCGCCGAACCGGCGGCGCAGGTGGTCAGCGAGATCGTCGGGGAGACCGAGGTGGCGTGGTGCTGCGGATCGACCCAGTCGGCCCCCTCACCGACCACGTGCACCCTCGGCACCGAGCGCAGCAGCCGCTGCACTCCCCTGGCCAGTGTCGGCCTTCCCACCACGACGACGGCTTCCGGGCGCAGCGGGTCGGCCAGCTCCCCGGCGTTGAGCAGCAGGGTGCCGTGCCGCAGCAGGGTCGCCTTGGTCGCGGCGACGCCGCCCGCTCCCCCGGGTTCGGCCAGCACCGGCCAGCCGCGCTCGGCCGCGACCTCGCCGACGGCGCTGCCCAGCGTCCAGTGCGCGACGCCGACGACGACGAGAGTGCGCGAGGGCAGGTCGAGCGGATCGGCCGCCGTCGCGGGGTTCGCGCGGAAGACCGTGGTCCACGGCGCGCAGTTCTGCCTGCCCAGCAAGGACTCCGGCCAGCTGTCGTCGGTGTCGGGGACCAGCGGTTCGCGGAAGGGCACGTTCACGTGCACCGGTCCGCCCTCGTGCGCGCGCGCGACCGCGCGGCAGATCATGCTGCGCCACACCGGGTTCTGGCCTGCGCGCGACTCGGCGACCGGGAAGTCCATTGTGGACACCAGTGGTCCGAAGACACCGTGCTGCCACGTGGTCTGGTTCGCCCCGGTGCCCAGCAGCTCCGGCGGGCGGTCGGCGGTGAGCACGATCAGCGGCTCCGCCGAGTGGTAGGCCTCAAGCACGGCCGGGTGCAGGTTCGCCGGCGCTGTGCCGGAGGTGCACGCGAGCGCGACGAGTCCCTTGCGGCGCGCGGGAATGCCCAGCCCCTTGGACAGACCGAGCGCGAGGAAACCCGCGCTGCGCTCGTCGATGCGCACGTGCAGGGTGAGCCGCCCCGCCTTCGCCGCGTCGTGCAGCGCGAAGGACAGCGGCGCGTTGCGCGAGCCTGGGCAGAGCACGAAGTGCCGGACGCCGTTGCGGACGAGTTCGTCGACCACGACGCGCGCCTGCGCTGTTGACGGGTTCACCGGTTCAACACCCTCCAATGCCGGACCGTCGACGCGTCGGTGGTGGGGTCATCGGCGGTCAGCGGCACCCGCCTATTCTCGCAGGTGTGCCGTCCAACCAGGTCTCAGAGCTGTTCGATCCGGCCGCTTGGCGGGTCGTAGAGGGCTTCGACTTCACTGACATCACCTACCACCGTGCCGTGGACCAGGGCACCGTGCGGATCGCCTTCAACCGGCCCGAGGTGCGCAACGCCTTCCGGCCGCACACGGTGGACGAGCTCTACCGTGCTCTTGATCACGCCAGGATGAGCTCCGACGTCGGCTGCGTGTTGCTGACCGGTAACGGTCCGTCGGCAAAGGACGGGGGCTGGGCCTTCTGCTCCGGCGGCGACCAGCGGATTCGCGGCCGGGACGGCTACCGCTACGCGGAGGGTGAGACCGCCGACAGCATCGACCCCGCGCGGGCCGGGCGGCTGCACATCCTGGAGTGCCAGCGGCTGATCCGCTTCATGCCGAAGGTCGTCATCGCCGTGGTCCCCGGCTGGGCCGCCGGCGGCGGGCACAGCCTGCACGTGGTGTGCGATCTCACGCTGGCCAGCGCCGAGCACGCGAAGTTCAAGCAGACCGACGCCGATGTCGGCAGCTTCGACGCGGGCTACGGCTCGGCGTACCTGGCGCGGCAGACCGGCCAGAAGTTCGCCCGCGAGATCTTCTTCCTCGGCCGCACCTACGACGCCGAGAAGATGCACCGCATGGGCGCGGTGAACGAGGTCGTGCCGCACGCGGAGCTGGAGTCCACCGCCCTGCAGTGGGCCAAGGAGATCAACGGCAAGTCGCCGACCGCGCAGCGCATGCTCAAGTACGCGTTCAACGCGATCGACGACGGCCTGGTCGGCCAGCAGCTGTTCGCCGGTGAGACCACGCGCCTGGCCTACATGACCGACGAGGCGGTCGAGGGCCGCGACTCCTTCTTGGAGAAGCGCGCTCCCGACTGGTCCCGCTTCCCCTACTACTACTGATCGCCATGCGTCGGCTGGTCGCGGTCGAGGTCGTTCCCGGCGGGACGGTCGAGGGGCTGGCCCGAGCACTCGACGGCTCGGGTCCCGCGCTCCTGCCGATCGCCCCGGGGGACACCGCGCTGGCCACGGCGCTGCACGCCGGGGAGCCGGTCGAGCCAGACACCGCGGTGGTGATCGCGACCTCGGGTTCGACCGGCCGGGCCAAGGGCGTGCGGCTGTCGACGGCCGCGTTGCGCGCGTCGGCTGCCGCCACCCACGCCCGCCTCGGCGGGCCGGGGAGGTGGTTGCTCGCACTGAGCGCGCACCACATCGCCGGGGTGCAGGTCCTGGTCCGGTCGCTGCTCGCCGGGCGGGAGCCCGGGGTGCTCGACACCTCGCAGGGCTTCCGGCCGGACACCTTCGCCACCGCGGCGCGAGCGGTGCTGACCAGCCCGGGAAGGCACTACACCGCGTTGGTGCCGACGCAGCTCGTCCGGCTGCTCGCCGACGGCGGGGCCGGGCTGGACGCGCTGAGGGGCTTCGACGGGGTGCTGCTCGGCGGGGCGGCGACCCCGGACGAGCTGCTCGACCAGGCACTGACCGCCGGGGTCGCGGCGGTCACCACCTACGGCATGAGCGAGACCAGCGGCGGATGCGTCTACGACGGGCGCCCGCTGGACGGGGTCGGCGTGCGACTGAGCGACGACGGCAGGATCGAGCTGTCCGGGCCGACGCTGGCCAGCGGCTACCGGGGCGATCCCGACGCGACGGCGGCTGCCTTCGCCGACGGGTGGTTCCACACCAACGACCTCGGCCGGTTCGAGCCCGACGGGCGGCTCACCGTGCTCGGCCGGGCCGACGACATGATCATCACGGGCGGGGTGAACGTGGCCCCGGCACTGGTGGAACGGGTCCTGTGCGCCGAGCCGGACGTGCTGGAAGCGTGCGTGCTCGGGCTGCCGCACGCGGAGTGGGGGCAGGTCGTCGTCGCCGCCGTGGTGCCGGCCGACCCGGTGCGGCCGCCGGTGCCGGAGCGGCTGCGCGAGCTGGTCCACGCGCGCCTCGGCGGACATTTCGCCCCCAAGCGAATAACCGTGGTCAGGGCGCTTCCACTGCGCGGACCAGGCAAGATCGACCGCCGTTCGCTCGCAGAACTGCTCAGCGGATTTCAATAGCAATATTACTATTGCCGACTAGCCGAATCGGTTATTAGTCCCCTTAATTGACTCCTATATCGTTGACAAGCAACCATTCCCGGCGTTTCCCTGTCGCCGTTCGGAGCGCGTGCCCCCTGCTGCGAGTTCGCTCGCGACACGCGTTCTGGGAACGGAGATGCAGTCATGGCCTCGACCAGACTGCGGCGAGTTGCGGCGTGCGCCGCCCTCTGCGCTGCGTTGGGAACCAGCCTCTTCACCTCGGGTACGGCCGCGCTGGCAGGCCCGGGAGAGACGACCTGGACCGCCGATCTCGCCCAGATCACCGACGACGACGCGAACGTCCGCTTCGCCGACGGCGCGCTGAAGCTGGCGGGCGAGCCGGTGCGGGCGGCCAGCGCGCTGCGCGACCGGGACGAAGGCTCGCTGGTGCTGCCGCCGCACGAGCTGTCCACGCCCGCCACCCGGATCGCCGCCGCCGTGGACGCGTCGGTGCCCGGCGACGCAGAGCTCTCCGTGGACCTGCGCGGCGAGCTGGCTGGCGGGGAGTGGGGTGAGTGGACCTCCGCCCCGGCCGTGCTGCCGGAGCCGACCAAGCGGGTGCAGGTCCGCATCGCCATGGTCGCCGGCGCCGACCGGCGCGGCCCCGAGGTGCGCGGAGTCCGGCTGACCGCCGACTCCGGTTCCCAGACCTCGGCCGGGGAGCAGCGCGGCGAGGCCAAGAGCTACAAGGTCTACGCGACGCGGGAAGGACTCGTCGGCGGCAAGACCGCGAACGGGCACGTCATCAAGAGCCGGGACCACTTCGTCGCGCTGCCGTCCGGCCGCTCGCTCGCCACGAAGAACACCGGCACCTACAGCGTGAAGGTCTGCACGGCCAGCCGCTGCGCGTGGGCCCCGGTGTGGGACAAGGGTCCCTGGAACATCAACGACGACTACTGGAACGCCTCACGGGAGGCGTGGAAGGACCTCCCCCAGGGCAAGCCGCAGGCCCAGGCGGCATACCAGGACAAGTACAACGGCGGTAAGGACTTCAAGGGCCGCGCCGTGCAGAACCCGGCGGGCATCGACCTGGGCGACGGCACGTTCTGGGACGGGCTCAAGCTCAAGGACAACGGCTGGGTCACCGCGACCTACCTGTGGACCGGAACGGGCACCTTCGGCACGGTCCGCAGCACCGGAGGACCGGTCGACGTCCGCAACGCGCCCAAGGGCAGCGCGGCGCAGGTCGGCATGGCGGGCAACTTCGCCCGCGTCCAGGTGGAGTGCCAGGTCTCCGGCGACAGCGTCGTGGGCCCGCAGGGCAACTCCAACATCTGGCTCCGCATCCACAAGGAGATGTACGTCGCCAAGGCCCAGGTCTCCGGCGTCGCCTCCGTGGCGACCTGCTGACCCGGTTCCACGCCCCTCCCCCAATCCCCGAAGGACCCTTCAGCGCGCTGAGGGGTCCTTCGGGGCAGCCGGAGCCCCCGAGGAGCCGGTGTGGCAAGTGCTGGAGGCAAGATGTCCCGCATGGCCTCACTCGCCCAGTGGATCGAGGGCGCTCGCCCGCGCACGCTGCCCAACGCCATCGCCCCCGTGCTGGTCGGCTCCGGCGCGGCGTACGGCGTCGGCGGCTTCTCGTGGTTGCTGTCCGGGCTGCTGCTGATGATGTCGTTGTCGCTGATCGTGGGCGTGAACTACGCCAACGACTACTCCGACGGGATCCGCGGCACCGACGAAGCACGGGTCGGTCCGCTGCGCCTGGTCGGCTCCGGGCTGGCAAAGCCGAAGTCCGTGCTGATCGCCGCGTGGGTGTGCTTCGGGCTCGCCGCGGTGATCGGGCTCGGCGTCGTCGTGCTGACCAAGCAGTGGATCATGCTGGCGATCGGGGCCGCGAGCATCATCGCCGCGTGGTTCTACACCGGCGGCAAGCGGCCGTACGGCTACGCGGGCTTCGGCGAGCTGGCCGTGTTCGTCTTCTTCGGCCTTGTCGCCGTGCTCGGCACCCTCTACGTGCAGGCCGACATGGTCAGCGGCGTCTCGATCGGCGCGGCCGTCGCGGTCGGCGCGTTCTCCAGTGCCGTGCTGATCGCCAACAACCTGCGGGACATCCCCACCGACACCGAGACCGGCAAGCGGACGCTCGCGGTGCGGCTCGGCGACCGCGACACCCGCAGCCTGTACACCGCCGTGCTCGCCGTGCCGTTCCTGATGACCGTGCTGCTGGGCATGCGCCAGCCGCTCACCCTGCTCGGCTTCCTCGCGCTGCCGGTCGCGCTCCCGGCGCTGAGCAAGGTGTTGCGCGGCGGGACCGGGCTGGCGCTGATCCCGGTCCTGCGCGACACGGGGATGGCGATGCTGGTCTGGGCGATCGGCACCACCATCGGCCTCGCGCTGGGCTAGAACCCGGCCCCAGGGGCAGCACTGCGTGGCCTCGCATGGCCTCGCGTGGTCGAGGTTTTCGCGTTTTGTCACCTTGTTGCGCGAAAGAGCGCTCCCAATTCGCATCAAGGCTACAAAACGCGAAAAGGAGGGGGGCGCGTGGTGGGTTTCGAGGGTGAAGGGGTGGGCGTCAGCGACGGGGTGTTCCGCTTCCTGGAGGACAGGGCGCGGGCCTGTCCGGGCGAACCGCGCTAGCCCGCCCACTCGCCGGTGCTGTGGAACTTCTCCAGCACCTGCGTGTACGGGGCGATGTCGATCTTCTCCTGGGCCAGCCAGGCGTCGTCGTAGTAGGTGTTGGCGTAGCGCTCACCGCCGTCGCAGAGCAGCGTCACCACGCTGCCGCGCCGACCGTGCGCCCGCATCTGCGCGATGAGCTGGAACGCGCCCCACAGGTTGGTCCCGGTCGACCCGCCGACGCGCCTGCCGAGCAGGTCCTCCGCGTGCCGGATCGTCGCGATCGACGCCGCGTCCGGGACCTTGATCATGCGGTCGATGACCTGGCCGACGAACGAGGGCTCCACGCGGGGACGGCCGATGCCCTCGATCCGCGAGCCGCGCTCGCCGACGAGGCCGGGCTCGCTGTCCCGCCAGGCGTCGAAGAACACCGAGAACTCCGGGTCGACCACGGCGAGCCTGCTGCGCAGCTTGCGGTAGCGGACGAAGCGGCCGATGGTCGCGCCGGTGCCGCCGGTGCCCGCGCCCACCACGACCCACTCCGGCACCGGGAACCGCTCCAGCGCCATCTGCTCGAAGATCGACTCGGCGATGTTGTTGTTGCCCCGCCAGTCCGTTGCCCGCTCGGCGTGGGTGAACTGGTCCATGAAGTGCCCGCCGAGCTCGGCGGCCAGCCGGTGGGACTCCTCGTAGAGCGCGCCCGCCTGGTCGACGAAGTGGCAGCGCCCGCCCTGCCGCTCGATCAGCCCGATCTTCTCCTTGCTGGTGGAGCGGGGCATCACGGCGATGAACGGCAGTCCGAGCAGCCGCGCGAAGTACGCCTCGGACACGGCCGTGGAGCCGGAGGACGCCTCGATCACCGGCGTGCCCTCGGTGACCCAGCCGTTGCAGATCGCGTAAAGGAAGAGCGACCGCGCGAGCCGGTGCTTCAGCGAGCCGGTCGGGTGGGTGGACTCGTCCTTGAGGTAGAGGTCGATGCCCCACTCCACGGGCAACGGATACGGCAGCAGGTGCGTGTCGGCGCTGCGGTTGGCGTCGGCGTCGATGATCCGAACGGCCTCGTTGACCCAGTCCCTGGTGCTCTCGCAACACCGATCCAGATGCATACCGGGGACCTTACGTCGGCGAGTGCTAGCTGGTCTCGCCCCGGAGCTGGGCGCGGAAGGCCTCGCGCTCGGCCCTGCGGCGGGAACCGACCTCGGCAAGCCCGGTCGCCACGCGGACCCGGAGCCCCTTGAAGATCACCAGGGACGCGGGCAGCGCCACGACGAGCGCGACGAGCAGCGCCACCAGCAGCGGGACGTGCGCCAGCGCCAGCAGCGCCGCAACCACCGCGACCGTGCCGAACCGGGCGACGGTGTAGAGCACCAGGTCGCGGGTCAGCGCGGCCTTGGAGACGGGCTGTTGCTGCTCTGTTTCGGACACGCCCTCAGGTTACGCGCCGGGCTGCGTCGCACTCGTCACCGGCGGTTCACCCACCGAGCCGGGGGTGTTCGGCCGCCCCTCGAAGCGCGTGGAGAGCACGACCGTGGTCCTGGTGCGGGCCACCCCGTCTATCCGCCGCAGCCGCCCCAGTGCGCGCTCCAGCTCGTCCACGGTGGCCACCCGGACCTTCACCACGAACGCCTCGTCGCCCGCGACGGCGTAGCAGCTCTCGACCTCGGGCAGCTCCGCGAGCGCGGCGGCCACCTCGTCGTCGTCACCGGTGTCCGTCGGCTGGATCCCCACCAGCGCGGTCACGCCGAGGCCGACGGCGCTCGGGTCGACCATCGCGTGGTAGCCGGTGATCACGCCGGAGGACTCCAGCTTGCCAACGCGCTCGTGCACCGCGGACGCGGACAGCCCCACCTGCCTGCCCAGTTCGGCGTAGGTGGCCCTGCCGTTGTCGCGCAGCGCCGCGATGATCCTTCGGTCGACAGCGTCCATGGTCGCAAGAGCGTAGAGGCTCGCCGTCCGGATGGTCAGACCTGCCCGAAGCGCACGTTTCGTCCCTTACCTACCCATTACCTGCGGACAAACGTTCGAGTACCCGGGGCATCAGGTGCCACGATGCGTCGTGCAACTCGGAGATCACGACTGAGGTGGGGAGGACACCGTGACAACGATGCGTGCGGCAGTTCGTCCGTCCAACGAGCGCCTGCTGACTCCCGGTGAGGTGGCGACGCTGTTCCGGGTCGACCCGAAGACGGTCACCCGGTGGGCGACCGCAGGCCGGATCGGCTCGATCAGGACGCCGGGCGGACACCGACGTTTCCGGGAGTCCGAGGTGAACTCGCTGCTGGCCGAGCTCACCACGGAAGCCACCTGACACCGGAACCTGAGGCGACGCACCCGGCCGGTCAGCCGATGGCCGGGTGCGCCTCCGGGTGGGTCTCCCACCAGCGGGCGAAGCTGTCGTTGTACTCGACGAGCCCCAGGTAGGCGTCCGCCGCCGCCAGCCGGACCAGTTCGCCGTTCTCCGCGAACCGCTCGCTGGACCATGCCACGTCCAGCCGCCGCACGATGGGATCTCCCACCAGCGGCCGCACCACGATCCCCAGCCCCTCCCGCGAGGTCGCCTGGGCCAGGCTCACGCACTGCCCGCTGGCGACGAAGCTGCGCGCCGCGGTGGTCTCGGTGGCGTGGTGCCGGATCCTCGGCTCGAACCCCGCGCGCTGGCAGGCCCTGCGCAGGTGCGCCGACTCCCCCGAGTCGAGCAGCGGATCGATGATCCACGACTCCTCGGCGAGGTCGGCGAGGTCGATCTCGGCTTTACCCGACAGCGGGTGCTGGTCGCCGAGGGCCACGAAGACCGGCTCCACCGCGACCAGCTCCATCCGCCGCACGGACGGCAGCGTCGGCAGCTCGTGCCCGGCGAACTGCTCGACGACCACCACGTCCAGCCGGTCGGAGTCGATCATCCGCAGCAGCGCCAGCGAGGACTGCTCGGCGTGGCTGTAGACCTCGGTCTCGGTGTCCGGGCGCAGCGAGGTGAACGCCCGCCGCAGGCTCAGCGCGAGCTTGGCGGCGATCGGTCCGGGCACGGCCCCGATGCGCAGCAGCATCGGCTGCTCGCACACCTCCAACTGCGCGGTCCAGGACCGCAGCTCGTCCAGTTCGGCGAGCACCGTCCGCGCCTTGGCCAGCACGTACCGGCCGTACGCGGTGGGCTCGACCCCGCTGGGCGACCGCTCGAACAGCGGAATGCCCATGGTGCGCTCGATGCGTTGCAGTTGGGCGGACAACGACGGTTGAGAAAGCCCCAGGGTGGCCGCCGCCCTGGACACGCTGCCGGTGTCCGCGACGGTCAGCAGAACTCTGAGGTGCCTCACCTCAAGCTCCATAACGCGGATGTTATGGGCAGCTGGGATGTGCGCCCCTCCGCTCAACGGGTCATATTTGGGTTCAGTCATTCACAGGTGGCGGGAATTCCACCCGGAAGGAGATGACCGGCAGCCAAGTGGAGCAGTGCCGGTCGGCGATCGCGGCGCCCGCGGTCCCCGGCGCCGGCACTGTCGGAGCGGCGGCGAGCAGCAGCCTCGGGACGACAACGGGTTCCGGTGGTCGTGAGCCCCTTGCGAGGGCAGGGGGACCGACGGGACCCGTTGGACGGTGGCCGAGAGTCCCGTGGCGCGCCACGTCGCTCGTGGGGCGGGCTTTGGACCCGGTTCGCCCCTCCTTTACCCGGTGAACCTGCGGCGGCGGACGTTCACCGGGTAGGGACTTCACCCCCGGTTCGCTCACCGATCACTACAGTGGTCGGTGAGCGGACCGGGATTTTTGCGTTGGTCGGCGAGAGACCCGGGACGACGTCGGCGGAGCGGGGCTAACCTCGGCTGTGTCGGACGTGGGAGGAGGCAGCGGTGTTGTACCTGTACATGCTGGCGGCGATCGGTGCGGTGACCATCTCCGCCTTGCTGTGGCGGGCCTTCGGCCCCGAACAGCAGTCCGGTAAGCCGCGCAGCGCTACTCTCGCGCCGGATGACGACCCGGAGTTCCTGCGCAGGCTGGACGAGCGCAAGCGCCGCGAGCGCAGGGAGCCCGAGGAGGGCCAGTAGCAGCGGGCTGAGACCAGACGGAAAAGGGGCGTCCCCACGTGGGGACGCCCCTTTCCGCTGTCCGGGTCAGCTGGAGCGGGCGCGGGCCACCGCGTGCGGGAAGTCGTCGGCGACGACGGCGCCGAGCTCCAGCATGGCCAGCCGGGTCTCCGGGGCGAGCTGGTCCAGCTCGATCTCCGCGCCCTCCTCCAGGTGCGGGTCGAACGGGATGCGGCAGACCGCGCGGCAGCGCGAGGCGAAGTGGTCGGAGAGCTTGTCCAGGTCGACCTTGCCGGAGCGCGGGCGAACCGAGTTGATCACCGCGACGGAGCGGGCGACCAGGTCGCGGTAGCCGTGCGCGTCCAGCCAGTCCAGCGTGGCCGATGCGCTGCGGGCGCCGTCGATCGAGCCGGAGGAGACGATCACCAGCGAGTCGGCGAGGTCGAGCACGCCCTTCATCGCCGAGTGCATCAGTCCGGTGCCGCAGTCGGTCAGCACGATGTTGTAGAAGAGCTCGAGCAGGTCGACCGTGCGGCGGTAGTCGTCCTCGCTGAACGCCTCCGAGACCGCCGGGTCCTGCTCGCTGGCCAGGACCTCCAGCCGGCTGGGGCCCTGCGAGGTGTAGGCCCGCACGTCGCTGTAGCGGCGGATGCGCCCGGCGTCGCGCAGCAGGTGCCGCACGGTGGCCGTGGTCTCCAGCGGGATCTTCTGCGCGAGCGTGCCGCGGTCGGGGTTGGCGTCCACCGCGATCACCCGGTCCCCGCGCAGCGAGGAGAAGGTGGAGCCGAGGCTGGCCGTGGTGGTGGTCTTGCCGACGCCGCCCTTGAGGCTGAGCATCGCGATCTTGTAACAACCCTGGACCGGCTGGTTTATCCGCGCGATGAGCTCGCGGCGGTGCAGGTCGGTGGTGCTCTCACCGAGGTTGACCAGGTGACCGCTCGCCACGTAGACGGCACGGCGCCAACCGGACTGCGGCGGTCTCTTGGTCTGCTTGAGCAGCTGCGCCGAGGACAGGTCCTGTGCCTGGTGGCGGCCCTGGTGCTGCTGCGGCGGCGGGGGCGGCTGCTGCGGGTAGCCGTGCTGCTGGAGGTAGCCGGGCGGCGGCTGCTGCTGGGGGTAGCCCGCCGGGGGCGGCGGGTACGGCCCGGACGGGCTGCCCTGCACCGGGTAGGGGCCGGACGGGCCGCCCGCGACCGGGTACGGACCCGACTGGTTGCCGCTGACCTGGTACGGACCCGACTGGTTGCCCTGCACCGGGTACGGCCCGGAATGGTTGCCTGCGACCTGGTGCGGGCCGGACGGGCTCTGCACCGGCAGCGGTCCCGAGGGTGTCGGGTCGCTGGCCTGCGCGGCCGTGGGCACGGTCTCGGTCGGCGGGTCGGCTGGCGGGGTCCACGCGGGCTGCTGCTGGGCGCCGCCCTGGGGCTGCGTCCAGTGCGCGTCCTGGCGAGACTCGGGGTCCTCGTGGCGTCCGGTCACCGCTGGAGTCCCTCCTCGGGCGACGAGTGAGTCGTGCGTGCGACGGGCCAACCCGCTCCCGGGTTCCCCGAGCATCACTGGGCGATGTTCTCGCGACCAGGCGCTCGCCGCATCGCAGAGCTCGGGCCGAGACCTCCCCGACCCCGCGCCGACGTTAGTCGTCCGAGGCAGACGGCGTTGACTCGGGGTCAGACGCCGGCGTAGGAGTGCAGCCCCGTGGTCACCAGGTTCACGAAGAACAGGTTGAAGACCATCATCACGAACCCGAGCACGTTGACCCACGCGGAACGTGAACCGCGCCAGCCCGCGGTGGCCCGCGCGTGCAGGTACCCGGCGTAGATCACCCAGGCGATGAAGGAGACGGTTTCCTTGGGGTCCCAACCCCAGTAGCGGCCCCACGCCGACTCGGCCCAGATCGCCCCCGCGATGATCCCGAACGTGAAGATCGGGAACGCGAAGACGGTCAGCCGGTAGGACAGCCGGTCCAGCGCGTCCGCCGCCGGCAGCCTCGGGCCCATCGTGGCGAAGCGCTCCGGGTTGTTCTCGTGCGGCAACCGGACCAGGTAGAGCAGCGACGCGACACCGGAGACGAGGAAGACGCCGCTGGCGAGGATCGCGGCCGAGACGTGAATGGTGATCCAGTACGAGCGCAGCGCGGGCATCAGCGGCGCGGCCTCGACGTAGAGCAGCTTCCCCGCGACGAACAGCAGCAGCATCATCGGCAGCATCACGAACGCGCCGATGTGGCGTACGTCGTGCTTGCGCAGCACCACGAGCCACGACACGACCGCGACCAGGCAGATCGCCGAGCCGAACTCGTACATGTTGCCCCACGGCACCCGCTGCGTCGCCAGTCCGCGCAGCAGCAGCGACGCCGCGTGCAGGACGGCGGCGAGCACCGTCAGCGCCACCGCGGTGCGGCCGAGGCGCTCCGGCAGGGTGCGGCCTTCGGAGATCGTGGAGGTGGTGCTCGGCTCCGGCGCGACCTCGGGGCCACCGGCCGCGACGAGCGCGCGCTCGCGTTTGCGGTCCGGGTTGCGGGTGAAGCCGTACTCCGCGGCGTGCAGGACGAGTACGACGAGGTAGATGGCCAGCGCGCTGTTGAAAGACCAGTCGCTGAACGTGGCGAGGTTCGGGTTGACCATCAGCGTTCCTTCCCGGGCCGCAGCAGATCCGCGGCGAGCGTGGTGAACTCCTCGCCGTAACCGGCCTGGTCGGTGCGGGCCAGCCCACCGACCTCGACCACGGTACGTGCGTTTTCGGTGCCATCGGGCGCGGGGGTGGCCCGCAGCCACACGCGACGGCGCTTGATGCTGAGCGAGGCCCCGATGCCGAGCAGCACCAGGACTCCGGCGACCAGCACGCCGAGCCTGCCGGGGTCGTAGCCGACCTGCACGCCGACCCACCGCTCGACGCCGTCGAAGTGGATCCGGGTGCCGTCGTCGAGGACGATCTCCTCGCCGACCCGCATGTTCTGCCTTGCGACCTTCTTCAGCCTTCCGCTGTCCACCATGGACTTGTCGATCTCGAAGATCGACTGGCCCTTGCCGGACTCGTTGCCGAGGTCGCCGCGCATCACGTCGACGGCGACGGCGGGGTCCTTCAGGTCGGGGAACACCGAGCTCATCAGGGTGCCCTCGAACGCGGCGGTCGGCGCGAACAGGCCGGTGATCGCGAGCTGGCCGGTGCGCCGCTTCTCCAGGTCGGTCACGCCGGGCGGGTCGAACTTGGTCGCCCCCTGGGAGAGCAGCGTGACGGTGTTCATCGTCTGCCACTGGGTCGCCTCGGTGCGCTTCTGCCCGTCGGGGAAGGTCACCGTGAAGCGCGGCGCGTAGCCGTGGCCGAGCAGGTAGACGGTCCCGCCGGTCAGCCGCAGCGGGCTGTTGACCTCAAGCGCGGCCTGCCGCCACGTGCCCGTCTCCAGGTCGTCGACGTCCTGGTAGGACACGTTGGCGCGGAAGCTGTCGGCCTGCCCGTTGTGCAGGAAGGTCGCCGTGAAGTCGTCCACCTTCATGCAGAACGGCGTCAGCTCGGTGCCGTCGATCCGCAGGCCGGGGCGGAAGCTGTCGTAGGCGTAGATGCCGGAGTTGCAGAAGCCCTGCGCGTCCCCGGCGCGGATGATCACCTGGCCCTCGAAGCCGAACATCTTGCCGAAGGCGATCGCGACGAGCATGCCCATCAGCGCGAAGTGGAAGACGAGGTTGCCCGCCTCGCGCAGGAAGCCCTTCTCCGCGCTGATCGTGTGCGAGCCGTCGTCCTCGACCCGGACCTCGGTGCGCCAGCCGCGCAGGCGGGTGCGCGCCGCGGCGACGACGTCCTCAGCCGATGTGTCCACAGTGGACTTCGCGTGGTGCGGCATGCGCGCCAGGTTGCGCGGGGTCAGCACGGGCTTGGCCCGCATCTGCCTGGCGTACTCGACGGTTCGCGGCACCAGGCAGCCGACCAGCGAGATGAACAGCAGCACGTAGATCGCGGAGAACCAGACGCTGCCGAACACGTCGAACAGCCCGAGCCGGTTCAGCACCGGCGCCAGGTTGGGGTTGTCGTCGAAGAACTTCCCGACCTTGTCGCCCGCGGTGAGCCGCTGCGGCAGCAACGCCCCCGGCAGCGCGGCCAACGCCAGCAGGAACAGCAGGATCAGCGCGGTGCGCATGCTTGTCAGGCCGCGCCAGGTGTTGCGGAGGAACGCGATTCCCGCGGCGACTGGCCCCTGCTTCATCGGTGGCGCCTTCTGGTCGGTGGTCATCAGATCGGCAGCTCCGTCGTGCTGATCAGTGTGATCTGCAGCCACTGCACGAGATAGGCCCAGGTTCCCGTCACGAGCATCAGACCGACAACGACGAGCAGCACGCCGCCGGTGAGCTGGACGCCCCTGGTGTGCCTGCGCAGCCAGCCCGCGCTCCGCAGCGCCCACCGCGCGCCGAGCGCCAGCAGGACGAACGGCAGCCCGAGGCCGAGGCAGTAGGCCAGCACGAGCACCACGCCGCGCAGCGTGGTCGGACCGACGGAGGTGCCCGTCGCCACGGCCATCACGCCGATCAGGGTCGGGCTGAGGCACGGAGCCCACCCGAGCCCGAAGACCGCGCCGAGCAGCGGTGCGCCCCACAGACCGCGCTTGGCGGGCTGGCGGTGGATGCGCACGTCGCGCTGGAGCGCGGGGATGAAACCGAGGAACACCAGCCCCATCGCGATGGTGATGACGCCGCCGACGCGCTGGAGGACGTCGGCGCTGCCGTACATCGCGTCGGAGAGTCCGAGCACCGCGATCGTGGCCAGCCCGAAGACGACGGTGAAGCCCCCGACGAACAGCAGCGCGGCCAGCACGACCCGCCACCGGCCCGCGCGGTTGGCCGCGCGCCGCTCCGCCTCGTCGGCGGTCACCGGTGGGGCCTCCGCGCCGGTGAGCCCGGCCAGGTAGGCGAGGTAGCCGGGAACGAGCGGGATGCAGCACGGCGAGGCGAAGGAGACCGCGCCCGCGAGCAGTGCGACCGCGACGGCCAGCAGCAAGGGGCCGGACTGCGCGATCTCGGTGGGGCTCACGACAGTTCAGAGTAGGTACTCCACCCGAAGACACCTCCGGCGGGTGGTCCTACCAGGAAAAACTGTGTCGCGGCCCACCTGGGCGGAGCCGGTGGGCTTATGCCCAGCTAACGGGGTGCCGTGCTCACCTCGGCTCGGCGGCGATCCGTTGCACGACGGGCAGCAGGTCGGTGTCGAGCAGGTCGGTCAGCAGCACCGCGGCCACCCGGTGCTGCCGGTCGAGCACGATCGTCGACGGGACGACGTTGCGCGGGTAGTTCCGCAGCGCGAGCAGTGACCGCCCGGCCGGGTCGTAGATCGACGGGTAGGTGATGCCCCGGTCCCGCACGAAGTCGGCCGGTGCGGTGCGCGAGGGGTCCCGCAGGTCGATCCCGAGGAACTGCACACCGGAGTCCTTGGTCTGCTGGTGCACCCGTTCCAGGTCGTCGGCCTCGGTCCGGCATGCGACGCACCACGCGCCCCAGAGGTTGAGCACGACGACCTTGTCCCGGTAGTCCGAGACCTTGATCGTCTTGCCCTCCTCGAGCAGGCTCTCGCCCTCCAGCGCCGGCAGCCGTTTGCGCTGCTCGCCGTCGTAGAAGATCTTCAGCTGGCCGCCGGGGGCGACGAAGGTGAACTCGTCCGGCGCGGCGCTGCCGCTGCCGCAGCCCGCGAGCACGAGCATCCCGATCGCGACCAGCGCCGCTCGCAGCCTCATGCCCCGGTCACCCTCGGATCGGTCTTGCCGACCGGCTCGGCGTAGCGGATGCGCACCAACTGCTCATCCTCGAACACCAGCGAGGTCAACGACGCCAGCGAGCACTGCCGCCGCCGGGGGTCGTGCCAGAGCCGTCTGCCCTCCAGGAACCGGCGCAGCGTCCAGATCGGCAGCTGGTGGGAGACCACGACGGCCTCGTGGCCGGTGGCGATGGCCCGCGCCCGCTGCACGGCGCCGAGCATCCGGTGCGCGATCTTGAAGTACGGCTCGCCCCAGGACGGCCGGAACGGGTTGTACAGCTTCGGCCAGTGCGCGGGCGAGCGCAGCGCGCCGTCGCCGACCGCCACCCGCAGGCCCTCGAACTTGTTCTCCGACTCGATCAGCCGGTCGTCGATGGCCAGCTCCAGCTGGTGCGACTCGACCAGCGGGCGGGCGGTCTGCTGCGCGCGCTCCAGCGGCGAGGCGACCACGTGCACGATGTCGTGGTCGGCGAGGAACTCCGCGACGAGCTTGGCCTGCTGCTGTCCCGCGCCGGAGAGGCGGAAACCCGGGAGGCGGCCGTAGAGGATGCCCTGCGGGTTGTAGACCTCGCCGTGCCGCATGACGTGGACGACGGTCTTGGTCACGCCTTGTCCTCCTCGGGCTTGCGCGCGGCTGCCGCCGCTGCCGCCGCGTGCGGCAGGGCCTCGGTGATCACGTTGAACGCGTCGTCGTCCAGCGCGGCGGAGACGAACCACGCCTCGAAGGCGCTCGGCGGCGCGTAGACACCGCGTTCGAGCAGCGCGTGGAAGAACGCGGGGAAGCGCCAGGTCTCGGCGGCCTTCGCGGCCTCGTAGTCGCGCACCGGCTCCTCGGTGAAGAAGACGCTGACCAGGTTTCCCGCGTACTGCACGCGGTGCGCGACGCCCTCGGCGGTGAGCGCGTCGGTGAACAGCAGACCGAGCTTGCGGGCGTTGGTGTCGAGCGCGCGGTAGACCTCGGCGTCGGCGGCGCGCAGCGTGGCCAGGCCGGAGGCGACCGCGACGGGGTTACCGGAGAGCGTGCCCGCCTGGTAGACGGGACCGGCAGGGGCGAGCTTGGCCATCACGTCGGCGCGACCGCCGAACGCGGCGGCGGGCAGGCCGCCGGACATGACCTTGCCGAAGGTGTAGAGGTCACCGGCGACACCGTCGACGCCGAACCAGCCCGCCGGGGAGACGCGGAAGCCGGTCATCACCTCGTCCATGATCAGCAGGGCGCCGTTGGCGTGGCAGAGCTCGCGCAGCCCGGCGTTGAAGCCCGGCTCCGGCGCGACGGCGCCCATGTTGCCCGCGGCGGCCTCGGTGATCACACAGGCGATGTCGGAGCCGTGCTCGGCGAAGGCCGCGCGGACCGCGTCGAGGTCGTTGTAGGCCAGCACGAGGGTGTCCTCGGCCTGCGCACCGGTGACTCCGGGGGTGGTCGGCAGGCCGAGTGTGGCCACGCCGGAACCGGCCTGGGCGAGCAGCGCGTCGACGTGGCCGTGGTAGCACCCGGCGAACTTGACCACCTTGCGGCGGCCGGTGAAGCCCCGCGCGAGGCGGATGGCGCTCATCGTCGCCTCGGTGCCTGAGTTGACCAGCCGGACCCGCTCGACCGGCCCGACCCTGGCGATCAGCTCCTCGGCGAGCTCGATCTCACCCTCGGTCGGGGTGCCGAAGGACAGTCCGGAGGAGGCGGCCCGCTGGACGGCCTCCACCACGGCGGGGTGGGCGTGGCCCAGGATCATCGGGCCCCACGAGGCGACCAGGTCCACGTAGCGGTTGCCGTCCGCGTCGAACAGGTGCGGGCCCTCGCCGCGAACCATGAACCTCGGCGTGCCGCCGACCGAGTGGAAGGCGCGGACCGGCGAGTTCACCCCGCCCGGCGTCGCGGCGGACGCGCGCTTGAACAAGGCGGCGGAAGTCTCGGAACCGGAGTTGTTCGCTGGCGTCGCGGTCACCCCACCAGTGTGGCAACCGGCACGGCGGGCTCCGGCACGAGCCCCCGTGACATGCCCCACGCGGGTGTCACCGACGCCGGGGCAGGTGGGTCAGGCGATGCGGCCGAGCACGAGGTCCTCTGGCTCCGGCTCGAACTTCCCGCGCTTGGCGAGCATCGTCTGGCGCACCGCGTCGATCAGCGCGAGCCCGGCCGCGACGCACAGCGCGACCGACAGCAGCCACCACTGCCCCTCGTGGCGCTCCAGCTGGAACGGCGCGCCGCCCTGCCTGGGGTACTCCATCGGCACGATGCCGCGCCGCCACGCCCACACGGCGATGAGGACGAACACGACCGCGAGCACGACCTCCACGGCAACGATCCACCAGCGCTTGGGCTGGTGCAGGCGGGGCTCGACCATGTCGCCTAGCTTCTCACGCGGGACGGTCGAGCAACCGGATCAGGGCGTCCCGCAGGGCCTGCGCGTCGCGCGCCCACGCCAGCACGACCGTGCCGTCGTCGAGCCGGACCGGAAGCGCGGTCGTGCCCTTCGGCACGCTCCACCCCCCGCCGAGCACCCGCGCCCCGACCTGCGCGCCGACGTCGGTGACCGCCTCGATCCGCTCGACCGGCAGGTCCTCCCGGCCCTGCCGCAGCACGAACGGCGTCAGCGACACCAGCCCGATGGTCCGCCGGGCCCGGACCCACACCGCCGCGGCGACGGCGAACGCGATCGCGACCAGCCCCCAGGTGGCGAGGCCCATCCCGCCAGGAGCGACCAGCTCAACGACAGCGCCGACGAGACAGAACGCGGGGCCCCACAGCACCGGCCACCAACTCGCCCCGCGCTCGGTGTAGAGCACGGGCGCGGGCTCGTCGAAGCCCGGGCGCATCACCGCTCGGCGCGGACGGCGGCCAGCCAGTCCGTTGTGGACTGTCGCCAGGTCAGCATCAACGCGCCGGTGGCCAGCGCGAGGATCAGGATCACCACGGGGTTGAGCGACCCACCCGAGAGCAACAGGAACACCTGGAACACCGAGACCGCGATCAACGCGATCCGGGTCCACGCGTGTCCCCTGCGCAGCAGCAGCGCCAGCACGATGTAGACGACCGCGAACGCCAGCTGGAACACGGTCTTCTGCCACAGCACGTTGTTCAGCAGCACATCGACGTTGTCCGGGGTGGCGATGCCGGAGTCGACGAGCGACCTGCGCAGCGCGGCGTGCTCGAACCACGTCATCAGCACGTCGAGCGTGCAGAAGGTGGCCAGCGCCAGCCACACCGCGACGGCGGTGCGCACGGACTTCACCGATGCGGTGGGGTCATTGCTCATGCTTTGGGCCTCGCGAAGTAGCGGTTGGACTGGGGCACGTACAACAGCACGACCACAACGACGTTGGCGAGGGCCGTCACCAGCGCGAAAGCGCTCGGCGAGCGGAGGTCGACGCCGTGGCCGCTGGTGGCCAGCCAGCCGAGACCGGCGACGATCAGGACCGTGACCGCGACGCGGGCCCAGTTCCGCCCGCTCCGCATCATGGCCACGGTCGTCAGCACCAAGCCGCCGACGACCACCGAGACGACGAGGGACAACAGGATCGAGCCACCCATCACGTCCTCGATGAACTCCCGCCGCCCGCCGGGCGGAACGGTCTCCACCTCGTCGCTCGCGCCGATCAGGGAGCTGACGATGTGCAGCGCCGAGAAGACGACCCCGAACACCACGAACGCGACGACCGCGATGCCGGCGCTGAGCCAGAACGCGACCTCCACGGTCTTCGGGCGCGGCTGGGGCGTGGTCACGCGTGCACGGTAGAGGCGCCCGATCAAGCCTGTCCACGGAGCCGGTGCTCCGCGAAGTAGCGGTTGGACGGCGGAACGTACAGCAGCACGATCACCGCGACGTTCACGAAGAACGTGATCAACGCGAGCGGGCCGGGTGAGCTGAGGACCACGCCGTTGACGTTGGTGGTCATCCCGCCGAGACCGAGCACGGCCACGATCGTGAGCACGATCCGGGCCCAGTTCCTCCCGCGCCGCATCATGAACGCGAACACCAGCAACAGGACTCCGACAGCACCGACGACGATGACCGCCAGCGTGATCGAGAGGTTCACCGCGTTCTCGACGAAGTCCTGCTTGCGCTCCGGTGGGACGGCGTCCAGCTGCTGCACGGCGGCGGTGAGGCTGTCGAGCATGTCCTGGCGCAGCGAGATGAAGTAGGCCAGCGACACGAAAGCGCTGAGCGCGCTGACGACACTGAGCCAGAACGCGACCTCGACCGTCCTCGGACGCGGAGCGGCGTTCTCGTGCTGAGTGGTCATCCGTGAACCGTAGAGCCGCCCGATCAAGCCTGTCCACGAAGCCGGCACTCCGCGAAGTAGCCGTTCGCGGTCGGCATGGTCATCAACAAGGCCGCGAAGACCGACAGCGCGACCATGCTCATGCCGTACCAGTCGGTGTCGGCCCAGAACGAGGACACGGCGGAGACCAGGGTCAGCACGACCAGCACCCCGCGCGCCCACCTCCGCCCGGCCCGCATCCGCACCGCGAACCACACGTAGGCGGCGGCGAGCGCGAGCACGGCGACGCAGACCAGCCCGATGGCGATCCCCGCGCCGATCCGCAGCAACCCGCTGTCGAGCTCCAGGGTCTCGCCGCGCAGCACAGCGCTGGCCCGCTCCTCGCTGAGCGCCTCGTCGGCGAGCAGGCTCCGGTCGGAGATCACCAGCGGGATGAGCGCGACCTCCAGCACCGCCGTCGCGATCCACGCCCAGAACGAGATCACCACCTCGCGCGGCGGCCTCGGCGCTGGGCGGTGGTCGTCGATCTCCGGAGCGCGCGGCAGGCCGGAGTCGGAAGCGCTGCTCACACTCCCGACATCCGACCCGTCGAAGCCCTCGTTACCCAAGTCCCCCGACCGGGTAGCTCAGCGCGGAGGGCGGTGCGGAGCGCGCAACGGCGCCATCCTCGCGAAGTAGTCGAGGGACTCCCTGCGGAACATCAGGAGCAGCGCCGTGGTGTCGACAGCCAGGATGACCAGGCCGAAGACCACGTCCAGCGCCGTCACCTGGAGCCCTGCCGTCGCGGCGACGCCACCGGCGAGACCGGCAAGGCCGATCACGCCCATGACCACGCTGATCAGGCCGAAGGTCACCAGCACCATCCGCGCCCACGGGAACCCGGCGAGCATCCGGCCGGAGAGCCACGCGTAGATCACCACGAAGCCCAGCGACATGGCCAGCCCGAGGAACACCGAGGCGGACGCGGCGGAGTCCACCTGGTCGAAGGTCAGCTCCGGCCGCATGACCTGCAGCTGGTTCATGATCGCTTCGCGGTCGGCGAGCTTGGTCATCGAGCGCGCCATGCTCACCACGGTGCTGGCGATCCAGAGCACCCTGGCCAGGTGCAGCGGCTGGGGTGGCTGCGGGACGGACGGCGCCGGGGTCAGCCCTGGCTCAGCCACTGCGCCGCTTCCACTGCCCAGTAGGTCAGGATGATGTCCGCGCCGGCCCGGCGGATCGAGGTCAGCGTCTCCAGCACGGTGGGCCTGCGCTCCAGCCAGCCGTTGGCCACGGCCGCCTCGACCATCGCGTACTCACCGGAGATCTGGTAGGCCGCGACGGGGACGTCGGAGATCTCGGCGACCGCGCGCACGACGTCGAGGTAGGCCAGCGCGGGCTTGACCATCACCATGTCCGCGCCCTCGGCGAGGTCCAGCTGCACCTCGCGCAGCGCTTCGCGGATGTTCGCGCCGTCCTGCTGGTAGGTCTTGCGGTCACCCTTGAGCTGCGACTCGACGGCCTCGCGGAACGGTCCGTAGAACGCCGAGGAGTACTTGGCGGCGTAGGCCAGGATGCCGGTGTCCAGCAGCCCGGCGCGGTCCAGCGACTCGCGGATGATGCCGACCTGGCCGTCCATCATGCCGCTGGGACCGATGAGGTGGGCGCCGGACTCGGCCTGGGCGACGGCCATCTCGCCGTAGACGCTCAGGGTGGCGTCGTTGTCCACGGTGCCGTCCGGGGCGAGCACCCCGCAGTGGCCGTGGTCGGTGAACTCGTCGAGGCAGCAGTCGGACATGATCACGGTGGCGTCGCCGACCTCGGCGCGGACGTCGCGCAGCGCCACGTTGAGGATGCCGTCGGGGTCGATCCCGCCGGAGCCCGTTGCGTCGCGGCGCTCGGGGACGCCGAAGAGCATCAGCCCGCCGACCCCCGCATCGACCGCCTCGGCCGCTGCCTTGCGCAGCGAGTCACGGGTGTGCTGGAAGACTCCGGGCATCGAGCGGATGGCGACCGGCTCGCGGGCGCCCTCCTTGACGAACATCGGCAGCACGAGCTGACGAGGCTCGACGGTCGTCTCGGCGACCAGCCTGCGCAGGGCCGGGGTGCGGCGCAGCCTGCGCGGGCGATGTGTCGGGAACACGGGGTGTACTCCCTTTCTCAGGAAAGCCGAAACGGCCCCAGGCGCAGAGGCGCCTGGGGCCGCGATGGCACTACGGAAGAACCGGTCAGCGGCGGGCGCGCTTGGTCTTGCGCGGAGGAGGCAGCGCCCCCTCGGCGCGCAGCCGGTTGGCGTGCTCGGCGAGCGCGTCCACCAGCGCGGGCACCTGGGCGAGCTCCGGCTGCACGTCAACGCGCAGGCCGAACTCCTTGGCGGTCTCGGCCGTCTGCGGGCCGATGCACGCCACCAGGGTGCGGGCGTGCGGCTTGCCCGCGATGCCCACCAGGTTGCGGACGGTGGAGGACGAGGTGAAGCACACCGCGTCGAAGCCACCGGTCTTGATCATCTCACGGGTCTCCGCGGGCGGCGGGGCCGCGCGCACGGTGCGGTACGCGGTGACGTCGTCGATCTCCCAGCCGCGGTCGCGCATCCCTGCCGCCAGCGTCTCGGTGGCGATGTCCGCCCGCGGCAGCAGCACCCGGTCCACCGGGTCCAGGATGTCGTCGTGCGGCGGGAACTCCGCGAGCAGGCCCTCGCTGGACTGCTCACCGGAGGGCACCAGCTCGGGGATGATGCCGAAGGAGCGGACCTTGGCCGCGGTGGCCTCGCCGATGCAGGCGATCTTCACGCCGGAGAAGGCGCGGGCGTCCAGGCCGAACTCGGCGAACTTCTCCCACACCGCGCGCACCGCGTTGGTCGAGGTGAACACCACCCACTGGTAGCGGCCGTCGACCAGGCCCTTGACCGCGCGCTCCATCTGCGCGGGGCTGCGCGGCGGCTCCACCGAGATCGTCGGCACCTCGACCGGGATGGCGCCGTGCGACCGCAGGCGCTCGCTCATCGCGCCCGCCTGCTCCTTGGTGCGCGGCACCAGGACCCGCCAGCCGTAGAGCGCCCGCGACTCCCACCAGGACAGCTTGGAGCGGTTCGCGACGGCGCCGCCGACGGTCACCACCAGCGGGCCGTTCAGGTCACCGGCGTCGTTGGCCAGCGAGGCCAGCGCGGTGTCGATGGTCTTCTGGGCGCAGGAGGTGCCCTCGGTGGTCACCGCGACCGGGGTCTGCGGCGCGAGGCCCTGCTCCACCAGCGAGGACGCCGTCTCGGCGAGGTGGCTGGCCGCGGCGTGCAGCACCAGGGTGCCCGGCGAGCTGGCCAGGGCGGCCCAGTCCACGCTGCCGCGCACGTCGGCCTCGGTGTGCACCGCGCCGAGCGCGACGCCGGCGTAGGCGGGCACCGCGGTCCCCGCGGCGACACCGGGCACCACGTCGAAGGCGACGGTGGACTTGGCGACGGCGGAGGCCTCCTCGACCACCGCGTCGGCGGTCAGCGGGTCGCCGGCGACCAGCCGGACGACCGAGCGACCGTTCTTCGCCTCGGTCACCAGGTCCTTGGCCACGTCGGCGGGGTCGCCGACCGCGGGCCGCACCTCGGCTGTCTCGGGCACCAGGGCGGCGACGTCCGAGGGCACGTCGGGGTCGGTGACCACGAGTTCGGCCCTGGTCAGCAACTCCTGGGCCCGGACGGTCAGCAGACCGAGATCACCAGGTCCGGAACCGACGAAGGCAACCCGTCCTGGGGTCTTGCGAGCGCGGGTCATCAGGCAATCCCCATTCCCATTCACTCCCCGGGGCCGCTGAGCACCGCGGCCCCGAGGTCGAGCAGTTCCTCGGCCACCGCGCGGCCGAGCTGCTCAGCAGCTGTCGTGTTTCCGATGGCGGACGCGCGCAGCAACCCGTTGTGCTGGGTTCCCGCGACTCCCCGCAACGACAGGCGCAGCACGGTGCGCCCCTCGTCGTCGAGGTCCTCCACCACATCGGCCAGCGCGCCGACAGGAGCGCTGCAACCCGCCTCCAACCTGGCGAGCAGCGCGCGCTCCGCGGTAACCGCGGCACGGCTGGCCTCATCGTCCAATGTGGACCGAATCAGGTGTTCCACATCGACGTCGTCGATCCGGCACTCCACCGCCAGCGCGCCCTGTGCGGGCGCGGGCAGCATCTGCAACGGGTCCAGCGTCTCGGTGATCGCGTCGAGCCGGCCGAGGCGGGCCAGCCCGGCACGGGCGAGCACGACGGCGTCCAGCTCACCGGAGGTGACCTTGCCGAGCCGGGTGTCCACGTTGCCCCGCAACGGCAGCACGGTCAGCCCGAGGCCGAGTGCCTCCAGCTGGGCCGCGCGCCGCGGCGATCCGGTGCCCACGGTCGAGCCAGGAGGGAGCTCGCCGAGGGTCAGGTCGTCCCTGGCGCACAGCGCGTCCCGCGGGTCCTCGCGGGAGGGCACCGCCGCCAGCACGAGCCGGGGGTCCGGCGCGGTCGGCAGGTCCTTGTAGGAGTGCACAGCCACGTCGATCTCGTTCGCCGCCAGCGCGTCGCGCAGCGCCGAGGTGAACACCCCGACCCCGATCTCCGCGATCGGAGCGCTCGACCGGTCTCCCGGGGTGCTCACGGTCACGATCTCGATCTCGGCGCCGGCGCGCTCCAGCGCGGAGGCGATCAGGCCGGTCTGCGCCAGAGCGAGCGCGCTACCGCGCGTCCCGATCCGCAGTCTCGGCTTCACCGGATATCACCGTCCTGTTCGGACTGTCCGAATTGGGCACTGTGGGCAAAGGAGGAGAGGTCGGCGGCCGCCTGCTCCGAGGGGGCGCCGACCGCGACGGGCACCTGCGGGTCGAGCGCGAACAGCTCGCGCAGCGCGTCCGCGTAGTCCGAGCCGCCCGGCGCGGAGGCGAGCTGCTTCACCCGCACGGTCGGGGTGTGCAGCAGCTTGTCCACCACGCGGCGCACGGTCTGCGACAGCTCGTCGCGCACGTCGGAGGACAGGTCGGGCAGCCGCGAGGACAGCCGCAGCAGCTCGGCGTCGACCACCTCGGCGGCCCTGCGGCGCAGCGCGGTCACCGTCGGGGTCACCGCTGCGGAGCGCTGCGCGGCGAGGTAGCCGCGCACCTCCTCGGCGACCAGCTCGGTGGCGATGCGGGTGTCGGTGCCAGCCTCGGCGTCGCTGAGCCTGAGCTGCAGGCTCTCCAGGTCCACCACGCGCACGCCGGGGACCTCGGCGGCGGCCGGGTCGATGTCGCGGGGCAGGCCGAGGTCGCAGAGCACGATGTCGCGCCTGGCGCCCGCCAGCATGCCCGCGTCGATGACCACCTCGGTGGCGCCGGTGCACGCGAAGACCACGTCGGCCTCGGCCAGCTCCACGGCCAGGTCGGCGAGGCCGGTCGCCCGCGACGCGACGCCCTCGGCGGCGATGGTGCCCGCGAGCCGCTGCCCGTTGGCCGGGGTGCGGTTGGCGACGACGATCTCCGCGACGCCGGCGCGGCGCAGGTGCGCGGCGGCGAGGCCGCCCATCGCGCCGGAGCCGACGATCAGCGCGCGGCGGCCGGAGAGCGTGCCGAGCACCTCGGCCGCGTCGGCAAGGGCCTCGGTGACCAGCGAGGCGCCCGCGTGGTCGATGCCGGTCTCGCTGTGCACGCGCTTGCCGACCCGCAGGGCCTGCTGGACGAGCTCGTGCAGCACCTTGCCGACGGTCCCCGCCGCGTCGGCCTGGCCGTAGGCGGAGCGCAGCTGGCCGAGGATCTGGGCCTCGCCGACCACCATGGAGTCCAGCCCGGCGGCGACCCGGAACAGGTGCTCGACGGCGCGCGCGGCGTAGTGCACGTACAGGTGCGAGGACAGCTGGCCGACGTCGGTGCCCGCCTGCCTGGCCAGCACGCCGGAGACGTCGGCGAGACCGCCGTGGAAGGCCTCGACGACCGCGTAGACCTCGACGCGGTTGCAGGTGGAGACCAGCACGGCCTCGGAGACGTTGGGGCAGCGCAGCAGCTCGTCCAGCAGCTTCCCGGCCTCGTCGCCGGTGACGGCGGCGCGCTCCAGGACGCGGACGGGCGCGGTGCGGTGGGACAGACCAACGGCGAGCAGGGTCATTGACCCATCACCACCCCGTCCACGTTGAGTTGGGTGCCGTCCACGTTCGCCTCGGCCTGCGCCTCGTCGGCGCGGCGGGCGACGTGGAAGGAGAGGATCTGCATCTCCACCGCCAGGTCGACCTTGCGCACCTCGACGTGGTCGGGGACCCCGAGAACGACCGGTGCGAAGTTCAGGATGCATTGCACGCCGCCGGAGACCAAACGATCACAGACGTCCTGGGCCACCGAGGGGGGCGTGGCGATCACGCCGATGGTGACCTCGCGGTCGCGGCAGACCTGTTCGATGTCGTCGATGTGCTCGACCGGAATACCGCCGACGGGAACGCCCATCAGGTCGGAATCGACGTCGAAAAGCGCGGCGACCGGGAAGCCCCTGCTCGGGAATCCGCCGTAGTTCGCCAGCGCGTGACCGAGGTTTCCGATACCGACAACGGCGACGCTGTGCTTGCGGGTGAGGCCGAGAATGCGCTCGATCTCACTGACCAGCACGTCCACGTCGTAGCCGACGCCGCGGGTGCCGTAGGAGCCGATGTAGGAGAGGTCCTTGCGCAGCTTCGCCGAGTTGACCCCGGCCGCGGCCGCCAGCTCCTCGCTGGAGATCGTGCTGACGCCCTCCTCGGCCATGCCGGAGAGAACCCGCAGGTAGACGGCGAGACGGGCGACGGCGGCCTCGGGGATCGCCCTGGCCCGTTCCCTGGCGGCGGGGACATCGGCGATGGCGGCGGCCTGCTCTCCGTTGGCGCGGCGTGCGCTGGGCGTGCCGGTCGCGACCTCGTGCCCCTGGTCCCGCTGCGCCGCCACGCTGCTCTCCCTCACCGACTCTGAGAATGGGTCGCCCGGCAGCTGACGTCGGCGAAGGTGGGATCTTCCGCTCCGAGCCGCATCGGCGACATCCACACGGTAGCCGCTTGTGAACGCAGGCACAAAGTCGTGGGCAAGCGACGTAACCAGCCGCACAATACCCGGTCAAACGCAGGTCGCGGACCACTCTCCGCGCCGATGGGCATTCGGACCAGCGCAGTCGGGCAATCACCCGAACAGGTATTTCGCGGAAAACCGGGATTCTCCGCCGGGGGGCACTCAGCCCAGCGCGGCCCGCAGCCGGGCCTCCTCCACCTTCCAGTAGCCGTGCTCGACGCCGTCGACCAGGATCACCGGGACCCGGTCGCCGTACTCCGCGCGCAGCTCCCGGTCGGTGTCCACGTCGACCTCCGACCACCGCACCCCGAGCTCGCCGCAGATCCGGGCCAGCTCCCCCTTGGCGACCTCGCACAGGTGGCAGTCGGCCCGGCTCATCAGCGTCACCTCGTGAGACATGCGGCCCATCATCCCCTGAGCAGGGAGCGCCCGATCACCATCCGCTGGATCTGGTTGGTGCCCTCGACGATCTGCAGCACCTTGGCCTCGCGCATGTAGCGCTCCACCGGGTAGTCCTCGACGTACCCGGCGCCGCCGAGCACCTGGACCATGTCGGTGGTGACCTTCATGCACATGTCGGTGGAGATCAGCTTCGCCATCGCGGCCTGCGTGGAGAACGGCTGACCGGCGTCCTTGCGGCGGGCGGCGGAGAGGTAGAGCTGCCGGGCGGCCTCGATACCGGCCGCGGCGTCGGCGAGCATGAACGACACGCCCTGGAACTCCCCGATCGCCTTGCCGAACGCGGTCCGCTCCCGCGCGTAGGAGACCGCGACGTCCAGGGCCGCCTGCGCCACCCCGACCGCGCACGCCGAGATACCGAGCCTGCCCGCGTCCAGCGCATCCAGCGCGATCTTCAGGCCCTGGCCCTCCGCGCCCAGCCTGCGGTCGCCCGGCAGCTCCGCACCCTCGAAGACCACCTGCGCGGTGAGCGAGGACCTCATGCCCATCTTGCGTTCGGGCCGCGCCACGGAGATGCCGGGGGTGTCCGCGTCCACCAGGAACGCGGTGATCCCTTTCGGACCGTCGTCGCCGGTCCGCGCGAGCAGCGTGTAGAAGTCGGCCGCGCCCGCGTGCGTGATCCACGCCTTGGTGCCCTGCACCGAGTAGTTGCCGTTCTGGTCGGCCTTCGCGCTGGTGCGCAGCGCGGCGGCGTCGGAGCCGCTGTGCGGCTCGGAGAGGCAGTAGGCGCCCAGCTTCTCGCCGCCGAGCATCGTGGGCAGCCAGCGCTCGCGCTGCTCCTCGGTGCCGAAACCGGCGAGGGCGTGGCAGGACAGCGTGTGCACGCTGACACCGAGGCCGACCGCCAGCCACGCGCGGGAGAGCTCCTCGACGACCTGGAGGTACACCTCGTAGGGCTGACCACCGCCGTCGTAGCGCTCCGGGTACGGCAGGCCGAGCAGCCCGGCCCGGCCGAGGGTGCGGAAGGCCTCGCGCGGGAACTCACCGGCCGCCTCGGCCTCGGCCGCCTTCGGGGCGAGCTCGCGCTGGGCGATCTCCCTGGTGAGCACGAGCAGCTCGGCTGCTTCTTCGGTGGGCAGCTGGCGTTCGATCACGGGCGCGCTCATCGCGGCAGGTCCTCCACGCGGTCATCGAGAACTCGACCGCCCGATTGTGGGGCCACCGATACTCGGAAGTCCAACTGTTCCCGGATGCCATTCGCGGGCTTATGGACGTCCGCGGAGCGCGAGAAACGTCCATAAGCCCGCGAATGGCGGTAGAGCGGGGGTCAGGTGCGGAGTTGGCGGCGGGCGAGTTTGCCGGTGGCGGTGTGCGGGAGCGCGTCCACGAACTCGACGGCGGTCGGCACCTTGAACTTGGCAAGGCGCTCCGCGCAGTGCGCGAGGACCTTCGCGGCGTCCAGGTCGCTGCCGTCGGCACGGATGATCACGACCTTGACCGCCTCGCCGGTGCTCTCGTCCGGCACGCCGACCGCGGCGGCCTCGCGCACGCCGGGCAGCTCGGCGAGCACGGACTCGATCTCGTGCGGGTAGACGTTGAAGCCGTTGACGATGATCAGGTCGCCCGCCCGGTCCACCAGGTGCAGGTCGCCGTCGGAGTCGAAGTAGCCGACGTCTCCGGTGCGGAACCACCCGTCGGCGTCGGGCCCGTCCGAGCCGTCCGGCCAGTAGCCGGTGAGCAGGTTCGCACCGCGAGCGGCCACCAGCCCGGTGCTCTCGGCGTCCTCGCCCATCTCGGCGCCGTCCGGCAGCGCGATCCCGTCGGAGTCGACCAGCCGCACCTCGACGCCGGGCAGCGCCTGGCCGACCGACCCGGGCTTGATCCGCCCGGTGCCCAGGGTCGTGGTCAGCACCGGTCCGGTCTCGGTCAGGCCGTAGCCCTCGTAGACGTCGAGGCCGGTCACCTCGCGCATCGCGCGCAGGACCTCGAAGTCCAGCGGCGCGGCGCCGGAGGTGAACACGCGGACCGTGGCCAGCCGCTCGCGCAGCACCTCGGCGGGCTGGCGCAGCAGCACGGTGTACATCGGCGGGACCCCGACGAGCGTGGTCACCCGGTGGTTCTCGATCGCGTCCAGCGCGGCCTCGGCGTCGAAGCGCGCGAGCAGCACGCCGGTGCCCCCGCTGGCGCAGACCTGGAACAGGCCGGGACCGAGGCCGTAGGCGTGGAACAGCGGCAGCGCCAGCAGCACCCGGTCGGCGGCGGTCACCGGCGACGGGCGCAGCGCGGAGCACTGCTCGGTGTTGGCCAGCAACGCGCGGTGGGACAGCATCACCCCGCGCGGGGTTCCGGAGGTGCCGGAGGTGTAGGCCAGCACGGCGAGGTCCTCGCCGCCGTTCACCGAGTCGCCGGGCTCGAAGGAGGTGTCCAGCGACGGAACGTCCTCGGAGTCGATCAAGATGCGCGCGCCGCTGTCGGCGAGCACCCGCTCCTGCTCGCGCTGGGAGACACCGGGGCCGAGCGGGACGACCGCACAGCCCGCGCGCAGCGCGCCGAGCACGGCGACGCAGAACGGCAGGCCCGTCGGCAGCTTCACCGCGACCCGGTCGCCCGGCCGGGCACCGTCGGCGCGCAGCCGCGCCGCCTCGGAGCTGACCGCCGAGTCGAGCTCGGACCAGGTGAGCGTGCGCCCGTCAGCCGCGTCGACCAGCGCGGGGTGGGCCGCGCCCCGCTGGGCGGCCGCGCGCACCAGATCGGCGACGTTGACGACGGTGGGCATGCGCGACCTCCTACTGGACGAGCTCCGGGCTCCGAAGGCGGATTACCCGGGACGCGAAGTCTGTCACGGGTGTGCTACGTCACGCATCCGACCGGGGGGCGTCTCACTTCCAGTGAGACGCAGCACTACCTACCGACGAGTAGTAAGACGTATGCTTCGGCGACCGCCCCGGGCGGCGTGGCCGTCCTCACGCAGCGGAGCAAGGGAGCGGCGGATGCCCCAACCACTGGGCGAGCCCTGCTCGGGGCTTGCCTCGACGAGGAGAACGGCCCTGCGGCCGGTGCCGGACGCGCCACCGGAGGAGCTTTCCGTGACCGACGCCTGGCAGCTCGTCGAGTCGGCCCAGGACGGCGACACGGCGGCCTTCGGCGAGCTCTACGACCGCTACGTCGACGTGGTCTACCGCTACGTCCTGTTCCGGCTCGGCGACCGCGCGCTGGCCGAGGACATGACCAGCGAGACGTTCCTGCGCGCGCTGCGGCGCATCGGCACCGTCAGCTACCAGGGCCGCGACGTGGGCGCCTGGTTCGTCACCATCGCCCGCAACCTGGTCCTCGACCACGTGAAGTCCAGCAGGTACCGCTTCGAGGTGCCCACGGCGGAGCTCGGCGAGACCCGCGAGGAGCACGCGGGCCCCGAGCAGTCGGTCGTCCGCGACGCCACCAACGCCGAGGTGCTGCGCTGCGTGCAGCAGCTCAACACCGACCAGCGCGAATGCATCGTCCTGCGGTTCCTGCACGGCCTGTCGGTGGCCGAGACCGCTGAGGCGATGGGGCGCAACGAGGGCGCGGTCAAGGCGCTCCAGCACCGCGCGGTGCGCAAGCTCGCCCAGCTGATCCCGCGGGGCCTGCAGTAGCCGCCCGGCACGAAGGCTTGATCGTCGCGTAACCGATCCGGTATCACGTCGTTTGTCCAGTCTGGGAGGACGACGGCGGTGGATTCCGAACGCGAGGCCGAGGTGGTGGCGCTGCTGCGCCGCGCCGCACCCCGTGACGCCCCTGACCAGGAGACGAAGGACCGGATCCTGGCGAGGGTGCTCGCCGAGCTGAACGCCGCCCGCCACGAGGGGACAGTGGGCGCCGACACCTGGTGATTCGATCAGTCCTGACGTCCGGCACTCGGGTCGCTCGCTACCCTGGTGCGGGTCATCGGCCGGCCCCTCGGGCGCTGTGCCGCCAGCCGCGACGAACGAGGACCGGGAGGCGCTGAGGTGCCACTGTGGCGCAGGGGTGTTGGCCACTCGGACCGGGAGGACCGGGCGATCCTGGCGGGAGAGGCCTCCGCCGAGGCCGCGGCGGCCGCAGCGGAGCTGGAGGCTTCGCTCGTCGTTCCCCCGGACCTGACCGCGGCCGCCTTCTTCGACGTGGACAACACGATGATGATGGGCGCGTCGATCTTCCACTTCGCCAGGGGGCTGGCGACCAGGAAGTACTTCACCACCTCCGACCTGGCCGGGTTCGCCTGGCAGCAGCTGAAGTTCCGGGTCGGCGGCAAGGAGGACGCCGAGGGCATCCGCAGCAGCCGCGAGCAGGCGCTGTCCTTCGTGGCGGGCCGTGAGGTCGACGAGCTGGTCACCCTCGGCGAGGAGATCTACGACGAGCTGATGGCCGACCGGATCTGGTCGGGCACCCGTGCGCTGGCGCAGATGCACCTGGACGCGGGCCAGCGGGTGTGGCTGGTGACGGCGACCCCGGTGGAGCTGGCGCGGATCATCGCCCGCCGCCTCGGCCTGACCGGGGCGCTCGGCACGGTCGCGGAGAGCGTCGACGGGGTCTACACCGGACGGCTCGTCGGCGACCTGCTGCACGGCCCGGGCAAGGCGCACGCGGTCCGCGCGCTCTCCGCCAGGGAGGGCCTGAACCTGCGGCGGTGCACGGCCTACTCGGACTCGGTGAACGACGTCCCGATGCTCTCGGTGGTGGGCACGGCGGTGGCGGTCAACCCGGACCAGGGCCTGCGCGACGTGGCGCGGGCCCGTGGCTGGGAGATCAGGGACTTCAGAACGGGCCGCAAGGCGGCGCGCATCGGCGTCCCCTCCGTCCTGGGCGCCGGAGCACTGGCGGGCGCCCTGGCGGCGGGCATGGCCTACCGCCGCCGGGGCCGCTTCTGAGTCGTCAGCGCTGCACGGGCGGCGGGCCCTGCTGCTCCTGCGGGACGATGAACACGGCGGTGCCGTAGGCGGTGATCTCCGTGCTGCCCGGCATGATCTCGCCGCTCTCGAACCGCATCGCGAGCACGGCGTTGGCGCCCATGCCCGCGGCGTTCTGGCGCATCCGGTTGACCGCCTCGAACCGGGAGTCGTTGAGCAGCTTGGTGTACCCCGCCTGCTCTCCGCCGAACATGCCCTTGAAGCTGGCACCGATGTCGGAGAAGGCGTTCCTGCTGCGCACGGTCGAGCCGAACACCTCACCGCACACCCGGACGACCTGGTATCCGGGCACGTCGTTCATGGTGCTGACGAGGATGGGCGGCGGCGGTGGTGCCTGCGGCGGCATCGGTTGGTTCACCGCGCGATGCTAACCGCACCGTCCCGGTCGCACGGCGGAACCCGACGGACTCACCCGAGGAAGACGTTGCGGCGCTGGGTGAGCAGCCGGTAGAGCGTCTGCTGGATGGTCTCGCGGACCTGGTCGGTCAGGTTGAACACCAGCATCGGGTCGTCCGCCGCGCCCGCCTCGTACTGGGCGGTCGGGATCGGCTCACCGAACTCGATGTACCACTTCGACGGCAGCGGGATCATGCCGAGCGGCCCCAGGTGCGGGAAGAACGGCGTCACCGGGAAGTACGGCAGCCCGAACAGGCGGGCCAGCGCCTTCACGTCGCCGATCATCGGGTAGATCTCCTCGGCGCCCACGATCGAGCACGGGATGATCGGCACACCGGTGCGCAACGCCGCCGACACGAAGCCGCCCCTGCCGAAGCGCTGGAGCTTGTAGCGGTCGCGGAACGGTTTGCCGATGCCCTTGAAGCCCTCCGGCCAGACACCGACCAGCTCACCGTTGCGCAGCAGGCGCTCCGCGTCCGGGCTGCACGCGAGCGTGTGACCCGCCTTGCGCGCGAGCGCGCCGAGCACCGGGAACTTGAACACCAGGTCGGCGGCGAGCATCCGCAGGTGCCGTTCGGCCGGGTGGTGGTCGCGGACCGCGAGGCCCGTCATCACCGCGTCCATCGGCATCAGCGTGCCGGAGTGGTTGGCGACCAGCAGCGCGCCGCCCTCGGACGGCACGTTGTGCAGGCCGATCGTCTCGACCCGGAACCACTTCTCGTACAGCGGCCGCAACGGCGGGAACAGCACGTTGTCGGTCAGGTCCCGGTCGAAGCCGAACTCGTCGACCTCGTAGTCACCGGTGATGCGCTTGCGCACGAAGGCGAGCGCGTCGCTCAGCCCGCGCTCCCACGCGGACTCCTCGCGCTCCGGCTCCGGCCGCGGAGGCGGTGCCTCCTCGACCGGTGGGACCGGTCGCACCGGCGAAGCTCCCTCTTGTTTGCGCGCCACCGAGCGGATCGGGATCACTCGTGCCTCTGCCATCGTCGTCACCCCCTCACTGGTCATCGGCCCAACCGGGCCAGCACTCCACGGATGCCCCGCTCGGCATCGTTGACGAGCTCCGGGTCGAGCACCGGCCGCAGACCGCGGCCGCGCACGTAGTCGTCGAACGCCTGCTGGGTGGTCCACCTGGGACTGAAGCCGAACTCCTCGCGCAGCTTCGAGGTGTCGACCACCCTGCCGAAGTTCAGGAACCGCATCTGCTCCGGTGAGAAGTCGACCAGCCGCGCTCCGCGCACCACCTGCGCGAAGGGCTGCACCGCGAAGCTGGGCACCGCCAGTGGTACCCGTCCAGCGCGCCGGATGGCCTGGGAGAGCAGCAGCAGCCCGTCCGCCCCGGCGTTGAACACACCGGGCAGGTCGTGCAGCGTCGCGCGTTCGAGGATCGCGAGCGCGTCCTCGGAGTGCAGCAGCTGCACCCGCGCGTCGTAGCCGAGCACCGTCGGCACCACCGGCAGCGCGAAGTACCGGGTGAGCACCGTGTCGATGCGGGGGCCGATGAAGTTGGTGAACCGCAACGTCGAGATGGTCACGTCCGGCCGCCGCCTGCCGAACCCGCGCAGGTAGCCCTCGACCTCGACGGCGTCCTTGGCGTAGCCGGAGGAGGGCAGGTCCTTGGGGCCCATCGACTCGGTGAACACCGCGGGGTCGCGCGGGCTGGAGCCGTAGACGGCGGTGGTGGACTTGAAGACGAACTTGCGCACCAGGTCGGACTTCTGGCACGCGGCCAGCAGCTGCATGGTGCCGATGACGTTCATTTCCTTCATCGCCGTGCGGCCGGTCGCGCCCGGGTTGGCCGAGAGCGAGGCGTGCACGACGGTGTCCACCTTGGCGGTGGCGATGACCTTCGCGATCAGCGGGTTGCGGATGTCGGCGCGGACGAACTCGGCCCGCCCCATGCGGCGGAGGAGGTCGCGCGGCGGGGGCACGGTGTCCACCCCGAGCACGCGTTCGATGTCCGGGTTCGCGGCCAGCCGCGCGGCGAGGTGGCCGCCGAGAAAACGGCTGACCCCGGTGACGAGAACGACGTTGGGCGCCATGCGACTCCCTGGGCACTGGCGATGAAGGATGGGATGTTACCCGTCGGGAGCTTCGCAGGAGCTCGCCAGCTCGTTAGCAGTTCGTTTCGCGTGTCACCGGTCCGGACGAGTGCGTTTCCGGTCACTCTGTGCTTCTGCTCACCGGGTTCGGGACAAGCGAACGCCCGCGCCGGAGCGGTCCGGGCGCGGGCGTCACGAGGCTAACCGCAGGGGCGGTCCTGCTTACTTGCCCTGCTTGCGACGCGCGTGGCGAGTCTTGCGAAGCAGCTTGCGGTGCTTCTTCTTCGACATGCGCTTGCGACGCTTCTTGATGACCGAGCCCATGCGGGTTCCTTCGCTGTTGACGTTTGCGTATTCCGAGCTTCTCGCACGCCCACGCACACCTGCCGGCGGCCTCGGGCACGCAGCGGCTTGCCAGAGTACCTGGGCGCTCGGTTGGCCCTCTCGCCAGCTATCCAGCCGAGTAGTACGCGTTCTCCAAGTAGGCGTGCACCTCGTTCTCCGGGACCCGGAACGAACGACCCACCCGCACCGCGGGCAGCTCACCCGAATGGACCAGGCGGTACACGGTCATCTTCGAGACACGCATGATGTCGGCCACCTCGGCGACCGTCAGAAACTGGACCTGAGCGAGTCTGTCGTGCTTCTTCTCCTTGCCAGTCGGCATGTGTCACCGCGTCCTTCATCGGCACGTGGCGCGCCGCCGGCTTCCCCTCCGGCGGATCCACACACGCACGCGCGTCCTTCGAGGGTAACCGGGCAGGAGCGGCTGAAGCGACTAGTGCGACTTTCCCTCGTGGGTCTTGCCGAGCTCGACGGAGCGGTCCCGCGCCGCCTCGATCGCGGCGAGCAGCGCGGCCCGCACCCCGTGCTTCTCCAGTTCGCGGATGGCCATGATGGTGGTGCCCGCTGGCGAGGTCACGGCCTCGCGCAGGGCAACGGGGTGCTCGCCGGTGTCGCGCAGCATCGTCGCCGACCCGATGGCCGACTGGATGATCAGCTCGGCCGCGACGGCCCTGGGCAGGCCGAGCAGGATGCCCGCGTCGATCATCGCCTCGACCAGGTAGAAGAAGTACGCGGGGCCGGAACCGGAGAGCGCGGTGACCGCGTCCTGCTGCGCCTCCGGCACCCGGACGACCTTGCCGACCGCGCCGAGCATGCCCTCCGCGAGCGCCATGTGCTCCTTGGAGGCGTGCCTGCCCGCGGAGATCGCGCTCATCGCCTCGCCGACGACCATCGGGGTGTTCGGCATGACCCGGACCACCGGCGTGCCCTCGGGCAGCCTGCTCTCGAACAGCGAGGTCGGCAGCCCCGCGCAGAGCGAGACCACGAGCTTGTCCGAGGACAGCGGGCCGGAGAGCTCGTCCAGCAGCGGCTCGATGTCCTGCGGCTTGACCGCCACCACGAGCGCGTCGGCGAGCTTGGCCGCCTCGGCGACCTCCACCGCGCGCACGCCGTAGCGGCGGGTCAGCTCGGCGGAGCGCTCCGGATGGCGCTCGGTGAACATCAGCTCGTCGCAGCGGTGGCCGGAGGCGAGGAGCCCGGACAGCAGCGCCTCGCCGATCTTTCCCGCGCCCAGCACGGCGATGGTCGTCATGGCTGACCAGCCTAGGGCCTGTCCGCGAGGCCTCGTCCGATGAGAGCCGAGCTACCGCGAACACGGGCTTCTGGGACCGGCCCTCGGTCAGCCCGCGCTGGTCAGAGCGAGTTGGCGGGCCTGGCAGACCAGCTTCCCCGCCGAGTCGATCACCGTGGCGTCCTCGTCGAACCACTGGCCGAGCACCGCGCGCGAGTCCACCTGCAATCGCAGCCAGCCCGGCGCCGGGCGGGACCGCAGCAGGGCGGTCAGCTGCACCGTCGGGGACCAGCTGAGCCTGCCGAGGTTGAACGTCACCGGCATCGAGATGTCCCCGGCGACCAGGGCGAACAGCGGGTCCGGCTGGGAGTCGCGCGGGCGCACCCACAGGCGCAGCCGCAGCGGGTCGCCGGTGTTGCCGGTCAGGAAGCCCGCGCCCTCCGGGTCGAGCATGACCTGGCAGGCCTTGGCCATGCGGAAGCTCTTCGCCGCGTCGGTGGCGCCGACGTCGATCGCCCGCGCCGGCGGCTCGGCGGGCAGCTCCGGCAGGTCGGACCACGCGGGAGCGGCATCGGGCAGCCTGCCCACGGTGATCATCGCGTGCACGCAGGTCCGGCCGCGCTGCAAGAGCTCCGCCTGCACCACCGTGACCGTGCGCCCGGCCTTGGCGACCGAGGTGCGCACGAGCACCGGCCCGAGCTCGGGGGTGTGCAGGAAGTCCGCGCTGACGCTGAGCGGGTCAAGGCCGTTCACGCCGCCCGGGTCCACCACGGCCAGCGCCGTCCTGGTCACCAGCGCCAGCAGGTAGCCGCCGTGCGGCTTGCCGCCGATCGTCCAGTCCGCGGCGAGCTCACCGGTGAAGCTGCCGTCGCCCATCGGCCGCACCGTGGTGGCGATCGCGAAGGGGGTCACCCGCACCGGGTCCGTCCGCATCCTCATGAGGTACCGACCAGCGAGCGCAGGAAGAAGGTGGTGTTGGCGGGGCGCTCGGCCAGCCGCCGCATCAGGTAGCCGTACCACTGCCCGCCGTAGGGCACATAAACCCGCATCGTCTCGCCTGTCTCGGCCAAGCGCCGTTGTTCGTCGGGTCGCACCCCGTAGAGCATCTGGTACTCGTAGCTCCCGGGTTTGCGGTCATACCACTTCGCCCGCTCGCCGATGATCGCCACCAGCCGGGGGTCGTGCGTGGCGAACATCGGGTAGCCGTCACCGGCCAGCAGGACGTTCGCGCACCGCACGTAGTTCAGGTCCACCTCGTCCGCCTCGGTGTGGGCGACGGACTCCGGCTCCGCGTAGGCGCCCTTGCACAGCCGCACCCGCGTGCCAGCCAGGTCCCGGCAGTCGCCGAGGGTCCTGCGCAGGTACGCCTGGAGGACCGCGCCCACCGAGGGCCAGGTCCTGCGCAGCTCGGCGAGCACGCCCAGGGTGGAGTCGGTGGTGGTGTGGTCCTCCATGTCCAGCGTCACCGTGGTGCCGCACTGCTCGGCCGCCGCGCAGATCCGCGAGGCGTTGGCCAGCGCCAGCCCTTGGTCGAAGGCCTGGCCGACCGCGGAGAGCTTGACGCTCACCTCCGCCGACGCCGCGAGGCCCGCCTCGTGCAGGCGGTCCAGCAGCTCCAGGTACGCCAGCACGGTGCGGTCCGCCAGCTCGCGGTCCGTGGTGTGCTCGCCCAGGTAGTCCAGCGTCACCGCCAGTCCGTCCCCCGCGAGCGCCGCCGCGACCGCGACGGCGTCCTCGGTGTTCTCCCCCGCCACGAACCGGCGCACCACGTCGCGGCTGACCGGCGCGGTCGACACCAGTCGCCGGACCGCGTCGTTGCCTGCGGCCGCGAGGATCAACGAGCGCAACGGATTCACGGGCGGAACTGTACGTCAGCGACAAGATCAAAACGGTCGCGGTCGCTACTTCCCGTCAACGAGAAGATCGATCACGCGGAACCGAGCCTCGGTGGTTCCTGCGCGAGGTGCAGCCGCGCGAACAACAGCGCCTCGGCGAGGTCGGCGGCGCGCTGCTCGCGGCTGCCCGCCTTGCGGGTGCTGACCTCCACCACGACCTGGCCCTCGAAACCGCCGCGCGCCAGCTCCTCGCACAGCTGCGCGCACGGCTGGTTTCCGCGCCCCGGAACGAGGTGCTCGTCGGTGGGCGCTCCCGTGCCGTCGGCGAGGTGGATGTGCCGGAGCCCCGGCCCCATCCGCTTCGCCAGCTCCAGCGCGTCGACGTGCGCCGCCGCCGTGTGCGAGAGGTCGAGCGTGTAGTTCGCGTAGCCGATGTCGGTGGGGTCGTAGGACGGCCGGTAGCCGGACAGGCTCAGCTGCCGCTTACGGCCGAGCGGTCGCAGCGGGAACATGTTCTCCACCGCGACCGCCACCTCGGTGACCCGCTCCAGCTCGGCGACGAGCTCCGGGAAGGCGTCTGCGTACTTGCGCTGCCACCGGAACGGCGGGTGCACCACCGTCGTCGGCGCGTCCAGCGCGGCGGCCGCCGCGACCGCACGGCGCAGCCGCACCTCCGGGTCGGGCGACCAGATCCGCTGGGTGATCAGCAGACAGGGCGCGTGCACCGCGAGGACCGGCACACCGTGCATGTCCGAGAGCCTGCGCAGCGCGGCGACGTCCTGGCTGACCGGGTCGGCCCAGACCATCACCTCGACGCCGTCGTAGCCGAGCTCCTTGGCCAGCTCGAACGCGGCGGCCGCCGGCTGTGGCCAGACCGCGGCCGTGGACAGTCCGACCGGGATCAACGGTTCACCAGCAGCAGCGCCGCCGGTGAGATGGTGACCACCAGGCCCACCAGCACGGTGAGCACGATCGTTTGCAGGTCGTCGGCCTTGCGGATCTTGCGGACCAGCCAGACCATTCCGCCGATCACGGCGAGCGCGAGGAACAGCGCGACCGGGGCCATCCAGCTCCAGAGGTACTGGAACCCGAGCCACAGCCCGGCGCCACCGACCAGACCACCGCCGAGCTGCGCCAGCATCACCAGCCATTCCTTGACGGGTGAGGGCTCGTCCTCGTCCTCGTAGTCGTAGTCCTCGTCGGCATCGGCCTCGGAGTCGGACTCGGCCCGCTCGGCGTCGTCGGCGTCCTCGTCGACCGCGCGCTCGTCGTCCAGCTCCTCGTCGCGCTCGTCCTCGTCCTCGTCGTCGACGACGGCCGCGCCCTGGCTGGTCGGGTAGTCGTTCTCGGCGGGACGGCCACCGCGCAACGCCGCGTACGGCTGCTGGCCGGTGCTGCCGAACCAGTCGTGGTCCCCGTCGAGCCCGGCGGGCGCCTGGCTGGTCAGCGGCGGGGTCGCGCCGACCTGGGTGGCCGCGGCGTCGTCGGTGATCCGCGGGAACTGCTCGGTCACCGGCTCGCCAGCGGCGGCGGGCGGCGGGACCGGCAGCGCCTGCGAGGTCTGCTGCGCCTGGTTCGGCAGCGGCAGCCGCTGGCTGGTCGAGGTGCCCGGCGGCGGGTAGTCCCCGGTGATCGCCGGGTACTGCGCGGTCACGTCGGCGTCCGGCTGCGGGACAAGGTGCGCGCCGGTGACCGGCGGCGCCGGGTGCTGGCCGGTCTGCGGCGGGACCGGGTGCGCGCCCGTGCCGGGCGGCGCCGGGTGGGCACCGGTGCCCTGCGGCGGCGCGGCGAACCGGCCCGAGGTGTGCGGCGGACCGCCCGCCTGCGGGCTGGGCTCGAAGCGCTGCGGCGCGGGCGGGGGCGGGGGCGCGGCGAACCGGCCGGTGCCCTGTCCAGGGGCCGCCTGCGGCCTCGGCGGCTGCTGCGGCTGGCCCTGGTGCGGCGGCTGGCCGCCGTCCTGGCCCTCGTCCCTGATCGCGCGCATCTGACCGGAGTCCGTGAGGATCCGGTTGATGATCGTCTGCGGCGCGGTCTGGTTGATCTCGTCGTCGTCACGCCTGCGACGGCGGCGCGCCGTCGGCGGGCCGTCAGCCCCGTACTGGGCGAGCAGCTCCGCAACGGTCTTCTGACCGTCGTCGCGCTCCGACTCGCTGTCCTTGCTCATTGAGTCCACCGTGCCCCGTACTGGCCTGTCCGTCCAGAACTGTGATCCTGCCGACCCGAAAACTGATCATTCGGGCATTCGACTGCCGGAGCAGTCTGGACTGTCTCTTCCGTCTGGTCCAGCCGCCTCAGGATGACGCCCTCGCGTAACGCCCACGGACAGATCTCCAACTCGGGTAGCGACAACGCTCGCATTGCGGCCTCCGCCACTAGCGCACCCGCGACCAACTGGTGGGCCCGGCTGGGGCTGACGCCCTCCAGCTCGGCCAGGTCGGCCGCCGACATGCGGGAAATGAAAGCGATCAACTGACGCAGCCCGGCGTCCGTCAGCGTCCTGCGCGTCCTCGGGCCCGCCGAGGACGGGGCCGCGCCGGTGAGCCGGGCCAGGGTGCGGAAGGTCTTCGAGGTGGCGACGGCGTGGTCCGGCGTGCCGATCTTGCGCAGCCGCCGCGCCACCGGGACGAGCTCGGCGTCCAGCCGTTCCCGCAGCTCCCGGACCTCGCGCCGGGTCGGCGGGTCGGCGGCGAACCGGGTCCTGGTCAGCCTGCCCGCGCCGAACGGGAGGGAGAGGGCGAGGTCGGGGTCCTCGTCGATGCCGACGGCGATCTCCAGCGAGCCGCCGCCGATGTCGAGCACCAGCGTGTTGCCCGCCGACCAGCCGTACCAGCGGCGCACCGCGAGGAAGGTGTAGCGGGCCTCGTCCTCGCCGGAGAGCACCTTCAGGTCCACCCCGGTGCGCTCGCGCACCGTCGCCAGCACCTGCGCGGCGTTGCTCGCCTCGCGCACGGCGGAGGTCGCGAAGGCCATCAGCTCGGCGCAGCCGAACCCGATGGCCGACTCCTTGGCCGCGGCGACCGCGTCCACCAGCCGCTCGGCGCCGGAGTCGCTGAGCCGGTCACCCTCGGTGATCTGCTCGGCGAGCCGGAGAACGGTCTTCTCCGACCTCATCGGCGTCGGGTGGGCACCACGATGCGCGTCCACCACCAACAGGTGAACGGTGTTCGATCCGACGTCAAGCACCCCTAGGCGCACGGCGATCAGGTTACCCGCCGGTCCGCGCCGCGGTGGCGTTCGGGCCGATCGGGGGCAGGCGAGCGGCGTCCGGGGCGCGCGGCCCCGGACGCGTGATCAACAGCCTACGACTCGAACTTGTAGCCCAGTCCACGGACCGTGACCAGGTACCGCGGCACGGACGGGTCCGGTTCGATCTTGGAACGCAGCCGCTTCACGTGCACGTCGAGCGTCTTGGTGTCGCCGACGTAGTCCGCGCCCCACACCCGGTCGATCAGCTGGCCCCTGGTGAGCACCCTGCCGACGTTGCGCAGCAGGTACTCCAGCAGGTCGAACTCCTTCAGCGGCAGGCTGATCTCCCTGCCGGAGACGGTCACCACGTGGCGCTCCACGTCCATCCGGACCACACCCGCCTCCAGCGCCTGCGGCGCCAGGTCGGAGTCCGGCCCGTTGTCGGCGCCCCTGCGCAGCACGGCCCGGATGCGGGCGATCAGCTCGCGGGCGGAGTACGGCTTCGTGACGTAGTCGTCGGCGCCGAGCTCCAGGCCGACCACCTTGTCGATCTCGCTGTCCCGCGCCGTGACCATGATCACGGGCACCGAGGAGCGCAGCCGGAGCGCGCGGCAGACGTCGGTGCCGCTCATCCCGGGCAGCATCAGGTCGAGCAGCACGATGTCCGCGCCGTTGCGGTCGAACTCGTCGAGCGCCTCCTGCCCGGTCGCGGCCACCGCGGTGGCGAAGCCCTCCTTGCGCAGCAGGAAGGCGAGCGGGTCGGCGAAGGACTCCTCGTCCTCGACGATGAGCACCCTGGTCACGAGACTCCTCCGTGTTCGACGACTGCAACTGGTGACGAATCGTCCGAGGCCGCCGGAGCGACGGCCGGTGCGCTCTCCGGGACCCGGTGTGCCGGGATGCGGAGAGTGAACGTGGAGCCGGTTCCCGGTTTGCTCCACAGCCGCACCTCGCCACCGTGGTTGGCGGCGACGTGCTTGACGATGGCCAGCCCGAGGCCGGTGCCACCGGTGGCCCTGGAGCGGGCCGGGTCGGCCCGGTAGAAGCGCTCGAAGACGCGCTGCTGGTGTTCCGCGGCGATGCCGATGCCCCGGTCGGTGACGGCGATCTCCACGACGCCGTCGGCGAACCGGCGGCTGATCGAGACCGGGCTGTCCGGGCCCGAGTAGGAGATCGCGTTGTCGATGAGGTTGGTCAACGCGGTGACCAGCAGCGTGCGGTCGCCGTCGACGAGCAGCCCGCTCGGCGCGTCAACGGCGATCTCGATGTGGGCGGACTCGGCGGCCAGCCGGGAGCGGCCGAGCGCCTCGGAGACGACGTCGTCGACCTCCAGCACGGCCAGCTCCGGCAGCGCCTCGGCCCCGGTGAGCCGGGACAGCTCGATCAGCTCGGTGACCAGGGTGCCGAGCCGGGTGGCCTCGCGCAGGATCTTGCCGCTGAACCTGCGGACCTCCACCGGGTCGTCCACGGCGTCCAGCACGGCCTCCGCCAGCAGCGCCAACGCGCCGACCGGCGTCTTGAGCTCGTGGCTGACGTTGGCGACGAAGTCGCGGCGGGTGGCCTCCAGGCGGACGGCCTCGGACTGGTCTGCGGCGTCGACGACGGCGAAGCCGTCACCCAGCGGCCGGACCTCGGCCAGCACCGCCTCCGGCTGGCGGCCCGTGCGGTTGTCGAGCGGGGCCAGGTCGACCTCGACCGGCTCGCCGGTGGCGATGGCGCGCTCCGCGGCCTTCTCCGCGCGGAGATCGGGACGGTTGTCGCGGACGAACCCGAGCTCGACCGAGCGCGGGTTGTGCACGACCACTGCGCCGAAGCGGTTGATAACCGCCACTCCATTGTGTGAGGAGTGCACGACGCGTTGGACGAGATCGGCGACGGTGAGCTCGGCTGGCCTCCTTCGGGCGCGCCGGTCGGTGGCGCGCCCGAGGAGAAAGCCGACTACCGCGCCGACCAGCAACACACCGATCAGCAGGGCGATGTAGCCCGAAGCGGTCACGGGCGCATCGTAAGCACCTGGACGCCCTCCCGGACTACTCCCAGATGGCTAGACGTGATGCCCGCTACACCTGTTCGAGGTGTTGTTCAGCAACGGGTTCCGAACCGTTTACCGAATGGTCATCGACCCTGGTTCGCGACGGCCTGAATGGCGCCGGCCGCGGCCTCGGGGTCGAGGTAGGTGCCCCCGGGGTTGGTGGGCTTGAAGTCCTCGTCGAGGTCGTAGCGCAGCGGGATGCCGGTCGGGATGTTCAGCTTCGAGATCGCCTCGTCGGAGACGCCGTCGAGGTGCTTGACCAGCGCCCGCAGCGAGTTGCCGTGCGCGGCGACGAGCACGGTCCTGCCCGCGCGCAGGTCGGGCACGACGGCCTTCTCCCAGTACGGCAGCAGGCGCGCGACGACGTCCTTGAGGCACTCGGTGCGCGGCAGGTCGGAGCCGAGACCCGCGTAGCGCGGGTCCTCGTCCTGCGAGTAGGTGCTGCCGAGCTCGATCGGCGGCGGCGGGACGTCGTAGGAGCGGCGCCAGAGCATGAACTGCTCCTCGCCGTACGCCTCCAGGGTCTGCTTCTTGTCCTTGCCCTGGAGCGCGCCGTAGTGCCGCTCGTTCAGCCGCCAGTCGCGGCGCACGTCGACCCAGTGCCGGTCGCAGCCGTCGAGCGCGAGGTTGGCGGTGGAGATCGCGCGCCGCAGCAGCGAGGTGTGCACCACGTCGGGCAGGAGCTCGGCTTCCCGGAGCAGCTCGCCGCCGCGCTTGGCCTCGGTCACCCCCTTCTCCGACAACGGCACGTCCACCCAGCCGGTGAACAGGTTCTCGGCGTTCCAGACGCTCTCACCGTGGCGGAGCAGAACCAGGGTCGCTGTCATGTCGTCAAGCCTGCCAGATCACTCGTACGGGTTACGGATGTAGTCCGGTGAGGACCGTGTGCACGTGGAAGTCCACCTGGTCCCTGGACAGCGCGCCGGGCCGGACCAGCGCGCCGCAGAGCACCGGGCCGATCAGCATCTCGACCAGGAACTCCGGGTCGAGCCCCTCGGGCAGCTCGCCGTCGGCGACAGCGGCCCGCAGCCGCTCGACCAGCGCCAGGCGGCCCGGCCGGACCACCCGCTCCCAGTAGACCTCGAACAGCTCGGGGCGGCGGTGCGCGTCCGGGATCAGCTCGGCGATCAGCCTGCCCGCCTTGGTGCCGGTCAGGCCCTGGTACATCTGCCAGACCCGCTCGACGAGCATCGGCTCCAGCGGCCCGTCCACCACCCGCTCCTGCACCAGGTGCAGCGCGGACAGCGCGTCCAGCAGCACCTCGTCGCCGGACTTCCACCGCCGGTAGATCGTGGTCTTGGCGATGCCGGTGTGCGCGGCGAGCCGCTCGATGGAGAACCCGGCCATGCCCTTGCTGACAACGAGGTCCACCGCGGCCTCGAGGACCTGGGTGTCGATGGCCGCGTTTCGCGGCCGCCCACCTCGGTGCGGGCGCTCGGGCGCAGGCGTGCACATGGCACGAGAACCTAACCCGAACCCCCCGCCCCGATCGAACTCCAGGTAGCCGGACAACCGCCAACGGCGAACGCGGAAAGCTTTCGAACCTCGTGGGAACCAGCCACCCGCGGTGGGCCGGGAGTGACACGTTTTCCCGCGGTACCAAGGAGAACGAACATCACCAGTCGAACGCGAGCGGCCTCATGAGCGTGAAGTTCAGCTCCTGATCCCCCCGTTTCGTGCTCATAGCGGGGTTTCGCGAGTCGTTTTTCGCCCACTACGAGCACGAAACGGGGTTCACGTCAGTTCTCGCGGGCGCGCAGGTCCTTGCGGAGGATCTTGCCGCTGGCCGACTTGGGGATCGCGTCCAGGAACTCCACCACGCGGACCTTCTTGTACGGCGCGACCTTCTCCGCCACGAAGGCCATCACCGCCGCGGCGTCCAGCTCGGCGGCCTGCTGGCGCACGACGAAGGCCTTGGGCACCTCCTCGCCCTCGGAGTCGCGCACGCCGATCACGGCCGCGTCCGCGATGAGCGGATGGGTCAGCAGCAGCGCCTCCAGCTCGGCGGGCGGCACCTGGTAGCCCTTGTACTTGATCAGCTCCTTGACCCTGTCGACGATCGAGACGACGCCATCGGCGTCGATGACCGCCACGTCGCCGGTGTGCAGGAAGCCATCGGTGTCCAGCGTCGCGTCGGTGGCGTCCCGGTTGTTCAGGTAGCCCGCCATCACGTTGGGACCCTTGCACCACAGCTCACCTGGCACGCCCTCGCCGACCTCCTCGCCGGTGCCGGGGTCGACGAGCTTGCACTCCATGTTCGGGATGATCACGCCGACCGTGCCGATGGAGATGTCATCGCGGTCGTCCGGGATCATGTGGCTGACCGGGCTCATCTCGGTCATGCCGTAGCCCTGGCGGATCGTGCAGCCCAGCCGCGCGCGCACCGCCGCCGCCAGCTCCTCGTCCAGCGGCGCGGCCCCGGAGAAGAGCACCTTCATCGGGGAGAGGTCGTAGGAGTCGACGATCGGGTGCTTGGCCAGCGCGACCGCGACCGGCGGGGCGATGTAGACCCGGTCGGTGCGGTGCTCGGAGACGACCCGCAGGAACTCCGGCAGCTCGAACTTGGGCATGGTCACCACCGCCGCGCCCGCGTACAGCGCGGCGTTCATGGTCACCTGCATGCCGTAGATGTGGAAGAACGGCAGCATCGCGAGGACTCTGGTGTGCTCGCCGACGTCGATCAGCTGCTGCACCTGGAGGATGTTCGCGACCAGGTTGCGGTGCGTGAGCATCACGCCCTTGGCTCGCCCGGTCGTGCCGGAGGAGTACGGCAGCACCGCCAGGTCGGTCTCGGCGTTGATCACCACATCGGGTGGCGCCGCATCCGTGGCGAGCAGGTCGGCCAGGCTCGGGTGCCCCTCGGCCCCGTCCATCACGACGATCTCGGAGACCCGCACGCCCTCGGCCTTGGCCGCCGCCTCCGCGCGGTCGAGGAAGGCGGAGATGGTGAACAGCCTCGTCGCCCCGGAGTCGCGCAGCTGCGAGGCCAGCTCGTCGGCGGTGTAGAGGGAGTTGACCGTCGTCGCCGCCGCGCCCGCGCGCAGGATGCCGTGGAAGGCCACGGCGTAGAAGGGCGTGTTGGGGCTGAAGATCCCCACCACGTCACCCTTCGCGACGCCACGGGCGGCCAGCGCCGCCGCGACCTTGTCGACCATCGCGGCGAGTTCGCCGTAGCTCAGCGTGCGGCCGGAGGAGCCGTCCACGAGCGCGGGGTTGGCCGCGCGGCCGGAGATGTCGCCGAACAGCAGCTCCGGCAGCCCCACATCGGGGATCTCAACATCGGGGAACGGGCTCCGAAAGATCATGAACGTCCCTCCGTCGGGTGGTTGCCCAGGTGGCGGCGCCTCATCGTGACCGGCCTCACAAGCCAAGGTCAAGGCATCCGCCACCTGCAGGAACCCGATATCTCTCCGTTACTTCGCACACCTAATAACACTCGAATGGAGTAACGAAGCAGGGTTGTGATCGGCTGTCGGCTTCTGACAAGTTGGCAGGGCCCTCGCCGGTCGGCTCCCACGCATTCCCCGATCCGGTGGGGCGCCGCGCGGTTCGCATCCCCCGTCGAACCGCGGCCCGCCCGGACGTTCCAGGTGCCCCCCACCTGCGATCCGGCCGGGGACACACGTGGAGCGGCTCGAGCTCGCGACTCCCCCTCTCTCCCGAGCCGCTCCACCGTCCCTACTCCTCAGCCGAGGCGGCGGCAGCTGCCGGGACCGGTGCGGCGACGGCCCTGCGACGGCGCAGCCAGATCACCAGCGCCACAACGGGAACCGCGATCACGACGGCGAACGGCAGCACTGCCCCGATCGCGGTCAACAGCCCGGAACCGAAGGCCAGCAACGCTTTCCAGCCACTTTCCAGACCGGCCAGGAATCCCGAGTCCGCAGCGGCGGCTGACGGCGCGGACGTCTTGGTCACGGTGAGCGTCACCGTGGACATCGCGACCTGGTTGCTCATCGACTCCAGACGCCGTTGCAGCGCTTCGAGATCGGCCTGGCGGCGGGTCAGCTCGCCCTCCACCTGCACGACCTCGCCGACGGTGTTGGCGCGCTCCAGCAGGGCGCGGACGCGGTCCACGCTGGCGCGCTGCGAGGCGATCCGGCTCTGCGTGTCCACGAGCTGGTCGGTGACGTCGGTGGAGCGCACGTCCCGGAGGGAGACCTCCCCGAGGCGGCCGAGCTCGTCGAGCACCCCGTCGAGCTTGTCCGAGGGAACGCGCAGGGTCAGCGTCGCGCGGCTCTCCCTGGCCTCCTCTGCGCCCGCGAACCCACCCGCCCTGGTCGCCGCCTCCTTGCCGCGGCCGACCGCCTCCGCGACATCGGCGGCCCTCAGCTCCAACCGGGCGGTGCGGATCAGTTGGCGCTGCGGGGAAACCGAGTTCACGGGCTCGGCGGAGGGCACGGGCTGCACGGGCTTGCGCTCCGGTGCCGCCTTCTGCTCCGGCGAGAGGCCGGTGCCGCCCTCACCTGCGCCCCGCCTGCCGTCCGCCGGCGCGGGGGACGCCATGTCGAACGCGGGCTCCGCGTTGCGGGAACTCGTTGCGCCGGAACCACATCCGGCCAACAACCCCAGCAGCAGGACGGCACCGAGCGCGGTGCCGAGACGTCGGGTCACGTGGTTCTCCCCCTCGGACGGTTGACGGCTTGCCACAAGGACGGAGCGTGGCCGCGTTCGCGTTCGTCAGCCGGGGGTCACGATTAGGACTCGGCGTCGCCGACCAGGTGCTTGAAGGACCTCAGGTTGGCGAGGGACTCCCCGCGCGAGACCCGCCAGGCCCACTCCCGCCGGATCGCGTCGGCGAACCCGATCTCCAGCAGGCTGTTGAAGTCGCCGTCGGCCGCCTCCAGCACCTGGCCGAGCAGCCGGTCCAGCTCGTCGGCGGTCACCGCGTGCAGTCCGACCCGTCCGACCAGGTAGATGTCCCCCTCTGCGTCGAGGGTGTAGTGCACGCCGTAGAGCTTCGCGTTGCGGCGCAACAGGAACCGGTAGACGTCCTCGTGGTTGCCGTCGGGCTGGCGGCAGACGAACGCCTCGACCAGCAGCGCCTCCCGGCCCACGATCAGCCAGCAGTTCGTCTGGAGCTTCTTCGTCCCGGGCAGCGTGACGAAGTACTTGCCCTCCTCCTTGCTCTGCCACGCGAGCTCGCGTTCGTCCAAAGTGGACTCGATCAGCTCCTCGACGCGCATGCCCCGACCTCCGTTCGCGCGGCGTCGGCGTAAGCGGCCAACAACCCCTCCGTCGTGCGTTCCCAGGAGAAGCGTCCCGCATGCCGCACGGCGGCGGCGGACATGGCCGCGTGCCGTACCGGATCGAGCGCGATCTTCGCGAGCGCGTCCGCCCACCGCGCGGTCAGGTGGTCCGGCAGCAGCAGCCCGGAGACGCCGTCGGCCACCGCGATCGGCAGCCCGCCGACGGCGGTCGCCGCGACCGGGGTGCCGCACGCCTGCGCCTCCAGCGCGACCAGGCCGAAGGACTCGCTGTGGCTGGGCACCGCGACCACGTCGGCGGCCCGGTAGACCTGGGCGAGCGCGGCGCCGGAGCGCGGCGGCAGGAAGCGGACCACGTCGGCGACGCCGAGCTCGGCCGCGAGCCGCTGCAACAGCTCCGGCTGGTCCAGCCCGGTGCCCGACGGGCCGCCAACGACGAGGGTGACCAGGCGCTCGCGCAGGGACGGCGCGCGGGCGACCAGCTCGGCCGTGGCGCGCAGCAGCACGTCCGGGGCCTTCAGCGGCTGGATGCGGCCCACGAAGGCGGGAACGAGCGCGTCGGCGGGCAGACCGAGCTCGGCACGCGCGCCTGCCCGGTCGCCCGGGGTGAAGCAGTCGAGGTCCACCCCGGGCGGAATGGTCAGGACCTGCTCGGCGCGGGCGTTGTACAGCTCGCGCAGCTCCTCCGCCTCGACCTCGGTGTTGACCACGAGCCGGTCCGCCTCGGCGGCCAGGAGCTCCTCACCGAGCACCCGCGCTCGCGGCTCCGGCCGCTCGCCGTCGGCGAGTGCGGCGTTCTTGACCTTGGCCAGCGTGTGCGCGGTGTGCACGAGCGGCACCTTCCACGCGCGTTTGGCCCTGATCCCGGCCTGCCCGGCCAGCCAGTAGTGCGAGTGCACGACGTCGTAGCCACCGCGTCCAGCCGCGATCACCCCGGCGGTGAACTCCGGGACGTGGGCGGGCAGGTCGTTCTTGTCCAGCTCAGGCGGCCCTGCGGCCACGTGCCGCACGGTCACCCCGGGGACCATCTCCACCGACGGCGGCAGACCCGTGGCGTTCGCCCTGGTGAACACCTCGACATCGACGCCCCGGGCCGCGAGCCGCCTGCTGGTCTGCGCGACGTAGACGTTCATGCCGCCCGCGTCGCCGGTGCCCGGCTGCTCCAGCGGCGAGGTGTGCATCGCGAGCACCGCGATCCGCCTGGTCACGGTCCCTCCCCACAACAACGCTCGACGAACTCGGCCAGCTCGGCGTTGAAACGGTCGGCGTGCTCCACGAAGGGCAGGTGGCCGCACCCGGGATACCAGCTGGTCGCGGCGCCGGGGATGAGGTCGGCGGCATAACGGCCCGCTGCCGGGTCGACGACCTGGTCGTCAAGGCCGTGGACGACCAGCGCCGGAACAGTGAGAGCGGCGAGCACGTCGGCGCTGCCGACGTCGCGGCGGAACAGCGCGCCACGGACAGCGGGCGGAGTGCTCAGCGCGGCGCCGAGCGCGGCCTGCGCGAGCTCACCGGGCAGTGGTCGAGCGGCCATGCCGTCGATGAACGCGTGCAACGCGGGCACCGCGACGGCCGGATCGGTGTCCAGGGCGGCGGGCAGCGCGGCGCGCATGACGGCGGCGGTTCTGCCGCCCTCGCGATGGCGGCCGATCTCCGTGATCGCGCCGACGAGCGCGATGCCCGCGAGCGCGCCGGAGCCGTGTTCCCGCAGGTAGTCGGCGATCACCAGGCCGCCGTAGGACCAGCCAACGAGCACCGGGGGCCTGCCCGCGTGCGCCAGCAGGGCGGCGACGTCGCCCGCCCAGGTGGCCGGTCGGTCGTATCCCCCGACGGGGGCTTCGGAGCCGCCGTGCCCACGCAGGTCGGCGGCGATGAGGCGGAACTCCGAGGTCAACCGCTCATCGGCGAGCTGAGCCGCCCAGGAGCGGGCCGACTGCGCCCACCCGTGCAGCAGGATCACCGGCGGAGCCTCCTGGGGCCCGGCCTCCACGACGGCGAGCCGAACCCCGTCGGCACCACTCAACTCCGAGAGTCGCACCGTGCCAGTGAACCCGGAAACTCCCCGGCGCCGCGACCGCGGAGTTTCCGAACTCACAGTGTCAGCGCAGGGCGGACTTGGCCGTCCACTGGGACCACGAGAGCTGCCAGTCGTAGACGTCGTACTGCGGGGCGATGGAGCCCTTGGAGCCGGTGACCTCGACCGGGTCGCCGATCAGGGCGCTGTCGAAGAACTTCTTCGCGTCGGCTTCCATCAGGTTGGCGCAGCCGTGCGAGGTGTTGGCGCGGCCGATGTTGGACGCGTTGTCGTTGTTCTCGTGGATGAACTCGCCGTGGTTGGAGATCCGGACGGCCCACTTCTTCATGACGTTGGTGTAGCCGTACTTCGGGTTGTCCATCCGCTCGACGGCGTTCTTCTGCATCACGATGTAGGTGCCGTTGGGCGTGTTCAGGTTGGCGTCGTTGTCCTTGCCGTAGCTGGCGTTGTAGGTCGCCACGGTCTGACCGTCCCGCTCGACCACGAGCTTGTGCGACGGCGTGTACGCCTTCACGATCTGCGCCCGGCCGACGCTGAACTGCGTGGACAGGTCGGCCCGGCCGTAGTTGCCGTCGCCGTAGTTGATCCCGTAGAGCTCCGCGCGCACCTTGACCTTGGTATTGGCCGGCCAGTACTCCTTCGGCCGGAAGTGCACCTCGCGGTCGTTGAGCCAGGCCCACGCGCCCTCGACCTTGGGCGTGCTCTCCACGGTCAGCGCCTTCTCGGCGGCGGCCTTGTCCTTGACCTTCGCGTCGAACTCGACCTTGATCGGCATGGCGATGCCGACAACGGCGTTGTCGGTCGGGTTGACCGTCGCCCGGATCTGCTTGGCCGGCTTCAGCGTGGTGAAGCCGCCCTTGGCCTCGACCTGCTTGTTGTCGGTGCCGGTGGCCTTGCTGGACCACGTGTAGGTCTTGTCGAAGGCCAGCTTCTCCGTGCTCGACCAGCTCAGCTTGTCCGCGGCCAGCTCGCCCTTGACCGGCTTGCCGTCGGCGTTGGACAGCGTGACCTCGGTCAGCGTGCCCTGGGTGACGGTGACCTTGACCGGGGTGGCCGGGCTGACGTCCTTGGCGCCGTCGGCCGGGTCCATCGCGACCTTGGCGACCGGGGGCACCTCCTCCTGCTGCTGCTTGGCCTGCTCCCCGCCACCGCCGGTGCACGCGACCAACGAGAGAACCGCAGCCACCGCGATGCCCGTCATCCCGACAACGCGCCGAGCTCTGCCCTGTCTCCGCCGGTCCCGTACATCCACGACCATCGACCTCCACCTGCCCATGCGCACGATCGTGCACCGCTCCCAAGACGTTCGAGGTGAAGCGGAGGGTGCGCCGAATCGGGTGTGACGGTCGTCACCCCGGATGACCCAAGATCGCCTCAACCGGTGAAAACGTCGACGACCAACTCGGTGAGGACGCGGTCGATGGGGTTGGCGTAGCCCACCGTTCCGCACTGGTTCCCCGCGAAGTAGAGGCCCACAACGCGACCGGACTGGTCGACGACGGCGGCCCCGGAGTCACCCCGGTCGCCGAAGCGGCCCCCGGCCACCTCGACCCGGACCTGGTCGCGCATCCGGCGCACGCCGAGCCCGTTGCCGTAGTCCAGCTGCACCGTGGCGTCCACCGACACCACCAGCCCCGCGGTCAGCCCGGTCGAGCGGCCGCGCTTGCGGACGGGGGCGCCGACACGGGCCGGGGTGTGCCCGCAGACCCGGCCGATGCCGACGATGGCGGGCGCATAGGGACGACCGGGCGCCAGCCCGATCAGCGCACCGTCCACTCTGGACGACAGCGCCCCGCGGGCGAGGCTGCCGCACACGTCCTCCGCACACCTTCCACCGTCCACTCTGGACGGATGGGTCATCTGGTCGCCGATGGTCCAGCCGTCGTCGACGCACGCGACGTGGAAACTGGTCAGCCCGAGCACCTCCCCGCTGCCCAGCCGATCGGTGACCAGGACGCCGAGGGTGCCCACCGTGACGTACTCGCCGTACTCCGGCGCCTGCGGCGGGCCGAGCCGGATCGGCCTGCACGGTCCCACGCTGATCCCGCCGACCAGCGTCGAGTACGCCTCCGGCGGCGGCTCCGGGGCGGAGTCGGCGCGCATCAGCGCGGTGTGGATCACCACGGTGTCGCGCACCACGTCCACCGGGACGCCCTCGACCTCCCTCGGCAGCAGTTGCCACGCGGGCAAGCGGTCGGCGGGCCGCTTGTCCAGCACCGACACCGCGATCGACAACCGGCCGGTCGGAAGCCCCGCGACGCGCTTCTCGATGATGTCGACGCCGACGACTCCTGGGAGATCGAGAAAGTCGTCTTCGACCCGCCGCTTCACCGGCCGGATCTCGTCCCTGCGCCAGGCCCGGGAATTGCCCGCCATGATGCCCTCCTCGTCAGAGCCGGCATCCGCACATCCCATGAAACACGCGCAGTAAGACAATCGTCACACGACGTCACCCGAACGGCCCTCGGCCGCGTAGGTATTTGCCATAGGAGCAGTGATCAACGCGCTGCGAGGCCTACAGTTCGCAGCCGATCAACACCGGCTCCGGGTGCAACCGGACGCCGAAGGCCGCCCGAACGCCGTCGCGCACCTCGGCGGCGAGCGCCAGCAGGTCAGCGGTGCTCGCCGAGCCCCGGTTGGTCAACGCGAGGGTGTGCTTGGTGGACAAGGAGACCCGGCCGTCCCGCGCGCTGTGCCCCTTGCCGAACCCGGCGCGCTCGATCAGCCACGCGGCGGAGAGCTTCAGGTGCCCCTCGGTCGCCGGGTAGCGCGGCATCGCCACGTCCGCGCCGACCCTGGCCGCGACCCGGTCCAGCACCGCGGGCAGCTCGTCCTCGGCGAGGATCGGGTTGGTGAAGAAGGAGCCGGCGCTCCACGTGTCGTTGTCGACCGCGTCGAGCACCATTCCCTTGCCGCGCCTGAGTTCCAGCACGACCTTGCGCACCTCGCCGACCGGCGCGCGGTCACCGACCTCGACGCCGAGCGTCCGCGCCAGCTCGGCGTAGGCGATGGGCGCCGAGCGCCCGCCGTCGGTCAGGGCGAACCGCGCGCGCAGCACGACGGCGTTGTCCTTGCCCTTGAGCACGCTGGTCCGGTACGCCAGCCCGAGCTCGGCGGCGGGCACCATCCGCACCTGGCCGCTCTCCCGGTCGAGCAGGTCCACCGACACCAGCACGTCGGTGATCTCCACGCCGTACGCGCCGACGTTCTGCACCGGGGTAGCGCCGACGAGGCCGGGGATGCCGGAGAGGCACTCCAGCCCGCCGAGGTCGTTGGCGACGGTGTGCGCGACCACCTCGTCCCAGTCCTCGCCGGCCTCGACGGTCAGCTGCACGCGGCCGTCGCTGAGGCGGTCGATGCGGCGGCCGGAGGTGCCGACCCGGACCACGGTGCCGTCGAAGCCCGCGTCGGAGATCACCAGGTTGGACCCGCCCCCCAGCACGAGCAGCGGTTCCCGCGCGGAGTCGGCGGCGGTGACGACCTCGACCAGCTCGGCCGCGGTGGTGGCGTTGACGAACCGGGCCGCTGGGCCGCCAAGGCGCAGCGTCGTGTGGTCGGCGAGCACGACGGGTTCGGTGGCGGACGGCGGTGTGGTCACGACCGTCAACGGTAGCCTGACGCGCCGTGGCCACCAGCACCGAGACCTCACACGAGTTCCCCTTCCCCGCGCCCGCGCTGCTCGCGGCGCTCACCGACGCCGAGTACCTGCGGGCCAGGCTCGCCGCGGTCGGCGGCGCCAAGGCGGAACTCGTCTCGCACGAGACCACCGTGGGCGGTGAGAGCAAGGCGGTGCTCAAGCAGGGCGTCCCCTCGGACAAGCTGCCGTCCTTCGTGCGCTCGCTGATCAACGGCGACCTGGTGATCGAGCGCACCGAGCGCTGGCGCCAGGCGGGCGAGGGCGCGGTCGGCACCGTGGTGGCCTCGGTGCCAGGGGCGCCGGCGTCGATCAACTGCTCGCTGCAGCTGCGGCCGAGCGCGATGGGCGCGGAGCTGCTGAGCGCGCTGGAGGTGCGGGTCTCGCTGCCGTTCGTCGGCGGCAAGGTGGAGAAGGCGATCGTCGAGCAGATCGGCAGGCTGCTGGACGCGGAGAACACCTTCACGCTGAGCTGGCTGCGCGAGATCTCGTGAGCGGGAACTCGTGAACCAGGCGCGCCGCAAGCCCAGGTTCGCGGCGGGCCGAGCCCGTGCGCTCGGCCTGCCGACCCGGGGCACGACCAACCCCAACCGGCTGCGCAGGGTCGACCGCTGGATGGCGGCGAACCCGCTGGTGACCGAGGTCCTGCGGCGCGCGGCGGACCCGCTGGTCATCGACCTCGGCTACGGCTCGTCGCCGGTGACCACGGTGGAGATGGCCCAGCGGCTGCGCCCGGTCCGCCCCGACCTGCGGATGCTCGGCCTGGAGATCGACGCCGAGCGCGTCGCGGCGGGCGTCGCCGCGGCCGAGCCCCCGCTGCTGGAGTTCCGCAGGGGTGGCTTCGAGCTGGCAGGGCGGCATCCGGTGCTGGTGCGCGCGTTCAACGTGCTGCGCCAGTACACCGAGGCCGACGCGGAGCAGGCCTGGCGCACGATCCTCGACGGCCTCGCCCCGGGCGGGCTGCTGGTGGAGGGCACGTGCGACGAGATCGGCAGGCGCTGCTGCTGGGTCACCCTGGACGCCTCGGGCCCGCTGACGATGACCTTCTCCTGCCTGCCCTCGGACATCGAGGCGCCGTCGGAGCTGGCCGAACGGCTGCCGAAGTCGTTGATCCACCGCAACATCCCCGGTGAGCGCGTGCACGAGCTGCTGTCCGATTTGGACGGTTGCTGGGCGAACGCCGCGCCGTTCGTGCCGTTCGGCCCCCGCGCGAGGTGGGCGGAGGCGGTCCGGATGTTCGCCGAACGCGGCTGGCCGGTGCGCGACAACCACCGCCGCTGGCGCCTCGGCGAGGTCACCGTCGACTGGTCGGCGGTCGCTCCGGAGTCCTAGTGTCGGGACATGGAGCATGCCGAGTTCGTGGATCACATCCTGGTGCAGGCGGCGGCGATGCGAGGCGCGGCAGTGGAAGCGGGGCCGGACGCCGAGGTCCCGTCGTGCCCGGGCTGGACGGTGCTCGACCTCGTGCGCCACATCGCGAGGGTGCACGCCCGGGTCGGCGAAATCCTTGTGGCGGAAGACATCACGGTGCGCCCGGACTTCCCGCGGGCACCGCAGCGGTGGGACGAGCTGCTGGAGTGGTGGGACACCGCGCTCAGCACGATGGTCCGCCGCTTCACGGACCTGGACCCGCTCGCACCGACCTGGATGTTCCCCGGGGCGGCGGAGCGCACCGTGCGGGCGTGGGCCCGCAGAATGGCGCACGAGACCGCGATCCACCGGCTGGACGCGGAACTGGCGCTGGGCGTGGAGTCCCGGCTGACCTTCGCCCCGGAGTTCGCGGCGGACGGCATCGACGAGCGGCTGGGTCTGCGGGCGATCGGTGACTCCAGCGCGGTGACCACGGGCGGCACGATCCTGTTCCACGCCGCCGACGCGGGCCGGGCGTGGACCATGACCGTGCGCCCCGGCCAGAATCCCGAGGTGACGTCGGCACCGGACGCGGCGATGCACACCGACGCGGTGGTGGCGGGCACGGCGGACGCGGTCTACCGCGCGGTCTGGGGGCGCCCGAGCACCGCCGTGACCACCGGTTCACATGAGCTTGTGGAAAGTCTCCCCCGCCTCTGAACGCTTGGCGCGCATAGGGTGTCGGGCATGGAGCACGCCGACCTCGTCGCACAGATCATCGAACACTCGGCAGCACTGCGGGACGCGGCGGTCAAGGCGGGACCGGACGCCGCGGTGCCGACCTGCCCGGAGTGGACCGTCGGCGACCTGGTCGCGCACGTGGCCCGCGCGCACGGCTGGGTGCGGTCGATCATCGAGGCGGGACCGGCGACGGACCGGGCCGAGTTCCCCGAGGTGCCGACGGGCTGGGAGCGGTTGCTCAGCTACTGGCAGGAACAGACTTCCCTGCTGGCGCAACGACTTCGCGCGGCGGGCCCGGACGCCGAGGTGTGGACGTTCCTGCCGGACCTGCCACAGCGGGCGCACTTCTGGAGCCGCCGCATGGCGCACGAGACCGCGATCCACCGGCTGGACGCGGAACTGGCGCTGGGCGTGGAGTCCCGGTTGACCTTCGCCCCGGAGTTCGCGGCGGACGGCATCGACGAGGCCCTGGGCTGGACCCCGTTGGTGGCGCTCCGCGACACCCACGCCTCCGGGACGATCCTCTTCCACGCGGCGGACGCGGGCCGCGCCTGGACCATCGTGCTGCGAGCGGGGAAACCCGCCGAGGTGACGCCGTTGCAGGACTCGGCGATCAACACGGACGCGACGCTTGCGGGAACGGCGGACGCGGTCTACCGCGCGATCTGGAACCGCCCGAGCACGGCGATCCGCACCGGCGACCAGTCCCTCTTCGCCGCCCTCCCCACCATCTAGCGCGCCGACGAAGGCGGCACGGGGTGTTTCCGGCCACGGCACAGGCGGGCAGGGCATCGCTCGATCGTGGTGGCCTGACAGACTGACCAGCCATGTCCAGCGCTGAACGCCGCTACGTCATCACCCTCGGCTGTCCCGACCGCTCGGGGATCGTCGCCAAGATCTCGACGTTCCTCGCGGAGTTCGGCGGATGGATCGTGGAGGCCGCCTACCACACCGACCGCGACACCAACTGGTTCTTCACCCGCCAGGAGGTCCGCGCGGACTCGCTGCCCTTCGACGCGGCCGAGCTGCGCAGTCGGTTCGCCACGGTCGCCGCCGAGCTGGGCAGCCGCACCGACTGGCGGGTCTCCGACACCGGGGTGCCGCGCCGCGTGGTGATCCTCGTGTCCAAGGCCGGGCACTGCCTGTACGACCTGCTCGGGCGGGTCGCCTCCGGTGAGCTGGACGTGGACGTGCGCGCCGTGATCGGCAACCACGCCGACCTGGCCGGGATCACCAGAGCGCACGGCATCCCGTTCCACCACGTGCCCTTCCCCGGCCCCGGTGAGAACCCGGAGGGCAAGGACGCGGCCTTCAACCAGATCCGGCAGATCGTCGACTCCCACCACCCGGACGCCGTGGTGCTCGCCCGGTTCATGCAGGTGCTGCCGCCGGAGCTGTGCGCGGCGTGGGCGGGCAAGGCGCTCAACATCCACCACAGCTTCCTGCCGTCGTTCATCGGCGCACGGCCCTACCACCAGGCCTACACGCGCGGGGTGAAGCTCGTCGGCGCGACCTGTCACTACGTCACGGCAGAGCTCGACGCCGGGCCGATCGTGGAGCAGGACGTGATCCGGGTCGACCACACCGACAGCAGCGCCGACATGGTCCGCAAGGGCCGCGACATCGAGAAGGTCGTGCTCGCCCGTGGGCTGCGCTGGCACATCGAGGACCGCGTGCTGGTGCACGGCAACCGGACCGTGGTGTTCCACTGAGAACGAGTGAACGATCCGTTCACTGCTTCTTCGTGAGCGCGAGCAGTGGGAACACCGGCTCGTAGTCCTGCCCGTAGCCCACGAACGAGCCCTCACCGGACACCGCGAGCCCGTACCGCGCGCCCAGCGCCTCCACGCGGGAACGCTCGTCACGCGCTCCCGGCAACGCGGGATTGCCCTCCGCGAGCCGATGCGCCGCCCGCTTGTCCACGGTGCACACGAACACACCGCCGCGCCGGAGCACGCGAGCGACCTCGCGCACCACCGCCTCGGAGTCGGGCATCAGGTGCAGCAGCCAGATCGCGGTCACTGCGGAGACGCTGTCCGACGCGACCGGCAGGCTCCGCGCGTCGGCTCGCGCCACGCGTCCTGGCAACCGCCGCGACGCGTGTCCCAGCATCGCCGAGGAGAGGTCAACGCCGATCACCGGGCGCGCCATCGCCGCCGCGACGATCCCGGTCCCCACCGCAACGTCGAGGACCGGACCGGCGGGCAGCAGCGTCTCGATCGCGGTCGCGGCCGCCCGAGCACGCGGCTGGCCGCCCCGGCTCTCGTCATAGCGGGCGGCCTCGACCTCGTAGTCCGGCATGGTCATGTCGCCGGACGCCCCAGTCCTTCGACGACCTCGGCGAACGCCAGCCGCGCGAGCACGTCCCCCGGCACCAGCAGCTTGCTGTGGCGCACGCCGCTGCCGATCACCAGTTCCGGCGCGGCTGCGACGGCGGTGTCCAGCAGGATCGGCCAGCCCTCCGGCAGCCCCAGGGGCGTGATGCCGCCGTAGGCCATGCCAGTCAGGCTGACCGCCTCGTCCATCGGTGCGAAGGACGCCTTGCGCGCGTCCAGGCGCTTGCGGGCGAGGCCGTTCACGTCGGCCCGGGTGGTCGCCAGCACCAGGCAGGCGCCGAAGCGCACCACGTCGCCGCGCTTGCCGCTGATCACCACGCAGTTCGCCGATGCCTCCAGCGGAGAGCCGTACTTCTCGCAGAAGGCGGCGGTGTCGGCCAGCTCCGGATCGATCTCGGCGACCCCGACGCGGTCCCGGTCGGCGTCGGGCAGCGCGCTGAGCGCCTTGGCGACCGGCTCGGCGAGCAGTTCGGGGTGGTCCGTCGCGGGCACGACGGTGAGGCTTCCGGCGATGGTCCAGGTCATGCGCCCAGGCTAATCACAACCCGAAAGCCTTCAGCGCCGCGGCGTTGAAGGCGTCGAGGTCCTTCGGCGTGCGGCTGGTGACCAGGTGCCACCCGTTGCCGGGACACACGAAGACCTCCTCGTCCACCCACTCCCCACCGGCGTTGCGGATGTCGGTGGCCAGGCTGGGGTAGGAGGTCAAGGTCTTGCCCCGCAGCACATCCGCCTCGACGAGCAGCCAGGGCGCGTGGCAGATCGCCGCGATCGGCTTGCCGGCGGCGATGAAGTCCCGCACGAACCGCACGGCGTGCGGGTTCATCCGGAGCTTGTCCGCGTTGGCCACCCCACCGGGCAGCACCAGACCGGCGTAGTCGGCGGGCGCGGCGTCCGCGAGCGCGACGTCCACAGAGAACTCGTCGGCTGGTTCCAGATGGTTGAACCCGCGCACCGTGCCAAGCTCCGGCCCGATCAGTCGTGGTTCGGCGGGCACGTCCAGCACGGCCTGCCACGGCGAGGTCAGCTCGACCTGCTCGATGCCCTCGTCGGCCACCATGAACGCGATTCTCTTCAGGTACTCGGCCATGCACTACGGCTACCCACGGCGGGGCCGGTCACACGCCACGCAGCCACTCCCCCAGCAGCGCCCGCACCCGAGGGCGGTGCGTGATCAGCGGCGCGGGCGTCGGCAGCACTTCGAGCCGCCCGCGGGGGAAGGCGGCGGCGACCGCGGCACCCACTTCCTGCGGGTGCTGGCCGTCGCCGGTCGCCGCGATCACGAGCACGTCGGCGGTCACGTCGGCCACCTGCGCCGGATCGGTCAGCGGGGCCTGGCCGGGCAGGGCGACGAGCGCGTCACCGAGCCGCAGCAGCGCGTCGATCCTGGTCTCGACGTAGTCGCCGAGGTCGATCCCGGCGGGCAGGTGCTCCAGCACGAGCTCGCGCAGCTCGTCGCGGTCACCACGGGCCACGGCGGCGGCTTGGCGCAGCAGCGGCAGGTCCGGGTCGGTGCGCGGCCGGTCGAGCGCGGCGGGGATCAGCAGCGCCAGCCGCTCGAAGCGCCGCGGCTCGCGGGCGACCAGGTTGATCAACGCGGCGGCGCCGAGCGAGGTGCCGATCGCGGCGGTCGCGCCGACCTCGGCGGCGATGGCGTCCACGTCGTCGGCGACCCGCTCGTAGCGCCAGTAGCCGGACGGGGCGTCGGGGGCGTCGCCGTGGCCGGGCAGGGTCAGCACCACCCGGGTTCCGGACAGGCCCGAGGCGGGCAGCCTGGCCTCGCCGGGCGTCGTTCCCAGACCGGGCACGACGAGGGTGACCGGGTCACCCGAGCCGTGCGCGTGCCGGAGAACCCGGCTCACCAGCGGGGGCCGCGCTGGACCTCGACCACTCTCGGCCGCACGTCGACGATGTAGACCAGCACCGCGACGAGCCCGGCCATCCAGAAGAACGTCCCAGGACCGCCGAACTGGAACAGGACCAGGGCCGCGGTACCGCCGCCGGAGATGCCGAGCCAGGCCGGCTTGGTGAGCTTGTCCGCGACGGTGAAGGCATCGGCACGCTGCATCAGGGCGTGGCCGAACGCGTAGACACCGAACGGGATCGCCGCCCAGTAGATGAGGAGCAGAATCACTGCGTCAGGCCTAAGCACAACTCCAGCGTACGGGCTGAGCCGCCGGTCGGGAGCCCCAGGAAGTCGCGGCATGGATCAGGGCCCCTGATCCACGGGAGTGATCAGGGGCCCTGTCCGGGGGTGCTGCGGCTCAGGCGTTGGCCTTGCCGTTGGTGCTCTTCTTCGCCGCGGTGGACTTGGCGGCGGGCTTGGCGGCCTCGGTGCGGTTGGCGGCCTTGCGGGTGGTGCTGCGGGTCGCGGAGGCGGCCTCGGCACCGGCGTCGACGACGGCCTCGGCCACGTCCTCGGCGGCGCGCTCGGTCGCGTCGGCGACCTTCTCACCGGCGGCACGGGTGCGGCGGGTGACCTTGCCGAGCACGTCGTCGGCGAGCTCGCGGACGTCGGTCACGACCTCCTCGACGCGGCCCTGGGCGACCTTGGTGCCCTCCTCGACCTGGGACAGCGCCTTCTGCAGCTGCGGGGTGTTGCGCAGGGTCTCCAGCGCCTCCTCGCCGCGCTCGGCGAGGTAGCCGTAGAGCTGCAGGGCGGCCTGGGTGTAGGCGTCGACGAGCTTGCGCAGCTCGGCGGGCTCCAGCTTGGCGCGCAGGCCGGTCAGGTCCTTAGGCAGCTCGTCGGCGGCGGACTTGGCGGCCTCGGCGCCGTCCTTGGCGGCCTCGCGGGCCTTGCCGAGCGCGTCGACGACGGCCTTGGCGGCCAGGTCACCCGCGCCGAGCGCGGCCAGCAGCGGGGTGCGGGCCTGCTCCAGCACCGTGGTGACGACGGCGCTCGCCTGCTCGCGGGCGTTGCGGACATCCTGGGCGGTCGGCAGCGTAGCCATGGTTGTTCTCTCCTCAGTGATCGCGAGTGTCGTTCGACGGGTCGCCTTCGTCGTCCGCGTGGTCCTTCTTGTCCACAGTGGACGGTGTGGCGCGGTTCTCCCGCCTGAAGGTTTCGTAGACGTCGAGCAGCACCTGCTTCTGCCGCTCGGTGAGTTCGGTGTCGGCGAGCACGGCGTCGACGACGACACCGCCCTCGCGCTCCTCGAGGATTCCGGCCTGCACGTAGAGCGCCTCGGCCGAGATCCGCAGCCCCTTGGCGATCTGCTGCAGGATCTCCGCGCTCGGCTTGCGCAGCCCCCGCTCGATCTGGCTCAGGTACGGGTTGGACACCCCGGCCTGCTTCGCCAGCTGCCGCAAGGAGATCTGCGCGTTGGAGCGCTGCGTCCGGATGTACTCACCAATGTCGCGGACCGTGCCGACAACGGCCTCGTTGACGTCGCTGACGGCTTTCTCGACCCGGCCCATCCGGCCACCTCCTCTCGCTGTTACCCGACAGTACGCACACGTGCTAGCTCTTGCAAGCAGAGTGCTTGCACCGGGGCGGTGGCCTTGCCCACACTCGCCGGTACTACCGTCGCGACGTGCGCGAACAGGCCTCGGCACTGCTCACCGTCGCGGCGGGCGGCATCCTCGGAGCCCTCGCCAGGTACGGCATCGCCGCCGCGGTGCCGGTCCAGGCGGCGGGCTTCCCCTGGTCCACCTTCGGCGTGAACGTCATCGGCTGCCTACTCATCGGGATGCTGATGTCCTTGCCCGCCAAGGGTTTGCGCCGCCTGTTCCTCGGGACGGGCGTACTCGGCGGCTTCACCACGTTCTCCGGCTTCGCGGTGGAGACCGAGCGCCTGCTCGCCGGTGGACACCTCCTGCTGACAGGGCTCTACGTCGTCGGCACGCTGCTCGCGGCGCTCGCCGCCGTCGCGATGGGGGCGAGGCTCGCGCGATGACCGTCCTCCTCGTCGCACTCGGAGCCGGAATCGGTGCGCCACTGCGGTACCTGGCGAGCCAGCGCCTGGGCATCCGGGGAATATTCGCCGTCAACGTGCTCGGCTCGTTCGTGCTCGGCGCGCTCACCGGCGCGGCCGCGTCGACCCCTGCCGTCGCGTTGCTCGGCACCGGGTTCTGCGGCGCCCTGACCACCTACTCGACCTTCGGCTACGACACCTTCCACCTGCTGGAGCAGGGCGCCAGGCGGACCGCGCTGCTGAACGCGCTCGGCAGCATCGTGGCCGGGGTCCTGGCGGCGGCCGGGGGCTTTGCCGCAGGCACTGCCCTGTTCGGCTGAAGGCGCGGAGCGGCCCGGCGGGTTACCGTGAACGCCGAGGTGCGCCATGGGCGAATGGAGCAAGCGCAAGGCACAACGGCTGCGCAACCGGATGGCCGCGACGCTGGCCAACCAGGGCGCGTTGACCGACCCCTACTGGCGCGCGGCCTTCGAACAGGTGCCGAGGCACATGTTCCTGCCGCGCTTCTTCCGCCCGCACGCCGACGGTGGCTGGACGGCGGTGGCCGACTCCGACCACGAATGGCTCGACCTGGTCTACTCGGACTGGGTGTGGGTGACGCAGCTGGACTGCGACGACCGCCGCTGGGAGCTCGCCAGGCGGCAGGGCCGGATCTCCGGCACCGCGACCTCCTCGTCCAGCATGCCGACCATCATGGCGGTCATGCTCGACGCGCTGGGCATCCGGGGCGGCGAGAAGGTGCTGGAGATCGGCACCGGGACCGGCTACAACGCGGCCCTGCTGTGCCATCGGCTCGGCCCGCGCAATGTGTCCACAGTGGACGTTGATCCGATCGTCCTGCGCAGGGCGGCCGCGAACCTGGAGCGCGCGGGCTACCGGCCGGTCCTGGCGACCGCGGACGGAGAGTCGGGCTACCCACCGACCGCGCCCTACGACCGCGTGCTCGCCACCTGCGCCGTGTCCCGGATCCCGTTGCCCTGGTTGGCACAGACCGTCGTGGGTGGACAGATCGTCACCACGCTGCACCGGCCGATCGGCGCCGGTCTGGTGCGCATCACCGCGGGCCGCAACGGCACGGCCGAAGGCACCGTGCTGCCCGCGGACGGCAGGTTCATGCCGTTGCGCGCCCACCGCGGGCCGGAGGTGACCGAGCTGCTGCGTCCCGTCGCCGACCGGTCCGCGCCGTCGGCAACGACCACCCTCGGCATGAACGTGGTGACCAGCCCGGCGAGCGCGTTCGAGTTCTTCGCGGGCCTGGCGCTGCCCGGAGTCCGCCACGCGGCCGGGACCGCGGACGGCGACGTGCGGCAGAGCTGGTTGCTGCACCCGGACGGCTCGTGGGTCCGGCACACCTCCGAGCGGGGTCACCACCGGGTCGAACAGGGCGGCCCGCGACGGCTGTGGGACGAGACCGAGCTGGCCTACGAGCGGTGGCGCGAACTCGGCGAACCGCGACGCGAACAATTCCGGGTGACGGTGAGCAAGGACGGCCAATGGCTGTGGCTCGACGAGCCTTTCGGAGGACACCACTGGGAACTGGAATCCGCGTAATCTGACGCGGTGATCTGCCCGAAATGCAATGACGTGATGATCTCCTATGAACGCAACGGCGTGCACGTCGACCAATGCCGGGGCTGCAAGGGCCTGTACTTGGACTTCGGCGAGCTCGAACAGCTTGTAGCCGCCTCCAGCAGGCACTACGAGCGCAAGCGGCGCGAAGCCGACGAGAGTCGGCCGGAAACCGAGGAAGAGCGGAAGAAGAGGAAGAAGGACGAGGAGGACGATTTCATCGAGGGAATCCTCGACTTCATCATCTGACCAGCACGGCAAAGTCTAGTCGTTCTTCCAGAACACAGCAGAAGTACCTGCATGGAAATGCATTCATTCACCGGGGCCCAGGCCTTCGGCCGCATCGCCTGCCCCCTCCACTGAGCGCGGTAGGCCGCGTATCGCGGATGTCCCGTCCTCGGTGGCCGGACGTCACCGCGCGAGCACAACCGAGCGCCTTCCAGTTTCCTGATGCGGTTCATCCGCTCCCGTGCAACTCGGCGCCACCCCGCGCCGTATGTGATCAAGGAAGCCCTTTCGACCACGGGAGACGAAGTGCGCAGAGCCGTCGGGCTGGTTGCAGCTGGCGCGCTGGTCGGCGCCGTCATCGGCGCCATCGGCAGCGTGGTCGGCGATCTGCGCGAGGTCGAGACCGCCACGACCACGCCACCCGCGGGCACCCAGTCCGACAGCAGGGCGGCGCGCGCCATGCCGCCGGATCCGCTGCCGGAGATGACCTTCATCCCCCCGGAGGGCGGCGCCCCCAAGGGCGAGAACGAGCGGAAGACCCAGCGGGGCACCTGCTCCGTCGATCCGAGCTACCACGACAAGGACACCAAGGGCATGGTCGCCGCGGCCGCCAAGGCGTGGAAGAAGGCGAAGGAGGAGGCGGCGACCAAGGGCGTCACCCTGTGCGCGCACGAGGCGAAACGCAGCGTCGCGGCGCAGGAAGCCGAGTTCGAGGAAGCTCTGGAGCGCTACAACGGCGACCGCGAGCTGACCGAGCGGTACGTGTTACCGCCTTCTAAATCTTTGCATGTGAGCGGGCTCGCAGTGGACGTGCAGCCCCGCGCATCGGCAGCATGGTTGGAGCGCACCGCCGGGTCACTAGGCTGGTGTCGCCGATATGCCAACGAACCCTGGCATTTCGAGTACAACAGGGACTACGCCGACTCGGGTTGTCCGGCTCTCAAGCCGCATCCGTGAGGCGCTGGGGCATACCGTCCGCACTGACATCAGTGCCCCCCGAGGTGTGGACGGTGTGACTGGGTCGCCCGGGTCAGCGCATGCCGGGCGGCCCAGTGCCACCATCCCCGCCGAGCCGAGCCGTACTCAGGCGACGAGGCAGAACGGATGCCCCGCCGGATCGGCGTAGACCCGGAACCCGTTGTTGGATGTGCCCTGCGTCTCGCCGAGCGGCCGGGCACCCAGCGCGACCGTGCGCTCGTGCTCGACGTCGATGTCGTCGACGCGGATGTCCAGGTGCAGCATCTGCGGACGCTCCCCCTCCGGCCAGGTCGGCGCGCGGAACCCCGGGTCGCGCTGGAAGCTCACCGTGCCCCCACCCGGACCAGGGCCGGTCACGGTCGCCCAGTTGTCGTCACCTTCGACGCCGTTCCAGCCGAGCAGCTCGTTGTAGAACGCCGCGAGCGCCAACGGTTCCGGGCAGTCGAGCACCACGGACTCCAGCTGAAGGCTGCGCTTCTCGGCCATGCCGTTCCTCCCACTGCTAACCACTGAGAATTTTACGAGGGTTACTAACCAGTGTTCGGAGTATGACGGTTAGCCGGGCGGGTCGCAACCGTTCCCGGTCGTACAGTGGACCGGTGACCGCCTGGAACACCGACCACGACGTGGATCTCCTGCTCGCGTTCCTGAATACCCGCGACGAGGAGAAGCACACGGACGTCCTCGACGACGTCGACGAGTGGCGGCTCTGGGCGAGGTCCAACGACGTCTCGGCACCCGGTGAGCCCTCCGACGTGCGGCAGCTCCGGGACGCGCTGCGCGAGGCGGTCGCGGGCCGCGAGCACGTCCCGGACATCGCGGTGGACCTGCGCACCGAACTGCGCGGCGGCATCCCGGTGCTCGCGCCGACCACGGCGGCGGGCACGTTCCTCGCGGCGGCGCTGCGGCTGGCCATCGCGGGCGACTGGGACCGCTTCAAGATCTGCCCGGCGCACAACTGCCAGTGGGCCTTCTACGACCGCTCCCGCAACCGCTCGCGGTCGTGGTGCTCGATGCGGGTGTGCGGCAACCGGGAGAAGGCCCGCGCCTTCCGCGAACGCGCCAGGCCCTGACCGGCCGGCGCCAGGAGAACCCGGGCAGTAAGAAGCCCCGGCGTCGCGGGGGCAACGCGACGCCGGGGCTGTAAACCCGACCCGGCCGGGCGCGGTCGGTCGGAATCGGGTGGTACCGGGGTGTTCACAGTGGGGTGTTCACAGTGGACGGACTGTCGGGGCCGAGCGGGGCGGGCGCCCACGGGCTCATCGGCGGGGGAACCGAGATCCGGCACGGCTCAGGACAAAAGCGGCCGGAGGGAACCCGTGGGCGCCGCGCCGGTCGGGAAGGGCGTCACGACCGTTGCACAGACGGTCGGCGCCGAAGCATGAGCAAGATCAACTAGAACTGCGCACACCCCAACCGCGCCAGCGGTGCGGGGTTCAGTCCGGGGAGGTGGCCGGGCGGCTCAGGAAGCCCGCGACCGGAACGACACCGTCGCCGTAGACGACGCCGGTCACCGACAGCGCCGGCGTCGGGGGGAGCAACGTGGCGGGCAGCCCGGCGGCCGTGCGCTGAGGACCGCCCTCGGTGAGGCCGTTGCTCGCGGGCGAGGTCCCGGTCTGCACCGGGTTCGGACCCGAGTCCTCGCGCGGCAGCGTGGGGACTCGGTCCTTCTTGGAGTCACCGGCGCCGTCCGGCGAGAGCGCGGAACGCGCGAGGCCGGCCTTGGCGACGTGCTGGACGGTGGTGTGCCGGACCGCGGCGCTCTCGACGGGGGCCTCGGCGGGCGGCGGGACGTCCGGGGCGGGCAGCGTGACCACGGGCCCGGGGTCGGGCAGCGGGAGCGGCCTCGGCCGTTCAGCGGAGACCTCTCCGGAGGAGTGGTTGCCCAGCGGCGGGTCCTCGGGACCGGCCGGGAGCAGGTTCGGCAGCTCGGGGTCGGGGATCGGCAACGGCTTGGTCGTTCCGGAGCCTCCGGATCCCGGGTCCTCGGCCGGGTCGGTCGCGGGCGGCGTCAGCCGGAGCCGCAGCAGGTCCTTGACCAGCTGGCGCAGCTCGGAACGGCGGGACGCGGGGTCGGCCTGCTCGCTGGTCCCGGCGACCTGCTCGGTCTCCTGGGGTCGCGGGGCCGCCGTGACGGCGGGGGCGACCGAGCGCACTCGGGCCGAGGAGCCCCTGCCGGTCGCAGCCGGTTCGACGAGAGCGTCGGCCCGCGTCGCGGCATCCGCCGGTCGCTGGCCCTGCTCCAAGACGACCGACGGGCTCAGAACGTCGACGCGGGCCGACGTCTCGTCGGCATTCGCGGTGGTGGCCGTAGCCAGCCAGGTGGCCGCAGCCAGACCACCCATGACGGCCAGCCGTACGGCAACAGCGCGCAGCCTCTCTCCCCAGCTGCGCACCGTTCCGGTGCTGGACACCGTCACCACCACCTGCCGATCACCAAAGACGTAACACGCTCGGGAACCGCTGCGATTGACAATGTTTGTTCCACCCGGCGCCGTTGGCGAGCCTACCCGCAATTAACCACCCGGAAAGGCTGCTCGGTGCTCCACTCGGGGGTGGGCCGCTGGCCTGCGATGACGGTGCGTGGCTCCACCCGGTCGAGTGAGCGCTCGGCGCACGCGTGACGAGCGCGTCCGACCTGGCGTTCCGGTGCCCCCTCGATCCCCGGCGGCGCAGCTGTTCCTACGCAGAGTAACCGGGGTAGATCACTCGTGTTCCGGCCGATGACCTGGCTTTTCACCGCCGGTACCGGCACCGGGGATGTACCGGGGAACCGCACCGCGGTCCTGTTTGCCCGATCGAGCCCTGATCATCTGGAGATCTTTGGGCCGAAGGGTGTGCTCCGTTCGCGAGCCCCGGGCGTGTCGGCCCACCCGATCCGGCGAGCGGTGGATCCCGTGCGGTGCGCGGCCGAGTCCCATCGCCCGGGGCACCACCGACGACCGCACGAAGGGGAGAGCGTTGTGGACGGAGAGGGCGAGACAGCCGGGACGGCTGACACGGCGGGGGCTTCGGGGGAGGACGAGCTGCCGCGGCTGGTCACCAGGGCGAAGGCGGGCGAGGAACGGGCGTGGCGGGCGCTCGTCGAGCGCTACCAGCGACTGGTGTGGGCGACCGCGCGGGCGCACCGGCTCACCAGGGCCGACGCCGCCGACGTCGCCCAGCTGACCTGGCTGAGGCTGGCGGAGCGGCTGGACACGCTGCGCGATCCGGAGCGGCTGCCCGGCTGGCTGGTGACCACAGCCCGCCGCGAGGCCTTGCGGGTTCGGGCCGACCGGTACCGGGAGACGCCGCTGGAGCCGCCACTGCTCGACCGGGCCGAGCCGGGCGGTGGCCCGGAGGACGAGCTGATCAGCGCGAACAGCCGCAGGGAGCTGTGGCGGGCGTTCGCCGACCTGCCGGAGCGGTGCCAACGGCTGCTGTGGGTGCTGGCCTTCCAGCCGGGTGTCGGCTACGCGCGGCTGGCCAGGTCGCTGGGCATCGCCGAGAGCAGCGTCGGACCGATGCGGCTGCGGTGCCTGCACACGCTGCGCCGCAAGCTCGCGAGGACGGGAACGGGCCGATGACGCTCCTCACCGACCTCTGCTCGCTGCTGCGGGAGCTCGATCCCCCGCAGGAGACCCACGCGGCGAGCCTGGCCGCGGCGCGTCGGCGGTTGGGAGCGGACCGGCTGCCGCAGGTGGCCGACTCGTCCTGGCCGGGCGCCCGCGCCCGGGGCCCACGACGGCTGCTGGCGTACGCGGGCAGCGGGGCGACGCTCGACGTCGACCTGGTGCCGATGGGCGGACGGCTCGACATCGCGGGCGCGCTCGCCGCGCCGCCCGGCTTCGAGCTGGAGCTGTGGCATCCGGAGGGCACGGTCGGCGAACTCGGTCCCGGCGGACGGTTCGCGGTGCGCGACGTGCCCGCCGGGCCCATCAGCTTCGTGCTTCGGAGCGCGGGATCGCGGCCTCTGGCAACGGACTGGGTGCGCGTCTAGGAGGCGAGCTTGTGCAGCCTCCGCACGGCCTCGTCCAGCACCTCGTCACGCTTGCAGAAGGCGAAGCGCACGAGGTGCCGCCAGTTCTCCTTGTTGTCGGTGAAGACCTGCACCGGCACGGCGGCGACGCCGATCCGCTCGGGGAGAGCACGGCACAGCTCGTAGCCGTCCTCGAACCCGAGCGGGCGGACGTCGGCGCAGACGAAGTACGTGCCCTCGCTGGCGTGCACGCCGAACCCCGCCTCCGCGAGTCCCGCGGAGATCCGGTTTCGCTTGTCCTGCAAGGAAAGCCGCTGCTGCTCGACCCAGTCGAGCTCGGTGCGCAGGGCGTGTGCGACGGCGGGCTGGAACGGCGCGCCGCCGACGAAGGTGAGGAACTGCTTGGCGGCGCGGGCGGCGGCGACCAGCTCGGCGGGACCGCAGATCCAGCCGATCTTCCAGCCGGTCGCGCTGAAGGTCTTGCCGGAGCTGGAGATCGTCAGGGTGCGCTCGGCCATGCCGGGCAACGAGGCGAGCGGGGTGTGCGTGCGGCCGTCGAAGAGCAGGTGCTCGTAGACCTCGTCGGTGATCGCGATGACGTCGTGCTCCTGGCACAGGCGGGCGATTTCGGCGAGCTCCTCGGCGGTGTAGACGGTGCCGGTCGGGTTGTGCGGGGTGTTGACCAGGATCGCTCTGGTCCGAGGTCCCATCGCGGCGCGCAGCCCGTCCAGGTCCAGGGCGAACCGGTCGCCGTCCGGCACCAGGGAGACGACCTTGCGCACCGCTCCGGCCAGCGCGACGGAGGCGGCGTAGGAGTCGTAGTACGGCTCGACCAGCACGACCTCCTCACCCGGCTCGACCAGTCCGAGCAGTGCCGCGGCGATGGCCTCGGTCGCGCCAACGGTGACCAGGACCTCGGAGTCGGCGTCGTAGACGGTGCCGTAGCGGCGGCGGTGCTCCACGATCGCCGCACGCAGGTCGGGCTGTCCGGGGCCCGGCGGGTACTGGTTGACGCCGTCGGCGATGGCGGCCCGCGCCGCGTCGAGCATGCTCGCCGGACCGTCGGTGTCCGGGAAACCCTGACCGAGGTTGACCGCACCGGTGCGCTGGGCGAGTGCGGTCATCTCGGCGAAGATCGTCGAGGTGAACGGCTGGAGCCGGGAGACGAGAGCACGATTAGCCACGTCGTGATCCTGCTTCCTCGACACCCCGCCGGCCAAACACCGGTAAGAATCGAGGGGTGGCCCCCCTGACACCCCGAGAGCACGTGAAGCTGCGCGACCTGCGCAGGATGAAGCTGGTGGCGCTGTGCTTCCTGCTCGGGGCCACGCTCGTCTTCGCCGTCACCAGGTGGCAGGAGTCACTCGGCGCTCCCGGCTGGGTCGGCTACGTCCGGTCGGCGGCCGAAGCGGGCATGGTCGGCGCGCTCGCCGACTGGTTCGCGGTGACCGCGCTGTTCCGCCGCCCGCTCGGGCTGCCGATCCCGCACACCGCGATCATCCCGACCCGCAAGGACGACCTCGGCCGCAACCTCGGCACCTTCGTCGAGACGAACTTCCTGTCCGAGGACGTGGTGCGGGACAAGCTGCGGCGGGTCGGCTTCTCCGCCAGGCTCGGCGAGTGGCTGGCCAAGCCGGAGCACGCGGACCGGGTCACCGCGGAAGCCGCGACCATCGTGCGGGGCGCGGTCGCCGTCCTGCGTGACGAGGACGTGCAGGCGGTGCTGGAGCAGGCCGTGCTGCGCAAGATCGTCGACCGCCCGTGGGGACCGCCGCTGGGCAGGCTGCTCGGCCAGATGTTCGCCGACGGCACCCACCACCGGCTGGTGGACCTGCTCTGCGACCGCGCGCACGAGTGGGTCCGCGACCACCCCGACGCGGTGTCCAAACTGGTCAGCGACCGCGCGCCGAGCTGGTCGCCGAAGTTCATGGACAGCCTGCTCGCGGAGCGGGTGAACAAGGAGCTGGTGAAGTTCACCGCCAAGGTGCGCGCCGACCCGGACCACCCGATGCGCGAGGCGATCGACAAGTTCCTCACCGAGTTCGCCGACGACCTCCAGCGCGATCCGGAGACGATGGAGCGCGCCGAGCAGCTCAAGCAGCAGGTGCTCGCCCACCCCGACGCGCAGAAGCTGACCGGATCTGCGTGGAGCGCGGCCAAGAAGATGCTGCTGGCCGCCGCCGAGGACCCGTCGAGCGAGCTGCGGAAGCGGCTGCGGGACGGGCTGCTCAAGCTCGGCGACCGGCTGGTCTCCGACCCGGCGCTGCGGGCGAAGTCCGACGGCTGGCTGGAGGGCGCCGCGATGTACGTGGTGGTCAACTACCGGAACGAGATCAGCGGGCTGATCACCGAGACCGTGCAGCGCTGGGACGCGGAGGAGGCCTCGCGCAAGATCGAGATCCAGGTCGGGCGGGACCTGCAGTTCATCCGGATCAACGGCACCGTTGTCGGCGCGCTCGCCGGGCTGCTGATCCACACGGTCAGTCAGATCCTGTTGTAGCTCAGGCGATTCCGATCGACGACCGAGCCGGCTCAGCCAGGCCGTTCCAGGCGAGGCCGATGCGGCGGACGGCCTCGGTGAGCTGGTCCTCCGGCAGCGTGTAGGGCAGCCGCATCCAGTGCTCCAACCCGCCGTGCGCGGCGAAGCGCGAGCCGGGAACGACCTGCACACCGAGCCGGTTCACGGCCATCGCCAGCTGGGTGCTCAGTGGCTTTCCCAAGTCACACCAGAGGTTCAGCCCACCTCCAGGCCGATCGACCGTCCACTCAGGACAGTGCTCGGCGAGCAGGCCGATCATCATGTCCCTGCGGTGCGCGAACTCCTTCCTGCGCGGCGCGAGCACGGTGTCGCCCTCGGCGAGCAGCTCGCCGAGCACGAGCTGCTCGAAGGCCGGGGAGCCGAGGTCGAGCGAGGGCCGGGCCTCCGCCAACCGGTGCACCAGCTCCACGGGCGCGCGCAGCCAGCCCAGCCGCAGCCCGCCCCAGTACGCCTTGCTCGCCGACCCGGCCGCGACGACCCAGTCCTCGGCGAAGGCGGACAACGGCGGCGGGCCGTCCAGCGGGTCGCCCTCCAGGTCCAGCTCGACCAGGGTCTCGTCCACCATGGTCAGCGTCCTGGTCCGGCGCAGCGCCGCCGCCAGCCGCTCCCGGTCCGCCGCCGGCATCCGCAGGCCGGTGGGGTTCTGGAAGTCCACGACGAAGTAGGCCAGCCTCGGTGCGGCTTGGCGCAGGGTGGCCTCGACGCTGTCCAGGTCCCAGCCGTCCGGACCGAGCGGAACCGCGACCGGCAGCGCGTGCGCCGCCCTGATCCCGTCCACGGCGGAGGGATAGGTCGGGTTGTCCACGAGCACCCGCTGCCCCGGGCCGACGTGCAGCCGCAACACCAGCGCGAGCGCGTGCTGCGCCCCATTGGTGATCATGACCTGGTCGGGCGTCGTCGGCAGGCCGCGCTCGGTGTAGCGCCGCGCGATGAGCTCCCGCGTCTCCGGCAGCCCGAAGGAGTGGTAGCCGTGGCTGGGCAGCAGCTCGGGCAGCCGCAGCCGGGCTCGGTCGACCGCGGCGGCCAGCTCCGGCGGCGCGAACGGCGACGCGTGCGCCATGTCGATGACCTCCGGCGGCGGGTGCAGCGCCCAGCCCGTCAGGTCGGGTTCCTTGCCGGGCACCGAGATCCACGAGCCCGCGCCGCGCCTGCTGGCGACCATGCCCGCGTCCCGCAGCGCGTCCATGGCCGCGGTGACCAGGGTGCGGCTGACGCCGAGCGCCTCGGCGAGCTCGCGCTCGGCGGGCAGCCGGGTGCCGACCGGCAACCGCCCGTCCAGGATCAGCAGCCGCAGCGCCGCGGCGAGGTCCACGGCGGCGCCCCGGCCGTCCGGCCGCCGCCACGATCCCAGGAAACCGGCCAATCGACCGCCCGCGATCCGGCTTCCCGCCGGAAGAGAGACACCCATGCGGCCAATTGTTCAGAATTGGCTCTCGAAGTAAAGGCCAATCGCTTCGCAGGATGGCGGCATGGCATCCGTGGACCTCAGCGCCCTCCCGCTCTCCTACCGGCCCCTCCGCCGCTTCACCCAGCTCTTCGCCGGTCTCGCCCTCTACGGCGCGAGCATGGGGCTGATGGTGCGGGCGGGCCTGGGCCTGGACCCGTGGGACGTGCTGCACGAGGGCCTCACCACGCGCATCGGCCTGAGCTTCGGCACGGTCACGGCGATCACCGGCCTGGTGGTCCTGCTGGCCTGGTTACCGCTGCGGCAGGTGCCGGGCATCGGCACGGTGGCCAACGTCGTCGTGATCGCACTCGCGGTGGACGCGACCCTGGCCCTCCTGCCCGAGGTGACCGTCCTGTGGGCCCAGGTCGTCGCGATGGTGGCCAGCGTGGTGCTCAACGGCCTCGCCTGCGCGGTCTACGTCGGCGCCCGGCTCGGCCCCGGCCCGCGCGACGGCCTGATGACCGGTCTCGCCGCGCGGACCGGTGCCTCGATCCGCTTGGTGCGCACCGGAATCGAGCTGAGCGTTCTGGTGCTCGGCTGGCTGCTCGGCGGCACCGTCGGCGTGGGCACGGTGCTCTACGCGCTGGGCATTGGACCGGCGGTGCAGTTCTTTCTGCCATCCGTGGCATTGCGTGCGCCCACCCGGGTGCAAACGGCCTCGTAGATCTTCGTTGTCGGTTCCGCCCTCTAATGTCGAGGGGTGCCGCTGATCGACATGGCTGAGCGCGCCGGCGTCCGCATCGACGGCGACGTGCGAGCCAACGAGGACCAGATAGTCGTGCTCCCCCATGCCGTCGTCCTGCTCGACGGCGCGACCACGCTGCAACCACGCGCCCGCTCCGGGGGCTGGTACGCCGAGTGCCTCGGCGACTACCTCCGGCGCGGGCTGAGCAGGGACCCCTCGGTCGACCTCACCGAACTGCTGGAGACGGCGATCGGCACGATGGCCGAGGACTACAGCCTCAAGCCGGGCAGCTCCCCGTCGAGCACCGTGGCGATGGTGCGCTGGACCGACGACCACGTCGACGCCCTGGTCCTCGCCGACAGCCCGGTGGTGACCTTCACCATCGGCGACGTGCACGTGGTCAGCGACACCCGGCTGGCCAACCTGCCCCGCCCCAGCAGCAGCTACCGCGAGCACCTCCGCGAAGGCGGCGGGTACGGCGAGGAGCACGTGGAGCTGCTGCGCTCCTCGGCGGCGGAGGTCGGCGCGTGGCGCAACCGCGAGGGCGGTTTCTGGGTCGCCGAGGCCGACCCGGCCGCGGCAAGACAGGCGATCCGGTCCAGCTGGCCGAGAGACCAGGTGCAGAGCGTGGTGATGGCCAGCGACGGCGTCTCCTGCGGCGTGGACGACTACGGCCTGTTCGCCGACTGGACCGCCCTGCTCGACCAGGCCTCCGATGAAGGACTGCACGCGGTCCTGGACGCGGTCCGCACGGCGGAGGCCTCAGACCCGGACGGCAAGCGCTGGCCCCGGCCGAAGCTGCACGACGACCAGGCTCTCGTCCTGATCCACTTCGACGACGACTGGCTCCCGGACTTCATGCGCTGACCGCCCGCCGCACTCCACCCCCGTTCTCGTGCGAAAGACCACGGGGGTGCGAGGGAGCGGGACGGAAAACAAACGAACCCCCACCGGATCCGGTGGGGGTTCGTGATGTTCATGTGTTGTGGCCAGGGGCGGGGTCGAACCGCCGACCTACCGCTTTTCAGTTTCAGAGTGAGCGTTCAGGGAGTAGCCCCGTGTTGCTCCCATGCCCCCGTGCGCGCGTGGGCCGACTGGCGTGGCCGGGGTTTCGCGCTATGGAAACTTAACGCGCAAAAGAGCACTCTCGTTTCGCGCTAAGGCTCCATAACGCGAAACGAGGGGCGCGTGGGTGTGGGTGCCAGGGGGCGGTGCGGTGGTGTTACCACGTGGAGGACCTCCCTAGGCTTGAGCTCCTATGTGGTGCTCGCCCGTAGAAGCTCACCCAGCCAGGATAAACGTACATCGATGTAAGTTACAGAGTTGTGCGTTTCTGGCGGCACGCGCTCACACCGCCGGCGCGGCGCGCTCGCGACGGGCCAGCACGAGCTCACGCAGCTCTGGCGGGGTCAGCCACCGGCGTCCCCGGTGGATCATCCTGTGGCAGTTCGAACACAGGATGACCAGATCGTCGAGCTTGCTCTGCACTTCGCCAGACACGTGGAGCGGAACGGCGTGGTGGCACTCGGCGAACCTGGCTCCCCGATCACCGTAGACCTTCTCAAAGTCGAAGCCGCAAACCTCGCACTCCAAGCAGTTCTTCTCCCGCAGCACAGAGTTGATCTTCTTGTTCCGCAACGGCCGGTTGCGCTCTCGCACGAGGTGACGCCGCAGCAGCAGCCGTCCCTCGTCAGCACCATCGCCGTCCTCATCGTCCGGGAGATCGGGAAGCCCTTCGAACTCGCCGTTCTCCACGCCTCGGAGGATGCCGCGGGCGACCTCTTCCATCTCCTCAGGGCGTTCGAGGAAGTCCAGGAGCACCTCACTGTCCAGCCTGTTACCCCTGGTCTGCTTTCCCGGATAACCAGGAAGGCGAGTTGCGAGGTCGGCCGTCTTACGTTTGACCCCGTTGAGGTTGCGGTACTTCGGCCCCCGCACCTCCGCCGGGTGCGCGCCGAGCTTCTGCAAAGTCTTCGACAGCTCGATCACTCGGTCGTCGTCGGTGCTCAGGGCGCGCCAGCCGTTCTGCTTCAACAAGTCGCAGGCGAGGATGATCTCCTCGCGAGTCCAGGCAGGACCTCGAACCTCCTGGACGGAGAACGTGAGTCCTTCCAAGATCTCCTTGGCTCGCTTATCAGGGAGGGGATCGGTGCCCTCGACTGGCGAACCGCCGGGCAGATACCCGTACGCAGCCCCCACGATGGTCGCCACGTCATACTCCCGGCCGTCGTGCTTCAGCAGGTACCAGCGGTTCTCGTGGTAGCCGTACCGCGCCAGGAACGCTTCTCTGCCAAGGCGATCGAACTCGTGGACTGCGGCAAGGACCGCCGCAGCGGTGAGGTCAGAGGAGCCCATAGCAAGTAGCTTATTTGCTAGAGCAACGCTGAAAAAGATCGTCGGCCCACCCGGTCCCGCACCACACGTCGCGCAGAACGAGCCCCAGGAACGACAGAAGCCCCAGCCGATGCGGCTGGGGCTTCTTTTCGCAGCTCATGTGTTGTGGCCAGGGGCGGGGTCGAACCGCCGACCTACCGCTTTTCAGGCGGTCGCTCGTACCAACTGAGCTACCTGGCCTTGCTCCCAGAAACCTGGGAGCTTGGCGACCCCGACGGGACTCGAACCCGCGACCTTCGCCGTGACAGGGCGACGCGCTAACCAACTGCGCCACGGGGCCTCGTGGCATTTCCTTACTGCGAACTACGGTACTGCGTGCCCCCAACGGGATTCGAACCCGCGCTGCCGCCTTGAAAGGGCGGAGTCCTAGGCCGCTAGACGATGGGGACCAGGCCAGTTCGGTGACCAACCCGACCTTGCCTCCCGGCTGTCCGTTGGGAGTACCGAAAGCATAGGGCAGAGGGTCCAGCAAATACAAAACGGGGGTCCCCAAGGACCCTGACCTGCGAAAAGGACTTGTCGGAGCTGACAGGCTGAGCTCATGCGGGAGTTCCCCCTGCGCGGCAGAACCGCGCTCGTGACCGGGGTCAGCAGGCGGGCCGGAATCGCGTTTGCCGTGGCAGAGCGCTTGGCGAGCCTCGGAGCGGATGTGCTCGCGCACTCGTGGGAGCCCCATGACGCCGACCAACCCTGGGGTGCCGACCCACTTGGTGTGATCTACGTCATCGAGGAACTGCGGCGGCGACTGCCCGAGGGAGCTGGGCGAATCGAGCACGTGGCTGCCGACTTCGCCGACCCCGAGGCGCCCGCCGCGGTGGTCGACGCGACCGTGGCCGCGTTCGGCGCGATCGACATCGTGGTGGCGGCTCACGCGCGCAGCAGCGAACAGGGCCTGACCGAGCTGACCGCTGCCGAGCTCGACCTGACCTACGCCGTGAACGTTCGGGGGTCGCTGTTGCTCACGCAGCGCTTCGACGCCGTGCGCGACCACGACCGACCGGGCGGACGGATCGTCCTGTTCACCTCCGGGCAGCACTACGGCGCGATGCCGAACGAGCTGCCCTACGTCGCCTCCAAGGGCGCCCTGCAGCAGGTGACCGCGAGCCTGGCGGGCGCTCTCGCACCGAAGAGAGTGACCGTGAACTGCGTGAACCCCGGCCCGGTTGACACCGGGTGGGCCACCGAGGAGACACGGGACCGGGTGGCCGGGCGGATGCCGATGGGGCGCTGGGGGCAGCCGGGCGACACCGCGGACCTGATCGGCTGGCTGGTGACGGACGCGGGGGCCTGGATAACCGGGCAGACACTCGTCAGTGACGGCGGCTGGGGACTCCGGATGTGAACGGCGAACACGGGAAGTAATGGCGCCGACACGCGACGCGGGGAATCAATACCGATTTGGCCTATTGCGGTCACGAATCGCGACCGGGCGATGACAAATAACTGCGATTGCCGCCAAAGCAGCGCACAGGTATCTTTCGAAAAAGCCCCGAAAGACGCAAAGGATCAACCGGGTCGTTCGGTGGAGCAGATGCGCCCGGGGGGTGCGCGTCTCGGGGGAGCCGCACCAGGCGGGACGAGTGACACGGGAGCGTCCCGCGAACGAGGTGAGGTGGGGACACCGGCCCAAGCCGAGCTGTCCCCACCTCACTTCTCCAGTCCTACTAAGACATCTCCAGCCCAGGTCAGCGTTGGACCGGTGGCACACCGTCCTCCCCGGGAACCAGCCCGAGCATGTCCAGCAGCATCCGGCAGTCCTCGGCTCCTAAGGCCCCGCGGGCGACCGCGACCCTGGCCCTGTGCACCTGCTCGTCCGAGATCCGTGAGGGGTCGCCATTACGCGGCATGGGCACTCCGCCCGACTGCCTGCTGACCGACTCACCCTGTTCCCACAAGAACTTTTTGACTTCGAGCGACCCGTACATCGCGCCTCCCCGACTTGGGCTTCCGGCGCAGGTTATCTACCGCTAGAACCGATCGCAGCCCCCCGCAGAGTGATTCAGTCAAAACCCTGAGTAACCATCTGGGGTGCACTCCGGTTTCGATTCAGCGACCACGCCCCCGCGAGTGCCGGACCACCGGGCGCGCGGGAGACTGGGGTGGGTCATTCGGTTCGGCCGACCTTCAATACCCCTCGGGGGTACATTCCGTCATGAGCGACAGCGGTTCCTGGCCGTACGCCAAGCGCAAGGACGCCCACCTCCGCCGCCTTCGCCGGGTGGAGGGACAGGTGCGCGGGCTCCAGCGCATGGTGGACGAGGACACCTACTGCGTCGACGTGCTCGCCCAGGGCGTCGCGACCAGGACGTTGCAGTCCGTCGCGCTGGAACTGTTCGAGGAGCACATGGCCGGCTGCGTGCCCCAGGCCGCGCGGACCAGCGACGCCGCCGCACAGGAGAAGGTCAGGGAGGCCGCCGAGGCCATCGCCCGGTTGGTCAAGTCGCAGAGACACCCAGGAGAGAGTTCGTGAGCGTGAGCACCAACACCGTGACCAGCAACTACGTGGTCACCGGCATGACATGCGGGCACTGCGTCGCCTCGGTGACCGAAGAGCTGTCCGAGGTGGCCGGCGTGACCGCCGTCGACGTCGAGCTGAGCTCCGGCACGGTCACCGTGACCAGCACCCGAGAACTGTCCGACGCCGAGGTCGACGCGGCGGTCACCGAGGCCGGGTACGCGGTCGCGAGCGGGTCGTGACGAGCCGGACGCGCCCGGTGGTCGCGGTCGTCGCGCTCGCCGTCGCGCTGGCCGCCGTGGTCGGCGCGGGGCTGGCGCTCGGGACGGTCGACACCAGGCCCTCGAAGGCCGAGCTGCAGCAACAGCAGCCCAACGGGAAGTGATCTTGAAGGGTTGATACGCGCCGATCAGACGGGGTGCTTCGAAAGAACTTGGCCAAAAAAGTTGAATTCTTCCCCTGTCAACGGACGCGTGCGCGTGCAACAATCTGAACCGCTGACACCCCCCGGTCAGCGCCTGTGGAGATCCCCTCCGGCCCCCGCGTTCCTCCCCCTGGCGCGGGGGCCTCTCCATGCGTGCGGGAGAATGCCCGAGACGTCTGCCCGTGACACACGTCACGGACCACACCGGCTCGCAATCCAGCCGTTACCCTCTCCGTCGTGCTTGGACGAATGAAGACCGGACGCCATCGCTCGCCAGTGCCGCAACCGGAGACCCTGGCTCCCGACAACGAGCTGGACTCCTACCTCGCCGCACTGGCCCCCGAAGCAGATGTCGAGACCACCGGGACCGGACGCCGCTTCGGCACCGCCCAGGTCCTCCAGCTGCGCCTGCAGCTGATGGCGAACGAGCAGCTCCGCGAGCTCGCCGAGATGCGGCAGACCTCGCCGACGGCCCTGGCCCAGGAGTGGGTCATGCAGCGCCTCGAATGGGAAGCCCGCCAGAACAACCTGGTCTGATCCGCAGGCCCCCCGTCTCCCGGACTCAGATCGCGATCCGCGTGACGAACTCGTCGAGCCGGCGCAGGCTCTCCTCGCGCCCGGCGGCCGGCAGGCTCAGCAGCAGCCGGTCGACCCCCGCCTCGCCGAAGCCGTCGATCACCCGCTGATCGGGTCCGTGCACGTAGGCCGTGACCGTCGGTCGTGGCCTCCCCTTTTCCTCAGCACGTCGGCGCAGCTCCGCGACGCCCTCGGCCAGCTTCTCCGGGCCGAAGGGCGGCGGAGCGATCCAGCCGTCCGCGTAGTCGGTGATCCGCTCGAAGGTCGTCGGGCCCCAGCCACCCAGCAGGACAGGCGGATGCGGCGCGCGCACCGGCTTGGGCCAGGAGTACATCGGGGCGAAGTCCACGTGCTCGCCGTGGAACTCCGCGCGCTCCGACGTCCAGATCTCCTTCATCGCCAGCACGCGCTCGCGCAGCACGCGCAGCCGCCGCGCCGGGTCCACCCCGTGGTTGGCGATCTCCGGCCGGTTCCAGCCCGCGCCGACGCCGAGCTCGACCCGGCCGCCGGAGAGGTGGTCGAGGCTGGCGACCTCCTTGGCCAGGATGATCGGGTCCCGCTGGATCACCAGGGCGATCGAGGTGCCCAGCACCAGCCGCTCGGTCACCGCGGCCGCCGTCGCGAGGGTCACCAGCGGGTCGAGCGAGCGGAAGTACGGCCTCGGCACCTCACCGCCCCCGGGGTACGGCGTGTGCTCGACGGGCATGTGGGTGTGCTCGGGCACGAAGAACGAGGTGAACCCCCGCTCCTCCAGTGCCCTGGCCAGCTCTGCCGGGTGGATTCCCTCATCGGTGACGAACGTGTAGCCGCCGAACTGCACCGGTGACGCTCCCTGGGGCTCAGCGGGGTGTGAGCACCCCGGCGTGGAAGGCACGAGCGACCGCGTGGGCGCGGTCCCTCGCCTCCAGTTTGCGCAGTATCCGGCGGATGTGGGTCTTGACCGTCTCCTCGGAGACGCCGAGCCGGTTGCCGATGCCCTTGGCGGTCATGCCCTCCGCGATCAGGCCGAGCACCTCCTGCTCACGGCGGGAGAGCAGGGAACCGCTGTGCTTGGCGTGGCCGCTGTTCTTCAGCAGGGGGCTGATGCCGGGCTCGATGTAGAAGCCGTTCTCCAGCGCGAGGGTCAGGGCCATCGGCAGGCGGTTGGGGTCGATCTCGCGGGGCAGGAACCCGCGGGAGCCCGCCTGCCGCGCGCGCTCGACCTCGCCGCCGCTGCGCGCGCTCTGCCGGAACAGCGTCACCACGACCATGTCCGGGTGCAGCCCGCTGAGCAGGCGGCACAGGTGGGAGCCGGGGTCCACGTCGGCGTCGAGCAGCAGCACGTCGGGTCTGCCGTTCTGGCACAGGGTCACCGCGGCGCCGGCGGAGCCGGCCATGCCGACCCATTCCGTGCGCGGATCGCGGCGCAGCACGGTGGCGACCCCCTGCTGGAAGAGCGGGACGGTGTCGACGTGCGCCACTCGCGCGATGGTCTTGCGTGGTGTCCTGGCGGCGGGCACCCGAGCCCTGAGCGTCACCTGTTCCACCGCGTTCCCCTCTCGCCGCCTGACCTCGGGGGACCCCTCGCCTGCTCGGCGGTGGGGAGTCCCGTCATCAGGTAAGAGCGAGCGGGGAACGGCTCATCACGCGAAACCGCGGCAGTTCTTGTGTGAACTATCCCCTATCCGGGTGATGTTCACCGGTCAGTGCGAAGCCTTGTCCACCGGGTGCGGTGGGCGCGGGGAGAGGTTGCCGACCTCCAGGCGGGACTTCGCCGCGACGGCGTCGGCCGCGAAGCAGATGCGGTAGACGAGGATGTGGCCCGGCTGGGCGGCGCGCTCGTCGCGGGAGAGGTAGTGCCGGCAGGCGCCGCGGTCCTTGGCGGTCAGGCCCGCCTTGCGGGCGAGCTTCGTTGCGATCTTGGACTGGCCGTAGGGCAGCAGCTTCTTGGCGGCAGGCTCGGCCTGGCCGACCGAGACGGACTCGAAGGCGGTCCTGGTGATCGCCATGCTCTCCGCCTCCCGGAACAGCCAGCAGGCGCCGATCGCCACCATGACGCCGACGACCAGCACAGCTCCGGCGACGACGTTGAGCACCGTCTTCGTCCGCCTGCTCATCCGCCTGCGCCTGCGGGGGGCGGCGTCACCGGCGGGCATCTGGTTCATCGGTAACGACCGTAAGGGTTCTTCAGTCGAGGCCATCCATGAGTCCCGAGTCGTGGTGCCTGGAGCGGCAACCGCACCAGGGGCTTCGAAGGATATTCAGACGCGGGACCGCATGGACAGCGGTTGGTGGGGTTATGAGGTCAGTTGATGGACACCCCGCGCCGCGGACGCGGTCGGCGGGCGCTCGGGCCGTGGCTCAGGCGGCGGTCGGCAGGTGTGCCGAGCGCGGGGCGGCGACGGTGCGGCGCGCGACCGGGGCGGCCGCCGGGCGGTGCAGCGTCTTCCTGGCCTGCTTGGGGGCGATGCGACCAGCGGGCTGGGCGTTGTCGTTCATGTGGTCCGACAGCGCCATCAGCACGAGAACGGCCATGGCGGCGGCGATACCGACCCAGGTAACGATCATGGTGACCATCGGATGCTCCTCGTGTGCTCGCTCTCCGGCGTGACACCACAAGAATCGCTGGTCAGCTGGGGTCTTCGGATCAGCTGAGCGGCCGGTTCCACCCCGGCCGTCCGGCCAGTCCCTCGCTCGCCGTTCGGCCGATGGGGACAACCCTGACAGGGCACCAGCGCGATGGGGGCTTGGGCCGACCCCCGATGCCGGCCCAAGCCCCCACCGCGAGGGGGTGCACGCCGGGGACTACTCCTCGGCGTACGCGCGGGCGGTCACCTTACGCAGGACCGGCCCGCAGGCGGCCGCGGCGAGCAGGGCAACGACCAGGCCCAGCACCGCAGGCGTGACCACCCACAGACTCAGCTCCAGCTCGCCCCGAGCGAGCGTGAGGAGTCCGGCTCCGACAAGACCGCCCGCGACGCCGGCGCCGACCGTCGCGACGAGCGCGGGCAGCATCGCCTCCCTGCGCAGTGCCCTGACCAGCACGTTCACCGGGGTTCCCGCGGCGATCAGCGCCCCGAACGTGCGTCTGCGGTCCACCACCGACCCGGCGGCGGCGACCCCGGCGCTCATCCCGCCGAGCACGGTGGCGATCGCCAGCCCGATCACGGTCACCCGGCGCAGGTCGCCGAGCAGGGTGCTCGACCGGGCGTCGTACGCGTCGTTGCTGTAGATCATCGCGCCGATCAGGTTCCGCACGATCGCGGTGCGCACGACCGCCTCGTTCTGCGGCGAGCTGAGCACCACGACCGAGCCGACGGACAGGGAGTCCCGCGGGACCAGGGCCGGGTCGACGAAGACCGCGCTGCGGCCGTTGCCGTTCGGGCGGTACTCGCGCACCGCGACCTGGGCGGGCAGGGAGACCCTGGACGGTTTCTCCGCCCCCACGCCGTAGCCGCGGAAGACGATCTCGCCGGCGTCGAACCGGAAGCCGGACGGCACGTAGATCGCCGGGCCCTCCTGGCAGGCGGAGATGTCGATCGGCCGGACCTTCACCGCGTCGGCGCAGCTGATCACCATCGCGGTGGCGGACGCGCCGGAGCCGTCGTCCGTCCCGCCGATCCGGCCCTCGCCGACCGCCAGCACCGGCGCGGTGAGCCCGCGTGTGGCCAGATCCGCGCGCAGCGCGCTGACCTGCTGCGACCGGACGCCGGAGGCGTCGGCGACGATCACGCCGTCCTTCCACGTGTCGTCGCTGTGGCCGATCCGGGACTCCAGTCCGGGGAACATGGTCAGCGCGAGCGACCCGGCGAAGACCGCGAGCACGACGCCGGAGGAGGCGCGGAAGGCGGCCTTGGGGTCATCGCGCAGCCTGCGCCCGGCGAGCAGCGTCGCCGGGGTGCGCCAGGCGCTGGTGAACAGCTTGCCGACCCACGAGGTCGCCAGGGGGCCGATGAACACCAGGGCGATCGCGACGGCGGCAAGGCCGACCAGCACGAAGAACGTGGTGCCGCCACGGGTCTGGGCCATGCCGAGACCGACGAAGAAGACCGCGCCCGCCGCGAAGATCATCAGCAGCCGCGCGACGCTGGGCTGCCGCTTGGTGTGCTGGTTGGCGGCGCCGAGCGGCCGGTTGAGAACCCGGCGCAGGCCGAGCACGGCCGCCGCGGACACCAGCACCGGTGCGAGCACCAGGACCCCGACCACCAGCAGGACGTTCGGGGTGAAGTCCGACGGGAACCAGGTGCCGCCGTCCCAGGAGATCTGCGCGGTGAGCGAGCGCAGCGGGATGCCGATCAGCAGGCCGAGCACGGTGCCCGCCACCGAGGCGACCGCGGTCTCCGCGACGGTCATCCAGATGACCTGCCGCGGAGTGGCCCCGGCCAGTCGCAGCGCGGCCAGCCTGCGCTCCCGGCGCGCCGCCGTGAGCCGCGCCGCCGACGCGACCAGCACCAGGCAGGGCACGATCAGGATGATCAGGCCGATCTGGGAGAGCAGCAGCAGGAGCTCGTCGATGTTGCCGCCCATCGGCATCCGCTTGAGGTCGGCGCGCGCCACCGCGCCTTCCGGCATGTCCTGCGGCGCGTGCCCGACGATGGCGACGAGCTCGTCCGGGAAGCTCAGCGCCTCGTCGCCGACGGCGCCGACGACCTTGCCGGGGAACCGGTCGGCCAGCTGCTCGGCGGGCCGCTCGGCGGCGAGCTCGGCCAGCGCCGGGGAGAGGTAGACCTCGCCGGGGCCGGGCACCTTGGGAATGCCGGGCGCGACCTCGACGCCCGGCCGCAGCGCGGCGACGTCGAAGCGCTCGATGCGGCTGCCGCCGACGTCGTCCTTGGTCTTGACGACCAGGACCGCCTTGGCGGCCTCGTTCTGCTCGGCGCTGCTGCTGTAGTACTGGCTGCGCCAGCTCTCCCGGTCGGCGCGGTTCTGGATCGCGCCGGGCATCGCGGCCAGCCAGACGACCAGTGCGACGCCGACCGCGACCCCGAGCGCGGTGAACAGCGCGGAGGCGCGGCTGCGGGAGTCGGCCCGCAGGACGCGGAGGGCCAGTTGGAAGGGGTTCACGCGGCGGCTCGCACGGCGATCCGGCCGTCGGTGATCTCGACGACGCGCTGGGCGCGGGCGGCGACGTTCGGGTCGTGCGTGACGATGACGACCGCGGCGCCGGTGGCCTTCGCGGCCTGCAGCAGCGCGCTGATCGTCTCTTCGCCGGTGCGCGAGTCCAGCGCGCCGGTCGGCTCGTCGGCGAAGATCACCCGGGGGCGGTGGGCGAGCGCCCTGGCGATGGCAACCCGCTGGGCCTGGCCGCCGGAGAGCTCACCGGGGCGGCGGTGCTCCATGCCACCGAGGCCGAGCCTGATCAGCCACTCCTGGGCGGTGCTCATCGCCTGCTTCTTGGAGCCGCCCGCGAGCAGCAGCGGCAGCGCCACGTTCTCCTCCGCGGTCAGCTCGGAGACGAGCATGCCCGCCTGGAAGACGAACCCGAACGCGGAACGGCGGAGCTTGCTGCGCTCCCCCTCGCCCAGCCGCGTGATCGGGCGACCCGCGACCAGGACGTCACCGCCGTCCGCGGGCAGGATCCCGGCCAGCACGTGCAGCAGCGTGGACTTGCCGGAGCCGGACGGACCGACGATGGCGACGACCTCGCCGATGGTGACCGCGATGTCCACCCCGGCCAGCGCGTGGGTCTGCCCGTAGCGCTTGACCAGGCCCTGTCCGACGAGGATGGGCTGGCGGTCGGCAAAGGGGGTCTGCCCCATCGGTTCTGTCACCGTCTCCTCCAAGCTGTGAGCTACTGGGCACAACCCTGCTCGGTGGAGGGGGCCGGTCACTTCGGCCAGCGGGTCGGGGGTTCACCCGATCGGTCGGCCGAATGGCCGAGGACGGTCCTGGCCGCGTGGCCGACCCCCGGACGGGGCCGCAGGACCTAGCCTGCTCACTCGTGGACAACTCCCTCGTCGCCTGGCAGTCGCTCATGCGCAGGCAGTGGCCCATAGCAGCCGCGCTCGCCCTGCTTTTGCTCACCGAGCTGCTGGCGGCCGGGAGCAGGCACTGGGTGCTCGCGCTGGCCCCGGCCACGCTGCTGGCGGCGGTCGCGGTGATCTCGCCGCGCAGGCCGGTCGACGCGGCCTTCATCGGCGCGGTCACCATCTTCGGGTCGTCGACGGCGTACTCGCTGCTGGGCGTCGAGACGCTGCAGGTGTTCAGCCCGGTGTCGCCGTCGGAGACCGCCGCGCTGATGGTGCTGATCGCCACCGTGATCCGCTCGGGGCCGGGCAGGTGGTCGACGGCGAGCGTCGTGGTGATCTGGTTCTCCGGGCTCTACGCCAGCGAGGTGCGTGACGCCGTCAACGCCCGCTGGCGGCTGACCGACCTCGAGTCCATCTTCCCCACCTTCATGCTCTTCGCCCTCGCCGTTGGCACCGGCCTCTACTTCCGTGCCAGGGACAAGGACCGCCAGCGCACCGTCACCCACGCGGTCACCTCCGCGCAGCAGCTGGAGCGGATCGCGCTGGCCCGCGAGCTGCACGACGTCGTGGCCCACCACGTCACCGGGATCGTCGTGCAGGCCCAGGCCGCGATGATCGTCGCGGAGAAGGACCCCCTTGCCGCGCAACGGATTCTGCCCAGTATCGCGCGCAGCGGCAGTGACGCGCTGACCGCGATGCGCAGGCTGGTCGGCACGCTGCGCGACTCCGACGCCCGGATCGGGGCGGACGCGGCGGAGTCGGCGACCGCGGACCTCGCGGCGGACGTGCGCAAGGTGGTCGAGGACGCCCGCGAGATCGGCCCGCCCATCGAGCTGCGCATCGACCTGCGCGCGGAGGTGCCCGCCGAGGTCGCGCGGTCCGTGCTGCGCCTGGTGCAGGAGGCGGTGACCAACGCGCACAAGCACGCGCTGAACGCGACCGTCATCAAGATCGAGGTCAGCAGCTTGGAGGAGAGGACCCGGGTGGTCATCGCCGACGACGGCCAGGGTTCGGCCCATGATCCGATCGGCGGGTCGGGCGGCTACGGTCTGGTCGGAATGCGGGAACGCGTCGAGCTGCTCGGCGGTCGCTTCTCGGCCGGCCGGGGTTGGCGGGGCGGTTGGGAGGTCTTCGCCGAGCTGCCGGTTGGGGAGGCCAAGCAATGACGATCCGGGTGCTCATCGCCGACGACCAGGACATGGTGCGGATCGGCTTCCGCATGATCCTGGAGAACGAGGACGACATGGAGGTCGTCGCGGACGTCCGGGACGGGATCTCGGCGGTGAGCAAGGCCAAGGAGCTGCGGCCGGACGTCTGCCTGATGGACATCCGCATGCCCGGCCTCGACGGGCTCGAAGTCACCAGGCAGCTGTGCGGCCCCGGCGTCACCGACCCGATCAAGGTCGTCGTGGTGACCACGTTCGACCTGGACGAGTACGTGCACACCGCGCTGGCCAACGGCGCGAGCGGCTTCCTGCTCAAGGATGCGGGTCCCGCGCTGCTGGTGGAGGCCGTGCGGGCAGCGGAGCGCGGGGACGCGTTGATCTCGCCGCAGATCACCGTGCGGATGCTGGAGCACTTCAACAAGCCGCAGCAGAGCGTCGCGGAGAAGCCGCGCGAGGCGCTGACGGAGCGCGAGCTCGACGTGGTGCGCGCGGTGGCGCGGGGGCTGACCAACACCGAGATCGGTGCGGAGCTGTTCCTGTCGCTGTCGACGGTGAAGACGCACCTGGCATCGGTGCAGTCCAAGCTCGGCGCGCGCAACCGCGTGGAGATCGCGTCCTGGGCGTGGCGTTCCGGGCTGATGGCGTAACCGGGGCCAGGAAGCGGCGGGCAGGGCCGGTGTCACGGACAACGGCCCGGAGTTGTCATTTCCGCCCGCCTTCCGACGGCCCGTGGGAAACTGGCGAACCAGGGGCCCCTGACGCGACCGCGCCCCCGTTTTCTCGCGTGGAAGGACGGCCATGGAACCGGCGACGACGATCCAGCTGCTCGGCGCCGGGGCGTTCGGTTTCCTCGTGGGCTGGTTCGTCTACTACCTCAACCGGCATCGCTCGGCCGATGTGCGCTTCGCCGACCTGGTCAGTCTGATCGGCGCGATCGGGGGCGGCGCCGTGCTCGCGTTGTTCCCGGCGGGCACCGACCTGTTCGGCGCGTACGGGATCGGGTTGTTCGCGGGCTTCTTCGGCTACCTGCTGGTGCTCGTGCTGCTGGTGTGGCGGTCGGAGAACTTCACGATCGACTACCTCATCGACGGCAGGCGCCGGGAGGTCGCACCGGGACAGCGGCTGCCGGACGGGCCGGACCGCGGGGCGATGGGGGCCGACGGGGCCCCGGAGCGCGGCGGCCCGCGCCGCTGACGGAGGCGGATCATGCTGGATCGACTTGGCTTCGAGGTCGAGGTTCGCGGCCCCAAGGTGCTCTCGACGACCTCCAGGGAGGTCAACGCGATCCTGACGGTCTCGGCGCGACCACTGCCCAGGACGGCCGAGGTGATCGTCTTCGACCGCTCGGAGCGCGCGGAGTTCGCCGCCGTCAAGGCGCACGTGCTGAGCGCGGTCGACGCGGTCGAGGACGGCGTGGAGTTCACGGTGGTCGCCGGTTCCGAGGTGCTGCCGAGCGGCGCCCGCCTGGTGGTCGCGAGCCAGGCCACCCGCGCGGCGGCCAAGGCGGCGGTCGGCGGGCTCGGGCCGGAGGGCGGGCCGGAGGGCGGGCCGGAGTTCGCGGACTGGCTGGGGCGGGCCGCCGTCCTGCTGGCCGAGCACGAAGGGCCGCACCCGCACGCGATGCTGATCACCGCCGGGCCGCGGCAGGACTTCGCGGCCGCGGCGGCGCCGTACGCGGACCGCTTCGTGTGCAACTACATCGGCCCGGACACGGCGACGGTCTCCGCCGCCGATGACGTCCACTTGGCCCTCTCTCTGCCGAAAGCCGCCCGGCTGCGGTTCCTGCGGCAGGTCTCGCCCCGGCCGGTCGACATCACCGGACAGCGCGGGCCGCTCGGGTTCCCCACCGGCTCGTGGGGTGCGGAGACGCGCGAGTACCACCTGTGCGTCGAGGTTCCTCCGCTCCCGTCGGGCGTGGCGGTTCAGGTGGCACGGGTTGACGTGGTCCGGCCAGGGGAACCAGTGGCGCTGGCGACCGGGCAGGTCGTGGTGTCCACGGAGATCCCCCCACTTCCTCCGATGCCGCGAGGACCGGTCACACCGCAGCCGTACTCGCGGCCGGGGACGAGCGACAGGTTGCGTCGACGGCGCCGCAAACACAAGAAAGCTCCGGCGGGTTCGTCGCCGCCGTCGGACTCCGGCAAGGGCGCCCGACCGCGTGTTCCGCCACCGAGCGTGGTGAACACGGGGTTCGCGGAGGCGTCCGACGCCTCGCACGCGCTGTCGCCGGAGCAGACGTTGCGGCCGGGGTGGGGCTACTGGTTCTGGCTCGACGTCGGGCTCCCGGTGGCGTCCTCGATCGAGGCGACCCCGATGCCGCTGCCGCGCTCGCTACCGGAGGGCGCGCGGCTGACCGTCGTGCTGTACGAGTTCTCCGGCGGGTTCGAGCTCGACCCGGACTCCGCGACCGGGGTGCTGGAACTCGCCGTCGACGGATCAGCGCACGTGGTCCGACAAGCGTCCATTGTGGAGCATCGGACCCGGTTGTTCTTCCCGGTTCGCACTCCGCCGAGTGCGGGGCCGGTCCGATTGCGGTGCAACATCTACTGGCAGCAGGTGTTGTTGCAGTCCCGCGTGGTCTCGGCCATGACGACGCCGACCCCCGAGCTCCGCCCCCGAGCACTTGAGTCCACAGTGGACTTCAGGATCGCCGATCCACGCGACGTGCTGAGCATGCCGAGCGGCTACGAGCACAGCGCGAGCCTGCTGCTCAACGACGACGGCAAAGGCACGCACGCGCTCCGGGTGCTGGCCAGGGACGGCACGGACGTGCTGCGCGCGGAGGCCACCATCACCGGCCAGCAGCTCACGAGCGCCATCAGGATGGCCAGGGGCGCGCTGAGCCGGGTCGCATGGGGAAGCGAAGAGCCGTGGAGCGAGAAGTTCGCCTACCGCTATGAGCGGCATCCGAGTATCGACCAGGTGACCGAGGACCTGATCACTTTGGCGGTCAACGGTTATCGGCTGCACCACCTGCTGGTCCGGGCCCTGGGCCGCTCGGTGCGCGAGAGCGCCTACGACATGGCCGACCGGGTCGGTGCCGCGCTCGCCAGCCCAGGCTTCGTCCAGATCGCGTTGAAGGAGGGCGCACAGCACGTCGTCCCCGCCGCGATGATCTACGACTTCCCGTTGGACAGCAACGCGCCGAACCTCTCGCTGTGCCAGGACTTCCTCACCTCTGCCGAACTCGGCCTGGTCCCGCGAGGCCCGTGTCTGCGCCGCCAGTGCCACCAGGCTCGGACCTGGGACCCGACTGTCGTGTGCCCGGGCGGCTTCTGGGGTTTCCGGCACGCGCTCGGGCTTCCGGTGACCCTGGGCTCGGCACCAGCGGTGCCCGCCGTGCTCCCGCACGACGGCGGTGTGCGGCTGGCGGGAGGGGTGTACCAGGACTTCGAGTCGACCGCCGCGCACCGCGACGCGCTGCGGAACCTGCTTCCGTGGAAGGACTACCTGCTCGGCGAGGACCGCGAGAGCACCCTCCGCGGGCTCGTCGGCGATCCGCAGGTCGTCTACTTCTACTGCCACGGCGGGGTGAGCGGCGAGGTCCCGTACCTCCAGGTGGGACGGCGGGGCGGCCCCAGCATCACCCCGGACAACCTCTACGAGCGGCGGCTCCGGTGGGCGCGGACACGCCCGCTGGTGTTCCTGAACGGGTGCCGCACAACGGATCTGGAGCCGGAGCGGGCGATCGACTTCGTCAGCTTCTTCGTCGAGGACGCGTTCGCCTGCGGTGTGATCGGCACGGAGATCACCGTCTTCGAGCGGATGGCCAACCAGTTCGCCGAGGAGCTCCTGCGCGCCTTCCTGGTCCACGGCGAGCCGATCGGCGCAGCGGTGACCCGGGCGCGCGTCGCGCTGCTGGCGGGCGGGAACCCGTTGGGGCTGGCCTACATCCCGTTCGTGACGCCGACGATCACGATGTCGCCTCCGCGAGTGCCTTGAGTCGCGCCAGCGTCTTCTCGATGTTGTCCTCGTTGTGCCCGACGCGGTCGACGACACCGGTCCCCACGGGTGCGACGACCGCTCGGAAGAAGCGGTTGCGCAGGTCGCGGGTGCTCTCGATGACCCGGCAGCCCGTCTCGGTTGCCCGGATGTCGTAGCGCCACTCCGCGACTGGCGTGCCGAAGCTCCGCACGGTGTAGGCGAAGCAGCGGCCCGGCTCCGCGTGGGTCACCTCGGCGGTGGTCCACCACCGGAAGAGCCCGTTGCGGTTTCCCGCCCGGAACCGCGCTCCGACGCCGCGCACCGAGGTCAGCCATCGCGCGTCCGTCGCCTCCACCACGAAGCGGCTCTGCCGCGCGACGTCGCTGACCAGGGCGTAGACGGCCTCCGGCGAGGCGGCGATGTCCACGCTGCGTTCCGTCACGCGAGGAATACTCGCACTCTGGGCACCGCCTCGGCCATCAGAAGGCTGATGTGATCTGCCAGGAGTGCCCGAAGGGATCGGTGAGGCGCCCCATCCTGGCCCCGTAGTCCTTGAGCGTGACCGGCTCGACCGGGTGCGCTCCGGCCTGGACGGCCCGCTCGAACACGGCGTCCGGGTCGTCGACGGTCAGCATCAGCTGGACCGACCCACCGCCCTGCGACACCGGCGACACGTAGTCGATCTCCGGGAACTCGTCGGCCAGCATGAACGTGGCCGTCCCGATCGCCAGCTCCGCGTGCCCCACCCGGCCGTCCGGCATGACGACCGGCTCGTGCTTCGTGGTCGCGCCGAACGCGCGCCCGTAGAACTCGATCGCCTTCGCGGCTTCCTTGGTGCTCAGGTACGGCGTCATGTGCTCCATGGCGTGAAGGTACGAGCCGGGCACGCGGGGTGTATTGGACAAATGTCGCGGATAGAGGGCATCGCATCGGGTAGCCGCTGGACATGGCCAGCACACCAGCGGCCGAAGCGCCGCACAGCTCACGGTTCCCATGGCCGCAGGTCACGGCACTCGTTGTCGGCGCGGTCTACTTCGTCATCGGCCTCGTCGGGTTCGCCGTGACCGGCTTCGGCGACTTCTTCGCACACGACAACGGCGTCCACCTGATGGGGTTCGCCGTGAACCCGATGCACAACCTCGTTCACCTGCTCATCGGCCTGTTCGGCCTGGCGGCGTCGACCGGCTTGCGGGCGAGCGCGGCGTTCGGGTGGGTGCTGGCGGTCGCCTACGGCGCGGTGTTCGTGTTCGGGCTGTTCGCGGTCTTCATGCCGGAGATCAACTTTCTGAACATCAACTGGGCCGACAACGGCCTGCACCTCGTCAGTGCCGCCGTCGGCCTCGCGATCGCGCTGGGCGCCCAGAAGATCGGCCGCAATCAGGGCTGGGTCGATCCGCCGCGCCACGGGACGAACTGAGCTCAGCGTGGCGTGATGACCACCGTCGTCTGCACGTCGTTCGGTGCCTGCGCCTTCACGGTGAGGGTGCGGGTGGCGTTGTCGTAGGTGAACGGGGTGCCGGCTCCGGCGACGCTGACGGAGCGCGGCGCGGCGACGTCACGGAAGTTCACCGTCCACGTCCGTTGCGGCGTCATTCCGGGGAAGCTGCCGGTGCGGGGCATGATCGTGAGTGTGCCGGTGCCCATGCGCTCGGTGTAGCGCATCTCGGTCTGCGCGAACTCCCCCTCGCGGTAGGCGTTTCCGTCTCCTGCGTCCTCGTAGAGCGAGAACGAGCCGAAGCCGCCCGTAGCCACGTCGAGCGTGACCTGGTCCAGCGGCCGTTGTCCGGAGTGGTCTACGTAGTCGGTGCGCGTGGGCAGGATCGAGCCACCGCGGAGGAGGACCGGCATGGTCGACAGGTCCGTTGTCACCGTCTTCACCCCTGGGCCGGAGTAGCGCTTCCCGGTGAAGTAGTCGATCCACGTGCCCGGCGGGAACCAGACATCCGTGCTCACACCGCTCATTCCCGGTGAGACAACCGGCGCCACCAGCACGTCGTCGCCGTAGAGGTACTGGCGGTCGAAGCGGTACGCCTCCTCGAACGCCGGATAGTTCAGGTACATGCCGCGCGTCATCGGCAAGCCCGTGTCGTGGGCCTGACGCGCAAGGGAATACGTATACGGGACAAGGGCTTCACGGAGCTGGAGGAACTTCGTCGCGGAGTCCCTCGCCTCGTCGGCGTAGTCCCAAGGCAGGCGCACACCGTGGTTGGAATGCAGTCGCAGCAACGGTTGGAACGTGCCGAACTGCACCCAGCGCGCGTAGAGGTCTTCGGGGAGCTTGTTGCCGTTCTCCGGGAAGTTGTGGGCGCCGATGTCGTGCGACTCGTACGGCATGCCGATGTTGCCGCGCCGGACCGTGTAGTACGAGGCGAAGGACAGCAGCTCCCACGTGGAAGTGGTGTCCATCGAAGTGTCCACTGTGTACCGATGATCCGCCCACGGCCCCGCGGGGTAGATCGGGGTGAGTCCGTAGCCGCCGAAGCCGCTTCCGCTGCGGTTCCAGGAGAACCCCCGCTTGCCCTGGCTGTCGGCGCGCTTCGCGTACTGCGCGTTGAGCACGCTGTCCGGGGAGATGCCCTCGCCGCGCGCCATGCTCCCGTCGCAGCAGCTGTCCGGCCACCAGACGTCGACGCCCTGCTCCTCGAACTTGCGGTGCAGGTTGAAGTACGCGGCGGACTCGGCCGGATCACTGAGGTCGAAGACCCGGCACTCCTCGGCGAGGTTGCAGATCCCGGTCCGCAGGTCGCGACCGAGCTCGGCGCGCACCTCGGCGTAGCGGGGGTCGCTCGTCGCGATGCTCGGGTGGATGTTCAGCGAGACCCGGATGCCCTCGCGGTGCGCCCAGTCGAAGAAGCCCTTGGGGTCCGGGAAGTACTTGGGGTCCCAGTCCCATCCGTTCCACTTGTTCGGCGCCTTGAAGTCGGTGTCCACCACGAGCGCGTCGAGCGGGACCTTGTTGGCGCGGAAGCCCGGCACGATCTGGTCGCGGTAGTCGGCGTCGGAGTGCGCGAAGTACCGCGAGTACCAGTTGCCGAACGTCCAGCGCGGCAACAACATCGCCGGTCCGGTGAGTTCTCGCAGGTCGCGAAGGCCCTGCCGGTAGTCGTGGCCGTAGCCGAAGAAGTAACCGTCCTGGTAGTCACCGGTCCGCTTCGGACGCGGGTCGACCCCGCCGTCCGGCCGCGCCAGTCCGGTCTCGGAGTCGTTGAGCAGGTACCAGCCGTCGCGGCTGAGCAGTCCTTCGTAGAGCGCGCGTGGACCGTCGGCTTCGTCGAGGCTGCGCCGCCAGCCGCCGAGGTTCGCCGCCGTGTGCGCCGGATCGGCCGGTTCCGGGTAGGTCGCGTCCACCGGGGTCACCGCCACGCTGTCGATGTCCACACCGCAGCGACCGGGCTCGGTGCACTTGACCGACATCGCCGACGCGCCGGCGGGGAGCTCGACGGTGGTGCGTGCGACCGCGCGGTTGGCCCAGCCGCCGGTCGGCGGGAGCACGATCTGCGTGGTGGTCTCGCCCGCCGTCACGGTCATCGTCTGCGGCTCGCCGCTGGCGACCGCGTTGGCGTAGCGGACCTGGACGGAGTGCCGCCCGGCCGGGACCTTGCGGGCGGTCCAGCCGATGGTGGCGTTGCGGCGGGTCAGGCCCGCGACGTAACCGCGACCGGTGAAGCCGCGGTGCTCGTCGGCGATGACCGCGCCGTTGGTGTTGCGCTGGGTCTCCGCCTCGCAGAGCTTGCCGTAGTCGCAGGAGCCGACGAGGTCCCAGGCCGGGCGCGCGGTCACCGGCTGGGTCCCCGCGACGAGGTCGACGCGCAGGTTCTCCTGGCTGAACGGACCGGAATGCAACCGGTACCGCAGGGTCAGCTTGCCGGTGCGAATGACGAGTGAACCGTTTTCCTCGGCCTTGCTGAACGAGTGCTCCGACAGCCCTCGATTCACCGCGTTGAATGTGGGGCGGTCCTCGAAACGGCGGTCAGCGGCGTATTCCATTCGGATCAACGTGGGTGAGAGCACCTCGAAGCGAGCCGAGCCGCTGGTGATGGTCGCGCCGTCGGATTTCGCCAGTACCGGCACTGCCGACCCGACCACGACGGCGCACACCGCCGCCAGGGCCAATGGGGTTCTGCGCAACTTCATCGTCGGCTCCCCGCGTATTCCGGTGATTCCGCCAAGGATAATCCCCTGCGCTCGGGACTGGCTGCCCTCCGATGGGCTGTTAGCCGAGCGGGGGGCGTTGGGTACCCGGAAGCGCATGAGAGTTCTCCCGCTGGGCATCGCCGTGGTCACTGCTGTCTCCGGCCTCGCGCTGGCCGGAGCCCCGGGCTCCTTGCTCGACCCCGACGACCGCGCCCTCGCCAAGACCCTCCTCATCGGTGGCACCGTGCTGTTCCTGGTCGGCGGGATCGCGCTGACCCGCCTCGTCGCAGGGGACATCGACCGCCGCTTCGGCCAACGCGGGCTCCAGGCCCCCGGCTCCATCGTCAAGATCGTGGTGACGGTGGTCGGATACGTGCTGGTCGCGCTGACCGCGCTCGGGCTGATGGCGGTGCCGATCCAGCAGCTGCTGCTCGGCGGCGCGATCACCGGTGTGGTCGTGGGCATCGCCGCGCAGCAGACGCTCGCCAACGTCTTCGCCGGGCTGGTCGTGCTGTTCGTGCGGCCGTTCAAGGTCGGCGACACCATCGAGGTGCGCTCCGGTGCGCTGAACGGACCGTTCACCGGTCGGGTGATCGCGTTGGGGCTGACCTACGTGACGCTGTCCACCGAGGACGGCACGCTGCTGCTGCCGAACTCCGGCGTTCTCGCCTCCGGCCTGACGGTGAACCTTCCATCCTCTGCGCGGGTGTGACTCCTGCATTCGCATGACGCCTCTGGCCAGCGGGCGGAGAAACCCGGACAGTGAGTGGGAAAACCGGCATTCGGGGGCGATCACATGACCCGTTTCCACCGACGCGGCTTCCTGCAGACCGCACTGGCCGGAGCATTGGTAGCGGCCACTCCCGGTGTGGCGTCAGCGGATTCCTCGCGTCCACGCACATTCGACACTGCAGCGCTCCGGACCGCGATCACCCGTTTGCTCGGCGGAAATACCGCATGGGCGCAACAGTTCGACCTGCGCCCGATGGATCCGCCGAACGGAGCCTTCGACGTATTCGACATCGCGGGCAAACACGGCCACATCGAGCTGAAGGCCAGCAGCCCGGTCGCACTGATGTCGGGATTCCACTGGTGGCTCAAGTACGTCGCGCACGCGCACCTGTCGACCAACGGTGACCGGCTCGACCTGCCCGCCACACTGCCCGCACCGAGACGACCGATCACCAGGACGACGTCGCTGACCGACCGTTATGCCTACAACTTCACGGTCTTCGGCTACACCATGCCGTTCTGGTCGTGGGCGGACTGGGAGCGCGAGCTCGACCTGCTCGCGGCCAGCGGCTACAACCGGGCGCTGTCCCTGGTGGGCCAGGAGATCATCTGGTACGAGCTGTTCCAGGGCTTCGGGCTCACCGAGCTCGAGGTGCGGCAGTGGATCGCGCAGCCGGCGCACCAGCCGTGGCAGTGGTACGGCGAGATCACCGGCCACGACCACGGCGAGTCCGCATACAGCGGCCCGGTGAGCGTCGAGCTGCTGCGCAAGCGCGCCGAGCTCGGTCAGCGGATCAACGAGCGCATGTGGCAGCTCGGGATCACCCCGGTCTTCCCCGCGTTCATCGGCCACGTGCCGGACCAGGTCTTCTCCCAGCGCAACCCCTTCGCCAAGGTGATTCCGCAGGAGGACTACGGCGGGCACCCGCGCCCGTGGTGGCTCGCGGCAACCGATCCGTTGTGGACACAGGTGGCCGAGCAGTTCTACCGCTTGCAGGCCAAGCACTTCGGCACGACGACGCACTACTCCAACGACCTGATGCACGAGGGCGGGGTGCTCGGCGACGTCAAGATCGGTGACGCGGGGCGGGCGGTGCAGGCCGCGCTCACCAAGGCGGTGCCCAACGCGACGTGGCTGCTCCAGGCGTGGCAGGGCAACCCGCGCAAGGAGCTGATCGAGTCCATCGACAAGGACCGCGTGATCGTGCTGGACCTGGACTCCGACGACGGTCCGCTGTGGAACAAGACCAACGCCTTCTGGGGCGCCCCTTGGGCTTGGGGCACGATCCAGAACTTCGGCGGGCGGCTCGGCATGTTCGGCAACCTCGTCGAGCCCGGCCGGACGCTGCCCGCGGTGCGCGAGGCGAACGACCGCGGACGGCTCACCGGCACCGCGATGGTGTTGGAGGGCACCTACCACAACCCCGTCGTCGCCGACCTGCTCACCGAGATGACCTGGCGCGACCAGCCGGTGGAGCTCGACGGCTGGATCGCCGACTACGTGCGGCGGCGCTACGGGTCCTCCGACCAGCACGCGCTGACCGCGTGGCGGGTGCTGCTGCACACGGCGTACTCGTACAAGTCCACCAACCACACCAGCGGCGAAGGACCACACGAGACGCCTTTCGCCGCCGAGCCGGCGCTGACGGTGACCTCGTCGTCGTCGTTCGCGCCGAAGACGTGGCGGTACCCGCCGGACCAGTTCGAGCCCGCGCTCGCCGCGCTGCTTCGGGTTCACCCGCTGCTGCGGCAGCTCAAGACCTACCGCTACGACCTGGTCGACGTGACCCGGCAGGTGCTCGCCAATCGCGCCCGACTGGTGCTCGACCGCGTGCGCGCGGCCTACCAGGCCAAGAACCGGCCCGAAGTGGAACGGCTCGGCGCGCGCTTCCTGCACTACGCCGACCTGACGGACCGAATCCTCGGCACGAACGAGCAGTGGATGCTCGGCCCGTGGGAGAAGCGTGCGCGCGCATGGGCGAGCACACCGCACGAGGAGGAGATCCTCGTGTGGAACGCCCGATCGATGCTCACGATCTGGACGGTCAAGGGCTGCGGCGTCTTCCACGAGTACGCGAACCGGGACTGGCACGGCTTGGTCGGCAACTACTACCGGGCCCGCTGGGAGCGGTGGTTCACCGAGCTCGCCAAGACGGTGGACCTGGGCGTCCCGCCGGTGTTCACCGACTGGTGCGCGCGGGCGGACAACTGGAGCAGGCGCGCCGCCACCCACCCGACCCGCCCGGTGGGCGACACGTACGCGATCGCGGCGGCCATCGCGGTTGAATTGGAGGCTGAAAAGGACTGACTTCGAGCACGCGGGTGTCCGGTTGTGACAGATTTGCCCGGTGCGCGATTTCTTCAAGGGACTTCGGATGTTCGGTCAAGGACTGGGCATTCTTCTTCGTACACCGAGGCTGCTGCTGATCGGCGCGCTGCCCGCGGTGATCACCACGGTGTTGCTGGTCAGCGGGCTCGTCACGCTGTTCTTCTCACTTGACGAGCTGGCGCTGCTGATCACGCCGTTCGCCGACACGTGGGCGGAGACGGCGCGGGACGTCCTGCGCTTCGCGGCATCGGTCCTGCTGTTCGCGGCCGGCCTGATGCTCAGCTCCTTCCTGTTCTCGGCGCTCACCCTCGCCATCGGCGGGCCGTTCTACGAGAACATCGCGGAGAAGGTCGAGGACGACCTCGGCGGCGTCCCCGACGCGGTCGACCTCGGCTTCTTCACGCTGCTGTGGATGGGCATCGCGGACGCGGTCCGCCTGCTCGGCCGCTCGCTGCTGTTCACGGTGCCGCTGTTCTTCGCCGGGTTCATCCCGCTGGTCGGCCAGTTCGTGGTCCCGGTCCTGCTGGCGTTGGTGACCTCGTGGTTCATGGCGCTCGAACTGGTGGGAGTGCCGTTCTACCGGCGCGGCATGGCGTTGAAGGAGCGGCGGGAGCTGCTGCGCAAGCGCAGGATGCTGGGCATGGGCCTCGGCCTGCCGACCACGCTGCTGTGCATGATCCCGGTGGCCGGGATCATCGTGATGCCCGTCGCGTTCGTCGGCGGGGTCCTCGTCGCCCGCGAGACGCTCGGCCTCAACTCCCGCGTCCCTGCCTGACACGGCCATTCGCGGGCTTATGGACCTCTCCGGGCCTCAGAAAACGTCCATAAGCCCGCGAATGGCTATTCGAGGACGGGGGTGAGGTCCTTGGTGAGTGCGGTCATCGCACCGAGGACGTGCTCCTCCGCCACTCTGGCCAGGCGCTTCTCCGCGGTGCCGCGCAGGAGCCCGACCAGTTCCCGGTGTTCGTCGACCACCAGGCCGCGATAACCCGCCCGGCCGAGGCGGATGCGGGTGAGCTGGCAGAGGCGGACCGAGGAGCGCACCGACCGCCAGGCTTCGTGCAGCCGCGCGTGGCGGGCGGCCCGGTAGACCCGGTCGTGGAACTCGATGTCCAGCGCGAGCAGCTCGACCGCCCCCGCCCCGGACTCCACCGCCGCCGCCATGCGGTCGACGACGCCGTCCAGCTCCGCCAGCTCTTCGGGGGTCGCCCGCTGGGCCGCGAGGGTGCTGGCGAGGCGTTCGAGCGTGGCGCGCAGGGTGTAGACCTCCTCGGCCACCTCCGGCGTGACGTCGGTGACACGGGCGCCCCGGTGCCATTCGCTCTGCACCAGCCCCTCGTGCTCCAGCAGCGCCAGTGCTTCGCGGACCGCTCCCCTGCTGACGCCGAGGGTCGCCGCCAGCTCGACCTCGCGCAGCGCGGTTCCCGGCAGGAACGTGCCGTCGAGGATCGCGTCGCGGATGCGGTCCGCCGCGTCGCCGGAGAGCCCGCGGCGTTCGACCTTCTTCATTTTCTCATCCTAGCGATGACGCTCATACGCGACTAGCCTGCGAATACGGGCCCATTCATTGTCCGAATGTTGACATTAGGAGGTCGCCATGAGCGCTCTACCCAGGTTCCACCTCGCTGTCCCGGTCAACGACATCGACGCGGCGCGGTCGTTCTACGGCGGCGTGCTCGGGCTGGCCGAGGGGCGCTCCGCCGAGCGGTGGGTCGACTGGAACTTCTACGGCCACCAGTTCGTCACCCATCTGTCCGAAGTGGACGGAGGAGAGGTGGCAACGAACCCCGTCGACGGGCACCACGTCCCGGTCCCGCACTTCGGCCTGCTGCTGACCGTCGAGGACTTCCACGCGCTGGCGAAGCGGGTCCGCGACGCCGGGGTGCGGTTCGTGATCGAGCCCTACCTGCGCTTCGAGGGACAGCCCGGAGAGCAGTGGACGATGTTCTTCCGCGATCCGGCCGGAAACGCGTTGGAGTTCAAGGCGTTCGCCGACGACTCCCAGGTATTCGCGAAGTGAACCGGGTCCTCGTCACCGGAGCCTCCGGCGGCATCGGGCGGGCGGTCGCCACGGCCTTCGCCGCACGGGGGAAGCGGGTCGCGGTCCACTACTCCACCCGCCGCGCCGAGGCGGAGCGGACGCTGGCCGGGCTGGACGGCGGCGGGCACGTGCTCGTCGGCGGCGACGTGGCCGACCCGGAGACGGCCGAGCGCGTCGTCGCGGAGGCGGCGGAAGGGCTCGGCGGGCTGGACGTGCTGGTCAACAACGCCGCCGCCAACACGGCGCATCCGATCGCCACGACGTCCTATGCGGACTGGACGGCGGCCTGGCGGCACGTGGTCGACGTGAACCTCGTGGGCGCGGCCAACCTGAGCTACTGCGCGGCCCAGGTGATGATCCGGCAGGGCAGCGGTGGGCGCGTGATCAACATCGGCTCGCGTGGCGCTTTCCGGGGTGAGCCGGACCATCCCGCGTACGGCGCGAGCAAGGCCGGACTGCACGCGCTCGGGCAGTCGCTCGCGGTGGCCCTCGCGCCGCACGGGATCGCGGTGACGTCGGTGGCTCCCGGTTTCGTCACCACGGACCGGGTCGCCGACCGGCTCACCGGGGAGTCCGGGGAGCGGATCCGGGCTCAGAGCCCCTTCGGGCGGGTCGCCGAGCCGGAGGAGATCGCCTCGGCGGTGTTGTGGCTGGCCTCGCCGGAGGCGACGTGGGCCTCGGGCACCGTCGTCGACCTCAACGGCGCTTCCCACCTGCGCTGACCGGCGCCGTCGAGCTCCTGACCACGAGCTCGGTCGGGAGCTTCGTCGGCTTGGGGGCGTCGCGGCCGGACAACAGCCGGAGCGCCAGCTCGCCCGCGACGCGCCCCTTGGCCACCAGGTCCTGGCGGACCGTGGTCAGCGGCGGCTCGGCCAGGCGAGCGGTGGGTGTGTCGTCGAAGCCAACCACCGACAGGTCGTCCGGCACGCGCAGGCCGAGCTGCCTCGCCGCGACCACGGCCGCCGCGGCCAGCTCGTCGGACATGCACAGCAGCGCCGTCAGGCCGGGCTCCTCGGTGAGGGCGCTGTGCGCACCGGCCAGCGCCTTCTCCCGGTCCATCCCGGTGAACTCCCAGATCGGCACGGAGTCCGGATCGACGCCCGCCGCCGCGAGCGTGTCGAGATAGCCCGCGAGGCGTTCGCGGTTGATTCGGAGCGGGCTGCACTCCGCCTCGGCCCTGGTGCGGCGTCCACCGGGGAAGCCGAACATGCAGACCTGGGCGAGGATGCCGACGCGCCGGTGGCCGAGGTCGACCAGGTGCTGGGCGGCGGCGGCAGCACCGCCCCGGTCGTCGATGCCGACGAGGGCGGCTCCCGGCAGGTGCGGCTCGTCGATCACCACGAGCGGGAGGCCGCGGTCGCGCACGGCTTGCAGGCCGGACGCCTTGTCGGACAACGAGTACGCGACCATGAGGTCGGCCTGCGCCCGCATCACCCGCTCGGCCCTGGGGCCGCCGTCGTCTCCTCCTGGCAGCAGCACGAGCGCGTGGTCGCCCGGTGCGATCGCCGTGGCGAACGCGTCGAGGGTGATCGACAGCGCCGGGTCGGAGAACGCGATCGACAGGTTCGCGTCGAGCATGAAGGCGATGGCTCCGGACTCGCTGCGGGCGAGGCTGCGCGCCACCGGGTTCGGCCCCGCGTAGCCGAGCCGCTTCGCCGCTTCGAGCACCCGCTCGCGGAGGTCCGCCGAGAGCTGGTCCGGCCGGTTGTAGGCGTTGGAGACCGTCGCCCTTGAGACGCCGACCGCCGCGGCGACATCGTCCAGCGTCGGGCGTCGGCGGCGTGTGACGTTCACCATCCCAGTCTAGGACGACGACAAACCACTGGACTTACTGAAGCGCTTAAGTCACTGTGGGGCAAGGAACTCGGGACGGGAGTGATACGTGGTCGGCGCGCGACTGGCTGTGTTCGTGGTGTTCGCGCTCAACGGCGCGGCCTTCGGGTCGTGGGCACCGCGGATGCCCGCGCTCGCCGAGAGCCTCCACGCGGAGCCGGGCACTCTCGGGCTCGCGCTGCTCGGGGCGAGCGTCGGCATGGTGCTCGCGGCCTCGTTCTGCGGTGGCGCGGTCGCACGGTTCGGCGCTCGGCTGGGCATCGCGGTGCCGTTGCTTGCCGGGGCCGCCGCACTGCCGCTCATCGGACTGGTCGACTCGATCGCGATGCTGGCCGCTGTACTGCTTCTGCTGGGCGCGGCGACCGGCGTCGTCGACGTCGCGATGAACGTGGCCGCCGTCGCGGTGGAGCGCGAGAGCGGCAAGGCGATCATGCCGGTCTTCCACGCGGGCTTCAGCGTCGGCGCGATGCTCGGCGCGGGTGTCGCCGCGCTCGCCGCGAGCAGAGGGTGGCCGGTCGCCGAGCACCTGACCGGTGTCGCGGTGGCCACGGCGCTCGTGCTCGCCGCCGTCGTCCGGGCGGTACCCTCGACGGTCAGCGCGACAACGAAGTCCGAGCCCACCAAGGGAGGCAGCCTCGCGCGGCGGCCGGTGCTGTGGCTGCTGGCCAGCATCGCGTTGTGCTCGGCCGTCGCCGAGGGTGGCAGCGCGGACTGGTCGGCGCTGCTGCTGGTGACCGAGCACGGGATGAGCCAGGGCGCTGCGGCGCTCGGCTACGCGGCGTTCTCCCTGGCGATGGCCGTGACCCGGTTCGCGGGAGCCTGGACGCAGAACCGCTTCGGCGCCGCGAGAACCCTCGCCAGTGGAGCGGCACTGGCCTCGGCCGGGTTGCTCACGGCCGCGTTGGTCCCCGGGACGGTCAGCGGGTACCTCGGTTTCGTGCTCGCCGGGACGGGGCTGGCGGCGGCGTTCCCGATCGCGCTCGGGCTGGCGGGGGAAGCCGGTCGGCGTCCGGACGGCAGCGGCGGTGAGCGCGAGATCGCGTTCGTCTCCGCGCTCGCCTACAGCGGTTTCCTCTTCGGGCCACCGGTGATCGGCGGCATCGCGCAGCTGACCTCGCTGTCGGTGTCCTTCGTCGCGGTCGGCCTGATCACCGCGCTGATCGCACCGGCGGCGCTGGCCGCGACCCGGTCCCTGGCGCGGGAGCGGGCCGCGGCCGATGCCGTCACGACCGCGGTTCCCAGCGGAACCACTTCAGCGCGGCGGTGACGGAGATCGCCGTCCAGAACACCGACGCGAGGGCGGCGGGCGCGACCGAGACCAGCTGACCGACGAAGTCGACCTGCCTGCCGTCCCAGGTGACGCCGAGCCAACCGGTGCGCACCAGCTCGGTGATCCCGCCGCCGGGCAGGACGAGCGATACCCAGTGCACGGTCTCGTTGTCGGCCAACAGCAAGCTGGCCCCCGCGCCCGCCGCGACCAGGAAGATCGGCAGAGTGGTGATCTGGGCGTTCTCCGGTGTCTTGGTGAACACCGTCGACGCCATGCCCGCCGCCGCGAACAACGCCAGCCCGAGCAGCAGCCCGGCCAGCACGACGAGCGGGTTCACCGCCAGTGGCGCGCCCGCCGAGATCGCGATGACGGCGAGCACCAGCGACTGGGCGAAGCCCAGCAGCAGCACGGGGCCGACGGTGCCCGCGAGCACGCCGAAGTCGGACAGCTCACCGCTGCGCAGGCGCTTGAGGAACAGGTCCTGCCTGCGCGCGGTGAGCGTGGTGGTGATGGTGACGTAGACCGTCATCAACAGCACGAGCATGATCTGGATCGTGATCACCACGCCCCAGCCACCCCCGCCGAAGGACGTGCCCTGGTAGGCCATGTAGATGCCGAGGGCCAACGGGAACGCGATGGCCATGATCATCACAGACCTGTTGCGCCACAACAGCTTCAACTCGGTACCGCCGAGTGCGAGCACTCTCATGCCGCCGCTCCGATCCTGTCAGCGACCTGGTGGAAGACGTCCTCAAGCGAGGCGTGGTGCGCCCGCAGCCGCCCGAGCTCGACCGAGCGCCGCGTCGCCCAGCCGAGCAGCACGCCGAGATCCCGTTGCAGGTCGGCGGAGCTCATCTCGACCCGGCCCGCGCGGTTGACGAGGTTCGACATCGCGGGAAGCGCAGGCAGCTCCGTGATGGACATCCCGTGCGGCAGGTCGAACGCGATCCGGGAGGGGTGCGCGGCGAGCACCTCGGCCAGCGTGCCGTGCACACTGACCACCCCTTTGTCCATAATGGACAGACGGGTTGCCATCGTCTCGGCCTCTTCCAGGTAGTGCGTTGTCAGCAGCACTGTCGTGCCCTCGTCGAGCAGCCCGCGCACGACCTCCCACGTGCGCTTGCGCGACTCCGGGTCCAGGCCCGTCGTCGGCTCGTCGAGGAAGAGCACCTCCGGGATGTTGAGCACGGCCAGCGCGAGGTCGAGCCGCCTGCGCTCTCCGCCGGAGAGCTGCTTCACCGCGACCTGCGCGCGGTGACCCAGGTCGAGCAGTTCCAGCACGTCGAGCCGCCCCCTCGCCGGCGTGCTGATCCTGCCCCACAGCTCCAGGGTCTCGGCGACGGTCAGATCCCCGGCGAAACCGCTCTCCTGCAACATGATTCCCGTGCGCGGGCGCAGCCGGGCACGGTCGGCGAAGGGGTCGAGCCCGAGCACTCGCACGGAGCCTCCGGACGCCCGACGATGTCCTTCAAGGGTTTCGACGGCCGTTGTCTTCCCCGCGCCGTTCGTGCCGAGCAGCGCGTACAGCTCGCCCGGACGGACTTGCAGGTCGATCCCCCGCACCGCCTCGAACGAGCCGTAGGCGCAGCGAAGGCCGACGGCGTCGATCGCGTATTCGTTCACGGGACAGAGCCTGCTCGGTTGCGGGCGCGGCCAGTAGTGCGCGCGGTCATCACTCGGAGTGGCGACGCGCGTTGCCGCAGTACTGACATATGTCATCGGCAGTAGCGTTGCCCCGTGCCCCCCTCGGAACCGGCTTTGGAGAAGCGGCTGCGCGCCGTGCGGACCTACACGAAGTGGTCACTGCTGCTGAGCGTGCAGGTCTTCGCGGCGTTCCCGCTTGTCGCCATTGCCGTCGCGGGTCTGACGCCGTGGACCTCGGTCGCGGTCCCCGTGCAGCTCGTGTTCATGGTGTTCGTCGGACGGCTGACGCTGCGCTGCATGCACGAGTACGGCTGCGTCCGCTGGACCGACCCGCAGCTGCTGGCCACGCTCGTGCTGTCGTTGGTCTCGTGCGCCATCCTGGTGCAGGACAACGATTCCTCGGTCGCCGCGTGGGCCTTGTTCAGCCCGGCAGCTGCGGCGAGCGCTGCCGCCACCCTGCTCCCGCCGCGTGTCCGCTGGGTGCAGACCGCGATCATGGCCTTGCTGACCGCGTTCTTGAACCTGTACCCGCCGGGGGGCTACGGGATGTTCGCCGGCGTGATCGTGGCGGCCGTGGCAGTACTCACGGTGACCCAGGCATGGCTGTGGGACGTGACAGAACAGGTCAACGTGGCTCGTGCCACCGAGGCAGAGCTCGCCGTCGCCAACGAGCGGCTGCGCTTCGCCGCCGACCTGCACGACGTGCTCGGGCACAGCCTCGAAGTGATCGCGATGAAGGCCGAGCTCGCGGTGCGACTGCCCGACGGCGAGCGGGCCCGCGCCGCCATGGCCGAGGTCCGCCAGACCGCGCACGACGCGCTGAGCGAGGTCAGGGACGTGGTGCGCGGCTACCGGCGGGTCGATCTGCCCACCGAGCTCGGCGGCATCCGTTCCCTGCTCGAAGCGGCGGGGATCACGTGCGTCATCGCGGGTTCGCTGCCTTCGGCGGAGCAGCCGCTGTTCGGCGCGGTGCTGCGCGAGGCGGTGACCAACGTGCTGCGGCACGCGGCGGCGACACGGTGCGAGATCACCTTCGACGGGTTGCGGGTGACCGTGGTCAACGACGGCGTCGCCGACACGCAGCAGGACGGCTCCGGCACGGGGCTGACCGGCCTCGCGGCCAGGGTGCACGCGGTGGGCGGCCAGTTCACCGCGGGGAGCGAACCGGGCGGGACGTTCCGGGTGAGCGCGGCGATTCCGGAGGACAAGCCATGATCAGGCTGTTGCTGGCCGACGACGAGCACCTGATCAGGGGTGCGGTCGCGGCGTTGCTCGCGTTGGAGTCCGACATCGAGGTGGTCGCCGAGGTCGCCGACGGTCCGTCCGCGCTCGCGGCGGCCAAGCGGCTGCTGCCCGATGTGGCCATGGTGGACCTGGAGATGCCGGGCATGGACGGGCTCGAGCTCGCCGAGGCGCTGCGCGACGAGCTGCCCGCGGTCCGGGTCGCGATCGTCACCAGGCACGCGCGGCCGGGTGTGCTGCACCGCGCGCTCAACGCCGGAGTGCTGGCGTTCGTGCCCAAGACCGCGCAGGCCCAGTCCCTCGCCGACGTCGTGCGCAAGGCGTACGCGGGACAGCGCTGCATCGACCCGGACCTGGCGACGCAGGCGCTGCTGGCAGGGCCCTGCCCGTTGACGCCGCGCGAGCTGGACGTGCTGCGGGAGAGCAAGGAGGGCGCGACGGTTCAGGTGATCGCGAAGCGGCTGCACCTGAGGCAGGGCACCGTGCGCAACTACCTGTCAACGGCGATGGCGAAGCTGGACGCCGAGACCCGCTACGAGGCTGCTCAGCGCGCATGGGAGCTGGGCTGGCTGTGACCGCGACCGATCCGTTACCGCGCATACAGGGAATACCCAGCTGACACACACAAACTGCCGCGCATGAGACGTCCTGTGCGACAGCGGGCGCTGCTGATCAACATCGGTCTGGTCGTGATCGTGCTGGTAGCGGGCTTCTTCGCGTTCCGCCTGCTGTTCCCCGGCTCCACCGCTCAGGGCGCGACCCCGCGCACGGTCGCCGTCACCAAGGGCTCGGTCAGCGCGACCGTCTCGGCGGCGGGAACCGTGCAGAGCGCGTCCACGGTCGGCGTGAACTTCGCGACCAGCGGGACGGTCAAGAAGATCTCCGTGAAGGTCGGCGACAAGGTCTCCGCGGGCCAGGAGCTCGCCAGGCTGGACGCGACGGCGTTGCAGAGCAAGGTCGACCAGGCCGCCGCGAGCCTGGACGCGGCCAACGCGAGCCTGACGGCGGCGCAGACCGGGCCGCAGGCCAACGACGCGGCCACGGTGGCCCAGCGCAAGAGCCAGGTCGCGCAGGCCAAGGCCACGCTGACCGAGGCGCGCGCGAACCTGTCGGCCGCGGTGCTCAAGGCTCCGGCCGAAGGCACGGTCGTGTCCATCTCCGGCTCGGTCGGCAACCCGGCCGGGTCCGGTGGCTCCTCGGGCGGCTCCGGCTCGGTCGGCGGCGGTTCCTCCGGCGGCTCCTCGTCTTCGTCCTCGTCCTCGTCGCAGTCCACGACCAGCGGCTTCATCGTGTTGTCCGACCTGGTCAACTTCCAGGTGAAGGCGAACATCGCGGAGATCGACATCTCCCGGCTGAAGGTGGACCAGGCCGCCACGGTCACCGTCAACGCGCTGCCGGACCAGCAGTTCCCCGCGAAGGTCAACCAGATCGACCTCACCCCGACGACCAGCGGGAACGTCGTGCAGTACGGCGTGACCCTGACCCTGAACCAGCTGCCTGAGGGACTCAAGCCCGGCCAGTCCGCCAGCGTGCAGGTCGTGGTCGCCAAGGTCGACAACGCGTTGACCGTGCCGAGCTTCGCCGTGCAGTCCACCGGCGGCACGCACCGGGTGACCGTGTGGAGCAACGGCCAGCAGGCGGTGCGCACGGTGCAGGTCGGCGTGAAGGGCGAGCAGGCAACGCAGATCACCTCCGGCCTGGCCGAGGGCGATCAGGTCGTGATCCCCACCGCGACCGGCACCACCCAGCAACAGCAGCAGCCGGGCGGCGGTGGCGGGCGTGCCACCTTCGGCGGCGGGGGTGGCGGCGGCTTCGTCGGCGGCGGAGGACCGGGCGGCAACCGATGACGACACCGGTCATCGAGATCAAGGGCCTGCGCAAGACCTACGGCAGCGGTGACACCGCTGTGCACGCGCTGCGCGGGGTCGATCTCACCGTGCACCGCGGTGACTACGTGGCGATCATGGGTGCTTCGGGCTCCGGCAAGTCGACCATGCTGAACATCCTCGGTTGCCTGGACGTGCCCAGCGGTGGGCGCTACAAGCTCGACGGCATCGACATCGGCCGCTTCAACGAGACCCAGTTGTCGTTGCTGCGCAACAGGAAGCTGGGTTTCGTCTTCCAGTCGTTCAACCTGATCCCCAGGGTCTCGGCGCTGGGCAACGTGGAGCTTCCGATGACCTACGCCGGGCTCGGCCGCAGACAGCGGCGCGAACGAGCGGAGGCCGCGCTGGAGCTGGTCGGTCTCAGCGACCGCGCCCAGCACATGCCCAACGAGCTCTCCGGCGGCCAGCAGCAACGGGTGGCGGTGGCGCGAGCGCTGGTCAACGCGCCCGCGCTGCTGCTGGCCGACGAGCCGACCGGCAACCTGGACAGCAAGAGCAGCAACGACCTCCTCGGCGTGCTGGGCAGGCTCAACGCACTGGGCAGGACGATCGTGATGATCACCCACGAGAACGACGTCGCCGCCCACGCCCGCCGCGTGGTCCGCCTGGTGGACGGCGAGATCGTCTCCGACCACCGGCAGGCCCCCTGTGCTTGACCCCTCCCCCCGCACCCCAACCCGCCATTCGCGGGCTTATGGACGTGTGCGGAGCGCCAAAAAGGTCCATAAGCCCGCGAATGGCCGAGGGGGGACGCGGTGAGCGTGTTCGAAGTGCTGCGGTTCGCGGTGAAGGGGCTGCTGGCGAACAAGATGCGGTCGGTGCTGACCACGCTCGGGATCAGCATCGGAGTCGCGGCCGTGATCCTGCTGACCGCGGTCGGCAACGGAGCGTCCAAGGCGATCGAGAACAGCATCGCCGGGCTGGGCACGAACCTGCTCACCGTCTCGCCGATGCGGGCCGGAGCCGCCACCGCGCCACGGCCGCTCTCCACCACCGACGCGGAAGCCTTGGCGGACAAGCGGATCGCGCCGGACATCAAGAGCGTCTCACCCGTCGTCGCCGCACAGGCGACCGCGACCTACCGGGGCACCAGCCACAGCGTCGGTCAGGTCGTCGGAACCCGGCCGAGCTACTTCGACGCGACCAGCAGCCCCGTCGGCTCCGGCGCGGCGTTCTCCGACAGCGACGTCACCGAGGCGCGCAAGGTCGTGGTGATCGGGCAGACCGTCGCGCAGGAGCTCTTCGCGGGGGACGACCCGCTCGGCAAGCAGATCCAGCTGAACAACATCCCCTTCACCGTCGCGGGAGTGCTCGCGCAGAAGGGTTCCAGCGGCCTGCAGAACGCCGACGACACCGTGGTGGCCCCGCTGACCACATTGCAGTACGCGTTGACCGGGACCGGCAGCCTCAGCCAGGTGATCGTGCAGGCCGAGTCCGCCGAGGTGATCACGGCGGCGCAGAACCAGATCACCGCCGTGCTCAACCAGCGGCACGGGATCACCGGTTCGGCGACGTCGGACTTCCGGGTGCAGAACCAGCAGCAGCTGCTCAGCGCGCGCACCCAGGCGGTGGAGGTGTTCACCACGCTGCTCGCGGCCGTCGCCGGGATCTCCCTGCTGGTCGGCGGGATCGGCATCACCAACATCATGCTGGTCACGGTCACCGAGCGGATCAGGGAGATCGGCATCCGCAAGGCCATCGGCGCGCCGCGCGGGGCGATCTCCGGGCAGTTCCTCGCCGAGGCCACGTTGCTGAGCATGGTCGGCGGGGCGATGGGCGTGCTCGTCGGCTGGTTGGGCAGCCGGTTCAGCTTCTCCGGCATCCAGCCGGAGGTGCTGCCGTCCTCGGTCGCGCTCGCCTTCGGTGTGTCCGTCCTCATTGGACTGTTCTTCGGAAGCTACCCGGCGAGCCGGGCGGCGCGACTGCGGCCGATCGAGGCGTTGCGCCATGAATGACCTACAGGGAGAAGGCATGTCCAGCGACCCCGAGAAGCTGCTCACCACCGAGATCGACAGCGACGACCTCACCGAGCGGCTGGCCTCGGCCGGACGCGGGACCAGCAGGCTGACGCTCGTGCTGGCCGCCGCCGCGCTGGCCGTGGTGTCCTTCCTCGGCGGTGTCGCGATGCACTCGGCCCTCGGGGGCCGCTCGACAACGCGGCCGGAGTCCACCCGGCCAATCCAGGCGCAGCAGCCCAACCAGCAGGCGCGCGGCACCGCGGGAACGGTGGACCGCGTCGAAGGCAACACGATCTACCTCAAGGGCCGTGACGGTCAGGAGGTCAAGGTGGTGCTGTCCGAGCAGACCTCGGTCCTGGTCACGCAGCGCGGCTCCGCCCGCGACCTCGCTCCCGGTGACACCGTTGCGGTGCAGGGGGAACGGGCCGAGGACGGAACCGTGAACGCCCGTCAGGTCACCGAGCAGCCCGCCGGTCGCTAGCCGCGAGCACCGACCTGGTGAGGGCGGTGATCCTGCTGGCCGCCGTCGCCCACGGCGTGCCCTGCGGGTGCAACGTCAGCACGACGACGATCTTCCGATCCCCTTCTCCCACAAGGCCGGAGGTGTGCAGGGCCGGGCTGCGCAGGTCGATCTCGTTCGCCGTGCCGCCTTCTCCGGTGACGACGCACTTCTCCCCACGCGGCGGATCCGGGTAACCGGACCAGCCCTGCTTCACCGCCCACGGCCTCGGCAACGCGCGCGGGATGCCGAAGTACTGGTCGCGCTCGTCGGTCGCGCATTGTGTTGCCTTGCGGAGGTTTCCGAGCACGAAGTCGCGGAAGCTCCCCGGCGCGCGCTCCAGGAGGTACCGGTAGATCTTGACGACGTCGGAGGCACTGACGGCCGTGTAGCCCCAGAAGTTCGGGTCCGCGGGCGGTTGCGTCTCGGTGAGCCCGATCAGATCAGCCATCCGCCGCACGATCGCGGTGGCGCCCGCGCGGTCCCACAGGATCGATGCGGCGTTGTCATCACTGGAGCGCAGCATCGGCTCCAGCAGCGCGAGGTCGATGTCGGGCACCGGAGTGCCGACTCCCCTGCCCTGCAAGTAGTCCAGCGCGATCAGGATCTTCACGATCGAGGCCGACCGGAACTGCTTCGTGGCCTCGTGCTCCACGGTGGCCTGCCCGGACTGCCGGTCGAACACCATGAACCCCGTCGTCACCCCCGGCGGGATCTCCACCGCGGGTGCGGCATTCGCGCACGGACTCAGCACCGTCGACAACGCGACGGCGGCCGCAACCATCCTGGTCCTCACATCGGCCTCCCTCGTACGGGAGGTCTGAAGCTAGGGGCGGCGATCCCTCGCGGTCTGCGGTCTTCAGCCTGGGCCGAACAGCGCGAGGTAGTTTCGCGACATGGGGATTCTGATCTACGCACCGGGCTCACGCGGCGACATCGCACCGTTCACCGGGCTCGGCACGCGCCTGCGCGAGGCTGGCTACGAAGTCGCGGTCGCGACCTATGAGGCGTTCGGCGATCTCGTCCGCGACGCCGGGCTGGAGTTCCGCGGGATCCCTGGCGACCCACGCGGCATCGGCGCGACCGCGGAGGGCCAGCGCTGGCAAGAGGGCGGGGGTGGGCCACGCGGCACGTTGCTGATGATGAAGGCGTTCCGCTCGCACCTCACCGAGCTGAGCGAAGGCATCATCGAGGTGGGCGCGCGGGGCGCGGATCTGGTGCTGGCCAACAGCATGGCGGTCTTCACCGCGTACCACGTCGCCGAGGCACTGCGCGTCCCTCTGTTCGCGACCCCGTTGCAGCCCTGGATGCCCACCGCGGACTTCCCACCGGACATGCTGGTCTCGCGCTCGATCGGCGCATGGGGCAACCAGACCGTCGGCCGCATCTCGCTACTCATGGGCGAACAGCTGATGCGCAAGGGAGTTCTCGCCGGACGCAAGCGGCTCGGCCTGCCCAAGTCCGGGCTCGGCGCGCTCACCACGTCGGTCATCCGGCGGGAGCTGCCGGTGATCAACGGCTACAGCCCCGTCGTCGTGCCCAAACCGAGCGACTGGACCGCCGAGGAGAACGGGGTCGGCTTCTGGTGGCCCGTGAGCCGGCCGGACTGGCAACCGTCGACGGAGCTGGCCGACTTCCTCGCCGCGGGCCCGCCGCCGGTCTACATCGGCTTCGGCAGCCGCGAGTTCTCCGACCGCGACCGGCTGAACGACCTGGTGGCCAACGCGGTGAAGCTGGCGGGCGTGCGCGCCGTTGTCCAGACGGGCTGGGCGGGGCTCGACGTCACCAGCGACGACGTGCTGACCATCGGCGAGGCCCCGCACGAGTGGTTGTTCCCGCGCATGGCGGCGGTGGTGCACCACTGCGGAGCAGGCACGACGGGAGCGGGACTGCGCGCGGGTGTGCCTGCGGTGGGCGTCCCGGCCATCACCGACCAGCCGTTCTGGGCGAAGCAGCTGGAGCGCATCGGCGCGAGCCCGGGTTGGGTCCCCTTCGGCGAGCTGAGCGCGGAGCGCCTGGCGGAGCTGATCAGGCGCGCGCCCGAACACACCGAGCGCACGCGGGAGCTGTCCGAGCTCGTCCGGGCGGAGGACGGCGCGGGCGAGGTCGTGCGGCGGGTCACTCGCCTGCTCGGTTGAGCCCGGCGTCGTAGCGGCGGCGGTTCTCGTCGATCTCCTCGACGTGGTCCGCCGCCCACCCGGCCAGCTGGAGCACCGTGCCGAGCAGCGTGCTCCCCAGCTCGGTGAGGGCGTACTCGACCTTGGGCGGCACTGACGGGTGGACCGTGCGGCTGACCAGGCCGTCGCGTTCGAGCTGCCGCAGGGTCAGCGTCAGCATCCGCTGCGAGATCCCGGTGACCTCGCGGTGCAGCTGGCCGAAACGCATCGTGCCGTCGCGCAGCGTCCCGATGACCAACAGGCTCCACTTGTCGCCGATCCGCGAGAGCACCTGGAGCACCTTGCGACAAGTCTCCTCATCAGCGCCATCGCGTGCGGCGAGAACGGTCCACGCGGACCCCAGCTCGGTCATTACGCACTCCCGTGTTCGTAGCGCACATTGATGTGCCTTCTTGTGCGGCGATCCAATGCTTACTGATGATGCACCTACGCACAACTAGTAACTATTGGAGGACCACGTGACGAAGACCGTCGCCGTCGTCGGAGCCGGCCCGGGTGTCGGGCTCTCGACCGCCAGGCTGTTCGGCAGCAAGGGTTTCCGGGTCGGCCTGGTCTCCAGGACGGAGTCGAGACTCCGTGGCTACGCCGAGGAGCTGCGCGCCGAGGGCATCGACGCGGAGGCCCACCCGGCGGACATCGCCGACCGCGCGCAGCTCAGCGCGGCGCTCGACGCGGTCGGCGAGATCGACGTGCTGGTGTTCGGCCCGAACCTGGTCGACCCGGCCGAGCTGCAGTTCCCCACCGAGCTGACCGTGGACTCCGTCCAGCAGCAGCTCGACATCTACGTCCACGGCGCGATCACCGCCGTCCGCCAGGTGCTGCCGGGCATGCTGGAGCGGGGCGACGGAGCACTGCTGTTCAGCACGGGCGCCTCCGCCGTCGAGCCCATCCCCATGCTGGCCAACCTGGGCATCGCCATGTCGGGCCTGCGCAACTGGGTGCACACGCTCAACGCGGAGCTGGCGCCGAGCGGGATCTACGCGGGCACGCTCACTGTGTGCGTCCGTGTCCAGAAGGGTGACGGTGAAGCAGACCCCGACGCGATCGCGGCCCGGCACTACAGCATGTACTCCGACCGCAACCGGGTCGAGGAGGTCATCGGCGACCTCGATGCGCTCCGTGTGACCGCGAAGGAGCTGCTGCCGCCCCGGAGGACATGATCAGGGGGCTTTCTTGTTCGTCTTCTGCCGGTACACGGCGGCACTGATCCTTGCCTTCTACGGCATGGCGAAACTGATGGGCTCGCAGTTCACGGTGCTGACATCGGAGCTCGACAAGCCGATGGGCGACGTCTCCGGGTTCTGGCTGACCTGGCACTACTTCAGCTACTCGCCGGTGTTCGGCACGCTGATCGCCCTCGGTCAGATCGCGCTGGCGATCATGCTGTGCTGGCGGAAGACCTCCCTCATCGCGGCGGTGGCCGGTGTCGGCGTGATGAGCACGATCTGGCTGATCGACCTCTTCTACGGCGTCGACCCGAGCGGCACCTTCATGGCGCTGCTGGCCTTGGTCCTGCTGCTCGCGGTCGTCGGGGAGCGCTTCGGCGAGCTGCGCACGCTGTTCTGGACGAGCCGTCCGACGGACTCCGCCCGCCGCTCCGCAGTCAAAGCGGGCGTGATCGCAGTGGTCCTCGCGGCACTTGGCGGCTTCACGTACTGGATCGCCAACCACAACAACCGCACGCCCACCGCGATCGACGGCGGGTGGCAGGTGGTCGGCGAGGACCGGCCGTTCGACCGCGTCTACTTCGAGTACAACCGGGCGCACATGGTGGTGTTCCGCAAAGGGGACCAGTGGGAGCAGCACCATTTCGAGGTGGGTCCGGCCGACGGCCTGGCGATGTGGGAGACCTGGTTGAGCAAGGGCCGGCAGATCTTCACCGGCACTGTCCACCGCGAGGGTTCGACCATGACGATCGACGGCACGCTGAACGGCGCCGCGACACGCTTGAAGCTCAGCAAAGTGCGCTGAAACTAAGATGAACGGCGATGAGCGAGGACGTCCACAACCGCATCGCGGTGCTGCGCGTGGAACGCGGTATCTCCCGTCGTCAGCTGGCCGAGGCACTGGGCGTGCACTACCAGACCGTCGGCTACCTGGAACGCGGTGAGTACAGCCCGAGCCTGTACCTCGCACTGAAGATCGCCGAGTACTTCGAGGTCCCGGTGGAGGTCGTCTTCTCGACCTCCCCGTTCCCGCGCATCGGCACCACCTGAGAACCACACCTTCAGGCGTTGGGCATTTGCGGCCGAACCGTCCACAGGCCGGTTCCGCCACCGCTAGGGTCCTTGCAGTAGCAAATCCGCCGAACGGGGAGGGACCATGGCGGGTCATCAGGAACGCGTCCAGCAGATGCTGCGGTTGTTCGAGGACCGCGTGAACCAGATCAGCAAGGCGCAGCACAAGCTGAGCGACATGCACGGCACGGCCCGGAGCTCGGACGGGGCGGTCACGGTGACGGTCAACCCCGCGGGCGCCGTGCTCGACCTGCGGTTGAGCCCCGACGCGATGAAGCGCTCCAACACCGCTCTGCAGCAGGACATCCTCAAGACGATCAGGCTCGCGACGGCGAACGCGGCGCAGCGGATGGACACCGAGCTCGAACCGATCCTCGGCGACCAGCTGGAGCAGGCGAAACAGGCCATGAACGCCGTGCTCCCTGCCGACGACCGGCGTTAGGAGCGAGCACGTGGACGGGTACCAGGTGAAACCGGACTCGCTGTTGGGCTACGCGGACGGCAGCGAGAGCCTCGCCGACAAGTTCGACCAGCTGGAACGGCTGCTGCACCAGGCCAAGGTGGACGACCAGTGCTTCGGCCCGCTCGGCGACGCGCTCGGCATCAGCCACAGCTACTTCAAGCTGCTCGACGAGTGCAAGGAGCTGACGAAGGGCGCGGGTGGCTATCTCAGGCACACCGCGGCGGGCCTGCACCAGACTCACGCGATCTACAAGGGCACGGAAACGGGGCTGTCGCAGGGTTTCGACGCCCTCGGCAAGGGCGCGGACGGTGAGCGGGCATGACCGGTCCGGGCACCTTCGCCGAGCTGAACTCGGCGGGCAACCAGAAGAACTGGTTCGAGAAGGCAGCGGGACAGGGCAGCTCCTGGATCGGCGCGGCACAGGACCTCGCCGACGCCACCTCCCCACCGGAAATCGGAATCGCCACGGTCTCCGCTCGGGCAGAGCTTCTGCAAACCCTTGCCAGCCCGTGCAAAGCCCTCGCGGACAACGGTCTCGGCTTCCTGGTCTCCATGGTGATGGCCTTTCCCGTCTACCTCGCGGAGCGGGCGATTGGCGACCCCGAGCAGATGCGCGCGACCGGTGAGGGCTGGGCAAAGGTGGGCGGCTGGCTGGACCAGGTCGCCGAAGCCGAGCGCCGCCGGGCGGCCGCGACGGAGGAGATCTGGCAGGGCCAAGCGGCCACCGCCTTCCGGGCGCAGATGACAGACTTCGCCGACGCCGTCAAGGCGTTGGCCGACGACGTGCGCGAGCTGAAGGACATCCTCGACACGATCGCCGACCTCTTCGACATGTTCGTCGAGTTCGCGATCGAGGCGATCACCGAGTTGGTCATCGGCTTGATCGTGCAGTGGTTGGCCGCGCTCGCCGCGTCCTGGGCAACCTGTGGAACCAGCGTCAGCGCCTCGATGGCCATGACGAGCGCACGCATCGGGAAGACCGCCTCGTCCGTGGCGAAGGAGGTCTCGTCCCTGCAACGGAAGTTGGGATCGGAGCTCGCCCGCCTTGAGGGATTGCTGACGAAGCTGCGCGGCCAGTCGGGGATTCGGCAGGTGCTGACGCAGATGGAGCGGAAGCGCAATGGCGGATTCTTCGGCAAGCAGCTCGTCAACGCGGTGGACAAGCAAAGCCACGTCGGCCGCATCTTCAGCCGGGCCGAGATGGTGATGCCGGAGAAGCAGTTCCAGGAGCTGACGGAGGAAGCGTTCGCACCGCTGCGGCACAAGCTGCCAGCCGAACTGCGCGACAAGCCGCTGAAAGAGCTGCAGGATATGCCGAAGGTGTGGGAGCACCTGCCCGGCTCGCGCGCTTCGACGACCGCGAACCGCTTCCTCCGCGAGACCACGGGCTCGACGGCACTCGCGGCGAACATCAGTGAACGCATCCTGACATCGATGGTCGGTGGCTCCACCAACGTGTGGAAGGCAGGGATGAACGCGGGCATCGCGGTCGGGACGGACGTGGTGATCGAGAAAGGCGCAGAAGCCGTCTACGACAAGGCCACCGACCCGGTCGCACCGAAGGAGCAACGCCGCGCGGACCAGGTACGCGGCTTCTCGACCGACCCCCTCCACGGAGGAAACGCGTGACCGAAAAACTCGGTGGCGTCCTGGCGATCCGCGAACACTGGTGCCGGCCAGGCGAGCCCATCCTGCGGTGTTTTCCCATGTCACCTTGGGGGCATGTGGCAATCGACGCCCCCGATCAGAGCCATGCCCCCGATCACAGTCAGCTTCCCGAAGCCGCACCCGCCAGGAGCCTCGGGGAGAAGGCGAAACGGGGCGCGGTGGGCGCGCTGGTCATCGGTGCGCTACTCGCGCTGCCGGGCGACGGCGACAACAACGACGACGACAACGCGCGCGCCAGTAGGCAGTCTTCACCCGCGCTTTACGTAGTCGGTTCGAGTCCGGAGTGCCAAGCTCGGAGGATCCTGGACAGACTTCACGAGCTTCGCTGTGCGGGCTGGTGGGTGTTCACCCCGGCACGAATCGGCTGGGTCATCGAGATCGGAGAACCGAAACCAGTCGAACCCAAGCCCGAGGAACCCGAAAAGGAATCCACACTCGGCACCGTAGCCAATATCGGCAAGGCCTTCCTCAGTTTCGCGAAGGACATAGCTGAAATTATTCGCGACACCCCGCCGCCTCCAAAATACGCACCAGGTCAGGCGATCAAGACGAAAGACGTCGAAGGCCACCTGGAGATTCGACCAGAAGACATCCACCAGGTCCAGACCATCTCCCGGAAACTCTCAAGGGACTACTCGGACCGAAAACCGACTTATGTCCGCATCGTGTTCCACGACGGCTCCGCACTGGATTTCAACACGAAGTTCGGCGTGGACGCGGACATGCTGATTGCATCACCGAGGACATAGTGCTCACAAACCAGAACCGCGAGTACGACTACGGCAAGCACAACAACGTCGCGCTGTACGGAGAGGCGGCGGAACTCGCCCATCGAACGTGGATCGAGCCGGGCGAGAAACCAATTGCCATCTTCGGCTGTCACGGACACATCGGCTCGACGGTCGGTAACGCGCACCGGGTGCCGCACCAGCCATATGGTGAGGTGCACTCGATGCGCCCCAGGGTCCTCACCGCGCCCCTGCCTACCGCGCCGGTGAGCGAAGGCCGGTTCGTCGGCGACGAGTGGGTGCACGATCCGTCGCTCGCGGCGTGGGCCTACGCCTCATTGCCCGATGCACAGGCCATCAGGATCGTCGACCACCTGGCTTCGGGACACGACGACACCTGGCTCGTCCTGTCGGACCGGCGTCTCGGTGTTCTCATCGACAACAACCGCATCGGCGACGCGACCGAGCCCGCCGAGCCATTCATGATCACGCTGTGGGAGCTACCGCTCAGCGCCGTCGCGAGAATCTCGGCGGTTCCGCTGGGCAGGGCTTCGGTCCCGCAGTGGGTGTTCCGCTTCGAGTTCACCGACTCCGCACTTGACTTCGCGTTCCCCGCGGCGGAAGACATGGCCAAGCGGGTCACGGCGGCGCTCCGCTGATCGGGGCCGTGATCCTCTGCGCGCATGGCGGGGGTCGGGCACGCTGTGCGAATGGGCGACCTGATCCAGCTCGACGACCGCTGGGTGCTGCCGTACCGGGGCATGGAGGTGACGCAGGTCCGCGTCGACAACGCGCTGACCCTCCTGCTCTCGGGCGGTGCCCTGATCACCGTCGAGTCGGCGGCGGAACTGTCCACTCCGGACGGCCCGGTGCGGCTGCTGCCCGACCGGCAGAAGGTCGCCCCGGCCCTCGCCCTGTTCGGCGCGAAGCTGACCTGGGAGATCATCTTCCGGCACGGTGCGCTGCACCTGGGCTTCGACAACGGCTACCACCTGACGGTCGAACCCGACCCGCGTTTCGAAGCGTGGTCGGCGACCGGACCGGGAGAGCTGCGCGTGGTCTGCACACCGGGTGGCGAGCTCGCCACCTGGGGGAGAACCCGGTAGTCCAGTTCCCTCGCGCGAGCATTCCGGGCAGAACTTGAGAGACGCCCGAAACCGTGCGACACCTCAGCCACTCGCGCTCACGAGTGGCTGGACTACTACCAACGAAGCGCTGTACTGGGTCAACCGCGACATCAGTCAGGCAGAAGAGTGGGCCAAGCGCTCACAGCGGAACAAGTCCGTTTAGGACGAGCAGCTCATGACCTAACGTCGAAGACGTGGATCGACTGGTTGACCTCGACGCGGCGGCACAAGAGATCGAGTCGCGGCGAACGACCTGGGAGCAGGCGGGCTTCACCGTCGGCCAGAAGACATGGCACGACTTCACCGCCCCGTGGCCCCAGACGCTCCACACGGATCGCGCAGCCGTCGAGGACCCCGACTCCGTCGGCATCCGCCTCGACCACGACGGCGGCCCGGCCCTGGAGATCGTGCTGTTCACGGGCGGCTGGGCAGACGTCACAGCGATCGACTTCCAGATACACGAGCTCGTGGCCCTCGACGGCGGCGACATCACCACTCCCGCCGCTTTCGGCGACCTGCTCGACCAGGCATTCAGCTTCGTCCACAGGTCTCTCCAACGCCGCGACGACACTGGCTGAGAAGCGTGCTAGCCGCACAGAAGCCGGTAGTAGATCCTTCTCAGAAGCGCACGAATCACTTCTTGGGCGCAGAAACGATGTCCTGGTTCAGCAGGAGGTCGCACCGGGGGCCCGGGGCCCATCCCCGAAAACGACGACGGGCGATCGGCCGGACCACCTGCTGTCCCGGCATATCTCTTAGACCGAAGCGTCTTCAACCCGACGAACGGAGTCGCACCACATGGTGTAGTCGCCGTAGTCACCGCCCTTGACCTTGATGACCTCGGGAGAGCAGATCAGCCCGGACTTGTTCGGGACGATCCGAATCTTTGCGTCGCCCTTGCACGTGTTGTGGTAGTACACGGTGGTGTTCATCTGAACGCCACCCTGCTTGTACGAATAGGTGAAGCAGCCGCTCTTGCCCCTGTGCATCGTCGCGCCCTCGGCCGAAGCGGAACCGGCGGTGACACCCACTACGCCAGCGGCCAGCACAGCCGCAGCCAAGATCCTCGTCGCCTTGCGCATGGAACTAACTCCCTCGGTTCTGGGATGAACACGACACGAGCAGCACGAAAACCGACATCGAACATGATGTCGTTTCACTTTGGGTGCTCATTTTTACCGGTGACTACGCCCACAACTCTTGAAGTTGAGAGTGCGGCTTATGTGCCCCACCGTAACAGTTCGTGCCACTCAAGCAAATCCGGGACGGAAGCCTTGATACGCCGAGGAGAATTGCACCCTTGGGTCAGCGGGCCCCGCCGAGCGTGCTCATCTCGCGCAGCAGATTGTTGCGCGCGGCGGCCTCCCATCGTCGTCGCGCACCGGAAGTCCGGTAAATGACGTCTCGATCGACGAATCCGCGTAGGACATCGCCGCGGCCCACCCGCCAGAGCTCATCGGGAACGTGTGCGTACTCCGCCCGGACCGCCCGCACGTACCCGTCGTACCTCTCCTCATCCGCGCCGAGGATGGCGAGGTCAGCGTCGAGCAGGACCTCCGCCAGCAGATCCGCACCAGTTGCCTCGTGGTTGGTCGTGGCGAGGATGAGCATCTCAACGCGAGCCGCATCGTCTTCGGAGAGCGCGGCGTCGATGAGGTGGGTCCGCGCCCAGGCGGCACTCGCCCGCTCGTCCTCTCCCGCTTGACCGTTGTAAATGACGTCATGAGCGCAGACGGCCAGGTCGAGCACCTCGCGTTCGGCGATCTCAAGATCGAGTTCCTCGGCCAGCAGAGCCGAGTCGGCGAGCACCGCCCGGATGTGCTGTTCCGTGTGGTAGCGGCGATGCGGTTCCGCGTATTGCTCAAGCAGGTCGTCCGCCGATGACACGGCTTTCTCGATCTGACCGCCACGCCTCGTGACGGCGTGAACCCACGCGCTGCGCACGATGTCCGACATCTCTGGCACCTCGGTCTCAGGTCAACTGATCCCAGCACGAGTGGGCCAATGCGCGATCCCACCCGCCCACCGCGAAACCGTCGACAGGCGTGACCGCACGACGAAGGCGAGTGCTCGGGGAGAGCACTCGCCTTCCAGTCGCGTGGGCCGCGTGGGACTCGAACCCACAACCCGCGGATTAAAAGTCCGCTGCTCTGCCAATTGAGCTAGCGGCCCGCCGACAAGGCTAGCCGACTGCGGGGCGTGACGGGTCCGAACCGGGCATCGTGGCGGCAACGTTCTCGATCATCGCTGGTGAGCGGGGCGGCCGGCCATCGGGGACCGCCCCGGTGCCTCAGCCCTTGGCGAGCGCGGAGAGGCTCTTCCACTTGTCGTACGGGGCGCCCCAGATGTCGCTGCCGTTCGTCGGGATGTCGATCTTGGCGCCGGTCACCTCGATCGGGTCGCCGATGAGGGTGGCGTCGTGGAACTCCTTCGCCCGCTTGGAGGTCAGGTTGATGCACCCGTGCGAGACGTTGGCCTTGCCGTGCGAGCCCGCGGTGCTGTCGTTGGCGTGGATGAACTCGCCGTTCCACGACATCCGGACCGCCCACGGGGCCGGGTAGTTCTCGTAGTCGTAGGCCGGGTTGGTCATCAGCTTCAGGCGGTGCTTCTCCATCGCCCAGTACTTGCCGTTGCGGGTGACGAGCTTGCGGTCGTACTCCTTGCCGAGGCTGGCCGGGTAGTCCGCGACCTGCTCGCCGTTCTCCTTGACGATCACGTGGTGGGTCTGGTTGTCGGCGTAGGTGATGCGGGAGCGGCCGATGGTGAAGTTCCTGGTGATGCTCTCCTTGCCGAAGGAGGTGCCACCGAAGGAGACGCCGTAGAGCTTCGCGTTCAGGGTGACCTTGGTGTTCGGCTTCCAGTACTCCGCGGGGCGCCAGTAGACCTGGTCGTTGGCGGTCCACGCCCAGGAGCCCTCGGTGGCGGGCTCGGTGGTGACCTTCAGCGCCTTCTCCACCGACGCCTTGTCCTTGACGTCCTGTCCGAAGACCAGGCCGATCGGCATGGCGATGCCGTAGGTGCCGCCCTCGTTCACGTTCGGCGAGATGTTGATCATGCGGCCGGCCTTGGCGGTGCTGAAGGAGCCCGAGAGGGCGACGGGCTTGCCGTCCGACCCGGTCGCGCTGCCCGCCCAGGTGTAGGTCTTGCTGAAGCCGAGGTCCTCGGCAGGCTGCCAGCTCTTCTTGTCGTCGGAGAGCTTGCCCGCGACCTCCTTGCCCTCACCGTTGGACAGCTTCACGTCGGTCAGCGTGCCGTCGGTGACCGCGACCTTGACCTCCTGGCCCGGCGGCACGTCCTTGGCGCCGTCGGAGGGCGCGATCGCGACCTTCGCGGGCACCTTGGGCGCTTCACTCGCCTCCGAGACGCTGCCCGGCCCCGTGCCTCCCCCGCCGGTGCACGCGCTGAGCGCCGGAGTCAACGCGAGCGCGGCGCACCCCAGCGCGACCAGCACCCAACGACGCCCGGAACGACCCTTGTCCCCCACCATCGTGTCCCTTCCCGCAAGCCATGAACGCAATCACCTTGACGCCCTGAGCACGTCGTGCGTTGACGTCGGCATCTATGACCTGCGTCACACTTACGTGTAAGGAGTGCGAGTTCGTGGCATGCGCCGCCCTGCATTGACTACGCGAAATTACGGGAGTCACCTGGTAGGACAACCTGATCGGTCCTCTGTGGACACGCTGCGGCGCGGGGTTGGTCCACCAGGTCACGATTTGGTTCCGCCGAATGCCGATCCGGGTTCCACCCAGGACGTCAGCACCGCGCCAACACCTCCGCCCTCGGCGTCAGGACGGCGTATGGGGCCTCGCGGACCGGCCGTCGCGGGAGTGTCGTGGACTTCGGCGGCCGCGACCGCGACCGCCAGTCACCACCCACGGGAGTCCACGGTGACCCTGGCTGATCTGATCCCCTCCCTGCGCACCTCGATCGACCGCCTGCCCACCCCGGAGATCTGGCCGAGCACCACCCGGCTGACCCGCTCGGGCGACCTCACCGTCGGCGGGGTCGCGCTCTCCGAGCTCGCCGGACGCTTCGGCACGCCGACCTATGTCGTCGACGAGACGCAGATCCGGGCGAACTGCCGCGCCTACCGTCACGCCCTGCCCGACGTGGAGATCGCCTACGCGGGCAAGGCGTTTCTGACCCGCGCTGTGGTCGGCTGGATCGCTGAGGAGGGTTTGTCGCTGGACGTCTGCTCCGCGGGCGAGCTCGCGGTGGCGATGGCCGCCGGCTACCCGGCCGAGCGGATCATCCTGCACGGCAACGCCAAGTCCCCCGACGACCTCAAGGCGGCGATGCGGGCAGGAGTGGGGCGGGTGGTGGTCGACTCGCTCGACGAGGTCGGCCAGCTCGGCGCGCTGGCCACCGCCCAGCCGGTGCTGGTCCGGGTCACGCCGGGCGTCGACGGCCACACCCACACCGCCGTCGCCACCGGGGTCGAGGACCAGAAGTTCGGGTTCTCCCTCGCGAGCGGGGCAGCGGCGGAGGCCGTGCGCCGAGTGCTCGCGGAGCCGAGCCTGCGGCTGGTCGGCCTGCACTGCCACATCGGCTCCCAGGTCGCTCGCGTCGCCGACTTCGAGCTCGCCGCGCGCCGGATGGTCGGCCTGCTCGACCTCGTCCGGGACGAGCACGGGATCGCGCTGCCGCAGCTGAACCTGGGCGGCGGGCACGTCGTGCCCTACCTCGCGGGCGATGAGGGCTTCGACCTCTCCGGCTTCGCGGACCGGATCCGCGGCGCGGTGCACTACGAGTGCTCGCGGCGCGGTCTGCCTGCGCCGAGGCTGACCATCGAGCCCGGCCGCTCGCTCGTCGCGCGTGCCGGGATCACGCTCTACCGCGTCGTGACCGTCAAGCACGGAACCAACCGGACGTTCGTCGCGGTCGACGGCGGGATGAGCGACAACGCCCGCCCCGCGCTGTACGGAGCCCGATACGCGGTGCGCCTTGCTGGTCGCGCAAGCCAGGCACCGGACGCCCCGGTGACCGTGGTCGGCAGGCACTGCGAGGCAGGGGACGTCATCGCACAGGACGTGCCGTTACCCGCAGACATCCACGCCGGGGACCTGCTCGCGGTGCCGTGCACGGGCGCCTATCACCACTCGCTCGCCTCGAACTACAACATGGTCGGCCGCCCGCCCGTCGTCGCCGTGCGCGACGGGGCACCGAGGCTGCTTGTGCGCGGTGAGACCGCTCAGGACCTGCTCGCCCGCGATGTCGGCGTGTAGGCCACCACCGCGGGCGCCTTGCGGACGCGCTCGTGCCAGCTGAGCAGTGTCACCGAACCGAGGATCACGGCGAAGCCGACCCACTGCGTCGCGGTCAGCGTCGTGCCGAGCAGGCCCACGCCGATCAGCGCGGCGGTCGCGGGGAACGCCAGCTCGGCAAGGGTCGCCCTGGCAACCGGAGTCGCCTGCAGCCCCAGGTAGTACAGCCGCAACGCGAGCAGACCCGGGACCACCGCGAGCAGCACCAGGCCGAGCGCGTTGTCCACACCGACCAGGACGGGAGCACCCTGCACGCCGACCACGACAGCGGACGCCGGGAGACCGATCGCGAAGCGCAGCGTGGTCACGTGCATGGGCGCCATCTCCGTGCTGACCAACCTGCCGAGCACCGTGCCACCCGCCCACAGCGCCGCCGCCCCCAGCGCGAGCAGCGCAGACGACAACGCGGCCACGCGGAACTGGGTCGGGTCGGGGAAGCTCAGCAGCCACGCCCCGAGCAGCGCGGGCACCGCGAAGGCGGCGTAGGTCCACCGCACGCGCTCGCGCAGCAGGAAGTAGGCCGCCAGCACCGCGAACACCGGCTGGAGCTTCTGCAGGACCAGCGGCGTCACCGGGTCGCCGAGCTTGAAAGCCGCGGTGAACAGCGCAGTCGCCACGGCCGAGGCTCCGACTCCGATCGCGACCAGCGCCGCCTTCTGCTTGCCGGTGCTCGCCGCGAACGCCCTGAGCGCGGCGGGCAACCAGGGCAGCAGGAGGAGCACGACGATCAGGTGCTCCCAGAACACCACGGTCGCCGGGGGCAGCGCGTCGGCGAGCGGTTTGCGCAGCAGTCCGTCAGTGCCCCACAACGCCGCGGCGCAGGCCACCAACCAGGTGCGATCACGCACCGCTCACCTCCGGGGTCGAGTTCCTCCCCTCGACAACCCGCCGCCACCCGGCCCGCATTCCCCGCGGGGCCCTGATCGACGGCCGCGCCGGGCCGGGAACCCGGCGGCCAGAACCGTCCACTGTGGACTACTTAGCAATCCGCGTTCGCTTCCAGGGAAGCAGGGTGCTTTGAAGTGCCGCGATAGGTCCGCACTATCGTCCGGCGGGTGGAGATGTACGCGGCGGTCGTCGATCGCGAGGTGTCTGCCGAGGAAGCTCCGAAGCTCGCTGACGAGGTTCGGAGCTGGCTGCTGATGCGGCAGGTGATCAGCGGGGAGCAGTTCGAGATCTTCGAGGGCGACCCGCTGTGGGCCTACCGCCCAGGCTCGAACGTCAAGCGCCTGCTCGGCCCGAGCCCGGACATGCTGCGCGGCGTGCGGATCGTGACCGGCCGCACCGCCTTCTCCTCCACCGCGGGCCACTTCCTGTTCTGCCCGGTGTGCCGCTACACCTTCGAGCCGGACGAGGAGGACGCCATCGACGCCCTCGCCGACTGGCAGGCCGGCGGCAACGCGGGCCCGGTGAGCTGCCCGGACTGCTACCTCACCCAGCCGATCACCGAGTGGGACGGCGACTGGGCCTACGGCAACCTCGGCATCGAGTTCCACGGCTGGCCGGACCTGCCGTACTTCTTCGTCAGGGAGCTGACCAGGCTGCTCGCGCACGAGACAGCGGTGGCCTGCGGCGTCGCGCGCTGATCAGGTCCGCTTCCCGCGCCGTGGGGCGGAGGACCGCACGAGCCGGAGGACGGCGAGGGCGCGGTCGCCCCGCTTGCCCGGAGCGAGCACCGCGACGATCCCCGCGATCAGGAACACCAGCGCGGACGGCCCGTAGCGGAGCGAGAGCGCAACGGCCGCGATCGGCACCGGTGCGCTGAGCAGCACCTGGACAGCTGTTGACATGGGGCGTTCTCCCTCGGTGGACGAGGAGAAACGCCCGTCGCGTTGGACACGCGCCCTCCTTCGCCGTGCAGAAGAAGGAACGCCTGCACCTCCACGGCCAGCCGCCCCCCCGTTTCGGCCACCGAGTCAGGAACAGACGACCTCGGACCAGTCCAGCTTGCCAGCGACGCCCCGGCCGGAGCCATCCGCCGTCCGGAGCACGGCAGCCACGTTGACTTGATGTTCCTCCCCGCCGAGAGCGAGCGCGCCGAGCTGGTCGAGGTCATCCGCCTCGGCGGCAGCGACGACGGCCTGCTGGTGGCGATCTGGGAGGCAGACCGCGCCCGGAGCGCGCTCGACCTGATCGCGAGCGTGCCGCACGAGGAGATCAAGCGCTGTTTCGTCCCGGGCTGGACGATCCGGGCGCACGGCGCCGCCGGGCCGCTGTTCGAGATCGAGTTCTGCTTCCGGTGCGACGGGGCGAAGCTGAGCGGACCGGTCGTCGCCGAGGACCAGCGGACGATCCACGGCTTCGACGCGCGGAGCGCCCAGGCCCAGGAGCTGCTGTCCCGGTTCCGCTCCGAAGAACCCGCCTGACGTGCCCGGTTACGCTGGACGGCGTGACCGCTGGAACTCCCTCGTTGAAGATCGGCCAGTACCTGGTCGATCCCGCCGTCGTGCTCGCACCGATGGCCGGGATCACCAACGTGGCCTTTCGGCAGCTCTGCCGGGAGTTCGGCAGCCCCACCTCGCTCTACGTCTGCGAGATGATCACCGCACGGGCCATCGTCGAGCGCGACGCCAAAACCATGCGGATGATCGCCTTCGGCGAGGGGCTCGCGGACCACGTCGACATGAACTTCGGCTGCCCGAAGTCAACAGGTTCACACCTGGCCGACTCGCCCATCAGCGGGTGATCGACCTTGCCTGCCGTTCCTGGTGACGAGCAACAGCCCGCTCAGTTCCGGGCGGCAGCGCACAGATGACCTGATCGGGTTCCACGTAGAAGACGTTGGGGTTGTTGTTGTGCGGCCCCCAACCGACCGTTCCCCGGATCATGAGGATGCTGCCCGGTACCGGCCAGTTACCCGCAAACCATGTGTCTTGCTGGTAGCCAGTCCCCCAAACGATCACCGCCTTGCTACCGCGTCGTGCCCGTTGGTAGACGCTGGCCATCCGAACAACGTGAAGCCCTGGCTCCGCCATTTGCCTGGCGCACATCGCTTGCCAGCGACTGTTCATCAGTGCGTCACGCCTGGCCTGCCGCCTTGTCGCCAGCCAAGCGACGAGCAGCACGATCACAACCAGGACGATCACATTCGCAAGGTCCACTTACCGTCCCCCCGGCCGGCAGCCGCATGCATGCGGCGATGAGTTGCTACGCGGACGCCGGTCAGGGATGCGGACCGATCGTCACGACGGTGATCTGGCCATCCTCAGGTCCGTAGACCCACCAGATGCGCCACGCCGAGGGAGTCTTGTTCTCCACATAAGACTCCCAAAGCGTGACACCACCTGGTCCAGGAACCGACTGGTAGTCGTGCGAGTGCAAGCCGGGATGACGTGGTCCTACCTGCTCAAGCAATCGAAGTGCCTTGCGCACCTTCTTCAGCTTTGGCTCGTACTGCTTCTTCGACCGCAGATCGCCGAGAACTCGCTCGGCTTCGCGGGTGTACAGCAGGTCGAACGGTGGAGCACTCACAGCTTGTCGGAATCCTCATCGTCGTCGGCCGTCACCCAAGCCAGCGACCGCGCCTTGCCCTCTGCGGCATCGGCGAGCCCACGGAACAGGGAGGCTCGCAGTTCGTCGTTCTCCCACACGAGCAGCTCCCGCTTGGGGATGCTCGCCAGCGGGATGAGCAGGATGGCTCCCTCGTCGTTCACTGACACGGCATAGCGGTCGTTCTTGTGCGCCCCGGCCTTGCTAATCGCGACGCGGGCGCGCTCATCCGCCGTCACCTCGGCGACAGCCCGGAACCCTTCGAGCGTGGTCATGGCATCCACCTCCCGTCGACAACAACCGTAGCGCCGTGTGGGTATATGGGCAATACCCACTGTTTCATCGGAGGGTGTCGTTCACGACAGCGCCGATCAGCGACAATGGACGGGTGTCCAGCCCCGGTTCCGCGTTGAAGATCGGCCAGTACCTGGTCGATCCCGCTGTCGTGCTCGCACCGATGGCCGGGATCACCAACGTGGCCTTTCGGCAGCTCTGCCGGGAGTTCGGCAGCCCCACCTCGCTCTACGTCTGCGAGATGATCACCGCACGGGCCATCGTCGAGCGCGACGCCAAAACCATGCGGATGATCGCCTTCGGCGAGGGCGAGCACCCCCGCTCCATGCAGCTCTACGGCGTCGACCCGGTCAACGTGGCCGAAGCCACCAAGATCGTCGTGGGCGAGGGGCTCGCGGACCACGTCGACATGAACTTCGGCTGCCCCGTCCCCAAGGTCACCCGCAACGGCGGTGGCGCGGCGCTGCCGTACAAGCGGCGGCTGTTCGGCGAGATCGTCGCCGCCGCGGTGAAGGCCGCCGAGCCGGCGAACGTGCCCGTGACGGTCAAGTTCCGCATCGGCATCAACGACGAGCACATCACCTACCTCGACGCGGGCCGGATCGCCGAGGCCGAGGGCGCCAAGGCCGTCGCGCTGCACGCCCGCACCGCGGCCCAGCGGTACTCCGGCGAGGCGGACTGGTCGGCGATCGCCCGGCTGAAGGAGGCGGTGACCAGCGTCCCGGTGCTCGGCAACGGCGACATCTTCTCCGCGACGGACGCCGTGCGGATGATGGCCGAGACCGGCTGCGACGGGGTGGTCGTCGGCCGGGGCTGCCTCGGGCGGCCATGGCTGTTCGCCGAGCTCCAGGCGGCCTTCCGCGGCGAACCGCTGCCCGTCGGCCCGACGCTCGGCAAGGTCGCCGAGATCCTGCACCGGCACGCCCTGCTGCTCGTCGACCACCTCGGCGCGGACACCGGCGTGCGCGACCTGCGCAAGCACATGTCCTGGTACCTCAAGGGCTTCCCGATCGGCTCGGACCTGCGCCGCCAGTTCAGCCTGGTCAGCACGGTCGCGGAGCTGGAGGACCTGATCACCCGGCTCGACCACGCCGCCCCCTTCCCCGAGGACGCGGAGGGACCGCGGGGCAGGCAGGGCTCGCCGGGCAAGGTCGCGCTGCCCGCTGGCTGGCTCGACGACCCCGAGGACACCACGGTGCCCGCCGGGGCCGAGCTGATGCACTCAGGGGGCTAGGCCCCTGAACGCGCGCCGCACCGCCACCCGGCTCGTCCCGCTGGTCCTGCTCGCCGTCGCGGGCTGCGGCGGCGCGGTCGCGGGCGAGGCGGTCCCGGTCGGGGTCAGCGACGCCGACCGGGCCCTGGTGGTCCGCTACTTCGCGGACGGCAACGCGGCGGCGGCCAAGGGCAGCTCGGTCCAGCAGGAGCTGTTCCGCAGAACCCAGCACCCGGATTTCTCATCAGGCATGTGCCAACTCGACGGTGTGACCGTGGTGGTGGACCCGATCTGGTCGACGTTACGACCAGACCCGAAATGGACACCTGACGGAAACGCGAATCCACCGCGCGGAAATGTGTACGCCATCGCGGTTTCGGTCTCAGCCCGACGCGCACAGACCACTGTGGGCAACCAAATCGGCTCCCAACATGTTGTCGTGCTGAATGGAATGGCGTATGGGTTCGCGCCCTGCATGAACTGACCGCGGACCTCCCCGCCTCGGCACCCCGGAACAGCCTGGGGCTTTTCCGCTGGTCCATGCGGGTGGCTCGCACTCGGCCGGCTCCGTACGAGGGGTGGGAGCGGGTACACAACGCCATGGGAGGTGGATCACTCAGAGTCACCAGTTCGGAGCAACCCTCTATCAGCCAGTCGAGCGAATTACGGGACGGGCCGGGGCCGGTGTCTCAAGGGCTCCGGCGCAAGCGACGACACCACGGTCGTAAGGAGGTGAGTGCGGTGACCGTACTGCGGCCCGGCGTTGCCGAGTCGGACCCTGCGCGTGACGGCGCGGGACGAGGCGTGCCCGCACCGCCGCCGCCCTCACCGCACCGGACCACCCCGGCGAACGGCACTCCGCACAATTCGAGTTCGCAGCAGCCGAACGCGGGCCTTGTCCAGCTGCACGAATCCATTGCCGCGTTGTTCGCGTCGCGCGGGCAGTGGCGGCAGGCTTATCACCATCTGCGTTCCGCGCTCGATCTGCTCTCCTCGGAGCAAATCGAACCGCCGCACGTTCCGGAACAACTGCGCAACGAGGTCGACCGGCTGCGCAGGGAGCACGCGGAAGCGCGGGAACAAAGCCTCCGGGACAGCCTCACCGCGTCCTACAACCGGCGCTACCTCGACCAGCGGCTGGTCGACCTGCTCACCGATCAGGAGCGCAGGACCACCGGCGGCCTCGCCGTCGCCCTGGTCGACCTCGACTGGTTCAAGCAGGTCAACGACACCTACGGGCACCTGATCGGCGACCGGGTGCTGCAACGCGTCGTCGAGCTGCTGCAGGACGGGCTGCCGGAGGGCGCGTTCTGCGCGCGGTACGGCGGCGAGGAGTTCGTCCTGGTCCTCCCGGACATCGACGCCCAGACCGCGGTCGCGGTGTGCGAGGCGGCCCGCGCACGGGCCGAACGGTTCTCCTGGCAGCAGCTGGCCTCCGGGCTCAGGGTCACGGTGAGCATCGGGCTCGCCCACGAACCCGCCCCGGAGCAGGCGGGCGCGCCGCTCTCGGTCGACCCGCAGGCGCAGCTGCTCCGCGCGGACAGCCTGCTCTACGTGGCCAAGCAGTCCGGCCGCAACGCCGTTGCCTACCGCGAGGGCGGGCGGGTTCGCCTCGCAGGAGCGGCTGCCGGGCGCCGGGCAGTAGCCGAACCGCGCGTTGTCGGGTACTACTAACCGCCACCCGTACGGAGCAACGGCGTAACGGCGGTCCGGTCGATCCGCGATCACTGTTCGTTCGGTTACCTTCGTGAGTTCGGACCGTGATCCGTACTATCGGGTGGGGCCTCGGAGCGATCTTCGTCCGACAGAGCGTGACGAGGTGTGACGCCGTGCACACGGCGACACAACCCAGACGGGTTAGTTTGCGTCTGTGACGGGGGACGAGCGACTACGACCAAGGGAAAGGAGGCCGGGTGTCGGAGGACTCGCGCCACGGCTTCGGTTCCCGGGGCTCCGAGCACGATCCCCAGGACGAGTACCGGCCGCTGGAGCAGCCGACCGGCCGTCGCCGGCGTTCCCTCGACGAAGAGGGCGGCACCTCGGTATCGGACCTGCTCGCCAAGCACGGCGGCAAGCAGCTGCCGCCCCAGGAGCCCGTCGAACCGCAGGCACCGCAGTGGCAGGCCGCGCAGCAGCCGCCCCAACAGCCGCCGCAACGGCCCCCAGGACCGCCGCAGCAGCCCCCGTTGCCCGTTTCGCCGCCGCCGGTACCCCAGCGCTCTCAGCGCTCCGGACAGTGGCCGGCTGACTCCGGAGCGGCACAACGCCCACCGGCCGACGTGCCGACCGGCCGCAGGCGCGCGCCCGAGCAGCCCTCGGGTCCGCAGCGCATGCCGATGGAGCCGCCGCGCCCGCCGGTCGAGCCCCAGTTCGACCAGCAGACGGGTCGGCGCCTGGCTCCGCAGCGGCCGCTGGTCCCGCCGCCCTCGGCCCCGCCCCCGCCGCCGGCCCAGCACGGACAGCCGCAGCAGCAGCCACCCCGGCCGCCGCTGGAGCAGCCGTCCGCGCGCAGGCTGGCCCAACCCGACCGGCAGGAGCCGCCGCAGCCCACCGGTCGCAGAGCGCTGCCCGAGCCTCCCGCCGGGCGGCCCGTCGAGCCGCAGTTCGACCAGCAGCCCACCGGTCGGCGCGCGTTGCCCGAGCCTCCGGTCCAGCACCCGCAGCAGCCCATGCCGCCGCAGCAGCCCCCGGGTGTGCCGCCGGAGGCGCCGCGCGGGCGGCGCGCCGCCGAGCCCCAGCCCGGTCGGCGGTTCCCGCCCGGCAACCCGCCGATGCACCCAGGCGCCCCCGCGCCCAACACCGGCAGGCAGCAGCGGCCACCGCTGGACCAGCCGTCCGCTCAGCGCTTCCCCCGGGACCAGCACGGCGGGCCGCAGCGCGGTCCCGGCACGCCGGTGCCGCCCCCGTCTGGGCCGCAGCAGCCCCCGCCCGCCCGGCCGCCCGCACCGCTGGCGGGTCAGCCGCCCGCGTCCCCAGAGCCGGAACCCGAGCTCGACGAGCGCCGCCGCAAGATCGACGCCACGCTCGCCAGGTTCTCCGCGGTGCACGACGAGATGGCCGAGATCGAGCAGGCCGAGAAACAGCGGCGCAGCAAGCTCACCCGGCTCATCCGGATCGAGGAGAGCGCGGAGCTCGGACCGGAGTTCGGCGCCCAGCTCAGAGCCAAGATAGACGCCGAGACACAGGCCGTACGAAGCCCAAAAGTGCCGATCCGGCAGCTGCACGCCACGATGCACCAGGCAGCTCCGGATCACGCCGAACGGGACAGTCACAACGACCTCGACGCCGACAGCGAGGACGCTGGCGCTGGTGGTGACGTCGGCTACGCCGCTCACCTCGAACAGGACCACCACGACGACCGCGACCGCTACGACGACGTCGCTGATGATGACGACGACGAGCGTGGCGGCGGCGATGGCGGTGACGGCTCTGACGACGGCCCATCGGCTCCACGGCGCCGTCCGAGCCACCGAACCATGTTGGTGCTCAAGGGTTTGGCGGTGGCCGCCGCGACGCTCGTGTTCGTCGTGCTCGGGACCGGCTGGGTCGCCAAGGTCTGGGTGGACGGCCAGTTCCGCGAGGTCGAGGCACTCGACCAGGACTCGTCGGCGATCAAGGACAAGGACAAGCAGTACGGCGCGGAGAACTTCCTGCTGGTCGGCTCGGACAGCAGGGCGGGCGCCAAGGCGGAGGACGGCGTCGGCAACGAGGCCGTCTCCGAGGGCGCTCGTTCGGACACCGTGATGATCGCGCACGTTCCAGCGGACCGGAAACGCGTCGTGATGGTGTCCTTCCCCCGCGACCTCAACACCCAGATCCCCGACTGCAACTCCTGGGACCCCAAGACGGGCAAGACGACCAGCAAGAAGGTTCCGAGCTCGCGGCAGCGGTTGAACGCGGCCTACGCGATCGGCGGGCCGAAGTGCCTGACCAAGCTCGTGCAGAACCTGTCCGGCTTGCACATCAACCACTTCGTCGCGATCGACTTCCAGGGCTTCAAGGCGATGGTCGACGCGGTGAAGGGCGTGGAGATCTGCGTAAGCCGCCCGATGAAGGACGCCGAGATCGGTGTGGTGATCCCCGATCCCGGCAAGCAGACCATCAACGGCGACGCCGCGCTGAGCTTCGTCAGGGCCCGCAAGGTCGAAGGCGACCCGACCGGCGACTACGGCCGCATCAAGCGGCAGCAGGCGTTCCTGTCCTCCTTGCTGCGCAAGGCGATGTCGGGTCAGGTGCTGAGCAACCCCGGCCGGATGCAGGACTTCGTGAGCGCGTTCGCGAGGGCCACCTACGGCGAGAACATCGGCGTGAGCCAGCTGCTGACGCTCGGCCAGTCCCTGAACGGGCTTGAGGCGGGGCGGGTCACCTTCACCACCGTGCCGACGACGACGACCAAGCTGGAGGACAACAAGTTCCGCGAGGACCTGCGCGTCGAGGCCACCAGGGCGCTGTTCACCGCGATCATCGACAAGACCCCGCTGCCCGGTGAGAAGCCGTCCAGCAACGGCAGTCCCAACCCGCAGGCCGGTGGTCCGACCGGTCCGCCGCCGAACCCCAACGAGGTCAAGGTCCAGGTGCTCAACGGCAGCTCCAAGCCGCGGCTGGCGGAGAACACCGCGGAGTCGCTGCGCAAGGCGGGCTTCGAGGTCGTCAACGTCGGTGGCGGAGAACAGGTCGCGCGCACGGTGATCCGCTTCTCGGCGGAGCGGGCGCTGCACGCGAAGGTGCTGCAGAACACCGTGAGCGGGGCCGTGCTCGAAGAGGTGCCGAACATGGGCGGTGCCGTGCAGCTGTTGCTGGGACCGGAGTTCGAGTGGAAGAGCCCGTCCGGCGGCGGCCAGAACCAGCAGCAGCCCGGCACGTCGCAGCAGCCCGCGCTGCCGAAGGATCTGTCCACAGTGAACGCGGCGGACGAGATCTGCAAGTAGGCGCGGCGCTGGGTGTTTGCGCTCCATTAACGCTCGGTTCACCGAGGTATGCGGTCACGGAGTCCTAAGCGACGTAGTCTTGTCCGCATGCGCGAGGCCTACCAAGAGCAGCTCGACCACTTCGCCAACCACCTCGGTGACATGTGCGGAGCGGTCAGCGAAGCCATGCAGCGGGCCACCGCGGCACTGCTGAACGCGGACCTGTCGCTCGCCGAGCAGGTGATCGACGAGGACACCCGGATCGGTGAGGCCCGCAAGGCCGCGGAGGAGCAGGCGTTCGCCCTGCTCGCGCTCCAGTCACCGGTCGCGACGGACCTGCGCGTCGTGGTCTCGGCCATCCACGCCGCCGAGGACCTGGAGCGCATGGGCAAGCTCGCGCTGCACGTGGCGAAGACGACCCGCCGCAGGCACCCGCAGCCGGTGCTGCCGGAGCAGGTCCGCGAGGACTTCTCGGAGATGGGCCGCGTCGCCGTCGAGCTCAGCAGGAAGGCCGAGCGCGTCATCCGCACCCGCGACCTCGAGCTCGCGATGGAGCTGGAGCAGGACGACGACGAGATGGACGACCTGCACCGCCACCTGTTCGCGGTGATGATGAGCCCGGAGTGGCCGCACGGCGTCGCGCCCGCGGTGGACATCACGCTGCTGGGCCGCTTCTACGAGCGCTTCGCCGACCACGCCGTCGCGCTGGCACGCAGGGTGGTCTTCATCGTCACCGGCAAGATGCCCGGCGACGACTAGTTCCGTGCGAGCGGCACCCCCTTGTCGCGTTGTGGAGCCTTAACGCGATTGGGGAGCGCTCTCTTGCGCAATATGGCTCCATAAAGCGAAAACATCGACCACGCCAGCCCTCGCGCGCACCGGGGTACGGGGGCGGCGACACCTTGGGGCATCGGACGTCTTGCCGCACAGGCGCTAGCCCGTCCGGCAGGTCCTCCGGGACACCAAACCGATCCGGCAATCCCACCGGCCGCCCCCCTGGCACCCTCAACTGCGTGCCCCTCATTTCGCGTTATGTAGCCTTAACGCGATTTGGGAGCGCTCTTTTGCGCATTAAGGTGACAAAACGCGAGAACCTGGGCGCGCCAGGCGAGGTCGGCGCGCGCACCGCGGAGTGGTGCTGGGTTGGGCCCTAGACGTCCTCGTCACCCAGCAGCCAGTCCAGGTCGATCCGGACCGGAAACGGCTCCGTGGCGGTGAACTCGCCGCGCACCGGCGCTGTTTCGAGGTAGCCGGACGGCATGGTCAAGGAGTACGCGACCAGGGAGAGCCGGTCCTGGAGGTCGACGATCCAGTAGTGCGGGATGCCCGCGTCGGCGTAGTCGTGGCGTTTGAAGACGCTGTCGGTGCGGTGTGAGTCCGGGGACAGGACCTCGACTACGAGGATGATCTCCGAGGCGCGGATCATGCCGCCCGACGAGCGGACCCGCCTGCGCGCCGCACGGTCGACCACGACCAGGTCCGGCCGCCGCACGGAGCCGGGCCGACCGGCGGGGGCCAGTTCGAGGTCGACGTGGACGTCCTGGATGAGCTCGTGGCCGTCCGGCACTCCGGGCCTCAGGCAGTCCCTGAGGCCGCCGACGACCACGTTGTGGTCCGGTGTCGGGCTCGGGGACCTGACGAGGCGGCCTTCCTGCAGTTCGGCGTACCCGTACTCGGTCTCGCCTAGCGCGGCGTACTGGTCGATGGTCAGCAGTCGGTCGGGCCGGGGAGGTGTCGTCACCGCTTCTCCTCACGTCTGCCGCCGAGCGTGGCACCAGTGCCCTCTCCCCGCCGCGAGGGACACGGGCTTGCCACGTCCGCAAACGTGCACTCTGTTGGGGGAAAAGAGAATCGGCCGAGTGCGCCAGGCGCACTCGGCCGATCATGTCCCCCCAGTGGTCAGCCGAAACGGCCGGAGATGTAGTCCTCGGTGGCCTTCTGCGTGGGGTTGGAGAAGATCTTCTCCGTGGCGTCCACCTCGACAAGGCGACCGGGCTGGCCGACGCCCGCCAGGTTGAAGAACGCGGTCTGGTCGCTGACCCGCGCCGCCTGCTGCATGTTGTGGGTGACGATGACGATCGTGTACTGCTGCTTGAGCTCGGTGATCAGGTCCTCGATCGCCAGTGTGGAGATCGGGTCCAGCGCGGAGCACGGCTCGTCCATCAGCAGCACGTCCGGCTGGACCGCGATCGCGCGTGCGATGCACAGCCGCTGCTGCTGACCGCCGGAGAGACCACCGCCAGGCTTGTCGAGGCGGTCCTTGACCTCGGCCCACAGGTTCGCGCCGCGCAGGGAGCGCTCGGCGACCTCGGCGAGCTCCTTCTTGTTCTTCACCCCGGCCAGCCGCAGCCCCGCGACCACGTTGTCCTTGATGGACATCGTCGGGAACGGGTTGGGGCGCTGGAAGACCATGCCGATCGTGCGGCGCACGGACACCGGGTCCACTGTGGACGCGTAGATGTCCTCGCCGTCGAGCAGCACCTTGCCGTCGACACTGGCTCCCGGTGTCACCTCGTGCATGCGGTTCAGCGACCGCAGCACCGTGGACTTGCCGCAGCCGGACGGTCCGATGAACGCCGTGACGCTGCGCGGCGGCACGGACAAGGTGACCCCGTCGACGGCCTGGAACTTGCCGTAGTAGATGTTGAGGTCCTTGACGTCGATGCGCTTGGCCATCGCTGTTTTACCGCCCGCTCACTTCGTCTTGATCGCCGAGAGCCGCGAGACGACCGCGGCCACGAGGTTGAACAGCATGATGATCACAACCAGGGTCAGTGCCGCGCCCCACACGCGCATGTCGCCCGCCTCGGTTCCGGTGGCGCGCTCGGTGTTCATCAACAGCGGCAGCGAGGCCATCTCCCCGGAGAAGATGTTGAAGTTGATGAACGGCGCGTAGCCCACCAGGATCAGCAGGGGCGCGGTCTCGCCCATCACCCTGGCCAGGCCGAGCATGACCCCGGTGACGATGCCGGACAGCGCCGTCGGGATGACGATCTTGACGATGGTCTTCCACTTGGGAACGCCGAGCGCGTAGGAGGCCTCGCGCAGCTCCATCGGCACGATCCGCAGCATCTCCTCCGTGGTCCGGATGACGACCGGAACCATGAGCAGCACGAGGGAGAGCGACACCGCGAAGGCGCTGCGCGTGAAGCCGAACGTGGTGATCCACAGCGCGTAGACGAACAGACCGGCCACAATGGACGGAACACCGGTGAGGATGTCCACCATGAAGGTCGTTGTCCGCGCCAGCTTCGAGCGCGCGCCGTACTCGACGAGGTAGATCGCCACGAAGACGCCGATCGGCACCGAGATCAGCGCGCAGACCAGGCCCTGCACCAGGGTTCCGTAGATCGCGTGGTACGCGCCGCCGCCGAACTGGGTGGCGGTCAGGCCGTTGAGCGACTTGAACCACCAGTCGGCGCTCAGGAGCGGGCCGAGTCCCTTCTCCAGCACCGTGTAGAGCACCCACACCAGTGGGACAACGGCGATGGCGAAGGAGAGCCCGACGAGCGCGGTGGCGATGACGTTCTTGGTCCTGCGCGCCGTGCCGATCGGCCGGAACGCGGGTGGGCTCGCCGGCCGGTCGAGGTCGGTCGAGGTGCTCATGCGTACTCCTTCTTCCCGGCCACGATGGTCCGCGCGAGCGCGTTGACCGCGAAGGTGATCAGGAACAGCACCAGGCCTGCCGCGATGTACGCGCCGACCGTGAGGTTGTCGTTGAACTCGGCGGAGCCCAGCGCGATCCGGGAGGCGAAGGTCGCGCCGCCGTCGAAGATCGTGTAGTTCGGCTTGGCGTCGGTGGCGCTGAGGATCGTGGTCAGCGCGATGGTCTCGCCGAGCGCGCGCCCGAGGCCGAGCATCGCGGCGCTGATGAAGCCCGCCTTGCCGAAGGGCAGGACCGTGGTGCGCACGACCTCCCACTTGGTGGCGCCGAGGGCGAGCGCGCCCTCGATGTGCGGGGTGGGGGTGCGCGCGAAGATCTCCCTGCTGACCGCGGTGATGATCGGCAGGATCATCACCGCGAGCACCACTCCGGAGATGAAGACGTTGCCGCCCCCGCTGGTGGAGACGTTGCCCATGGCGAAGATCGGGATCCAGCCGAGGTTCTCGTTGAGCCAGTGCGCGAAGGGCAGCAGCTGCGGCGCGAGCACCTGGATGCCCCACAGGCCGAAGATGATCGAGGGCACCGCGGCCAGCAGGTCGACGACGTAGGCGAAGGGCCTGGCCAGCCTGCGCGGGGCGTACTGGGTGAGGAACAACGCGATGCCCAGCGCGACCGGGGTGGCGAGCACGAGCGCGACGATCGAGGTCGCGACGGTCACCCACAGCAGGTCGATGATGCCGAAGCGCAGGTTCGCCGGGTCGTTGGTGACCCACTCGCGGCTCAGCAGGAAGTTGACGTTGTCCCGCTGCAGCGAGGGAACGGCCCGCAGCAGCAGGAAGATCCCGATCGCGGCGATCAGGACGACGATGAACACGCCGGCACCGGAGGTCAGGCCCCGGAAGATCCGGTCACCTGGCCTGACCACGGTCGACTTCTCAGCGCTGGAGATGACAGCCTCCGGGTAGTCCGGTCAAGCGGAAAGCCGGAACGCGCGTCGCGTCCCGGCCATCCACCCGATCGAGAGAGTTCCGTCAGGCGATCGCCGCGACGGCCGTTGTCAGCTTCTTCTTGAACGCCTCGGGCAGCGCGACGTAGCCCGCCGCCTCCAGCTCACCGGCGGAGGCGTTCGCCGCGACGGTCAGGAAGGCACGGAGCGCCTTGGCGGTGTCGGCGTCGTAGCCCTTGGAGCAGACCACCTCGTAGGTGGCCAGCAGCAGCGGGTAGGCGCCAGCGGCCTTGGTGCCGTAGATCGAGTTCAGGTCGAGCACCAGGTCGTTGCCCTCGCCCTTGATCTGCGCGCCGTCGATGGCCTTGGCGGCGCTGGTCGAGGTCAGCTCGACCGGACCGGAGCCGGTGTCGATCTTGGCGATGCCCAGCTTGGCGTTCTTGGCGAAGGACCACTCGACGTAGGTGATGGCGCCGTCGGTGCTCTTGGTGGCGCTGGCGACGCCGTCGGAGGACTCCTTGCCCTCACCGACGCCGCCGGTGAACTTCTTGCCACCGCCCTTGGTCCACGCCTGCGGGGCCGCGGTCTTGAGGTAGGTCTGGAAGTTCTCGGTGGTGCCCGACTCGTCGGAGCGGTAGATCACCACGATCTTCTTGTCCGGCAGCGAGGAGCCGGAGTTCAGCGCGGCGATGGCCTGGTCGTTCCACTTGGTGATCTGGCCGCTGAAGATCTTCGCGGCGACCTCGCCGTTGAGCACGACGCCGTTCACGCCCTGCAGGTTGTAGGCCAGCGCGACCGGGCCGAACACCAGCGGAAGGTTCCACGCCGGGTTGCCGGAGCAGCGCTCTGCGGCCTTGTCGACCTCGCCCTTCTCCTTGTTCAGCGGGGAGTCGGTGCCGCCGAAGTCGATCTGCTTGGCGGTGAACTGGCTGATGCCCTTGCCGGAGCCGGACTTGGTGTAGGCGATCTTCTGGCCCTGGCACTTCGCCTGGTAGTCCTTGGCGAAGATGTCCATGGCGTTCTTCTGCGCCGAGGAGCCCTCGGCCGACAGGTTCGCCTTGCCGCCGCATTCCACGTTCAGGTTGGCGACGGCGCTGGACGTGCCCTGAGCACCGGTGTTGTTGTCGCTGCCGCAGGCGGACAGCAGGAGTGCGCCCACGGCCACCAGACCGATCGCGGCGCCACTCTGCTTGATCTTCACCTGAACTCCTCCAGCTGGGAAAAGGGTGTGTCGGCGAGGTTCCCGCCGTACGACCCGGACGGTAAGGAGCCAGGGTTGACAAGCCCCAGTCAGCAGATGAACGCCGGGTGAACAAGCCACGCGGAGTGACCATCCCCACCCCATCGGCGCCATTCCGTGTCCCCCGCGTGACCAGCGCGTACGCATGCCGTGACTGCCCCGTCATCCTCCGTGCCGTAGGACTCCCAGTCTGCGACGCCTCCGGCGACCTCGCGACACAGCGACGGGGGCCGTGCTCGATCGAGCACGGCCCCCGTCCGAGGCGAAAATCGGGCAAAAGCCCCGCGCGGAAACAGCGACCTCGAATGCTTTCCGCGTCGGAAAGTGTCAGAAAGCGCCGACCCAGGCGAAGCACATGAGAAGGCCGACGATCGAGCACACGAGTCCGGCGATCGCCAGCCCCTTGTTGCTCGCGGCCCCGCTCGTCGCCTTGCTCAGGCCGACACCGGAGAGCACGGCGCCGATGATCACCAGCGGCCACGCGACAACACCGATGAACGGGATGAAGCTGAAGACCAGTCCGATGAGCCCGACGACGAAGCCGGCGGTGCCCAGTCCGTTCTGCGGCTGCGCGGGGTAGCCCCCGGGACCGGGCTGCTGCGGCGGGTAAGGCATGGACATGCTGAACTCACTTCCGGATACGTCGAGAGCAGTCAACGAGCGGGTGAAAATACCGCATTCGGCGTTGCTGTCGAGACCCTTCGGCGAGATTCGGTGCTCACGAGTGACAGAACGGTCATTTCCCGGCGAACTGCACGTCCGCGTCCCACTTGTCGAAACCGAGCTTCTGGTAAACGCGAATGGCCGACGTGTTGTCGGACTCGACGTAGAGCATCACGGCGGGCAGTCCGAGCGAGCGCAGGTGGTGCAGCCCCGCCAGGGTCAGCACCGAGCCGAGACCGCCACCCTGCGCGTCGGGGTCGATGCCGACGACGTAGACCTCACCGATCGGCTCGCCCCCGGTGCCCGGCGACGCCGGGTGCACCTTCGTCCAGTGGAACCCGATGACCCGGCCGTCCCGCTCCGCGAGGAAGAACCCGTCGGCGTCGAACCAGTCCTCGGCCTCGCGGGCGCGGACGTCCTCCTCGGTCCAGCCGCCCTGCTCGGGGTGCCAGGAGAACGCGCGGTTGTTGACCGCGACCATCGCCGCCTCGTCCGCACCTGGCCGGAACGTCCGCAGCACAACGCCTTCCGGCGTCGCGCGGGTCGGCAGGGGCTCGGCGTCGGAGAGCGGGCGCCGCATCCGCCAGAGCTCGCGGGCGCGCCGCAACCCGAACTTCTCGGCGAGCCGCGTCGCCGCCGGTGTCTCGCCGTGCGCCCAGATCCGCAGCGCGGCAGGGTCCGGTGCCTTGGCGAGCAGCCCTTCGACCAGGGCGGAGCCGGTGCCCTGGCGGCGGTGCGACGGGTGCACGGCGAGCTCGGCGACGACATTGCCGTCGTTGTCCCCGGTGAGGTCGAGGTACGCGTAACCGACGACCGGGCCGCCGGGCCGCTCGGTCGCGACGAGGTGGTTCCCCTCGCCGTTGCCGAGGTTCATCATCACGTGCTCGCCGATGGGCGCCCTGCCGTCGACCTCCGCCGCGGCCGCGACGAGGTCGCGAACCTGCTCGGCCCGCGCGCCGGACAACCGCTCCTGCCAGATGACATCCACGGTGCCGACGTTAACCCGTTGGGGCTCAGAGCGGAGTCGGGATCCGAGGCGTGGGAGTGGCGGGAGCCGAGGTGCGCGCGCCACCGGACCGGGTCGCGGGGCGGACGAACTTGTAGCCCACGTTGCGGACGGTGCCGATCAACGTCTCGTGCTCAAGGCCGAGCTTGGCGCGCAGGCGGCGGACGTGCACGTCCACCGTGCGGGTGCCGCCGAAGAAGTCGTAGCCCCAGACCTCCTGGAGCAGCTGCGCGCGGGTGAAGACCCGGCCCGCGTGCTGCGCGAGGTACTTCAGCAGCTCGAACTCCTTGTAGGTCAGTTCGAGTGCGCGGCCGCGCAGGCGTGCGGAGTAGGTGGCCTCGTCGATCACCAGCTCGCCGACCTGGAGCGCACCGTCGCCGCCCCGGTGCGCGGCGGCTCGCCGACCGCGGACCAGCCGCAGGCGGGCGTCCACCTCGGCGGGACCGGCGTCCGGGAGCAGGATCTCGTCGATGCCCCAGTCCGCGTTGAGCGCGACCAGGCTGGCCTCGGTCACCACGGCGATCACCGGCACGTCGATGCCGCTGCCCGCGAGCAGGCGGCACAGGCTGCGCGCGCCGACCAGGTCGGTGCGGGCGTCCACGATGACCGCCTCGTGCGGACCGGCCTCCAGCAGCGCGGAGACGTCCGGGGCGAGCGGGCGGACCTGGTGCGGCAGCAGGGAGAGCGCCGGGAGCACGGACTCCGGATCGCGGTCCGTGGTCAGCAGGAGCAGGTCAATGCTCGACATGGGGCGCTCCTCTCACGCGGCGACTCCGGTCGCCGGGGCGGTGATGGTCCCGAGAGTGGGTCGGCGCCGTTGCCGGTGGATGTCGGGGAGGATACCCGTCGTGCCGCGCACAAGCCTAGGCCGGGAAACCGTCGTCACACTGATGACCTCGGACAACGTTCGCCTACACGCCCGCTTGCACGATTCAGTAGGCCGGTCGGATCTGGCCGTGGTTGTTGCGCACGGCGTAACACACCACATCGGTCAGCCGAACGTCCGGCGACTGCTGAGCAGGCTCGCGTCGCGGCACACCGTGCTCGGTTTCGACCTCCGCGGCCACGGTCGCTCCGGCGGGGTGTCCACGGTCGGCGATGCCGAGATCCACGACGTGGACGCCGCTGTGCGCTACCTCCGCGAGCGGTATCCGAAGGTCGCCACGCTCGGTGTCTCCCTCGGCGCGTCGGTGGTGCTGCGGCACGCCGCGCTGATCGACACGCCGGACGCCGTGGTCGCGGTGAGCTGCCCGGCCCGGTGGTGGGTGCGCGAGACGGCCGCCATGCGCCGGGTGCACTGGATGCTGGAGCAGCCGCAAGGCCGGATGGCCGCGCGGCTGCTCGGGGTGCGGCTGGGCCTGCCGTGGGGCGAGATCCCGGCCTCCCCGGTGGAGGTGGCAGGCCGGATCCCGCCGGAGAAGCTGCTGATCGTGCACGGTGCCGACGACCAGTACTTCCCGCCGGAGCACGCCTCGGCGTTGCACCGGGCGACCGGCGGGGAGGCCGACATGTGGCTCGAACCGGGCATGAGGCACGCTGAAAGTGCGCTGACTCCACAGCTGGTGGACCGCATGGCGCGCTGGCTGGACGAGCGCACCCGAGGCAACGCCGACGGTGTGCGCCACGTCCCCCTATCGGTACCGCGGTCCTCCAGTTGCGGGCCGAAGCAAGGATTGGACGGAGAAACCACGTGAAGAAGCTGGTCATCAGCCTGGTCGTCGTTCTGGGCTTGTTCGTGGTCGCCGACTACGCCATCGCCGCGACCGCGGAGTACCAGTTGTCGCAGCGGATGCGGACCCAGCTCAACATCACCGAGGACCCGGACGTCCGGATCAACGGCTTCCCGTTCATCTACCAGGCGCTCACCGGCGACTACCCCAACGTCGAGATCCGCGCGGTCGGCGTGCCGCTGACCAAGGACGGCAAGGTCAAGGTGGAGGGCGAGGTCCGGCTGCGGCACGCCCGCGCCTCGCTGTCGGACCTGATCGCCGGCAACACCCAGGACATGCGCGTCGACGAGGTGCTCGGCGCGGTCAAGGTCACCGCGAGCGACGTCGGCAAGATGATCGGCATCCCGGACCTGAAGATCGAGAACGCCAGCCAGGAGGAGCTCAACAACCTGCAGAACGACGTCAACCGCGTCAAGGAGCAGGAGGAGCCGCCGAAGCCGCCGCTGGCCGGGACCGTGCAGGACGAGGAGAAGCGCAAGGCCATGGTCCGGCTGACCGGCAGCACCACCATCGCCGGGACCAAGACCGAGGTGACCGTGCTCGGCGTGATCCAGATCGTCGAGGGCCAGGTCGAGATCAAGCCCAACACCCTCAAGCTCGGCAACTCCAAGTCCGGCGGCGACATCGCGCTGCCGCCCGTGGTCGAGCGCGCCGCGCGGGCCGCGTTCACCACCAGGGTGAACCTCGGCGGGCTGCCCTTCACGGTCGTGCCGACCGCGGTCAGGGTTGAACGGGACCAGCTGGTGATGGAGGCTCTTGCCAAGGACGTGCAGCTGCGCACCCTCACCGGCCGCATGGGCCAGTGAACCGGTAGATCCTCGGCAGGTGTCGATGACGGGATTGCTCGTGGTGCTGGTCGCGATCGCCGTGACGGTCGCGATCGGCCTGCTGTACCGCGTGTTCAACGGCCGGGTGCGGGAACGGGGGGAGCCGGTGGAGGTCTCGCTGCCCGCCCCGGTGCGCACCGCGCTCGACGCCGCGCCGGACAGCGGGTCCCCGGTGACCCTGCTCCAGCTCTCCACCACCTTCTGCGCGCCCTGCCGCCACGCGCGGGTGCTGCTCACCGACCTCGCCGGGCGCACCGAGGGGGTGCGGCACGTCGAGTTCGACCTCACCGCGCACCCCGAAGTGGCCGAGGAACTGCGGGTGCTGCGCACCCCGACCACGCTCGCCCTCGCTCCCGACGGGCGGGAGCTCCTGCGGGTCAGCGGGCTGCCGAAGCGGGACGCGCTGGTCACCGCGCTGCGCCCGCACCTGCCCTAGTCCCATGGAGTGGACGCCCCTCCCGAAGCGCGGGCGAACGGAGTAGCCTCGCCGCCATGTACGTGTGGCTGACGAAACGACGCGTGGTGGACCACTGCCGCGTGCGTAGCAGCCTGTGTCGCCTCTGACCGGGCGGTGATCCCGGCCGCGCCCGCGCGCGCCGTCCACCGCCCCTGACGGACTCTTTCCGTGGTCGAGTCAGGAGGCAAGTCGTGTCCGTAGACCCACCAGTCGATCCCCGTGGCCCGCGCTTCTCGGCGTGGATCACCAGCCTGGTCCTGGTGCTGGTGCTGCTCACCGGGGTGTGGCAGCTGCTGGCCGCGCAGGCGGTGATCTTCGCGATGTGCGCGTTCGTCAGCCTGCGCCTGAACCCCTACGGCCAGCTCTACCGCAAGGCCGTGCAGCCCCGCCTGAAGCCGACGACCGAGCGCGAGGACTCCGCCCCGCTGCGGTTCGCCCAGGGCGTCGGCTTCGTCTTCACCCTGGTGGGCACGGTCGGCTACGCCTCCGGCCTGACCACCCTCGGTGTCGTCGCGACCTCGGGCGCCCTGGTCGCCGCCCTGCTCAACGCGGCGTTCGGCCTGTGCCTCGGGTGCGAGATGTACCTGGTGCTGCGCCGGTTCCGCACCGCGTAAGACCTCCCCTTCCCGCAGTGTCCACAGTGGACGAAACAGTGTCATGAGGAGCGCTCGATGAGCCGTGAGAACGTCCTGGTCTCGGCCGAATGGGCCGAGCAGAACCTCGACGCCGAAGGGGTGGTGTTCGTCGAGGTCGACGAGGACACCGCCGCCTACGAGACCGGACACATCCCCGGAGCGGTGAAGCTGGACTGGAAGTCCGACCTCCAGGACCCGGTGCGCCGTGACTTCGTCGACCGCGAGGGCTTCCAGAAGCTCTTGTCCGCCAAGGGAATCGCCAACGACAATACGGTGATCCTCTACGGCGGCAACAACAACTGGTTCGCCGCGTACGCGTACTGGTACTTCAAGCTCTACGGGCACGCCGACGTGAAGCTGCTCGACGGTGGCCGCAAGAAGTGGGAGCTCGACGGCCGTCCGCTGGACAAGCAGGACGTGCAGCGGGCGGAGACCGCCTACTCCGCTTCGGAGCCGGACACGTCCATCCGCGCGTTCCGCCGCGAGGTCGAGGACTCGATCGGCAAGAAGAACTACGTCGACGTGCGCTCCCCTGACGAGTTCTCCGGCAAGCTCGCCGCCCCCGCGCACCTCCCGCAGGAGCAGGCGCAGCGGCCCGGTCACATCCCCGGCGCGCTCAACGTGCCGTGGAGCAAGACCGCCAACGAGGACGGCACCTTCAAGAAGGACGACGACCTGCGCGAGCTGTACAAGGCGGAGGGCCTGGACGAGTCCAAGCCGACCATCGCGTACTGCCGCATCGGCGAGCGGTCCTCGCACACCTGGTTCGTGCTGCGGGAGCTGCTCGGCTACTCCGACGTGAAGAACTACGACGGCTCGTGGACCGAGTACGGCTCGCTGGTCGGCGTGCCGATCGAGCTCGGCTCGGGCAAGTGAGGGAGCGGAGAACATGAGCAGCTGCGGAGCCCCAGCACAGACGGCGACGTTGCCCGCCAACGTCGACCCCGGCAAGGAGGTCGTGCTCTCCGGGCGCGTGCTCTCCGCCGGTTCCCCGGTCGGCGGCGCGTTCGTGCGCCTGCTCGACTCGTCCGGCGAGTTCACCGCCGAGGTCGTCTCCTCCGACGGAGGCGACTTCCGGTTCTTCGCCGCGCCCGGCTCGTGGACGGTGCGCGCGCTGCACCGCTCGGGCAACGGCGAGGTCGTGGTGAGCGCCGACGGTCCCGGCCTGCACACCCTTGAGGTCGCGGTCGCCTGAACGCTGCGAGGTTCGGCCCCGCTCCGCACGCACCGGAGCGGGGCCGAACGCTTTCTCCTTCCAGGGCAACCACATCCCTCCCGCGAAAGCAGCCGACAAGGGGAGGACCACTGCGGGAGTTCGCCGCGACATTGACCCGGGTGGAGCCGGGACAGCGCGGAGTGGACGTGCTCGGCTTGCAGCGGGCACGGTGGCTCCACGGGTACGAGCTGAGCGGGACCGGGCTCTACGCGGTCAACACCCTCGCGGCGGTGCGGGATTTCCAGCGCCACAACGGAATCACCGACGACGGCGTGGTGGACCAGCCGACCTGGCAGGCGCTCGTCGGCGTCCTGCCGCCCGGCCGGACGAGCGCGCCACCGCTGCCGGAGCGCGGTCTCCAGCCCGGCGCGCTTGATCGACCGCCTCGCCGACGCGCTGCCGCGGCTGGAGATCGACGTCCCGAACGGCTCCGACGGGCGCTACGACGAGCGGTGGCAGGCGACGGTGCGCGCGTTCCAGCGCGACGTTGGCATCAAGGACAGCGGCGTCGTGGGCGCGCTGACGTGCTCCGCGCTGCACCGGGCGATCTCGGTCAGCGGCCAGTGGGGTTGTTGATCCGGTCACTGCGCGGGGGTGGGGTGGGACGGTCGTCCCACCCCCGGCGTTATCCTCGGCGGGTGGAATGGTTCTTTGCCGGGCTGATCGTGCTGGCCGCGCTGCTGACGTTGTGGTTCGCCGGTTACGTCGTCTACCGGCTGTACGCAGACCAGCGCTGACGAGCGAATCAGGGACATGACGCAGACACCCCCAGAGCCGACGCCGGGCGCGGTGCCCGGCAGTGGCGACGCCGCCCTGCGCGCGGCCGCCGAGCGCGCCGAGAGCACGCGGGACCGCAACCTGCCGCAGTTCGACGACATGCCCGTCGAGGGCGACACCGCGAACCTGCGCATGGGACCGAACCTGCACGACGACTGCCTGGACCTGCTGCCGCTGATCGGCGTGTGGCGCGGTGAGGGCGAGGTCGTCTACCCGACGATCGAGGGCCCGTACCGCTTCGGCCAGCAGGTGACCTTCGCCCACGACGGACGGCCGTTCGTCTACTACGAGGCGCGGTCCTGGCTGCTGGACGAGGCGGGCAACGTGATCCGCCCCGCGGCCCGCGAGACCGGCTTCTGGCGCCCGCAGGCCGACGAGACGATCGAGGTGCTGCTCACGCACTCCTCGGGCATCGTCGAGATCTACTACGGCAAGCCGCTGAGCCAGACGGCCTGGGAGTTCGGCACGGACATCGTGATGCGCACGGCGACGGCCAAGGAGGTCAACGCGGCCTCCCGCCTCTACGGCATCGTCGAGGGCGACCTGGCCTACGTCGAGGAGCGCGCGATGGCCGGCCAGCCCATGCAGCCGCACACCTCCGCCCGCCTCACCCGCGTGGTCGGCTGACCCACTCCCGGCCATTCGCGGGCTTATGGACCTTTTCGCGTCTCGCGAAGCGTCCATAAGCCCGCGAATGGCTGTTCGGGGTCAGGCGTAGACGGCCTCGTAGAGCGAGGTGACCTCCTTGTGGAGGTCGGAGAAGTCGCGCAGGGGCTCGCCGTTGAGGGTGTGCACCCTGGTGATGAGGCGGACGCTGGAGACGCACCAGAGGCCGTCCGCTTCGGACAGCTCCGGGACCGTGATCGGCTCGACCTTGGTCTTCCAGCCCGCCGCCTCCGCCGCGCGGAACAGGGCCGCCTGGGTGGTGCCCTCCAGGATGCCCAGCGGGGGCGGGGTGGTGACCAGCGTGCGGTCCTTGGCGATGACCACCGTGGAGGTCGGGCCCTCCAGCACCGTGCCGTCGGAGGCGGTGAAGATCACTTCCTCCGCGCCGTGCTCCTGGGCGTAGCGGGTCGCGGCCATGTTCACCGCGTAGCTCAGGGTCTTCGCGCCCAGCAGCAGCCACGGCGCGCGCTCGGTGAGGTCGGTGCCGTAGCCCCGGTCCAGGGTGAGCGCGGCGACGCCGTTGCGGCGCTTGTCGATGGTGCTGTCCGGGATGGGGATGCCCATGGCGAAGCCGGTCGGCGAGCCGTCGCCGTACTCCGCTCCCCTGGTGTAGATCAGCTTCAGACCCATCTCGGGGTGGGTGTCCCACGGCCACGCGTCGATGACGACCTGGCCGACGCGCTCCCACGCCGGGATGTCCACCGGCGGCATGCCGAGCAGCTGCGCCGAGCGGGCCAACCTGGCCAGGTGCGGGCCGAGCTCACGGGTCCTGCGGTTCACCACGAAGATCGTTTCGAACACGCCGTCGCCGCGCTGGACGCTGTAGTCGTCCGGTCGGAGGAGTGGGGCTTCGGGGTCGACGAGGGTCCCGTCGAGCTGTGCCACTACGCGCATGGGCTCAGCCTACGATTGGGGTCGTGGACAGCGCGCCGGAGATACTCCGCCGCACCCTGCGCCAGCGCGGGCTGCGGATGACGCCGCAGCGCCAGCTGGTGCTGGACGCGGTCACCGAACTGGGGCACGCCACGCCGGAGCAGATCTGCCAGCGGATCCGGCGGCTCACCCCGACGGTCAACATCACCACCGTCTACCGCACGCTCGACCTGCTGGAGGAGCTCGGCCTGGTGCGGCACACGCACCTCGGCCACGGCGCGCCGACGTACTCGGTGAACGCCCACGAGCACGTCCACCTCGTCTGCCACCGCTGCGGCGAGCTGGACGAGGTCCCGTGCGAGGCGCTGGCCGCGCTCGGGGAACAACTCCGCGCCGCGCGGGGTTTCGAACTGGATGCCAGCCACCTCGCGTTGTCCGGCGTGTGCGCGGGCTGCGCCAGTGGAGATCAGGAGCTGACGTGACGCTAGGCCAGCCAGGCGCGATCGCGCCGCCGGAGGACTCGGCGGATCCCGGGGTGCCGTGGCACTTCGGCGACCCGCTCGCCGAGCAGCGGACGGCGGCCCGCTCGGCCGTGGTGGTCGACCGCTCGCACCGCGGCGTGATCGCGGTGCCCGGCGAGGACCGGCTCACCTGGCTGCACTCGCTGACCAGCCAGCACATGACCGAGCTCGGCGACGGCACCGGGACCGAGCTGCTGGTCCTGGACGTGCAGGGCCGGGTCGAGCACCACGCGGTCGTCGCCGAGCTCGACGGGACGGTGTGGCTGGACACCGAGCGGGAGCGGGTCGCGCCGCTGCTGGACTACCTCACGAAGATGGTGTTCTGGTCGAAGGTCGAGCCTCGGGACGCGACCGACGAGCTCGCCGTGCTGACCGTGCTCGGGCCGACCGCGACCGATGTGCTCGGCGCCGCGGGCGTCACCGCGCCGACCACGCCCGGCGAGGTCCTCGCGCTGCCGGGCGGCGGCTTCGCCAGGCGGATGAGCGCGCCGGACTCGGTGGACCTGCTGGTGCCGCGCGCGGAGCTGGACGCGTGGTGGACACGGCTGACCGACGCCGGGGCCCGGCCAGCAGGCAGCTGGACCTACGAGGCGCTGCGGGTGGAGTCGCTGCGGCCGCGCCTGGGCATGGACACCGACGAGCGCACGATTCCGCACGAGGTCGCGTGGATCGGCCGCGCCGTGCACCTGGAGAAGGGGTGCTACCGCGGCCAGGAGACCGTCGCGCGGGTGCACAACCTGGGCAAGCCGCCGCGCAGGATGCTGCTGCTGCACCTGGACGGCTCGCAGGAGGTGCTGCCACCGCCCGGCTCGCCGGTGACGGCGGGCGGCAAGGTCGTCGGCCGCGTCGGCACGGCCGTGCTGCACCACGAGCTCGGCCCGATCGCGCTGGCGCTGCTCAAGCGTTCGGTCCCGGTCGAAAGCGAGCTCACGGCGGGTGAGGGCGAGGACGTGGTGAGCGCCGCGGTCGACCCCGACTCGGTGCCACCGGACACCGGTGAACAGCCCGGACGCGCGGCGCTGCGCAGGTTGCGGGGCTGAGCACCGTCTTCGGGGCTATCTCACGCGGCGGGTGCCTGGCAGGATCGGCGACATGACAGCGTCGTCAGGCACCCTGGTCACAGTCGCCCCCACCGGGGCGGAGCACAGCAAGGCCGAGGTCCCGAACCTCCCGGTCACGCTGGAGGAGCTGGTCCGGACGGGCCAGGACTGCGAGCGGGTCGGCGCGAGCATGATCCACGTCCACATCCGGGACGCCGAGGCCAGGCCGAGCCTGGACCAGGGCCTGCTCAAGGAGACCGTGGCCGCGCTGCGCGCGGAGACGGGCCTCATCGTGCAGCTGTCCACCGGTGGCGCGGTGACCGATCCCGAGGAGGACCGGCTCGCCGTGCTGGACGCGATGCCGGACTCGGCCTCCTGCACCATGGGCACGGTGAACTTCGGTGACGCGGTGTTCATGAACCGCTGGGAGTTCATCGTCGAGCTGCACAAGCGGATGCAGGAGCGGCGGATCGTGCCGGAGTACGAGATCTTCGACATCGGTCAGCTCGCCTCGCTGAACCGGCTGCTGGACGAGCACGGCGCGCCCGCGGGCGGCCACGTGCACGTCGACCTCGTGATGGGCGTCCCCGGCGGGATGCCCGGCACGGCGGAGATGCTGACCTCGGCGCTGCGGCTGCTGCCCGAGGGGGCCAGCTTCTCCGCGACCGGTGTCGGCAGGACCACGCTTCCGGTGATGTTGGCCTCACTGGCATCCGGCGGTCATCTCCGGGTCGGCATGGAGGACACCCTCTCCTACGCCAAGGGCGAGCGCGTGCGCGACAACGCCCAACTCGCGGCCCGAGCGGCGGCGTTGTCCAGGATCGCGCAACGGCCTCCGTTGTCCGCGGAACAGGCCCGGGGCATGCTCGGAGTGCAACAAACCAGGTGAATATCGGAATCTGTACCTGTTGGGAGTAGAGCGGGTGTTGGCGGCTGACCGGAATGTCCCGCAGGATGGGCACGTGATCGAGGTACGTCCAGGCGGGCGCCGGAGAATCGACCGCGTGCTGGCCCCGGACTACACCGAGGGTGTCGAGCAGCGCCCCCTCAACGAGGTGCGGGAGCTGCGGGACGAAGCTGCGCAGGAAGAGACCGACCTGTCCTACGTGCGCAGGCTGCTGCACGCCAGGATCGACATCGTGCTCGCCGAGCAGCGCAGGCGCTCCGAGGGCGGTCCGACCTCCGTCGTGGAGCAGCTCGTCGGCATCCTCTCGGAGAACGCGGTGCGCCCCACCGGCGGTCTCGGCCGGGCCCAGATGCCGGAGCCCTCGCGGGCCGAGGCGCACCGCAGGCACGTCGAGGCGCTGGTCTCCGACGTCGACCTGTCCAACGTCACCTCGCTGACCGAGGAGCAGATCGCGCACGCGCTGCGGGCCTACCGCGCCGAGGAGGCGTCGGTCTCCGGGCGGCGGCGCGAGGTCCAGGTCGTGATGGACCGGCTCAACGAGGAGATCGCTCGCAGGTACCGGGAAGGCCGGGCGTCGGTGGACGACCTGTTGGCGGCCAGGCTCCGCCAGCAGGACGGCGCCGACGACGCCAAGGAGGACTAGCCATCGCCAGCGAACTGGTCGAGGTGGTCCGCTCCGGTGTGCGGGAGTGCGTGCACCACGGCTCCGTGATCGTGCTCGGCCCGGCCGGTGAGGTGGTCACCGTGCACGGTGACACCCGCAGGCCGATCATGCCGCGCTCGTCGAACAAGCCGATGCAGGCGCTGGGCATGCTCCGCTGCGGCCTGGAGGTGCCCGACGACGCCGACCTGGCGTTGATCTGCGCCTCGCACAACGGCGAGCCGGAGCACATCGAGCGGGTCACGGCGATCCTGGACAAGCACGGCCTCACCCCGGACGCCCTGCTGTGCCCGCCGGACTACCCGGTGCACGAGGCCAGCAGGAACGCTCTGGTCGCCGCGGGCGGGACGGCGAACCGGACCAGCATGAACTGCTCCGGCAAGCACTCGGGCATGTTGGCGACGTGCGTGCAGCGGGGCTGGCCGACGACCTCGTACACGGATCCGTCACACCCGCTCCAGGTGACGGTCAGGGACACCCTCGCCGAGCTGGCAGAGGAGCCGATCGCGCACACCGCGGTCGACGGCTGCGGAGCGCCGCTGTTCTCGGTCTCGCTCTACGGGCTGGCCAGGGCGTTCGGCAAGCTCGCGCAGGCGAAGCCCGGCACGGACATGCGCCGGGTCGCCGACGCCATGCGCGCCCACCCGTACCTCGTCGCGGGCACGGGGCGCGAGGACACGCTGTTGATGGACGCGGTGCCCGGCCTGCTGTGCAAGGCGGGCGCGGAGGGCGTGCACGCCGCCGCGCTGCCGGACGGGCGGGCGGTGGCGCTGAAGATCGCCGACGGCGCGCAGCGGGCGCGGCTGCCGGTGATCGTCGGCGCGCTGCGCTCGCTGGGGGTGGAGTCCGAGGCGCTGAACGCGCTGGCCGAGGAGCCCATCCTGGGCGGCGGTCGCCGGGTCGGCTCCGTCCGGCTGCTCCCCGGCGTCTTTTGACCGGGCTTCCCGCCGCGGACAGGCGAAGAGGCCCTCACCCCCTGCCGGTGAAGGCCTCTTCTGGCTTTGCGCGGTCCGTGCCGACTAGCGCTTGGGGAACTCGATCGTCAGCGTGGAACCGTTGTGGCGGATGGACGTCGGGAACATGCCTGCCTTCGTACCGATCACCCAGGAGAGGGTGCCCTCGAAGTCGCCGTTGAGGACGACCTCCTCGACACCTCCACGTCCGGGAACACGACGCGGGCCGTGGTAGGGGTTGCCGTACCAGTCGTAGCCGCACAGCATGCGGACCTCGTACCAGTCGGTTCCCTTGATCTTGATTCGGTCACCGGAGCCGTCCTGGATGGGCGGTTCGGTCAGTTCGCGCACCGTCACGTCCTGGACGGGGCGGGAGTACTTCAGGTCGACGGCCGTCTTGGTGCCGGCGTCGCGGACCTGCACTCCGTAGAAGGTGAACGGTTCGCACTCCTGCACCGATGCCGGGGCGGCGGAGGCGGCTGGCGCCAGCGCTCCGAGCAGCCCTGCCATCACCGCGCCCACCGCGGCTGCCCTGCGCAGGCCACGGACGGGGGTTCGCGAAGTCATCACGTTCCTTTCGTTGCAGTCACTCGATCGAGTACCCGCAGCGGATCGAACGACACCGACGGTGGTCGGCGAGTACTCAGGCACCCGCCTTAACGGTGACGGTGACGGTCTTGCCACTGACGTTCTTGACGAACGGGCGCTTCTTGTCCAGGCCGATGAACCACAGCGTCTGGCCCTCGAAGGTGCCGCCGTTCACGATCTGCTTCACCGCGCCCTCGCCCTTGATGTAGGTGCCGAGGTTCGGGGCGCTGGGGTTGGTCCAGTCGATGCCGCTGACCATGACGCGGACCCAGGACTTGGCGGTCTTGTCGAGCTTGGGGAACTCGCCCTCGCCCGCGATGTTGTACGGCTTCTCACCCGGGTTGAGGGGCGCGATGTCCACGATGGAGGAGACCTTGCAGGCGAAGTTGAACGCGACGCCGACGCCGTCGTGGTCCGCCGACACGAGGACCTGCTTGAGCACGTTCCCGTCGTTGCAGTTGACGGCGGCCGGGGCGGGAGCGGCAACGGCGACCGGAGCAACGGCGCCACCCAGGGCGGCGATCAGGACGCCACCGACGGCGAGGCGGGAGAGCAGCGAGGTCATCGGGTTCCTTTCACGGTGTGGCGCCGGGTGAGCGCCCTACGTGAACGACTGAACCACAGGATTGTTGGTTAATTAGCAACATGCAGATGTGACCAAGATGACGTCTGCCCGCAGGGCGGAATAGCTGCCCGTCGGAGCCCATGCGCCACTCAAAGTGGCCATCATCACTGCGAGCCTCAACATCAAGAAGGGGTCAACTACCTGGGCTTTTCTTGATTTTACCCTTCGGCGACAACAGAAGGATCTTCCAGTTCACTCATGCGTCAGCATGGAAAATTCTCCACATAAGGACATTATGTATTACGTGTTATCTCACTTATCGAGACATTTCTCCTGCTATGTGGATCTCCTGCCTAGGCTCGGCTGATGGTCACGCACCCGGAGCGGTACCGATGGGTCGTGCTCGCCGCCGGGGCGCTGGCCCAGGGCGCGAACGCCTCGTGCTTCCTCGGCCTGCCCGTGCTCATCCCGCAGCTGCGCGAGCACTTCGGGCTGAGCCTGCCGGAGGCCGGTCTGCTGGTCGGCGCGGTCAACCTCGGCACGATGCTGACCCTGGTGCTGTGGGGCGCCAGCGCGGACCGCTTCGGCGAGCGCCCCGTGATGACCATCGGTCTGCTCGGCGCGGCCGTCTGCCTGGTGGGCGCGGCCACCACCGGTGACGTGGTGCTCGTGGCCCTGGCGCTGCTGGGCTCGGGCGCGTTCGGCGCGAGTGCGAACGCGGCGAGCGGGCGGGCGGTGATGACCTGGTTCCCCGCAGGCAGGCGCGGCGTCGCGATGGGTGTGCGGCAGAGCGCGACCCCGGTCGGCGCGGCGTTCTCCGCGCTGGTCCTGCCACCCGCAGCCGACTCGGGCGGAGTGCCGTCGGCGTTCCTGGTGCTGGCGGCGGTCAGCGCGGTCGCGGCGGTCGCGGTCCTCGTCTGGGTCCGCGAGCCCGAAGGCGTCGTCCGGGTGCCTAAGGGCAGCGGGACCGGCGGTGTGCTGCGCTCCCCCGCGCTCTGGCGGCTCAGCCTGGCCAGCGCCTTCCTGGTGATTCCCCAGTTCACCGCCACCGCGCTGATGGTGGAGCTGTTCCACGACCACCGAGGGGTGAGCGTGGCCGTCGCGTCGCTGCTGCTCGCGGTGTCCCAGGTGCTCGGCGCCGGAGGGCGGCTGTTCAACGGCGCGTGGTCGGACCGGGTGGGCAGCAGGCTCGGGCCGTTGCGGGTGGTGTCGTTGTCGATCGCCGTGTCCTTGCTGGCCGTTGCGGTGCTGGACCTGGCGAACTCGCCGGTCGCGCTGCTGGCGGTGGTGATGGTTCCGGCGGCGGCGCTGGCGCTGAGCTGGAACGGGCTGGCGTTCACCGCCGCGGGTGAAATGGCACCGGAGGGGCGCAGCGGCATCGCGCTGGGGTTCCAGAACACCGCGAACTACCTGGCGGCGGCGATCGCGCCCGGAATGGCGGGCTGGCTGGCCGCCGAGGTGTCCTGGCCGGTCGCGCTGGCGGTCGGCGGCGGGTCCGCCGTGATCACGTTGCTCATGCTGCGCGAGCTCTGAAATCGGTTGCGGGGCCGGGGCCCAGGAACGAGAGTTCGCCTCCTCCGACCTGGTGAGGGGCAATGCGTGAACTCCGGGGGCCGCTGCGGTCCCGCTCGTTCCGGTTCGTCTGGGCGGGCGAGTCGATCTCGATGTTCGGCGACTACAGCTACGACGTGGTGTTCGCGTGGCTGGTGCTCTCCGTCAGCGACTCCCCTGCTGCGCTGGCCGCTGTCCTGGTCACCACCGCGGTGCCGCGCGGTGCGTTGCTGCTGGTCGGCGGCGCGGTGACGGACCGGCTGTCCCCGCGCGCGGTCATGCTGGTCTCTCATCTCGTACGCGGTGGTTGCGTGCTCGCGCTCGCACTGCTGAACGCGACCGGGACGATCCAGGTCTGGCACTTCTTCGTGCTCGGCGTGCTGGTCGGCGTCGCCGAGGCGTTCTTCTGGCCCGCGAGCGCGAGCATCCTGCCGTCACTGGTGCCCGAGGACCAGCTGCCGAGGGCGAACGCGCTCGTCGGAACCAGCGAACAGGTCGGACGCCTTGCCGGGCCGGTCACCGGTGGCCTGCTGGTGGCGCTGAACGGGACGACCGGGGCGATGCTGTTCAACTCGGCGACCTTCCTGATCGCGGCGGCGACGCTGGCGGCGGCCCCGAAGGGCGCTCCGCAGGAGAAGCCGGCCACCGCGCTGTGGCGGGAGATCGGTGTCGGGCTGAGCTACGCCAGGAACAGCGTGGAGATGCGGATCGTGCTGCTGCTGATCACCGCTGCGACGCTGGCGTACGCCGGCTTGTTCGGGGTCGGCCTGCCCGCGCTGGCCAAGGGGCTCACGGAGAGCCCGATCGCGCTCGGCGTGCTGGTGTCCGCGTGGGGTGCCGGCCAGCTCGCCGGCACCGTCAGCGCGGCGATCACCGGGCTGCCGAGGCGGTGGGGCCTGCTGATCATCGGCATGACGCTGTGCGAGGGCGTGGCGTTCGCCGCTGTGGGCTTCCTGCCGAGCCTGTGGGGAGCGGCGGTCGTGCTCGCGGTGCTGGGCGTCGGTGTCGCGTATTCCAGCGACGTGGCGCTGCCGGCGTTCGTGCAGACCAGCACGCCGCGCGAGCTGCTGGGCCGGGTCAACAGCATCATCGACCTGCCGAGGGTGACGCTGGAGCCGGTGTCGGTCGCCCTGATGGGCCTGCTGGTCGCCGTCGACGTGGGCTGGGGCTTCGCGATGGCCGCCGTGCCGATGCTCGCGGTCGGTGTCGGCCTGGCCTTCAGCAAGACGGCGCGGGAGCTGCGGTCGAGCTAGTTGTGCCGCAAGGGCAACACCACCTCGCCACCCCTTGGCGCCCCTCTTTTTCGCGTTTTGTCACCTTGATGCGAAATGAGAGCGCTCTTTCGCGCATCAAGGTGACAAAACGCGAAACCCCGACCACGCCAGCTGGCCCACGAGTGCACGGGGTGCGGGGGCGGTGCGCCGCCTCGGGGCATCGGGACGACTTGCGGTCGAGCTAGTTGTGCTGCAAGGGGTGACACCACCTCACCACGCCCTGGCGCCCTCACCTGCGTGCCCCCAATTCGCGTTGTGCAGCCATAACGCGAAATGAGAGCGCTCTTTCGCGCATCAAGGTGACAAAACGCGAAACCCCGACCACGCCAGCTGGCCCATGAGTGCACGGGGGCGGTGCGGGGGCGGCGGTCGAGCTAGTTGTGCTGCTCGCGCGAGGCGAGCTCGCTCCAGAACTCGCGCAGCTTCGCGTAGCGCTCCGCGGCCAGCTCGGCGTTGCCGGTCTCCAGCGCGCTCAGCGCGACCTGGACGTCCTCGGCCGAGGTGTCGTCGGTCAGCTCGGAGTCCTCCAGCAGCTGGACGAGACCGCCGTAGTCCAGCTCGACCACCGAGTTGGCGTCGAAGTGGGCCAGCCAGCGGGAGGTGTCCCGGAGGATCCGCGCAGGGCCCTCCTCGCCGAGCGCCGCGATCACCACGGCGTGCGCCTCCTCCGCGCGGCGGCGGGCGTCGGTCATGGAGATCAGCCAGTGCACGCTGCGTTCGGCGTCGCCGCGCTCCTTGAGGACCAGCTTCCGCGCGCCCGGGTCGACCAGGGCGAACCACGGCAGCGGGACGGTCCAGGTGGAGGAGACCACGTGCGCGGCCCGGCGCGGGAGGTTGCTCAGCGCGGCGGAGGCGCGCGCCTTGATCACCTCGACCGGCATCGGCAGCGCCTCGTCGACCAGCGGGCCGACCGAGCTGGCCAGGAAGCCCATCACGCCCGCGGCGGCGCGCGGGCGCAGGTCCAGCGGGCAGACCAGCGGGGACTCGTCGGCGTCCACGGCGTCGCGGCCGGGCGCCTCGGCCACGGGAAGGGTGATCACGTCGAGCCTGCGGGTCGCACCCTCGCCCTCGGCGTTGTCCCCCGGCAGCAGGCGAGCGGGAGCGGCCAACTGTGTCCTAAGCCACAGTTCACGCTCGCGGTCGGCCGCCTGGGACCTGGTCAGGCCGCCGCCGTTGCGCAGCGCGTGCTCCACCTGGGAACGAAACGCGCCCTCCAGCGAGGACAACGGCTCGTACACCCTGAGGTAGGCGACGAACGGACGGGGCACGCACGAATCGTGCCATGGGTGTCCCCACCGGTCTCAGCCCGGTCACAACAGTGTCATGAGGCACTGCCCGGACCGCCGTGCCGCGTCGCATTCAGGGGGGCGGGCACGGTACGGTGACTGCCAGGAAACGAGTCGAGACGTGCGGGGCCGCCACTGGTCGCCCCCGTCCCTGTATGAGGGGGTCGAGCCATGGGGCGCGGCCGTGCAAAGGCCAAGCAGACGAAGGTGGCCCGGGAGCTCAAGTACAACACCCCTCCCGCCGACTTCGACGCGCTGCAGCGCGAGCTGTCCGGTGACGAGAAACCTTCTCCGGCGAAGTCCGTCCAGGACGACGAGGACGAGGATCCGTACGAGGACAGGTACGCGGACAAGTACCGCGACTGACACCCTCCGCGACACCACGATTCAGGGCCGTTCCGCTGGACACAGCGGGACGGCCCTGAGATCGCGTCCGCTCAGCTGGAGAGGTACCTCAGCTGGCGGCCCCGGTTGTCCTGGAGGTCCCGCCGAGCCTCGGTGATCTCCGGTCGGTGCGCCGTCTCCGGCACGCCGACCTCCCACCACGCCCCGGCCTCGGTCCACGAGGACGGGTGCGTCCGCACCAGCACGACGACCGGGCGCCGTTCGCGCCTGGCCTGCTCGTGGGCGGTGCGGTAGGCCGGACCGACCTGGTCGAGCTCGGTCGCCTCGACGACCCCGCAGCCCAGTGCGGCCGCGTGCGCGGCGAAGTCCACCCGGCGCTTCGTGCTGTCCGTGCTCGACCGGCAGTCGCCGAACATGTTGTTGAACGCCGCGCCACCCTGGCCCTGCTGCAGGCGGGCGATCACCGCGAAGCCGTCGTTGTCGCAGACCACGGCGACCAGCGGATGCCCGGCGAAGGCCGCCGAGAACAGCTCGGAGTTCATCATCAGGTAGGAGCCGTCGCCGAGCAGCGTCGTGACGACGCCCTCCGGATGGGTCCGCTCGCGGGCCATCGCCGCGCCCCACGCCCCCGCCAGCTCGTAGCCCATGCACGAGAAGCCGTACTCGACGTCCATGGTCGCGGCGCCGAGTGCGCGCCAGCCACCGATCAGTTCGCCGGGCAGACCACCGGAGGCGGTCATCACGTAGTCCTGCGGGCCCGCGTTGTCGTTGACCGCGCCGACGACCTGGGCGTAGGTCGGCAGGCCCGCCACCGGCTCGCGCAACCCGTCGATGTGCGCGTCCCACTTCGCGCGCTCGTGCGCGGCGGACGCCGTCCACTGGTCTTCGGCCCGCCAGGCGCCGACCGCGCGGTTGAGCTCGCGCAGGCCCTCCGCGGCGTCGGCGACCACGGCGAGCGAGCCGTGCTTGACCGCGTCGAAGCGGGCGGCGTTGATCGAGATCACCCGTGCTTCGGGGTGGAAGACCGTCCACGACGCCGTGGTGAAGTCCTGGAGGCGGGTGCCGACGGCGATGACCACGTCGGCCTCGGCGGCGAGGGTGTTCGCCGACGACGACCCGGTCACGCCGAGCGGCCCCACGTGCAGCCGGTGGTCGTGCGGGACGAGAGTGCGGCCCGCGGTGGTCTCGGTGATCGGGACGCCGTGGGTCTGGGCGAACTCCAGCACCTTGCCACCCGCGCCGGAGTAGCGGACGCCGCCGCCGACCACGAGCAGCGGCCGCTTCGCGGTCCTGAGCAGCTCGGCGGCCCGCTCGATCGACCGGGAGTCGGGGCGCGGGCGGTGGATGTGGTGCACCACCGGCTCGAACAGCGACTCCGGGAAGTCGAACGCCTCACCCTGCACGTCCTGCGGCAGCGCCAGGGTCACCGGTCCGCAGTCGGCGGGGTCGGTGAGGACGCGGGCGGCCTGCGGCAGTGCGGAGAGCAGCTGCTCGGGCTTGGTGATCCGGTCGAAGTAGCGGCTGACCGCGCGGAAGGCGTCGTTCACCGTCAGCGTGCCGTCGCCGAAGTGCTCGACCTGCTGGAGGACGGGGTCGGGCGCGCGGCTGGCGAAGGTGTCACCGGGCAGCAGCAGCACGGGCAGCCGGTTGGCGTGCGCGACGCCCGCCGCGGTGACCATGTTGAGCGCGCCGGGGCCGATCGAGGACGTGGCCACCATGACCTGGCGGCGGTGGGTGGCCTTGGCGTAGCCGATCGCGGCGAGCGCCATGCCCTGCTCGTTCTGCCCGCGCCAGACGGGGATCTCGTCGCGGTGCTCCTCCAAGGCGTTGCCGATGCCGAGCACGTTGCCGTGCCCGAAGATGGCGAACACGCCGGGGAAGAGCGGGGCCTGGGAGCCGTCGAGCAGCTCGGTTCGCTGGGCGATCAGCCACCGCACCAATGCCTGGGCCGTGGTCAGTCGAACCGTACGCACTCCAACTACCTCCTGGGGATCGCGCTGGTGACGGGGCAGCGGGGGTCTGCGGGCATGGAGTCCCAGGTACCTCTGACCCACGTGTGGGCGGGGTCGTCGCAGAAGGCCATGGAGCGCTCCTCCCCTGGACCGGCGAGCACGTTGAGGTAGTACATGGGGTAGCCCGGAGCTGCCACGCACGGACCGTGGTAGCCGCGCGGGATGAGGAAGACATCGCCGTCGCGGACGGTCACGTCCTCATCGATCTTGCCATCGCCGGTGTAGGTGCGGTGGAGGCCGAAGCCCGCACGGGACGGTGTCACCCCGTCGCGGGCGGCGATGCGGAAGTAGTAGATCTCCTCGTTGACCACCTCGCACGGCTCGGAGTCGTCGTGCTTGTGCGGCGGGTAGGAGGACCAGTTGCCGTCCGGGGTGATCAGCTCGCAGGCGTTGAGCTTGTCCGCGTGGTCCCACACGCCCGGAGTGCCGAAGTTGGTGACCTGGCGGGTCGCGTTGCCCGCGCCGCGCACCTCGACCGGGACGTCCTCCGCCGGGCCGTAGCGCGGTTCGAGCCGCCGCGTGCACTTCGCCATCGGAAGCGCGATCTCCGCTCCGTTCTCCGAGGTCAGGGTGACCGAAGCGTCCCTCGGCACGTAAGCGAAATCCGTGACGCGCGTGAAGACGGACTCCCGGCCTTCGAGGTCGAAGCGCCGACCGTCGACCTCGACGACGCAGCCGCCCGCGAGTGGGAGCACGAACGCCTCGAACTCACCGGTCTCGACCTGGCGGGGCCTACCGGGTTCGAGGACGAGAACGCGCAGGCCGCAGTACGTCCAGCCCGCGTCATCCGGGGTGAGCAGGACGGGGTCGCCTTCGGCGGCGAGTGTCCCTTGTGGACGGTGGAGCGTCACGCGGTGATCTCCTCTCGGGCTGACTGCAACAGGCTCGCGGCACCGGCCACCGCCGTGGCCACGTCGCCGTCCTCCGGGTAGAGCAGAGTTCTGCCGACCACGAGCCCCCGCACGACCGGGTGCCGCAGCGCGCCGCCCCGCAAGGAGACATCGGCCTCGGGTCCGCCGAGCACCAAGCAGGGCAGCGTGGTCGCCCCGAGCACCGTCTCCGGGTCGGCGGGCGCGGGGAGCTTGAGCCAGGTGTACGCCGACGTGCGGCCGATGCCTGAGGCGATCGTCACCGCCCTGGCCAGCGAGGCCGCGTCGTCCTGGAGCACCAGGCGTCCGGCATCGTCGCGCTCGTACGGCAGCGGTTCGACCATCGCCATGACCCCGGCTGCGGCGAGCTCGGACACCGCCCGCGCGCACGCGTGCAGTGTTGGAGCGGTGCCTTGGTCGGAGTTCACCAGGCGCAGCAACATCTTCCCGCCGTCCAACCCATAGTCCACAATGGACTGAGCGTCGTAAGCGGTGAACCGGTCGTCGATCTCCCAGTCCGCGCCGGCGAGGCCGCCGCGGTTCATCGAACCGATCACGATCTTGTCGTGGAGACCGTGGAACAGCAGGAGCTCCTCGATGACGTCCGGTGTGCCGAGGACTCCGTCAACCGCCGGGTCGTCCAGCGCGATGAGAAGCCGGTCGAGCAGTGCGCGCCGGTCGGCCATCGCGGTCGGCTCCCCGCCCGCGCCGAGGGCTCCGCGCGCGGGGTGGTCCGCGGCGACCAGGAACAGCGTTCCCCCCGGACCGAGCAGCGGCCGGCGGCGACGGGCGGCATAAGCGGCTCGAACCGCTTCAGGCTCGAACGCCCTGGTGTGCAACAGCTCCCGCCATTGCGTATCCGTGATCACGACAGCTCCGCCTCGATCTCCTCCGGTGTGGGCATGGCGTCCGCACAGGCCAACCGTGAGGCGACCAGCGCTCCGGCGACGTTGGCGTACTCGGCGATGCGCACAGGGTCCCAGTCGGCCAGCAGTCCGTGCGCGAGCGCCCCGCCGAACGCGTCACCGGCACCGAGACCGCACACCACCTCGACCGGGTGCGGCGGCACCGTCCACGAGCCGTGCTCGGTCGCGACGAGCACGCCCTCCGCACCCTTCTTCACGATCGCCAACTGGACACCTCGATCAAGCAAACGTTTGGCTGCCTCATCGGGATCATCGGTGCCGACCGCGATCTCCACCTCGGTGCGGTTGCCGACCGCGACCGTGACGTGGTCGAGCATCCACGAGATCTCCGCGCGGGCGGCCTCCTCCGACGACCAGAACATGGGCCGGTAGTCCAGGTCCAGCACCGTGTGCGCACGTCGGCCACGACGGAGCAGCATCTCCCGCTGCGTCGCCCTGGCCGGCTCCTCGCAGACGCCGGTCCCGGTCACCCAGAACAGCGGCACGTCCTCGACCACGTCCCACGGCACGTCCTCGGGGCGCAGGCGGAGGTCCGGTGCCGTTGGCTGGCGGTAGAACAGCAACGGCGGGTCGGCCGGTGGGTCGAGCGCGCAGAACACCACCGGGGTGCGCAGACCGGGTTCGGTGCCGACGTGGTCCGGCGAGACGCCGAAGCCGGTGAGGGCGCTCCGGACGTAGGGGCCGAAGTCGTCCTCACCGACCTTGGTGAACACCGCGGAGCGGCGGCCGAGCCTGGCCGCCGCCACCGCCACGTTGGTCGCCGTCCCGCCGAGGGACTTCGCGAAGGTGCTGACCTCGGCGAGCGAGACACCGCTCTGCTCCGGGTAGAGGTCGACCCCGACGCGTCCGACTGTGAGCAGCTCCAGGGTCGTCACTGCGCCACCCCTCGCAGTTCGTGCTCCAGCGCTTCGAGCTCAGCGCCGCCCGCCATCTGCCTGGTCAGCTCTTCGAGGGAGATGTCGGGCTTGTCGAAGCAGCCGAGGCTGCGACCGCGCTTGAGCAGCAGGAAGCGGTCGCCGACCGGGTAGGCGTGGTGCGGGTTGTGCGTGATCAGCACGACCCCGAGCCCCCGGTCGCGCGCCTGGGCGACGTAGCGCAGCACGACCCCGGCCTGCTTCACGCCGAGCGCGGCGGTCGGCTCGTCGAGGATCAGCACCTTCGCCCCGAAGTGCACGGCACGCGCGATCGCGACGCACTGCCGCTCACCGCCGGAGAGCGTGCCGACCGGCTGCTCGACGTTGCGGAGGTCGATTCCCATCTCCGCCAACGCCTTCTTCGTGGTCTGGCGCGCGGTCCTGCCGTCCAGCCAGGAGAACGGGCCCCAGCCCTTGCGGGGTTCGGAGCCCAGGAAGAAGTTGCGCCACACGCTCATCAGCGGCACCACCGCCAGGTCCTGGAACACCGTGGCGATGCCCCGGTCCAGCGCCTCGCGCGGCGTGGACAGCCGGACCGGCTCGCCCTCGATCAGGAACTCGCCGGTGTCGTGCTGGTGCGCCCCGGCGAGGATCTTGATCAACGTGGACTTGCCGGCTCCGTTGTCACCGAGGACGCAGGTCACCTCGCCCGCGTTGACCACGGTGGACACTCCGTTGAGCGCGATCACGCTGCCGAAGCTCTTGCCGACCTCGCGGGTCTCCAACAGGGTCCTGGTCATCCCGGGCCTCACTTCCGCACCCGTTCCGCGCGGCGGCGGAACGCGTTGTTGACCAGCACCGCGGCGAGCAGCATGACGCCGAGGAAGAGCTGGAACCAGTCGCTGTCCCACTGGGCGAAGACGATGCCCTGGCGGGCCATGCCGAAGATGAGCGCGCCGATCGCGGCGCCGATCGCCGAGCCGAAGCCGCCGGTGAGCAGGCAGCCGCCGATCACCGCGGCGATGATGAACTGGAACTCCAGCCCGATGCCCTGGTTCGCCTGGACCGTGGTGAAGCGCAGGATGTTGATCGAGCCGACGAGCCACGCCGCCGCGGCCGTCGTCATGAACAACAGGATCTTGGTGCGGACGACGGGAACGCCGACCGCGCGGGCGCTCGGGGCCGCCCCGCCGACCGCGAAGATCCAGTTGCCGAACCTGGTGCGCATCAGCACCCAGCTCGCGGCAGCGGCGGCGAGCACCCACCAGACAATGGAGATCGGGAACGACGTGCCTCCGACGTCCACTGTGGACGCGAAGAGGTACCCGGCCGACTCGTAGCCGTCCGCGTTGCGCATGCCGGAGACCTGGACGGTGCCGGTGACCAGCCGCGTCACACCGAGGTTGAGCCCTTGCAGTGCGAGGAACGTGCCGAGTGTGACGATGAAGCTCGGCAGCCCGGTCTTCATCACCAGCCAGCCGTTGAGCGCCCCGACCGCCAGCGCGAAGACCAGCGAGGCCAGCAGCGCCAGCCAGGTGTTCCAGCCGAGCTGGGTGGCCAGGATCGCCGTCACCAGCGCCGTGGAGGCGGTCATCACGCCCGCCGAGAGGTCGAACTCACCACCGATCATCAGCAGCGCGACCGCGACCGCCATGATGCCCAGCGTTGACGAGTCGTCGAGCCAGTTCGCCACGCCCATCGGGCTGAGGAACTGGTCGGTGAGCACCGAGAAGAACACGAACACGGCCAGCGCGCCGAGCACCGAGCCGAGCTCCGGCCTGCTTACCAGGCGATCCGCGAGGCGAACACGAGCGAGGCGCTCGTCGGTTCCCTCCACCGCCAACCCCATCCCAACTCCTTTGGTGAGACCGATGGAGGCCCCGGCGCACCGGGGCCTCCATCGAGCGGACTAGCGGGTGCCGCGGTCGGCGTTGCGGCCGACAGCGTCCACATTGGACTTCTCGACGAAACCAGGACCGGTCAGGACCGGGCGGCCACCACCGACGGTGTTGGCGTTGTCCTTGTAGAGCTTGAGGAAGACCACCGGCAGGTAGCCCTGGAGGTACTGCTGCTGGTCCACCGCGAAGAGCACCGCGCCGCCCTTGATCGCGCTCACCACGTCGGAGTTGAGGTCGAAGGTCGCCACCTGGGCCGCGGAGCCCGCCTCCTTCACCGCGTTCACCGCGTTGCCCGCGACCTGCGGGTTGAGTGTGAGCACCGCGTCGATCGACGCGTCGGACTGCAGCGCGCCCTTGAGCCGCGCCTGCGCGTCGGTCGGGTTGCTGATGTCGACCTGGAGGTTCTGCGTCGTTCCGAAGCCCTGCTTCGCGCCGTCGCAGCGCTGGTTGAGGCCGACGTTCCCGGCCTCGTGGATCACGCACAGCAGCTTGCGCTTGCCCGCGTCCTTCAGCTTCTTCCCCGCCTGCTCACCCGCGATGCCCTCGTTCTGGCCCACGTGCATCAGCGCGCCGAACTCGGTGCTGCGCTGCTCGCCGGAGTTGATCGTGACGACCGGGATGCCCGCCTGCACCGCCTTGGTGATCGAGTCCCGCAGCGCGTCGGGGTTGGCCATCGACACCACGAGCCCGCCGACCTTCTGCGCGACCGCGTTGTCGATCGACTTGGCCTGCGCGGCCGGGTCACCGTTGGCGTTGTACTGGACCTCGACGCCGAGCTCCTTGCCCGCGGCCTCGGCACCGTTCTTGACCACGTTCCAGAACGCGTCGCCGGGAGTCCCGTGCGAGACGACGGCGACCTTGAGCGGGCCGCCATCGGGAGCGGGACCCGTTGCCCCGCTACCGGGGTTGTTGCCTGAGCCGCCCGCGGGGCCGCTGCACGCCGCGAGCACGAGACCGGCGGCGGTGAGTCCGACCAGCGCGCCGAAGCGGGATCGGTGAGACGTCATTGTCTTCTCCTAGAAAGCGATCTCAGTCGAACTGCTTCCCCAGGTACTGCAGGCTCCGCTCGGTGTCGCGCACCGGCCGCCCCGCCGCTTCGGCGTCCCCCACCTGCAACGCGGTGTCCTGTTCCAGGACCCACCAACCGTCGTATCCGGCGCCGCGCAGGAACGCGACGATCCCGGCGATGTCCACGTCCCCGTCCCCGAGCGGGACGTACATGCCCTGGCCGACCGCCTTGGCGTAACCGAGCTCGCCGTCGCGCACGCGGTCCGCGAGATCGGCCCGGACGTCCTTGAGGTGCATGTGCCCGATGCGGTCGGCGTACTTGCGAGCCAGCTCGACCGGGTCGGTGCCGCCGATGAGCAGGTGCCCGGTGTCCAGGCACAGCTCCAGGTCGGAGTCGGCGAGGAAGCGGTCGACCTCCTCGGCGTTCTCCACGTGCGTGCCGACGTGCGGGTGCAGCACCGCCCGCAGTCCGTGCGCCGCCGCGATGTCGCGGATCCTGCCCGCCGTCGCGACCAGCGTCGCCCACTCCTCGTCGGTGAGCTCGGGGCGGTCGTCGTAGCCGTCGAGGCCGGTCGCGGCCGCGAGGACCAGGACCTCCGCCCCGGTCGCGGCGAGCAGCCTCGCGGTCCGCTCCGCCTCGTCCACAGTGGACTGCGCACCGGTGTGCAGCGGAACGGCGAGGAACCCGCCGATCATGCTGAGGCCGTAGCCGCCCAGCAGCTCCCGCAGCTCGGCCGGATCGGTCGGCAGGTACTCGGGCGGCCCCAGCTCGGTCGCCAGGACACCCAGACCCGCCATCTCGCCGAGCACGGTCTTCGCGTCGAGCACGTGCCCCCAGCCGGGGACTTCGCAGACGCCCCAGGAGATCGGCGCGGCGGCGATCTTCGGGCTCATCGGGATACCTCCACGGACTGGTCGACGCGCACCGGGTTCCCGGAACGACGGGAAGCGTCACAGGCGAGTGCTAGCTCAAGGCTGGTCAGGCTCTCCCGCGCCGGCGAGGGGTTCTCCGCCTTGCCTGCGACCACGTCGACGAACACCGACATCTCGTTGACGTAGGCATCGTGGAACCGCTCGATGAAGCCGGGGTACGCACCGGGACCGACCTTGGGGCCGTCGTTCTCCAAGGAGGACAGCGGGGTTCGCGGGTCGACGCCGACGGTCAGCGAGTCCTTGCTGCCCAGCACCTCGATGCGGTGGTCGTAGCCGAGCGGGTTGTGCCGTCCACCGGCGAGCGTCGCGTGCGCGCCACCGGCGAAGCGCAGCGTCACCACGGCGTTGTCCACGTCGTCGGCCTGCGCGAACGCGTCGTGCACGAGCACCGAACCCGCCGCGTAGACCTCGACGACCGGCTCGCCGACCAGCCACGGCACGGCGTCGAGGTCGTGGATCAGCAGGTCGCGGAAGATGCCGCCGGAGGCGGGCAGGTAGCCGAAGTCCGGCGGGTTCGCGTCGTGGCCGATCGCCCGGACGAGGTAGATCGTGCCGACGTCGCCTCCCCGGATACGGCGGTGCAGCTCCACCGTCGCGGGGTCGAAGCGCCGCTGGAAGCCGACGAGGACCTCAACCCCGGATGCCTCGACGTCGTTGACCAGCGCGCGCATCTGGTCGATGTCGCTGGCGATCGGCTTCTCGCACAGCGTGGGCACGCGCGCGGCGAGCGCACGGCGCAGCATGTCCGGGTGCGTGTCGGTCGGCGTCGCGAGCAGGACCCCGTCGGAGCCGGCCAGCAGGGCGTCGAGGTCGTCGACGTGCCGTACCGCGCCGCCGAGTGCGGCTGCCGCCTGCTCGGCGCGTCCGGGGACGGGGTCGAACAGCACGACCTCGTCGATCCGCTCCAGCGAGGCGAGGTTGGCGGCGTGCATGGTGCCGATCCGCCCAACTCCGGCTACTCCGATACGCATCCGATCTCCGTCTTCGTCCGGGCCGTTCGTCCAGTTCACTGCACTGGTGCCATTAGAGCGCTCTATTGGTTGGAGCGCTCTAATGCTGTAGCGTGCTCGACGACAGTGTCAAGGCTCACAACCCTGGTCGTTATCTCCGGACCGGTCAAGGAGGACGCTGTGGCTCGTCCGACGATGGAGGACGTCGCGCGCGTCGCGAACGTGTCGCGGGCGCTGGTCTCCCTGGTCATGCGGGGCTCCCCGAAGGTGAGCCAGCAGCGCCGCGCCGCGGTGCTCGAAGCGGCGGAGCAGTTGGGCTACTCGCCGCACGTGATGGCCCGCGCGTTGGCGAGCCGCACGTCAACGGTGCTCGGCGTGATGCTCTCCGACCTGCACAACCCGTTCTTCGCCGAGGTCGCGGAGGGCCTCGACTCCGCCGCGCGCGCCGAGGGCTTCGAGCTGATCATCAACTCCGGCGGGCGCAGCCCGGCACGCGAGCGCCGCGCGTTGAACAGCCTGCTGTCCTTCCGCCCCGCCGGGCTCGCACTGCTCGGCCCCGTCGTGTCCTCGGCCGCGATCGGCTCCGCGGCCGAAGAGACACCGGTCGTCCTGGTGTCCCGATCGTCTCGGCTGTCCACTGTGGACACGGTGAACGACGACGGCGAGGCCGGCTCGAAGATGGCGGTGGACCACCTTGTCTCCCTGGGGCACAGGCGGATCGCGCACCTCGACGGTGGCGGCGGCTCGCAGTCGGCGCTGCGCAGGCGCGGCTACCAGATCGCGATGCGCGAGCACGGGCTGGAGCCGGAGGTGATCCGCAGCGAGTACACCGACGCGGCGGGCGCCAGGGCGATCAAGGAGATGCTCGCGGCGCGCGGCTCCGTCGCACCGCCCACCGCGATCGTGGCGGCCAACGACTACAACGCGGTCGGCGCGATCTCCGCGCTGGAGGAGGCCGGCCTGCGCGTTCCGCACGACGTCTCGGTCATCGGCTACGACAACACCTCGCTGGCCTCGATGCGCCACGTCTCGCTGACCACGATCGACCAGCCGCGCAGTGAGATGGGGCGACTGGCCGCCGAGGCGCTGTTGCAGCGGGTGCGCGAGGGCAGGACCGATCCGGTCCGCCGACTGCTGCACCCCAAGCTGGTCACCCGATCCACGACGTGCCCACCACCCCACCAGGAGGAAGTGTGACCGGCTCAGTTCCGCACTGGATCGACGGCGCCCGCACCACGGGCTCCGCCACGCGGCGGGCCAGCGTGTTCCAGCCCGCGACCGGCGAGGTCGCCCGCGAGGTCGTGCTCGCCGACCAGTCCGATGTGGACGGAGCGGTCGCCTCGGCGGTGAAGGCAGCACAGGACTGGGGCGAGTCCTCGCTGTCCACCAGGGCGAAGGTGATGTTCGAGTTCCGCCAGCTGGTCAAGGCCAACCGCGCGGAGCTCGCCGAGATCATCACCGCCGAGCACGGCAAGGTGCTCTCCGACGCGGCGGGCGAGGTGCAGCGCGGCCTTGAGGTCGTCGAGTTCGCCTGCGGCATCCCGCACCTGCTCAAGGGCGAGCACTCCGAGCAGGTCTCGCGCGGTGTGGACGCCTACTCCGTGCGCCAGCCGCTCGGCGTGGTCGCGGGCATCACCCCGTTCAACTTCCCCGCGATGGTCCCGATGTGGATGTTCCCGCTGGCCATCGCGTGTGGCAACGCCTTCATCCTCAAGCCGTCCGAGCGCGATCCGTCCACCGCCGTGCGCCTTGCCGAGCTGTTCCAGGAGGCGGGTCTGCCCGACGGCGTGCTGAACGTCCTGCAGGGCGACGCCTTCGCGGTGAACGCGCTGCTGGACCACCCGGACGTCGCGGCGGCGTCCTTCGTCGGCTCGACACCGATCGCGCAGCACGTCTACGCGCGCGGAACCGCGGCGGGCAAGCGGGTCCAGGCGTTGGGCGGCGCGAAGAACCACATGGTGGTGCTGCCGGACGCGGACATCGACGGGGCCGCCGACGCGGCGGTCTCGGCGGGCTTCGGCTCGGCGGGCGAGCGGTGCATGGCGATCTCCGTCGTGGTCGCGGTCGGCGATGTCGCGGACGAGCTGGTCCCGGCGATCACGTCACGGATGGCGTCGCTGGTGACCGGTCCCGGGACCGATCCGGCCTCGCAGATGGGGCCGTTGGTGACTGACGTGCACCGCGACCGCGTCCAGTCCTATGTGGACGCCGGTGTGGCCTCGGGAGCCACCCTCGTCGTGGACGGGCGCGGCTACGCCCCCGAAGGGCACGAAGGCGGGTTCTGGCTGGCCCCGACGCTGTTCGACAACGTGGACCCGTCGATGTCGATCTACCAGGACGAGATCTTCGGCCCGGTGCTGTGCGTGGTCCGGGTCCCCACCCTGGACGCGGCCGTGCGGCTGGTGAACGCCAACCAGTACGGCAACGGCACGGCGATCTTCACCGGTGACGGCCTCGCGGCGCGCGAGTACCAGCGGCGCGTGCACGTCGGCATGATCGGGATGAACGTGCCGATCCCGGTGCCGATGGCCTACTACTCGTTCGGCGGCTGGAAGGACTCGCTGTTCGGCGACACCCACGTGCACGGAGCCGACGGAGTCCGCTTCTACACCCGCACCAAGGCGATCACCCAGCGCTGGCCCCGCCACCACGGCGTCGACCTGGGCTTCCCCACCCACACCTGACCGTCCCCACGGCCATTCGCGGGCTTATGGACCTCCCTGGAGCTCTCAACACGTCCATAAGCCCGCGAATGGCGGTCAGTGGCCTTCGATGAGGTGGAGGGCCAGGTCCGGGGAGAAGGTTCCGGCGGGGGTGTTCGGGGCGATGCCGCACTTGCCGTCGGAGTTGCCGGGGACCTTGACCCACAGCAGCATCTCCGCGCCGCCACCCCTGCGCGGGGCTTCGCCGAGCTTGCGGCCCGCCGGGTTGCACCACTGGCCGTTGGAGCCGTTGCCGTTGCGGCTCGTGTCGATCACGAAGGTCTTCGTGTGGCCCAAGTTCGCCAGCGCCGTGCGGAGTGCGTTGCCGTAGGTGACCGATCCCGCCGTCGTGTAGTAGTTCGACACGTTGAGCGCGAAGCCTCGGACGTTGGCGATGCCGACCTTGGTGAGGCGGTTGGCCATCTCGCCCGCGGCGATCCAGTTGGCGTTGCCCGCGTCCAAGTAGGTGAATGCTCTGGGGGCCTTGGCTTTCAGCTGCTCGGTGAAGTACTTCAACAGGTCGATCCGGGTCTGCTTCTCAGCAGGGTTCAGGCAGTCGAGCTGCGCGACGGCGTCGGGCTCGATGATCACTACCGCCGGGCGGGTGCCGATCGCCGCCGCGAAGGTGGAGCTCCACGCGCGGTACGCCTCGGGGCTGCCCGCGCCGCCACCGGAGTGGCTGCCGCAGTCGCGGCCGGGAATGTTGTACGCCACCAGTACCGGGAGCTTGTTGGCCGCGGCGGCGGTGCCCACGTGGGCGGCGACCGCGTTGACGTTCTGGGTGCCGATCCACTTCGCCGTCGGCTTGGTGGCGATCTCCGCGTTGACGCGGTCGCGGCGGGGGTCGTTCGGGTTGTCGCGAACCCACGTCGCAGGGGTGGAGTTCGGGTCGACGTAGAAGTCCGTTGGGGCCGCGTCGGTGATGAGAACGCTGCTCAGGACCGCTACCAGGAGAGATTTCAACATGGCTGCCGCCTTCGGAGTCCCGGGGCGGCGGTGCCACCACGCTATCCCCGGCAGCGCCTCCAGGCCAGTGGTTCGGGCCTGGAGGCGATCAGTGTGCAGGGAGGAGGTGGAGCGTCAGGATCCGTTGACCAACCGCATCGCGATCTCCGGCGTGAACTGGCCAGCCGGGGTGTTCGGGGCGATGCCGCACTTCCCGTCGGAGTCACCGGGAACCTTGACCCACAACAGCATCTCCGCGCCGCCACCCATCCGCGGAGCTTCGCCGAGCTTGCGACCCGCCGGGTTGCACCACTCACCGTTGGAACCGTTGCCGTTGCGGCTGACATCGACCACGAACGTCTTGCGGTGGCCGAGACCGGCCAGCGTGGAGTTGACCGCGTTGCCGTAGCTCACCGACTCCGCGGTGGTGCGGTAGTTGGAGACGTTGACCGCGAAGCCCCTGGTGTTGCCGATGCCCGCCTTGGTGAGGCGGTTGGCCATCTCCCCCGCCGCGATCCACGACGAGTTGCCGCCGTCGAGGTAGGTCATCGCGTTGGGCGCCTTGGCCTTGAGCTCGGCGGTGATGTGGTTCAGCAGGCCGAGGCGGACCTGCTTCTGCGTCGCGTCGAGGCAGTCGAGCTGGGCAACCGCGTCCGGTTCGACCACCACGATCGCCTGGCGGGAGCCGATCGCCGACGCGAACCGCGAGCTCCACGTGCGGTACGCCTCGGGGCTGCCCGCGCCGCCACCGGAGTGGCTGCCGCAGTCTCGGCCGGTGATGTTGTAGGCCACCAGCATCGGCAGCTTGTTGGCCGCGGCGGCAGCTCCGACGTATGCGGAGACGTCCGCGCTGATGTCGGAGTTCCAGTTGCCGAACCACTTCGCGATCGGCTTGTCCGCGATCGCCGACTTGATCCGCGCGGCGCGGGAGTCTCCTCCGTTCGCTTTCACCCATGCCGCCGGGTTCGACCCGGGATCGACGTAGAAGCCGTCGGCTGCCGCCGAGGCGGGTACGGCCCCCAACGCCATTCCGGCCACCGCGAACGCGGCGATGACTTTGAACTTCATGCCGTCCATCTTCTCTCCGAACTTCATTGTCGGGAAAGGGATGCAACGCACCTTTCCGTTATCGCAGACCGTGATCGGCGATAACCTGTGCGTACCAACGAGCACTGGACTTCGGCGTCCTCCGCTGCGTCGGATAATCGACGTGCACGATGCCGAAGCGCTTCGCATAGCCTTCGGCCCACTCGAAGTTGTCCAGCAACGACCAGCAGAAGTAGCCGCGCACGTCCACCCCCTGCGCGATCGCCGCGTGCACGGCGCGCAGGTGGGAGTCCAGGAATTCGACCCTGTCCGAATCCTCGACCTGGTCACCGATCAGCTCGTCAACGTATGCTGCACCGTTTTCGGTGATGTAGATCGGAAGATCGGAACGTTGCTGATGCAGACTCATCAATAGATCGGTCAGACCGCCAGGAACGACTTCCCAGCCCATGTCGGTGCGCGGCAGCCCGCGCGCGGGAAAACGTGCGGTCTCGGCGCCGATCCATTCCGTCGGCCCGGTGACGGGAACTCCGGAGTCGGTGACGTAGATGTCGCGGTAGTAGTTCACTCCGAGAAAGTCCACCGGTCGGCCGATGACGGCGAGGTCGCCGTCGGCGATGTGGTCGGCGAAGCCGTACGGCGCGAGGTCTTCGAGCACGTCGGCGGGATAGCGGCCGTGCAGCACCGGGTCCAGGAAAACGCGGTTCTGGAGCCCGTCCACGCGTCGGGCGATATCGGAGTCCTTCGCCTCGACCGGGACCACCGGGAACAAGTTGAGGGTGATGCCGGCCTGGGCCTGCGCCGCCGCGCTGCGGATCACGTCCATCGCCAGGCCGTGCGCGAGCATCAGGTGGTGGACGGCGGCCACGGTGGCACGGGGCTCAGTGCGGGCGGGCGCGTGCTTGCCCAGCGCATAGCCGAGGAACGCCGAGCACCACGGCTCGTTCAGGGTGATCCAGTTGTGGACGCGGTCACCGAGGCGCTCCAGCACCGACGCGGTGTACTCGGCGAACCGGTAGGCGGTGTCCCGGTTCGTCCAGCCGCCCTTGTCTTCGAGCGCCTGCGGGAGATCCCAGTGGTAGAGCGTGATCCACGGAGTGATTCCGCTGTCCAGCAGGGAGTCGACCAGGCGCTCGTAGAAGTCGAGCCCCCTCGCGTTCTCCGCGCCGCCGTCCGGCCGGACCCGTGGCCACGCCGTGGAGAGCCGGTATGCGTTGAGCCCCAACGCTTTCATCAGATCCACATCAGACCGGTAGCGCCGGTAGTGGTCGGCACCCGGCTCACCGGTGTCCCCGTTGACCACCGCTCCGGGTACCCGGCACAGGGTGTCCCAGATCGAGTCGGTGCGACCGTCGGCGTCGACCGAGCCCTCGACCTGGAACGCCGCCGTGGCCGCGCCCCACTGGAAGCCCGGGGGGAAGGACAGGCCGACTGAGGACTGCATCGGTTGTACGGACACGGTTTACCCCTTCACAGCACCCTGCATGATCCCGGCGACGATCTGCCTGCCGAGCACGACGAAGACGATGAGGATCGGGACGGTCGCGAGCGTGGTGCCCGCGAGGACCAGCGAGTAGTCGACGTAGTAGCCGCTCTGCAGCTTCTCCAGCGCGACCTGGACCGTGGGGTTCTCGGCGTTGAGCACGATCAACGGCCACAGGAAGTCGTTCCACGAGGTCATGAACGTGAACATGCCGAGGAACGCGGCGGCCGGGCGCACAGCGGGAAGGCACACGTGCCAGAACACGCGGATCATGCTGCAACCGTCCATCCGCGCCGCCTCGACCAGCTCGAACGGCAGTGCGTCCACTGTGTACTGACGCATCCAGAACACGCCGAGAGCGGTCACCAGGTTCGGCACGATGACCGCCTGCAAGCCGTTGGCCCAGCCGAACTCCGCCATCGCCAGGTACAGCGGGATGACGCCGAGCTGGGTCGGCACGGCGAGTGTGGCGACCACGAACACGAACAACGGGTCACGGCCGCGGAAGCGCAGCTTGGCGAAGGCGAACCCGGCCAGTGTGGAGAACAGGACCGTGGTCAGCGTGACCGTGCTCGCGACGACCAGGCTGTTGCCCAGCGCCTTCCAGAACGGGACGGAGTCGAACACCCGCTGCGCGTTGGCGAGGAAGTTCCCGCCAGGCAGCAGCGGCGGCGCCTTGTCGGTGAGCATCGAGCTGTCCCGGCTGGCGACCAGGAACGACCAGTAGAACGGGAAGGCGGAGCCGAGGACGAAGGCGGTCAGCATGCCGTAGACCCACACGCGGCGGCGCATCACCGCACCCCCGACCCGGCCGCGAGCCTGCGGGTGATCAGGAAGTTCACCCCTGCGATCGCGATGACCACCAGGAACAGCACCCACGCGATCGCCGAGGCGTAGCCGAGGTGCCCGCTCTCGAAGGCCGACTGGTACATGTACAGCGTGATCGTCTGGAACTGGTTGGACGATCCTCCGTTGTTGGAGCCGGGCATCGCGTCGAAGAGCTTCGGCTCGGTGAAGATCTGCAAACCACCGATGGTGGACGTGATCACGACGAAGACCAGCGTCGGCCGCAGCAGCGGCAGCGTCACGCTGACGAAGCGCCGCACCGGACCCGCACCGTCCACTGTGGCCGCTTCGTGCACCTCCTTCGGAATTGCCTGCATCGCCGCGAGCACGATCAGCGCGTTGTAGCCGGTCCAGCGCCAGTTCACCATCACCGCGATGGCGACGTGGCTGGCGAACCTGTCGGCCTGCCAGTCGATCCGGTCCAGGCCGAGCAGCTCAAGCAGGCTGTTCACCAGCCCGTAGTTGGGGCCGAAGAGGTTGGCGAAGATGATGCCGAGCGCCACGAGGCTGGCCACGTACGGCAGCAGGACCCCGACCCGCCACGCGGTCGGCGCGCGCAGCCGCGAGTTCAGCAGGGCCGCCAGCAGCACCGCGATCACGATCTGCGGGCCGCTGGAGAGCACGAAGATGCTCAGGGTGTTGGTCAGCGTCGTCCAGAACTGGCCGTCGGCGAACAGCGCGAGGTAGTTGTCGACGCCGACGAACGCGGGGTCGTCACCGAGCAGGTCCCAGTCGAACATCGACACATAAGCCGTGTACAGCAGGGGAAACAGGCCGACGAGCCCGAAGAGGATGAAGAACGGCGCGATGTAGAGGTACGGCGAGTACTTGACGTCCCACCGCGCGAGGCGCTGCCGCAGAGCGGTCACTTCGCCAGCTTCTTCGCACCGTCGACGAGCCGCTGCCAGCCCTCCCGCGGGGACAAGCCCTGCTCGACCGCCTGCAACGCGGGCGAGGTCACGTTCTCCTGGATCTTGCCGTCACCCGGCCCCTTGTACTGGGCCTTGCCGACCTTGCGCGCCTGGGTGGCGAACAGTTCGCCGCTGCGCACTCCACCGAAGTACTCGTTGGTGCTGCTCAGCAGTTCCGGCGCGCTCAACGCCCTGGTCTGGCTGGGAAAGGTGCCCGCCTTGAGGAACGCCTTCACCTGCTGTTCCGGGGCGGTCAGCCAGGCGGCGAGCTCGGCCGCCTCCTTGGGGTGCTTGCTCTGCTTGGGCACGGTGAGGAACGAGCCGCCCCAGTTGCCGCCGCCACCGGGGAACGCGTCGGTGACCGCCCACTTGCCCGCGTTGTCCGGGCCCGCCTGCTCCTTGATCACGCCGAGCATCCACGCCGGGCAGGTCTTGGTGGCGAAGGCCCCGGTCTTGAAACCGGAGTTCCACTCGTTGCTGAACGCCACGAGCTTCGCCGACTGTCCGCGCGCGCTGGCGGCGGTGACCTGCTCCCAGTTCTGTTTGACAGCAGCGTTGTTCTCGACCGTGAGCTTGTCCTGCCGGTCGAAGTAGCCGGTGTCGAGCTGGTTGTGCATCGCGTTGAAGATCTGCGCCGCGGAGTCGAACCACGCCTTGCCGCCGGACTTCGCCACGAACTGCTCGCCCGCCGCGAAGTAGCTCTGCCAGGTGGCGAACAGCGGCTTGACCGCCTCCGGCTCCGAGGGCAGGCCGGCGGCGGCGAAGAGGTCCTTGCGGTAGCACATCGCCATCGGGCCGATGTCGGTCCCGTAGCCGATCAGCGTGCCGTCCTTGGCCTTCGCGGCCTGGTACTTCCAGTCCAGCCAGCGGTCGGCGGTGACCGACTTCGGGCCGATCTCCTCCAGGTTGGCGAACAGCGACGGCCGCGCGAGGACGTCGGCGAGGTAGCCCTCCTCGACGGCCTGCACGTCGGCCAGCCCGGAGCCCGCGCCGAGCTTGGTGAACAACGCCTGGTGGTACGGCCCGCCCTGGCCGGTCTTGTGGTGGACGACCTTGATGCCCGGGTGCGCCGCCTCGTACTCGGCGAGCAGCTGTTCGTAGCCGAACTCGGTGAAGGTGCCGATGGTGAGCTCGATCCGGCCGTCATCGGCGGGACCGCCACCGCAGGCCGCCGTCGAGCCGAGAACCGCAAGAGCCGTCAGGAGGGTGAGCCGCTTTCGCACTGAGCACCTCGCTACTGGGGACGGAGACTGGGAGCGCTCCCAGGTCTCAGCGAGTGTGACCAAAGCCATGCGACAGGTCAAGAACAGGTTTCACGTCCGTTATCGGACGCAAATATTGGGAGCGCTCCCAAACGTGCTACGAGCAGCGGAATCCCAAACTGGGAGCGGTTTCAGAAAATCAGGACGACTGCCGGACGACGAGGCTGGTCGGCAGGGTCACGGCCTCGTCCGCCGGGTCGCCGGAGACGGCGTCGAGCAGCATCCGGACCATCCGGCGGCCCTGCTCGTCGATGGGCTGGCGGACCGTGGTCAGCGGTGGGTCGGCCCGCCGCGCGTGCTCGATGTCGTCGAAGCCGACCACGGCGACGTCCTCCGGGACCCGGCGCCCGCTGGCGCGCAGAGCCTCCAACGCCCCGACGGCCATCAGGTCCGAGGAGGCGAACACCGCGTCGAGCTCGGGCTCCCAGGACAGCAGCTGGCGCATGGCCTTCTCGCCACCGGAGACGCTGAAGTCCCCGTAGGCGATCACCGGGCGGCTCCGAGGGTCCAACGCCTGGTGGTAGCCGTTCTGCCGGTCGATCGACACGGCCATGTCCTGCGGACCGGCGATCATCGCGATCCGCTTCCGCCCGCGCTCGCGCAGGTGCTCGACCGCGAGCCGCGCGCCGCCGAGGTTGTCGGCGTCGACCCACAGGGTGTCCCTGGCCACCCGCAGCGGACGGCCGCCGTAGACCACCGGAACCGTGATGCTGCCGAGCATTCCCTCGCCGTGGGTGGAGGTGAGCAGCACGCCGTCGACGTGCCCGGCGCGGAGGAACCGGTCCAGCCGGGCGTGCTCCCGCTGCGACCGCACCATGATCACCATCAGCTGGACGTCGGTCTGGTCGAGCTCGTCGGCGACCGCGTGGATCAGGCCGGTGAGGTAGGGGTCGGTGAAGACCTTGGTGTCCGGCTCCTGCACCACCAGCGCGACCGCGCCGGTGCGCCTGGTGACCAGCGACCGGGCCGCCTGGTTGGGCACGTAGCCGGTCTGGGCGATGGCCCGCTCGACCGCGACGCGCAGGTCCGGGCGCACGTGCGGGAGGTTGTTGATCACACGCGAGACGGTCGACTTGGACACGCCCGCTACTGCGGCCACGGTCTCCAGGGTGGGGTTCTTCGCGGAAACCTCGGCCACAGAGTTCTCCCCCGTCACGTGCGCTCGGACGATGTTCCTCCGCCAGTGTGCACCCCTGGTCCCGGATACGGCGAGACGCCGGAGAGTCGGGGATCTCCGGCGTCTCGGTACGTCCGTGTCAGCGGTGCGTGGTCGCGGTGGGCTTCACCGTCTCGGTCCCGTGCGGAGCGGACGCCGTCGGCTGCGGGTCGTCGGTGCTCGGCAGCTTGGTGGGCGGCGCACCCGTGACCGGCGGCTTGGTCGTGGGGATGGAGGTGACCGGCGGCAGGCTCGTGGTGGGCGCGCCGGTGACCGGCGGCTTCGTCGTGGGAATGCTGGTGACCGGAGGCTTCACCGTTGTCGGCGACACCGAGACGGTGACCGGCGGGTTCGTGGTCGGCACACCCGCGGGCGGGGCGTCCGCCCCCGAGGTGAACGGCGCGGCGATGGCGGCGCCGCCGATGCCGACCACGACGACGCCCGCCGCGATGCCACCTGCGGCCCACGCGCGACCGCGGGAGACGCTGCGCTTGGCGGCGGCAAGAACGGACGTGGGGTGGAAGTTCATTGTGGGTTCCTCTCCGAGCGCGCGACCCAGCAGTGCCCGGGCCTCGGCGAACTCGCTCATGTCGGTCAGCTCCTCGTGGCTCACCGCTGTACCTCCAGAACCGCGTAGTCCCGCTGATCGGCGAGCGTCCTGCGCAGTGCTGCCAGGCCCTTGGACGCCTGGCTCTTCACGGTTCCCGGGGCGCAGCCGAGCAGGTTGGCGACCTCCTCGACCGACAGGTCCTCCCAGAACCGCAGCACCACGACCGCCCGCTGCCTGGCGGGCAGCGTGGCGAGGGCCCTCCTTAGGTCGAGGGCTTCCTCACTGCTCGCCGCGGGTATGGCCACTTCCGGAAGTTCGGCGGACGCGCGCTCCCGCCGCCTCCAGAACCGACGCGACTCGTCGATCGCGGTCCGCACAAGCACCTGGCGGGTGTAGGCGTCGAGCGACCCGGTTTTGTGGATCTTGGGCCACGCCTTGAACAGCTTGATCAGAGCTGCCTGCACCAGGTCCTCCGCGCGGTGCCAGTCACCGCACAGCAGGAACGCGGTTCGCCGCAGTGCGACGCCACGGGCTTGGACGAACTCGACGAACTCGGCGTCGCGATCGGTCACAGGGCCTCCAAACGGTCTCGCCCCCTGGATACGAGGTGAGACGCGTGAGGGGTTGCCCAGTCAGCCCACAATCAGGAAAGTGACCGTCGTCATGCCGTTACGCGAGGACGCTTCACGATCTTGCTGATCAGCGGCCACAGCAGGATCACCGCGATGATCGCGTAGACCACCACCGAGAACGTCGTGTTGACCAGGCCGGAGAGCTGGCCGTCGCTGATCTGCAACGCCCGCCGCATCTGCTGCTCGGCGTTGGGGCCGAGGATCACCCCGAGAACCGCGGGCAGCACCGGCAGCCCGAAGCGCCGCATCATGAACCCGAGCAGCCCGATCACGAACAGGATCACCAGGTCGAGCACCTCGCCGCCGACCGCGTACGCGCCGACGCTGGCGAAGAACAGGATGCCCGCGTAGAGGTAGGGCCTCGGCAGCCGCAGCAGCTTCGCCCACACCGGAGCCAGCGGCAGGTTGAGCACCAGCAGCAGCACCGTGCCGATGAACATGCTGGCGATCAGCGCCCACACCAGGCCGGACTCGCGCTCGAACAGCAGCGGTCCCGGCTGGATGCCGAACTGCTGGAACGCGGCGAGCATGACCGCGGCCACCGCCGTCGTCGGCAGGCCGAGCGTCAGCATCGAGACCATCGTGCCCGCGGCCGAGGCGCTCGCGGTGGCCTCCGGACCGGCGACGCCCTCGATCGCGCCCTTGCCCCACTCGTCCTTGTTCTTGGACAGCCTGCGTTCGGTCACATAGGACAGAAAGGTCGGGATCTCGGCTCCACCGGCGGGAATCGCGCCGAACGGGAAACCGATCATCGGCCCGCGCAGCCACGGCTTCCACGAGCGCCGCAGGTCCTCGCGGCCGAGCCAGGGGCGGCCGACCGGGATCGGCTCGCTCATCTTGCGGCGCAGGTGCGCTGCGACCCACAGGGACTCGCCGATCGCGAACAGGCCCACCGCGACCACGACCACGTCGATGCCGTCGGCCAGGTGCAGCGAGCCGAAGGTCAGCCGCTGCTGACCGGTCATGTCGTCCAGCCCGACGAGGCCGATCGCGAGGCCGATCAGCAGCGACGCGAAGCCCCGCACCCGCGAGCCGCCGAGCACCGAGGTCACCGCGATGAAGGCCAGCAGCATGATGGCGAAGTAGTCGGGGGCGCCGATGTCCACCGCGACCGAGGCCACGAACGGGGCGAGCAGCACGAGCAGCGTGGTGCCGACGACGCCGCCGACGAAGTGACCGATCGCGGCGGTGGCCAGTGCTTGCGCGCCCTTTCCCTTGCGCGCCATGGGATTTCCCTCGATCGCGGTGACCACCGCAGCGGTCTCGCCCGGGGTGTTCAGCAGGATCGAGGTGGTGGATCCGCCGAACATGCCGCCGTAGTAGATCCCGGCGAACATGATGAACGAGCCGGTCGGGTCGAGCCCGTAGGTCACCGGCAGCAGCAGCGCCACCGCCATCGCCGGGCCGATTCCCGGCAGGACGCCGATCGCGGTGCCGAGCAGCACGCCGATCACCGCGTAGAGCAGGTTGACCGGGGTCAGCGCGGTCCCGAAACCGTTGAGCAGCTGGGTCAACGTGTCCAACTCAGAGCACCCCCATCAGCGGGCCACCGGGCAGGTGCACTCCCAGCAGGTTGTTGAAGACCAGGTAGGTCACGATCGACAGGGCCGCGGCCACCAGGGGGTCGCGGACGAAGTTCCTGCTGCCCAGCGCGTAGGCGGAGCCCCAGAACAGCACCATCCCGGAGAGCGGGAAGCCGACGAGGTTGATCAGCACGATGTTCGCCAGGAACGCGGCGGCCAGCAGCAGCACGGTTCGCCAGTCGGCCGGGGCGTCGAGGTCGACGTCCTCACCGGCCTCGGCCTCACCCTTGCCACCGCGCAGGACGTCGCGCGTCAGCAGCACCGACACCAGCACCAGCAGCCCACCGACCAGGACCGGCACCGCCTTCGGCCCGACCGGGCCGCGCTGGGCGAAGTCGGTGGGGATGCTGATGGCGTCCACCAGCACCAAACCGCCCAACAGCAGCAGGAACGCGCACACCCACAGCTCGGGGTAGCGCCTCAGCTTCTCGGTCATGCGAGTCCCAGCTCCTTGAGCACGGAGGCGACACGGGCGTTCTCGGCGGCCAGGAACTCGCCGAACTTCTCGGCAGGGGCGAAGGCGTCGGTCCAGCCGTTGCGGGCGACCGCCTCCTTCCACTGCGCGGTGCCCTGGAGGTCCCGGAAGAGCTCGACGAGCAGCGCGCGGTCCTTGTCGGAGATCCCCGGCGGGGCGACGACCCCGCGCCAGTTGGTGAACTTCACGTCGATGCCCGCCTCGCTCAGTGTCGGCGCGTCGACCCCGGGAACCCGGTTCGGCCCGGTCACCGCGAGCACCCGCAGCGAACCCGCCTTGATCTGGTCGGCGTACTCGCCGATTCCCGAGACGCCAAAGGAGATCTTGCGGCCGAGCACCGCGGCGAGCAGCTCGCCGCCACCGTCGAACTGCACGTAGTTCACGGTCTTCGGGGGGAGCCCGACCGCCTTGGCCATCAGCATCGGCGCGAGGTGGTCCGGACCGCCCGGCGAGGAGCCGCCGCCCACCGGCACCGCGCCGGGGTTGGCCTTCCAGTCCGCGACGAGCTGACCGATGCTGCGGTACGGGGAGTCCTTGCCCACCACCACGATGTCGGGTTCCTCGGTGAGCTTCGCGATCGGCGTGGTGTCCTGGAGGGAGGACGGCGACTTGTTGGTGTAGACGCTGCCGACGACGCCGAGGCCCATGGACATCACGAGCTTGCCGTTGCCGCGCTCGTTGACCACCCTGCCGAGGCCGACCGTCCCGCCGGCGCCGGGCAGGTTGAAGACCTCGACGTTGCGGATGAGCTCGGCGTCCTCCATCGCCTTCGCCGCCGTGCGCGCGGTGATGTCGTAGCCACCGCCGGGCGCGTTGGGCACCAGCACCCGGACTCCGCGCAGCTGTCCTCCCGCGTCGGCGTCAGTGCCGGAGGTGACCAGCGGTGGCACCAGCAGCGCGGCCGCCACCGCCCCCACCGCGGCAAGCCAGTTGCGGACCCGCACTGTGATCCCCGCCTCTCCGTTGAGTCATGAGGTACGTCATCGTGCGGTCATCGGGCCGCAACGTCGCGCTTACGTGCGCAGCGATCGTTGTGGTCATTGTGTTCACGGCCGAGGTCCACCGCCCGCCGAGGCATGCCCACGTGCGGCTGTGCTCCCGCAGCGGGCGCTCCGGGAATGTCGCGGTCGTTCCACAAAGGACGGAGGTTCCCCACGTGCCAGGCACTGGCGGCGGCGGTGGACCGGGCCAAGCGCGACGGGCCGACAGCCTCGGTCGGACTGGTCGTGTCCTGCAAGTGGTAACACCACCTCACCACCCCCTGGCACCCTCACCCGCGTGCCCTCATTTCGCGTTATGGAGCCTTAGCGCGGATTGGGAGCGCTCTTTGGCGCATTAAGGTGACAAAACGCGAAAATCCCGACCACGCCAGCCAGCCCGCGCGTGCACGGGGGCACGGGCCTTGCTGGGGCTGTCACCGAAGGCGTGGCCGTTGCTCGCCGACGCCAGGACTTCATGCCGAACACGCCTACGCACCAAGAGTTCCTGGACATCGAGCGGCGGCTGCAGAAGGCCGTGCCGCGCTTCGGCCTGTCGGACGAGGGGGCGCACCGGCCGCACCCGTTGAAGGCGAAGGGCATTTCCGCCAACGCTGATCGCCGTCGGCGACCACGACGGCAACTCCGACACCATCGGCGCCGCCGCAGTCGCCGCGCAGCTGCCCGACGCACGCGCGCTCCGGCACGGCGACGGGCACGCCAACCGCGACCTGGGCACCGGGGCCCTCCCGGCGCCGGGCACCCGCTGCGGGGGCGAGCTGCCCACCACCGAAAGGCCATAACGCGACACCGCTTCGGGTGAATGCCTAGTGGTGAGGATTGACCAGGCAGCCGCGGCACACCACGTTGTCGCTGTGCCTCGCGCCGACGAGTCAGCTCCCGAGCTCCCCCTGCCTCCGGGGCCACGATGAACGCCGACCTCGCGGGGATGGTGGTGCGGGAGTGCGGGCGGCGCTGGCCCCGGGGCGCGACGCTGCCGCCCGGCAGGATGCTGCGGCCGATGCTGGTGCTGGAGTCCGCGATGGCCGTCGGCGGTGACCCCGTCCGGATCCTGCCCGCGGCCGTCGGCTTCGAGTGCGCCCACGTCGGCGGCCTGGTGCACGAGGAGATCATCGACCGCGACGCCGGGGCGGCGAACGCGATCGTCGCAGGCAACGCCCTGCTGTTCGAGTGGTTCCGCGCGCTCAGCGAGTGCGTCGACCGCGGCGTGCCGCCGGAGCGGGTCACCGAGGCGATGCGCATCCAGGCCAGCACCGGGATCGACTCGTGCCGGGGAACGGAGCTGGAGCTGACCAGTACCCTCCACAGTGGACTTGACGGCTACCTCCGGATGGCCAGGTTGAAGACCGCTGCCCCGCTGTCGGCGGCGTGCCGGGTCGGCGCGGTGCTCAGCGGCGCAACACCCGCGCAGACCAACGCGCTCGCCGAGTTCGGCGACGGGTTCGGGCTCGCCTGCCAGATCCGCGAGGACCTGCGGACCTACGAACGCAACGCCGAGGCGGTGGAGCGGGGCAACCGCGCCGACGTCCGCGTGCGCAGGCTCTCGCTGCCGGTGCTGCTCGCCTACGACGGGGCGGGCGCGCGCGACCGGGCGCGGATCGAACGGCTGCTCACGACGCGGTCCGGCTCCGACCGGCTGCTGGAGCTGGTGGAGATCGTCCGCCGCACCGACGCGTGCGGCACGGCGCTGCGAATGGCCGAGCAGCACGCGGCGCACGCGCGGACGGTGCTCACGGCGCTGCCACCGAGCGGGCACCGGGTCCGGCTCGCCGGGATGACCTCGCGGTTGGGCGCCACGGCCGACTACCGGGTTCACGTGGGCGAAGCCGGGCAGCCCCGTAGTGGCTACGCGGGCACCACGGTGAGCCGCTAGCGTCTTGGCCACTCAGCGACCGAAGGGGACCGAGGATGCTCTCCGCGCAGGATCCGCTTTCCAGCATCAAGGTGGACACGGAGCGGCCCAACGCAGCCAGGGTCTACGACTACATCCTGGGCGGTGGCGCGAACTTCGCGGTGGACCGCGAGCTGGCCGAACGCGTGCTCGCGGCGATGCCGAGGATCGGCACGACAGCGCGAATGAACCGACACCTGTTGCAGCGCGCGGTACGGGTGATGAGCTCCTTCGGCATCGACCAGTTCCTCGACCTCGGCTCGGGCATCCCGACCTCCGGCAACGTGCACGAGGTGGCGCAGGAGATCAACCCGGACGCCCGCGTCGTCTACGTGGACAACGAGGCCGTCGCGGTGGCGCACAGCGAGTCCCTGCTCGCGGGCAACCCGAACGCGGAGATCGTCAACGCCGACGCCAGCAGGCCAGGCGACGTGCTCGGCCACCCGAAGACCCAGGCGCTGCTGGACTTCGACCGCCCCGTCGGGCTGATCATGTGCACGCTGCTGCACTTCGTCGGCGACCAGGCCGAGCCGAAGCGGGTCGTCGCCGCGTACCGCGACGCCATGCCCTCCGGCAGCTACGTGATGATCTCGCACGGCACGCTGGACAACAGTCCGGAGATGGGCGACATCGCTGCGTCCTACGCGAACACGCCGTACCCGATCACCTTGCGCGACAAGGCTCAGGTGCAGGAGTTCTTCGAAGGCTTCGAGATGGTCGAGCCCGGTCTGGTGCCGCTGCCGCTGTGGCGGCCGGAGGACCCCGCGCACATCGGCGAGGAGCCGGAGCGGATGGGCGCCTACGCGGGGATGGGCGTCAAGCCCTGACAGTCCACTAAGGACTGATGTGCACGGCGAGGGTGCCCTTGCCGCGGTTCTTCGCCAGGTACATCGCCCCGTCGGCAAGGCCGAGCAGATGGTCGGCCGCGTTCTCCGCACCGCGAACGTCGGCGGCACTGGCGAGGCCGACACTCGCGCGCACGGTGTGCTCGACGCCGTCGACCCAGTACGGCGTGGACAGCTCGGCGAGCAGCGTGGCGCCGATGTCCCGCTGCCGGTCACCGGGATCGACGAGCAGCACGCCGAACTCGTCCCCGCCGAGCCGCGCGGCGAGGTCCGGCGAACGCACACAACCGCGGAGCCGGGCGGCGATCCCGCACAGCACCCGGTCACCGACGGCGTGGCCGTACTGGTCGTTGACGCCCTTGAAGTCGTCGAGGTCGACGAAGAGCACGGCGGGCTCGGTGCCGGGATGGTCGAGCAGCTGTTCGAGGTGCTCGCGGAACGCGGTCCGGTTCGGCAGCCCGGTCAACGGATCGTGGTACGCCTGGTACCGCAGCCGTCGCTGGTGGTCCCACAACCGCCGCACCAGCCGCTCGTTGTCGACCATGGTCACGAACTGCCGGACCAGCACGATGGCGACGACGGCGAGCTCGGCATAGGTCTCCCCCGCGCTGAGCCGGGCCCCGACCGCTGTCGAGAGGCCGATGAACATCAAGGTGGCCAACACCGGCAGGTACGGCGCGATGAAGTGCATGTGGTCGGCGAGACCGGCCTTGCGCCTCGGCCCGCTGTCGCGGCTGCGCACCGGAACCCACGGCGTCAGCGCGAACAGCACCGTGCTGCACACGAAGGCGACGTCGGACAGGAAGTGCACGGTGTCGATCGGGACGCCCTTGGGAATCAGGTACCCCATCGACCAAGAGCCGCAGATCTGGGCGAAGAAAGCCGTTCCCACCAACAACATCGCGATCTGACGCTCTTCCTGTCGCTTGCGCGAGAGCGCCATCAGGATCACCAGCAGCACAACGAGCTCGGTCGGCCTGCTGACCAGGACCACTGGGCTCAGCAGCATCTCGTCCTCGTGGAACACGGGCTGCACGGCGGTGACCCAGGTGAGCACCACGGCCGAGCCCGCGACGATCGCGGCGTCCAGCCAGAACAGCACCCGGTCCCGAGCACTGGAGCGGCGCGGCGTCGGACCGTTGCGCCTGGCGAGCACCAGCACCGCGGCCAGGGTGAGCAAGGTGCTGACGGTGAAGGCGATCGGGGTGACCCGCAACACGGCGAACCTGTCACCATCGGTCGCGACCACCCAGAACCACCCGCTGACGGCCACCAGTCGGACGGCGGCGGCCACCGCCATGATCACCCGCCACCTGCGGTCGGTTCCGTGCACCCGGCGGGCGGTGACCACGAACCCGACGAGCGCGGCGAGGTTGGCCAGGACCTCCAGCAGCTTGTCCACCTGCCAGACGTACTCCAGGGGCAGGCCGGAGAAGCGGAGCGCGACCATCGACATGGCCAGTATCGCGAGCGCCACGAGCGCGACGGCCTTAAGGTTCCTCACGAGCCCTCCGCGCGTCGGGTCGTGCCGAAGAGTAGTAATCCCGTGAGAACGCGACAATCGGCCGACCGGCCGACATGGACACGAGGATTATTCATCTTCTTTGCGGCTCGCGGGAAAAATGCGGAATATCGCCCTACCGGGCCGTGACCGCTATTTCTTGCCACTGCCGCAAAGATGGTCGCCCGCAAAGATCAAGCCGAGGACTAGTTCCACTGTTGCGAATTCGCTCGCCCCTAAATTAACCCGATAGAGCACCGATCTCGACGAGCGAGCGAAGTACTATTGAATTATGACCCCCGACGAGACCCTCGATTCCATCGAGGACGCCTACCGCGCGGTGAATCACGCGCACGCGGTCCTGGCACGCCGTCTCGCCGAATTGGTGCTCAGCACGGATTTCGCCGAATACCCCTACCTCGGTGACGAGGTCGGCGCTCTGTTGTCGATTTCCTCGCGCAAGGCCAGCACGCTGATCAACCACGCCGAGAACCTCGCCTCCCGCCCCGCCGTCCTCGCCGCCCTGGAGGAGGGCCGGATCGACCAAGGCAAAGCGCTGCTGATCGTGGACCAGCTGGAGCCGCTCACGGCTGTGCAGGCGGAGATCGTGGAAGCGGTACTGATCGAGTACGCCCGTACCCATCACTACAGCCGGATCCGGCAGCACGCTCAACGGTTGATCGCGAAGGTGGATCCGGAGGCGGCAGCGCGGCGGCATGAGGAGAAGAAGCGCACGCGTCGGGTGGAGAAGCTCAACCTCGACGACGCGATGTGTGCGTTGCGGTTCCAGTTCACCGCCCTCCAGGGTGCGTTGGTGTGGGATCGGATCGACCGCATCGCCCGAGGTCTAGGTGATGATGAGCGGACCATGGACCAGCGCCGGGCGGATGTCGCCTTTGACCTGCTGATGGGTAAGGAGACCGGAGCCCCGCAGGGTGAGGTGAAGGTCCTGGTGACCCTTCCCGCCACGACGTTGATGGGGATGGACCAGGAACCGGGGATGCTGGCGGGCTATGGCCCGATTCCGGCAGATGTGGCGCGGGACATCGCGGCCGGGGGTACGTGGAAGCGGATCCTGACCGACCCCGTGTCTGGGGTGGCGGTGGATGTGGGCCGGACGAACTACCGCCCCTCAGCCGCCCTCGCGGACCTGGTCCGGGCCCGGGACGTCACCTGCGTGGCGATCGGCTGTCGTCAACCGGCGCACCGCTGCGATCTGGATCATTGCGAGCCTTTCGACGGGACGAACACCGTGGCGGATGATCTGGGTGCGAAATGCCGACGGCATCACGTGATGAAACACCACACGCGGTGGAAACGAACCCAGCTCCCGGGCGGTATCCATATCTGGACCACCCCGATGGGACGCACGTATGTCCGGGAGCCTGAACCGATAGCGGATCCCGCTCCACCGTTTTAGACCCGGCCCCGGCTAGCCCGCCACCGTATTAGGTGAGCGGGCTAGCGGTGGTGGATGCCCAAGGAAATGCGCGCCGGAGTCCGGGAGAATTATCCGAGGGCAACCCGACGAAGTCGGGGCGGCAGCACAGAACGGCCCACACGCCAGTCAGTCCCACGTCACCAGTCCATGACGATGGGCGTAGATCACCGCCTGCACCCGAGTGGCCACCCCGAGCTTCGCCAGCACCCGGGCGATGTGGATCTTCACCGTTCCCGCGCTGATGAACAGCTCCTCCGCGATCTCCGCATTGCTCCGCCCCCGCGCCAGGCTGCGCAGCACGTCCAGCTCACGGGGGGTCAGCTCGTCCAGCTCAGCGGTGGCCGGGCGGGGCGAGGTCTCCGCGAACCGGTGCACCAGCCGCCGCGTCACCTGCGGGTCGATCAACCCCTGCCCCTGGAACGCGGCCCGCACGGCGTCGACGAACAAGCCGGGCTCGCTGTCCTTGAGCACGAAACCGACCGCCCCGGCCTGAAGCGCCCCGAACAGGTACTCGTCGGTGTCGAAGGTGGTCAGCGCGATCACGGCGGGCGCGGCCCGCAACGAGCACACGCGGCGGATCGCGGTGAGGCCGTCCATCCTCGGCATCCGCAGGTCGGTGAACACCACGTCGGGGCGGCGGCGCTCGGTCAACGCGACCACGTCGTGGCCGTCGGCGGCCTCGCCGACCACCTCGATGTCCGGTTCGCCGTCGAGCAGCAGCCGCAACCCGGTGCGGGCGGCTGCCTGGTCGTCGGCGACCAGCACACGAATCATCCGAGCCCTCGTTTCACCGGCAGGGTCGCGGTGACCCGCCACCCACGCGGACGGAGCGGCCCCGCGACCACGGTGCCGCCCAGCTGCTCGGCGCGCTCCCGCATCCCGCGCAGCCCGTTGCCCTCGCGCACCGTATCGGCACCCGCGCCGTCGTCCTCAACGATGATGATCAATTGTGCCTCGATCACCTCGACGTGCACGGAAGCGGCCTTCGCCCCGGAATGCCGCACCACGTTCGTCAGCGCCTCTTGGGCGATCCGGTAGCCACACCCGTGCAGCCGCTCCGGGAGCGCGGGCAGCTCATCGATCGTCACGGTGATCCTCAGCTCCGGGGAGCTGAGCCGCTGAGCGAGCTCGGGCAGCCCCGTCAACCGGGGTTCGTCTTCGCGCAGCGCGCCGATGAGGCCCCTGATCTCGCTGAGCGCGTTGGCCGACAGCTCCGCGACGGTGCTCAGCGCCTCGTCGTGCGAGGCGCTCTTCGCACGGCTCGCACCCATCGCCCGGAGCCGGATCGCACTCAGGTGGTGACCCGCGACGTCGTGCACGTCCCGCGCGACGCGCGCCCGCTCCTCCGCGCGCGCCCGCTGCTGCTCGGCGACGTGCAGCCGCTGGAGCTGGATGGCGTGCTCGCGCTGCACCCGGAGCGCGTAGCCGAGCGAGACCGGCATCAACGCCAACCCGGCTGCCCCGATCATGTCCGACGGCAGCAGGCGACCGCCGACGACCGCGGCCATGGCGTACATCCACGCCACCGAGCCGACAGCCAGGAGCGGCAGCCTGCTCCGGTCGCAGTGGCAGGCGGCGGCGAACGCGCCGGCCATCACCGCCCACGGAGCGATGTTGTGCTCGATCACCACCGACCACAACGTGATCACGGCGACGACCGCGACGGAGGCGATCGGGAAGCGACGGCTCAGCGCGAGCGGTGCGCTGGTCGCGAGCACCAGAGCCACCCACAGCCAGTCGCGGTGCGGTTCGCCCGGTCGCGCGAAGGCGACGAACGCGGAGTCCAACGCGGGCATGCCGAGGACGACCACCGCGACCGCGACCGCCAGCACGGCGTCGCGAGCCCACGGTGAGAGCCGTGTCCAGTGCCGAACAGCGGAGATCCGCATACCACTAGAGCTTTCCGAGACACCCATGGCAACCGTTCCTGGGAAATATATGCCGAAAGGCAGATGGCGGCTCAGCCGCGAAATGCCAGCCTCACGCGAACACACTCCACGGCGACGCGCCCATTCCCACAGACGACCGCAACGCTAAGGAGAAAACGGTTTCGAGGCAAGGAAAACCCGACTCTTTCCGGAGCGTGTCGAGCGGATGTACCTGGACGGCGTCGCCGACGGCCGTTCAGGAAAGCACTGGAGGGCGGGCTGCCGTCTGGTCCACAGTGGACGGCCGGGGTGGGTACCCGATCGAGACCCACCCCGGCCGTTGTGCGGTTACCGTGACGCGGTGGTCTTTCGTGGGTCGCTCGCACGGCAGCTCTTCGGGTTGCAGCTGCTGATCGTGCTCGCGCTGCTCGGCGCGGTCGCCGGGGTCACCATCGCGCAGTCGCACGCCACGTTCCGCGACACCGAGGGCGGTCGGCTGCTCTCCGTCGCCGAGGACGTTGCCGCGACCGCCGGGGTGCGCGACGGGGTGGCCGAGCCGCTGCGGCGGTACACGCTGCCGCCGTTCGCCGAGAGCGCACGCGCGTTGTCCGGCGCCGACTTCGTGATCATCACTGACGCCCGCGGGACCGTGCTGACCTCGCCCGACCCCACCCAGGTCGGGGAGGCCCTGCCGACGGAGGGCTCCACAGCGCCGACCGGACGGGCCTGGGTCGGGGTGATCGGTGACGCGGTCGTCGCGCACGTGCCGGTGATCAACGAGTCCGGGCGGTTGGCCGGTCTGGTCGCGGTGGGCCGGGCCCAGCCGACCGTCTGGCAGACCATCACCGAGTCGCCAGGTGACCTGGTGGTGTACCTGGGCATCGCCGCGGCGCTCGGGCTCGGCGGCTCGCTGCTGGTGTCGTGGTGGATCAAGCGGCAGACCCTCGGCCTGGAGCCCCGGGAGATCACCGGGCTCGTCGAGCACCGAGAAGCGATGCTGCGCGGGGTCAAGGAGGGCGTGCTCGGGCTCGACCAGCAGGACCGGATCACGCTGGTCAACGACCAGGCGCTGCGGCTGCTGAACCTGCCGCCGGACTGCGTCGGCCGCCCCCTCGGCGAGCTCGACCTCAACGAGCGGCTGCGCGACGTGCTCGCCGGACGGACCCACGGGCAGGACGAGATCGCGCTGCGCAAGGGCAGGGTGCTCACGATGAACCGGATGCCGATCTCCGTGCACGGCCAGCCGATCGGCGCGGTGATCACCATGCGGGACCGGACCGAGCTGGCCGCGCTGCGGCACGAGCTGGACGTGCACCGGCAGACCACCGACACGCTGCGGGCGCAGGCGCACGAGTTCACCAACCAGCTGCACACCATCTCCGGGCTGATCGAGCTCGGCGAGTACGACGAGGTCGTGCGCTACGTGACGCGGGCGAGCAGGGCGCACGAGGAGTGGTCGGCCGAGGTCGTCTCGAAGATCGCCGACCCGGCGCTGGCCGCGCTGCTGATCGCCAAGGCGAGCCTCGCCGCCGAGCACGCGGTCGGCCTGCGGCTCAGCGCGGACAGCCGTGTCGGGGAGCTCGACGACGCGCTGTCGGCGGACCTGGTCACCGTGGTGGGCAACCTGGTCGACAACGCGCTGGACGCGCTGCCCGCCACCGGCGGCGGCTGGGTCGAGGTCGACCTGCGGCAGACCGAGCACGACGTGGTGGTGCGGGTGCGAGACTCCGGGCCGGGCGTCGCCCCGGAGATCGCCGAGGAGGTCTTCCGGCACGGCTTCACCACCAAGGTCGCCGAGCACGGTGGCCAGCGCGGTATCGGCCTGGCGCTGACCAGGCAGATCTGCGTGCGGCGCGGCGGTGAGGTCTCGGTGCGCAACGATGGCGGCGCGGTGTTCTCGGCGCGGCTGGGCTTGTCGGCTGCTGGAGGTTCGCGGTGATCAGGGTGCTCGTCGTCGACGACGACTTCATGGTGGCCAAGGTGCACAGCGGCTACGTCGGCCGCACGCCCGGCTTCGAGGTGGTCGGCGTCGCGCACACCGGGGCGGACGCGGTGCGCAAGGTCGAGGAGCTGCGGCCGGACCTGGTGCTGCTGGACATCTACCTGCCGGACATGGACGGGCTGAGCGTGCTGCGGGAGGTCCGCGCGCTCGGCGGGGACACCGACGTGATCGTGGTCAGCGCCGCGCGGGAGGTGGACACGGTGCGCTCCGCCATGCGCGGCGGCGTGCTGCACTACCTGATCAAACCGTTCACCTACAACGCGTTGCGCGCCCAGCTGGAGCACTTCTCCGTCGTCCGCCGGCAACCGCCCACCATGGACCAGTCCACAGTGGACCAGCTGTTCGGCGGGCGCCCGTCGGCGGAACCGGCCATGCCCAAGGGGCTCAGCCAGGAGACCGCCAAGCTGGTGGAGCAGGCGCTGCGGGACCACTCCGGCGACATGTCCGCATCGGAGTGCGCCGAGGCGACCGAGCTGTCCAGGGTGAGCGCACGCCGCTACCTCGAACACTTCGTCAGCGCGGGGCGCGCCGAGGTCGGCCTGCGCTACGGCAGCACCGGCCGCCCGGAGCGCCGCTACCGCTGGCGCTCGTGACCGCTCCGGCTACCAGTACGGGTAGGCCGGGACCAAGGCGGCGCTGATGAGGTTGGCCTTGGTCAGGGTCGGCGTCGGCCTCATCTCGCCCGTGCTTCCCCGGTTGGTGCTGGAGAGCACGAGCTGGAACCCGTCGTACCGGTTCACGAACAGTGTGTTGGTGACGACGGGCCCCGAGGAGGTGACGGTGTAGACGCCGGTCACCCGCCGATCCAGCGTGGGATCCAGCTCCAGGGTCTCGCAGGTCGACGCCGTCGCCCCGGCGCAGGAGACCGCCGGCGCGTTCTTGACGACGTCGAACCGGAAGGAGCCGACGCCCTGGGAGTCCTTGAGGTCCGCGACCAGCTTGAGTCCGCCCTGAGTCACCTGGAAGCGCGCACCGCGCGGGCTCAGCTCCGCCCAGGAGGGCAGCGGGTGCAGGGAGGTGAAGATGGTGGAGAAGGAGACAGCGATCTGCTGGGCGACGGGGTCGGCGGCGTTGAGCTCCCCCTTCGTCATGGGCACTGACGTCACGGCGGTGGGAGGGGCGAGCCTGGTGGTCGCGGGCGGGACCGGTGACGTCCTCATGGTCGGAGCGACCTCGCTGACGCTCGGCCGCGGCGGGGCGGGCACCGCTGGGCCGAGGTCGGGTCCGCCGAACAGCGCCGACGGCCCGGCGATCGCGGTGGCGCCGAGCGCGACGGCGACGACACCGGCGGCGACCCCGGTCGCGGCGGCCAGCCTGCGGCGCCGCAACGCGCGCTTGCCCGCGCTCAGCACGGCCGCGCGGTCGATGGTCATCGGCGGCTCCATCTGGAGGACGCCGCCGAGCAACTCGCGGATGTCGTCGTCGTCCCGGATCTCGCGGCTCATCGCTGCTCCTCGAAAACGGCGGGGCTGCCAAAGACGTCGGTGTTCGACAGCAGGCGGCGCAGCGCGGCGAGGCCCTTCGCGGCCTGGCTCTTGACCGTGCCCTGCGAACACCGCATCGCCTTCGCGGTCTCCTCGACGGAGAGGTCCTCCCAGTAGCGCAGCACGACCGTGGCGCGCTGCCCGGCGGGCAGCATCGCCAGCGCCTTGCGCACGTCCATGGCCTCGTCCAGCCTGCGCGAGTCGGCGGGCACTTCCGGCAGCGCGTCCACCGGGGTCTCCCGACGGCGGAACGCGCGGCGCGACTCGTCGATGGCGCTGCGCACCAGCACCTGGCGCGAGTACGCGTCGACCGAACCGTTGCGGTTCAGCTTCGGCCACGCCACGTAGATCTTGGTCAACGCGATCTGGACCAGATCCTCGGCCCGATGCCAGTCACCGCACAGCAGGAAGGCCGTGCGGCGCATCACGCCCGCCCGGCTTTCCATGTACTCGGCGAACTCGCTGTCGCGATCAGCGGCCACTGGGTACTCCCTCCAGTCACCAGCTACTACGAGGCGGCGCACCGCCGGGTTGCAGGCCAACGCGGAACGGCGAGGCCGGTCACACCGGTCATGGTCCCCTGAGCAGCCGCGATCGGCGCGCCGAAATGGTGGCCACAACGCACGACGGGACCGGCCCACCCGTGGGTGAGCCGGTCCCGTCGCGACGGATCGCCGTGGGTCAGAAGCGGGGGTGGTCACCGCGCAGCACGGCGCGGTCGCCCTCGGCGACGTCCATGCCCGCGGTCTTGCCGACCTCGCCGATGACCCAGGCCGGGACGTGGCGGGCGGTCAGCACCGCCAGCGCGCGGTCGGTGTCCTCGGCCGCGACCACCGCGACCATGCCGACCCCCATGTTGAAGGTGCGCTCCATCTCCTCGCGCTCGACGCGGCCGCGCTGCGCGATCAGCGCGTAGAGCGGCGCCGGGTTCCAGGTGCCCCGGTCCAGCACTGCGGTCAGGCCCTGCGGGATGACCCGGCCCAGGTTGCCCGCGAGGCCGCCGCCGGTGACGTGCGCGAAGGTCCGGACGTCGGTCTCGGCGGCCAGCGCCAGGCAGTCCTTGGCGTAGATCCGGGTCGGCTCCAGCAGCTCCTCGCCCAGCGTGCGGCCGAGCTCCTCGACGTGCCCGGTCAGCGGCATCCTCGCGATGTCCAGCAGCACGTGCCTGGCCAGCGAGTAGCCGTTGGAGTGCAGGCCGGAGGCGCCCATGCCGATCACCACGTCGCCCGGCTTGACCTTGTCCGGCCCGAGCACCGCGTCGGCCTCGACGACACCGACGCCGGTGGCGGACATGTCGTAGTGGTCCGGCGCCATCAGGCCGGGGTGCTCGGCGGTCTCGCCGCCCATCAGCGCGCAGCCCGCCTGCACGCAGCCGTCCGCGATGCCCTTGACGATCTGGGCGATGCGCTCGGGGACGACCTTGCCGACCGCGATGTAGTCCTGGAGGAACAGCGGCTCCGCCCCGCAGACCACCAGGTCGTCCACGACCATCGCCACCAGGTCGATGCCGACCGTGTCGTGGATGTCCATGGCCTGCGCGACCGCGAGCTTGGTGCCGACGCCGTCCGTCGAGGAGGCGAGCACCGGCTCCTTCCAGCGGTCCAGCTTGAGCTTGAACAGACCGGCGAAGCCACCGATGCCGTCGAGCACCTCGGGTCTGGTCGCCTTGGCTGCCCACGGCTTGAGCTGCTCGACAGCCTCGTCCCCTGCCTCGATGTCCACCCCGGCCGCGGCGTAGGTGGCCTTCTGGCTGTCCGTGTGGGCGATCACGTCTTCAAGCTCCGTCCAAAGTGGATTGTCCAAACTGGATTACTCAGGGGCGCTGCAGTGCGTCCTGGGCACCGTAGCCGCTGGGCGAGACCGGGGTGGCGGGGCCGGATACGCCCTTCTCGATGCCTTCGAGCAGGTGCTTGCCGATCTTCATGTCGTCCGGCAGCGGGATCGGGTACTCGCCGTCGAAGCAGGCCGAGCACAGCCGGGTCTTGGGCTGCTCGGTCGCGGCGACGAGCGACTCCAGCGAGACGTAGCCCAGCGAGTCCGAGCCGATGGAGCGCCGCACGCCGTCCAGGTCCAGCCCGTTGGCCACCAGCTCCGCGGGCGAGGCGAAGTCGATGCCGTAGAAGCAGGGCCAGCGCACGGGCGGTGAGGCGATGCGCACGTGCACCTCGACCGCGCCCGCCTCGCGCAGCATCCGCACCAGGGCCCGCTGGGTGTTGCCGCGCACGATCGAGTCGTCCACGACGACGAGGCGCTTGCCCCGGATCACGTCGCGCAGCGGGTTGAGCTTGAGCCGGATGCCGAGCTGGCGGATGGTCTGCGAGGGCTGGATGAAGGTGCGCCCGACGTAGGCGTTCTTCACCAGGCCGGAGCCGTAGGGGATGCCGGACGCCTGCGCGTAGCCGATGGCCGCCGGGGTGCCGGACTCCGGCACCGGGATCACCAGGTCGGCATCGACCGGGTGCTCCTCGGCGAGCTTGCGGCCGATGGCCACCCGCGTCGCGTGCACCGACCGGCCGGAGATCGCGGTGTCCGGGCGCGCCAGGTAGACGTACTCGAAGATGCAGCCCTTGGGCTCGGGGTTGGCGAAGCGCGTGGAGCGCAGGCCGTCGGCGTCGATGGCCAGCAGCTCGCCCGGCTCGACCTCGCGGACGAACGAGGCGCCCACGATGTCCAGTGCCGCGGTCTCGCTGGCCACCACCCAGCCGCGTTCGAGGCGGCCGAGGCACAGCGGGCGCACGCCCTGCGGGTCACGGGCGGCGTAGAGCGTGGACTCGTCGGAGAAGACCAGCGAGAACGCGCCACGCAGCGTGGGCAGCAGGTCCAGCGCGGCCTGCTCGATGCCGGTGTCCGCGGCGGCCGCCGCGAGCAGCCCGCACATCAGGTCGGAGTCGCTGGTGGCGCCCGCGGTCGCCTTCACGCCCTGCTCGGAGCACCTGGCCAGCAGCTCGGCGGTGTTCACCAGGTTGCCGTTGTGGCCGAGCGCCAGCCCGCTGCCGGTCGCGGTGGTGCGGAAGGTCGGTTGAGCGTTCTCCCAGGTGGTGGAGCCGGTGGTGGAGTAGCGGGTGTGGCCGACCGCGACGTGGCCGCGCAGCGAGGACAGCACCTGCTCGTCGAAGACCTGGCTGACCAGGCCGAGTTCCTTGAACACGACGACCTTGGAGCCGTCGCCTACTGAGATGCCGGCCGCTTCCTGGCCGCGGTGCTGAAGTGCGTAGAGGCCGTAGAAGGTGAGCTTGGCCACCTCCTCGCCTGGGGCCCAGACGCCGAACACGCCGCATTCCTCGCGCGGGATGTCCCGCTCGGGATCGTCGTACTGGTGCGCGTCGGGTGTGGCCGAATCCGATGGGGTCGGGTCGGTGAGCACCGAGAACTCCCTCGTGACGGGATCGAACTGCACCTGAAGTGTAAGTGCCCCGGGCCGCGGTCCGGGCCACGGCGGGCATCGGGCTTTGTGGGGGCCGCCACCTCCGGAGACCTCGGGTGATCGCCGGACGTGGTCGCGGATGTGCGGAGAGTGCCGGGGACGGGGCGTGGGGCAACTCCCGCCCGCATCACACGTCCGAGTTAACGGAAGTGGGTGTTGACGAAACTCTTCAGAGGGGGCCCGCATGCGGCACTTCTCCCGCGACCTGGACCTGGCCGAGCGGATCTTCGGCAGTCCCCAGGTTGCCTTCGCGGCGTTCGTCGGGTGCCTGGTGCTCGGCGCGGCCGGGCTGGTGCTCGCCTGGCTGCTGAGGTGGGGAAAGATCGCGACCGCGCTCTCGCTGGCCTCGCTCGGCGGGGTGCTCGCGGCCACCCTGGTCCGGCGCGGCAGCCGCGGCACCGCCGACTCGCTCGGCGAGGCGTGGGCCATGTGCACGCAGAACGACTTCTCGCTGTCCGGCTCCTGGGCCCGGCTGAACTTCGTGATGCTGATGCCCTTCGCCTTCTTCGGCGTCCTGGCGGTCAAGCGGTTCATCCCGGTCGCCGCCGCCTGCGTCGGACTGGCGATCGGCATCGAGCTCTACCAGGCGATGTCCGGGGTCGGCGCCTGCGAGACGCAGGACATGCTCAACAACGCGCTCGGCGGCATCCTCGCCGCGGGTGTCGCCTGGCTGCTGGTCGGCCGCCGTCCACGACGGCACGTGCGACCTCAGCAGCAGGAGCCATTGGTGATGAACGGCTGGACGGGCAACTGACCCGGCACAGAAAAAGACCGGTGGAGTGGCCGGAGGCACCGGACGACCACCCCACCGGAGTCAGTGAGCCCCGCTGAACTCTCAGCAGGTCGCGTCGATTTCGAGCTGGCGCTGTTTGGACACAGCACGCGACCATTTACCGGAGAAACCCATCATCTCGACCTTGTAGAACACGTCGAGCTTGTATTTCCCGGCGACGCACGCGAATGCCTCGCCCATCGCGTCGACCTGTGCCTCGTTGCTCTCCCTGCCGGTCATCGACGCCTCGGCGCGCACTCCGGCAGGCGAGGTGATCGTGTACTTGCCGTCGACGGACTTGCACTTCAGCGGCGGTCGGCCCCAGTAGAAGCCGTAGAACCACCGGCAGTTGCCCTTCACGACGACCTTGAGCTTCGCCTCGTCACGGACCAGGCAGGTCTTACCGGCGAAACCGGCCATCGCCTCCTGGTCGTCATCGGTGAACTCCGAGCAGAACTCCATCGGATCGGCCGGCGCCGCGAATGCGGGCGCGGCGAGGCCGAAGAACGGGACAAGCGCGGCGAGCACGATCAACAAGCGTCGGGACATACCGATCATCATGCGTGTCCGGACAACTATCGGCGACTCCGCGAATGGGTGGCAAATATCGGGTGTAATGACGCCTTCCCCGATTCAGGGCATCAAGTCCGACTCATTCCGGTTGCCCGCGACGCACCGTCTCCGGCAGCGCCAGCATGCACCCGACGCTGATCAGCGAGGCCGCCGCGACGTAGGTCGCCACCGCCATCGACCCGCCACCGGCCTTCAGCAGCGCCGTGGCGATCAGCGGCGAGAAGCCGCCGCCCAGCACCGCGCCGAGCTGGTAGCCGATGCCGACGCCGGTGTAGCGGTGCGCGGCGCCGAACAGCTCGGAGAAGTAGCTCAGCATCGGCCCGAAGATCGCGCCGCCACCGGCGAACGCGATGGCGATCGCCAGGATGATCAGCCCGGTGTCGGCGGTGTCGACCATCCAGAACAGCGGGAACGGGAACACCGCGCAGAACACCGCGCCCGCGAGCATCACCGGCTTGCGGCCGACGCGGTCGGTGAGCGCGCAGAACCCGACGATCGAGATCACCTGGGCGATGCAGCCGACCAGGGTGGCCACGAGCATGACCCAGCTGGGCAGCTTCAGCGTCTCCTTGCCGTAGGTGAGCAGGAAGACGAACAGGATGAAGACGAAGGCGTTGAAGCCCAGGTTCACCCCGGCGGTGAGCAGGACCTGCTTGCCCTCCTTGCGCAGCACCGTCATCAGCGGCAGCCGCTCGGTGGCCTTCTTCTCGGTGAGGTCCTGGAACACCGGGGTCTCGTGCAGCTTGCGGCGGGCGAAGACACCCACGAGCACCACGACGACGCCGACGAGGAACGGGATGCGCCAGCCCCAGGAGAGCACGTCCTCCATGGGCAGCAACATGACCAGCGCGAACGAGCCGTTGGCCAGGAACGCGCCCATCGGCGAGCCGATGGTGACGAGGCTGCCGTAGAGCCCGCGCTTGCCGGGCGGTGCGTGCTCGACGGCCATCAGCGCCGCGCCGCCTGCCTCGCCGCCGACGGAGAAGCCGTGCACGACGCGCAGCAGCACCAGCAGCAGAGGGGCCGCGACGCCGATCGCAGCGTAGGTCGGCAGCAGGCCCATCAACGCGGTGGTGACACCCATGACGCCAAGGCTGAGCACCAGCATCCTGCGGCGGCCGAGGCGGTCACCGAAGTGGCCGAACACGATCGCGCCGAGCGGGCGCACGAGGAACCCGACGGCGAAGGTGGAGAACGCCAGGATCGCCGCGACCAGCGGGTCCTGGGCCCGGAAGAACAAGGTGCCGAAGACCAGCGCGGACGCCGTGCCGTAGACGAAGAAGTCGTAGTACTCCAGCGAGGTTCCGACACCGCAGGCGACCGCGAGCCGCCGGAACGACGGCCGTTCGCTCTGCTCGCTCCGGGTACTGACCTGATCCGACACTGTGCGCTCCCGTCGACCGACGACCGGATCACTCTTCCTCAGCGACCGGCTTCGGACAACGGTTTACGGCTCAGGGAGCAAACCGGAGCAACGGCAACCACGGCGACACGTCGGCACGGGTTCCGGAGGCGTCGATGCGCCCGTCCTCCAGCGCCTCGTCCCACCCCACGCGGCCGACGACCAGCTCAAGCCAGGTGCGCGGATCGGTCTCGACGACGTTCGGCGGCGTTCCCCTGGTGTGCCGGGGGCCGGGAACGCACTGCACGGCGGCGAACGGGGCCACGCGCACCTCGACGCTGTGGCCGGGCGCGGTGAGCTCCAGCGAGCGCAGGCTCAGCCGCACGGCGGCGGCGAGCACCTTCCGGTCCGGCCGCGGCCCGCCCTCCAGCCACGGCATCACCTCGGCCACGGCATTGCGCAGCTCGTAGGGGTCCACAGCCTTCCGAAGCGACATCGCACCAGGCTAACCGCTCTGCGCTGTTCGGTCGCCCGCACTGCGGCAGTGGCCGAACCAAGACCGCGTCAAGTACCCGCCCCGCAGGCGCTTGACGCGGCCTCGGGCTCCGTCAGCGGCGACCTCGGGTGCGGAGGCGGCGTTGGGCCTCGTACAGGTTCGGTGGGTTCACGTCCGTGGTGCCGTAGCTCTCCAGGCGGGAGTTCAACGCGCCCGAGAAGTCCGGCTTGTCGATCTGGCCGAACTCGCGCACCGTGGAGATGCCCACCGTCGCGCTGCACGGGGCGACGTGGTCGATCTTCACGCAGCCCGCGCGCTCGTTGGTGACCTTGACGTTCCAGTGGGTGAACCTGGCCCCGTACAACGGTCCCGCGTTCGCGCTGCCGCCGTGGTTGCCGTCGTTGAAGATCTCCACCTCGGTGCGCACGTTGTGGAACGGCAGGCCGCGGTGGGTGTCGAAGGTCCCGGCCTCCATCCGTCCGCGCGACCACACGTTGCCGCAGGACAGACCCTCCACGTTGATGCCGTGGTGTCCGGCCCCCGGCGGAGCGGGCTCGGTGAACTTGCCGATGCCGAAGTCCTGCACCAGGTTGTCGTGCGCCTGCTCGCGACACGCGTACGAGTGGTGCTGACCGCGCCCGGCGACCCGGGTCCTGCGCAGCGTGACGTTCTTGGCCGCCACGAAGAGGAAGCCGTTGTCACTGTCCACAACGGACACGTCGTCGGCCCAGCAGTCCCACGCGCACTGGAACACCAGACCGTTGTAACCCTTGTCCTGCAAGTGAACCGGGCGCTGCGTCTTGACGAACTGGATCGTCAGCCCTTCGACCCCGGCTCCGACGACGGGCGGGGTCAACGTGGTCAGGCGCGGCTTCCAGCCGAGGCGGACGTCCAACGGCAGCGGCTGTTCGAGGCGGACCTTGTTGCCGCGCACCGACTCGATGCGCACCGGCCACTGGAACGGACGGTAGGACAACAGCTTGTCCTTGTCCGACCACGTGTACCCCGCGGTGCCGGGGACGTCGCCGCACATGTGCTTGAGCAGACCGTAGTTCGCGTCGTCGTCGACCTGGAGCAACACCCGCTGACCGGCGCTGAGGCGACCGGCGTCGGCGACGGTCAGCTCGAAGTCGCCACGCTTCGCCGCGACGGAAACCATTGCGAGCAGCGAGGACTGGTCGCCCTCGTTGCCGATCCAGCCCTCCATCGGCCACTTCTTCGCCTTGATCGCGCCGACCAGGTCGCGGTGGCGGTCGCGGTGGCACACCCACACCAGGCCGCCCGCCCAGCTCCACGCGGAGTTCTCCGAGCCGTAGCGGCTGCGGTTGATGCCGACGATCTGTTCCAGGGAGCGCGTGCCGTAGAGGATCGTCTTGCCGCTGCCCGCGCCGCGCAGCACGACGTTGTCGTAGCCGATCTGCACGATGTCGTCGATGCGGTAGGTCCCGGCGGGCAACGTGACCACGCCGCCGCCGCGCTTGCCGACCTCGGCGATGGCCTGGTTGATCGCGGACGCGGAGTCGGCGGAGCCGTCACGCTTCGCGCCGTAGCTCAGCACGTTGGCGCGCACCGGTCCGCGCGGTGGCTCTGCGCCGTAGCGGTACCCGGCGAACGAGACGTTGGGGATCTGCGGGTGGGTGTACGGAGTCCGGACGAACTCCCGCCACAACGGGGACTCCGGCGCGGGTGCGGCGGACGCCGGTGCGGGGAGCAGGTGGTAGCCGACAGCCGCAGCCAAACCACCGGAGAGGAACGTCCTGCGAGAGAGCATCGAGTGAGTCTCCTGGTCCCAAACACGGGGCGGCGGTTTGGTTGACCAGGAGTTTCCCCAAAGCGGGCAGCTTTGGGAAGGGCTTTCCCCGAGGCAGCTCATTCGTAAGACGTCTTGTCAAAGCGCCGTGAAACCGGCAAGAGTGTTACCGGATTAGCCCTGACCGCCGCCGCCATGGTCGCCAGGAGTGCTGATGTCCCGACGTTTTCGCTGGCTCGCGGCCGTGGTCGGCCTGGGCCTCGTCGTCCCCCTGCTGCCCGTGACCACGGCCGCCGCGCAGGAGCACGCCACCACGGCAGCCCCCGCGAGGGCCGGTGAGGTCCGCACGATCCCCGACTGGCGGATGCAGACCTCGCGCACGGCGACGGCGGGCGGCGCCGCGATCTCCCGCCCGGGGTTCAACGATGTGAACTGGCTGAAGGTCCCCGCGCGCTCGACCGTGATGGCCGGGCTCATCGCCAACAACCGCTACCCGGACCTCAACTACTCGACCACCATGAAGCAGGTCGACACGGCCCAGTTCACGGTGCCCTGGTGGTACCGCAAGGGGTTCACCGCCGACCCGGCGCCGGGCACGCACACCTTCCTCAAGCTCAACGGCGGCATCCTCGCGCGCGGTGAGGTGTGGCTCAACGGCACCAAGATCGCGGGCACAGACAAGGTCATCGGCGCGTACCCGACGCACGAGTTCGACGTGACGAGCCTGATCCGCAAGGGCGACAACACGATCGCGCTCCGAGCGGACTCGGTCAACCCGGATCGGGACCTGACCATCCACTTCATCGACTGGGCGCAGTTCCCGCCCGACCGCAACCAGGGCCTGTTCCGCGACGTCGCGCTGGCGAGCTCCGGTGCGGTGTCCCTGCGCAACCTCCGAGTGGACAGCGACCTCCCGCTGCCGAGCCTGGCCAACGCGAACATCACCGTGAAGGTGGACGCGCGCAACAACACCGACCAGCAGCAGACCGCCGAGGTCTCCGGCACCGTGGACGGGCAGAGCTTCCGGCAGACGGTTTCCCTCGGCGCCAAGCAGACCAAGACCGCCACGTTCACGGTGAAGCTCGACAACCCCCGCGTGTGGTGGCCGTTCCAGATGGGTGCGCAGCCGCTGTACGAGGCCGCGCTGACCGCGACCGCCGGTGGCGCCGCCTCGGACACCGCGAGGACGACCTTCGGTGTGCGCGAGGTCGAGTCGAAGCTCGTGCAGGGCGGGCGGCAGTTCTCCGTCAACGGCAAGCCGTTCCTGGTCCGTGGCGGTGGCTGGGCGTCGGACCTGTTCCTGCGCACCGACCTCCGCAAGATCGAGGACCAGCTGAAGCTGACCAAGGCGATGGGCATGAACACCATCCGCCTTGAGGGCAAGCCGGAGAACGACGAGCTGTACGACATGGCCGACCGGATGGGCATCATGCTGCTCACCGGCTGGGAGTGCTGTTCGAAGTGGGAGAAGTACGACACCTTCACCGCGGAGGACAACCGCGTCGCCGGGGAGTCGGCGGAGAGCGAGGCGCGGCGGGTTCGCAACCACCCCAGCATGATCGGCTTCCTGATCGGCAGCGACTACGCCCCGCCCGCCACCCAGGAGAAGATCTACCTGGACGCGCTCAAGCGCGCGGAGTGGAACCTGCCGGTGATCTCCTCGGCCAAGGCGCTGAGCTCCCCGCAGCTGGGCAGTCCCGGCATGAAGATGGAGGGCCCGTACTGGTGGGTCCCGCCGAACTACTGGTACAACAAGGACAAGGGCGGTGCGTCGGGCTTCGCGTCCGAGGTCGGCCCCGGCCCGACCGTCCCGGAGCTGGACAGCCTGAAGAAGTTCTTGTCCCCCAACGAGATCAACGCGCTGACCGACTACAACGCGAAGCAGTACCACCTCGCGCCGTCGGACACCTTCAGCAAGCTCTCCTTCTGGGGCACCGCGCTGGACGGCCGCTACGGCAAGCCCGCCAACCCGGAAGACCTCGTGCGCAAGGCACAGCTGGCCAACTACGAGGTCAACCGCGCGCAGCTGGAGGCGTTCGGCCGCAACTGGTCCGACCAGGACAAGCCGTCAACGGGCGTCATCTACTGGATGCTCAACAACGCCTGGCCGACGATGTACTGGCACCTGTTCGACTACAACCTGGCGACGGCGGGCTCGTACTTCGGCGCGAAGACCGCGATGCGGCCGCTGCACGTCCAGTACTCCTACGACGACAGCTCGCTGGCCGTGATGAACACCGGCTTGCAGGACGTCAGCGGTCTGACTGTGCAGGCAACTGTGTTCAACTTGGACGGCGCACAAAAAGCTGATGTCTCGCAGCCGGTGACGGCGAAGGGCAACGCGTCCGTCCGCGCCGGCACGCTGCCGAAGCCGAGCGGCCTGTCCAGCACCTACTTCGTGCGGCTGCTGCTCAAGGACTCCGCAGGCACGGTCGTGGACCGCAACGTCTACTGGCTGTCGACGAAGGCGGACAAGCTCAACTACGCGGCTTCGACCTGGTACCACACACCGCAGACCGAGTACGCGGACCTGAAGGGGCTCAACGGCCTCGCGCAGGGCTCGGTGACCGCGACGGCGAGCTCGACCGCCAGTGGTGAGTCGGCGAGCACCACGGTCACGGTGACCAACAACGGCGGCGGCGGGAAGGTCTCGTTCTTCCTGCGTGCGTCGCTGCGCCAGGGCGCCGGTGGGGCGGAGGTCCTGCCGACCACGTGGAGCGACAACTACGTGACGTTGTGGCCGGGCGAGTCGATCACGCTGAAGGCCGACTACCGCGTCGCCGACCTCAACGGCAAGGTCCCGCACGTGCAGCTCTCCGGGCACAACGTGCCGAAGTCGGAGGTGGCCGCGCCGCTGCGCTGAACCGCACTTCAACCCGGTGCGCCGCTCCGGACGAGCGGCGCACCGGGTGGGTTAAAGATTTACTTCGTTAGGACCCTTGTCGAAATCGGTTCACGCGGGAAAAGTGCCGCTCATGTTCCGACGCAAGGCCCCCTGGCTCGCCGCCGCGCTCGGCGTCGCGCTGCTCGCACCCGTCCCCGCCGCGCTCGCGTGGCAGGACGAGCGAGCGGCGGGCTTCAGCGCGCCAACCGCCCCCGGTCAGACGGCAACCGTGCCGGACTGGCGTATGCGCACCTCGGCAGGACTCGTCGTCGAGGGCGACCGGATCTCCGTTCCCGGCTTCCCGGAACGGGACTGGCTGCGGGTGCCCGCCCGCTCGACCGTGATGGCCGGGCTCATCGCCAACAAGAAGTACCCGGACGTCAACTACTCGACGAACCTGCAGAAGGCCGATGCCAAGGACTTCCAGGTCCCCTGGTGGTACCGCCGCGAGCTGACCGCGACACCCACGCCGGGCAGGCACACCTTCCTGCGGCTCAACGGCGGGGTGATCTCGCGCGGCGAGGTGTGGTTCAACGGCACCAAGCTCGCCGGGACGGACAAGGTCGTCGGCGCGTACCCGATGCAGGAGTTCGACGTCACCGCCCTCCTGCGGCCCGGCCGCAACGCGCTCGCGGTGAAGGCGATGCCCGCCGACCCGTTCCGCGACCTCACGGTCAGCTTCCTGGACTGGAGCCCGGTCGCCCCGGACAACAACATGGGCATCTGGCGCGACGTGAACCTCACGACGACCGGCCCGGTCTCGCTGCTCGACCCGCGCGCGCTGCCGAAGCTGCACCTGCCCGACATGCGCAGGGCGGACGTGACCGTGAAGGCAGAGGTCCGCAACAACACCGACCGCGGCGTCACCACCACGGTCGGCGGCGACATCGAGCGCGCCCGCTTCGAGCAGCGGATCACCTTGGCGCCCAAGGAGACCAGGACCGTCGAGTTCGCACCGGTCCGGATCGACAACCCGCGCGTGTGGTGGCCGGCCCAGTTCGGCGACCAGCCCAGGTACACGCTGAACATGAACGTGGGCGACTCCGACAGGGCGAGCCGCAAGTTCGGCATCCGCGACGTCGGCTCCTTCCTGACGCCGGAGGGCTACCGCAAGTTCACGGTGAACGGCAGGGACTTCGGCGTGCGCGGCGGCGGTTGGGCGTCGGACCTGTTCCTGCGCACACAGCCCGGCCGCCTCGCCGACCAGCTGCGCTACGTCAAGGACCTCGGGCTGAACACGATCCGCCTTGAGGGCAAGGAAGAGGACCACGAGCTGCTGGAGCTGGCCGACAGCATGGGCATCATGCTCATGCCCGGCTGGGAGTGCTGCACCAAGTGGGAGGCGTGGGCGAAGAAGAACCCCACCCACCCGTGGACGGAGGAGGACAACCGCGTCGCCGCCGCGTCCGCAACGGCCGAGGCTCGCAGGTTCGTCAACAGCCCCAGCATCCTGGCGTTCTTCATCGGCAGCGACAACTACGCCACCGCCGCGATCGAGAAGCTCTACCTGGACGCCTTCCACAAGGTCGACTTCCGGGTGCCGGTGATGCCCTCCGCAGCGCGCAGGCCGTCCTCCCAGCAGCCCCCGCCGATCCTGGGCGAGGCCGGGATGAAGATGGACGGGCCGTACTGGTGGATCCCGCCGAACTACTGGTACGACAAGCGCAACGGCGGCAACTACGGCTTCGCGTCCGAGGTCGGACCCGGTCCGATGATCCCGGAGCTGGACAGCCTGCGGAAGTTCCTCACCGAGGCCGAGATCGACGACCTCTGGCGCAAGCCCGACCAGGCGCACTACCACCTGGCGAAGAAGGAGGTCTTCTCGAAGCTGACCGACCTCACCACCGCGATCACCAACCGCTACGGGCCGATCAAGGACCGCGCGGACTTCCTCCGCAAGGCGCAGCTGTCCAACTACGAGGCCAACCGCGCGCAGTTCGAGGCCTACGGCCGGGACTTCTCCGCGACGGAGAAGCCGTCAACTGGCGTCATCTACTGGATGCTCAACAACGCGTGGCCGACGCTGTACTGGCACCTCTACGACTACGAGATGGGCACCAACGGGTCGTACTTCGGCGCCAAGAAGGGGCTTCGGCCGCTGCACGCGCAGTACTCCTACGACGACCGCTCGATCGCGCTGGTGAACACCGGGCTGGACGACGTGGCCGGGCTGACCGTGGAGGCCGCGGCGCTCGACCTCGCGGGCAAGGTGCTCTCGTCGGAGAGCAAGCAGGTCACCGCGAAGGCCAACGCCTCGGTGCGCGCGATGACCGTGGCCAAGCCCGCCGGGGTCGACGGCGCGTACTTCGTCCGGCTGGTGCTGAAGGACAAGGCGGGCAAGGTCGTTGACCGCAACGTCTACGCACTGTCCACAAAGGACGACAAGGTGGACCACAGCAAGGTCACCTGGTGGCACTCCCCCACCGTCGAGTACGGCGACATGAAGGGGCTCCAGGACCTTCCGGCCACCCGGCTGTCCACCAAGGACACCAGGTCGCGGGTGCGCGGCGACAAGATCACCACCGAGGTGACCCTGCGCAACGACTCGAAGACCGTGGCGTTCTTCCAGCGCGCCAGCCTGCGCCAGGGACCCGGCGGCAACCAGGTCACGCCCGCCACCTGGAGCGACAACTACGTCACCCTCTGGCCCGGCGAGCAGACCACGCTCACCGTCGAGTACCGGGTTTCCGACCTGGGCGGCAAGGTCCCCCACATCCAGCTCTCCGGCTGGAACTCCCCCCACCACGACCTACCCGCCCCCCTGTCATGACAGCCATTCGCGGGCTTATGGACCTCTCGGCAGCGCCGAACACGTCCATAAGCCCGCGAATGGCAGGTTGTCAGGGCGTGGTGGTGGCGTCGTAGGTGCGGCGGGCCGCCGTGATGGCGGTGCGGTGGCGTTCCGCCCAGTCCACCAGGGACGCCAGGGACTCGTGGAGCTCGCGGGCCATGTCCGTCAAGGTGTACTCGACCTTGGGCGGAACGGTCGGGTAGACCGTGCGGACCAACAGTCCGTCGCGCTCCAGCTTGCGCAGGGTCAGCGTGAGCATCCGCCTGCTGATGCCGTTGACCAGCCGCTCCAGCTCGGTGAACCGGACCGGGCCGTGCGCTGCCGCGACCAGGACGCCGATGCTCCACTTGCCCGCGACGTGGTCGATGACCTCGACGATCGGACACGCCTCCTCGACGAACTCCTGGTGGGTCACACCGATGTTCCTCTGGGACATGAAAGTGCCTCCTTCCGCGGATCCCCATAGTCACAGAGCATGGCCTCCGTAACAAGTCGTGCACCTATGGAGGTCAGCGCCGTGGAAACCCTCGCCGTCCGCTCTCGGTGGCTCTCGCTCGCCGCGCTGTGCGCCGGCACCCTCATGATCATCCTGGACCAGACCGTGGTGAACGTGGCGCTGCCCGCGATCGCGGGCGACCTCGGCTTCACCCCGTCCGGCCTGGCCTGGGTGGTCAACGCCTACCTGATCCCCTTCGGCGGCCTGCTGCTGCTCGCCGGGCGGCTCGGCGACCTGCTGGGGCGCAAGCGGGTCTTCCTGAGCGGGCTCGCCGTGTTCACGGTCGCCTCGGTGCTGTGCGGCCTGGCGTGGAGCCCCGAGGTGCTGCTCGTCTCCCGCTTCGTCCAGGGCGTCGGCGGCGCGGTCAGCTCGGCGGTGATCCTGGGCATGATCGTCACGCTGTTCCCGGAGCCGCGCGAGCGCGCCAAGGCCCTGGGCGTGTTCAGCTTCGTCCAGGCCTCCGGCGGCTCGATCGGCGCGCTCGCGGGCGGGGTGCTGACGCAGTCCGCAAGCTGGCACTGGATCTTCCTGATCAACGTGCCGATCGGGGTGGCCACCTTCCTCGCCGCGGCACGGTTCCTGGACGGCGAGCGCGGGATCGGTCTCGGCAGGGGCGCGGACGTCCTCGGCGCGGCGCTGGTGACGTCGTCGCTGATGCTCGGGGTGTACACGATCGTCGAGGTGGAGAGCCACGGCTGGGGTTCTGCGCACACCCTCGGCTTCGGCGCGCTGTCGGTCGCGCTGCTGACCGGCTTCCTGGTGCGCCAGGCGCGAGCGGCGAACCCGTTGCTACCGCTGCGGATCCTGGGTTCGCGCACGGTCGCGGGCGCCAACCTCGTGCAGGTCCTGCTGATCGCGGCCATGTTCGGCTTCCAGTTCCTGGTCGTGCTCTACCTCCAGCGGGTCCTCGGCTACGACTCGATGCGGGCCGGGCTGTCGATGCTGCCGGTGGCGGTGTCGATCGGCGCGATCTCGCTCGGCCTGTCCGCCAGGCTGAACACCCGCTTCGGCGAGCGCCCGGTGCTGGTCGCGGGCCTGGCCCTGATCCTGGCCGGGATGGTGCTGCTCGGCCGGGCACCGGCGGACGCGGGCTTCCTGGCGGACGTGCTCCCGGCGATGCTGTTCCTGGGCGTCGGGTTCGGCACGGCGATGCCCGCGCTGATGGGCCTGGCCATGTCCGACGCCACCCCGGAGGACTCCGGCCTCACCTCCGGCCTGGTCAACACCACGGCCCAGGTCGGCGGCGCGCTCGGACTCTCCGTGCTCGCGGTCTTGGCGGCCACGCGCACCGCGACGCTGTCCTCGTCCGGTCAACCGCTGCGCGAAGCCCTCCTCGGCGGATACCACTTCGGCTTCACCATCGGCGCCGTCCTCGTGGCCGCAGCGCTCGCGCTCTCCGTCGCCCTTCGGCCCACCAGGCGGAGCTGATCCACCGTGCGAAGGGTTCCCTTGTGGGACAAGGGGTATTAAGCAGATGGGTATGGCGAAGAGAAGCGTGTTCGCCGGGCTGGCCGCAGTGGCCGTGCTCGGACTCACCGCGGTCCCGGCGACCCCGGCCGCGGCGGAGCAGTCCCGACGTTGTCCGGAAGTGGTGCAGGGTTCCGCGCCCCGGTTGCACCCCGAGGGCGTCGCATTCGACCCGACCCGCGACCGGTTCCTGGTCGGGTCCGTCCGGCACGGCACCGTCTCCGTCGCCAACCCGGACGGCACGGTGCGCACGCTCGTCGACGACCCGCAGCTGATCACCACCATGGGGCTGGCCGTCGACGTCAGGCGCGGCCGCGTCCTCGTGGCCAACGGCGACGTGGCGATCGGCACCAGGACCTCACCGGCGACGCTGAACAAGACCGCCGGGCTCGGCGTCTACGACCTGCGCACCGGCGGGCGGATCGCCTACCACGACCTGGGGGCGCTCGACCCGGCGCGCAAGCACTTCGGCAACGACATCGCGCTCGCGCCGGACGGCACCGCGTACGTCACCGACTCCTACAGCGGCGCGGTCTACCGGGTCCCGCTCAGCGGCCCCGCGACCGTGCTGCTGCGCGACGACCGGCTGATGCCGACGGGCTCCGGCAACGGCGCGAACGGAATCGTCTTGCACCCCAAGGGATACCTGTTGATCGCGCACTCGTCCGGGCGCGCGCTGTACAAGCTGGACGGGACCGCGCTCTCCCGGGTCACCGTGGACCAGGCGATCGGCGCGCCCGACGGGCTGCTGCTCGACCACGACGGCGCACTGCACGCGATCGACAACACCTCCGCCAACCGCGTGATCACGTTGGCCTCCAAGGACGACTGGGCCACCGCCACGCTCACCGCCTCGCAGGCGTGGAGCGACCCGGCGCCGACCACGATGGCGCGCGGGCGCTGCGGCATCTACGTTCTCAGCGGTCGTCTTGACCAGCTCGGCCAGGGCAGCGACGAGTTCTGGCTGCGCCGCCTGGGTGTCGGCCGTCACGCTTGACCTCAAGCGAAGTGGAGGTCTGATGATCTCCTCGTCAGCGTTGTCGAGGATGAGGAGATCATCAGATGGCCCCCTACGTTCTGCCGGAGTTGGACTACGACTACTCAGCCCTGGAACCCGCCATCATCGGCG